>CAVUAF010000015.1:0-447500 GCA_963739375.1 Terriglobia bacterium
AGTCCGCCGCATCATCGCCCACAACCACGGCTTCGACGCCCGCGATGACAACGCCTTCGAACTCTGGGACACCATCCAGCAGTCGGAAAGCATCGGGGCCATCTTCGATGCCATGAATGTGTTCCTCGGCGGCGTGGGGCTGGTGACGCTGGCCCTGGGCGCGATCGGCGTCATCAACATCATGCTGGTGTCGGTGAGCGAGCGCACCCACGAGATCGGGCTGCGCAAAGCCGTGGGCGCCAGCAACCGCAGCATTCTGGCCCAGTTCTTCCTCGAAGGCGTGTTTCTCGCCACCGTCAGCGGGCTGATCGGCATGGGCTTCGCCGCGGCCCTGATGGCGCTGCTGGGCGCGAAGATCCAGGGCGCCGGCGGCTTCGATCCGCCCAAGCTGGTGCCCATGTCGGCGCTGACCGCCATCGCCAGTTTGACCGTGGCCGGCGTGGCGGCCGGCCTCTACCCCGCGCGCAAGGCCGCGCACCTGCAGCCCGTCGACGCGCTGCGCCAGGAGTGATGCCGTGGTCCGCGACCTGCTCCAGGAGAGTTGGACGGCGATGCGCTACAACCGGCGCCGCACCGCACTCACCATGCTGGGCATGGCGTGGGGGATCGCCACTGTGGTGCTGCTCTTGGCCTACGGCGACGGCTTCGGGCAGGCCATCACCAACATCTTCTCCAGCTTCGGGATGAAGACCATGATCCTGATCCCGGGACGCACCTCGATGCAGGCCGGCGGCCAGAAAGCGGGAATGCCGCTGCGCTTCACCCTCGACGACATCGAAGTGCTCACCACCAATGTCCCGCAGATCACCCGCATCAGCCCGGAGGGCTACCAGACCGCCAGCATCCAGTATGAGACCCGCACCTTCAACCTCGGGGTGTTCGGCGATTACCCGAACACCGCCGCCATCAAAGTCCTGGAGCCGGCGCAGGGACGCTTCTATAACGCCGAGGACATGGTGCAGCGGGCGCGGGTCGCGGTGCTGGGGTCGGAGGCGAAGGAGAAACTCTTCTCCGGGCAGAACGCGCTGGGGGAGCGCATTCGCATCAACGGCCTCAGCTTCGAGGTCATCGGGGTGCTCAAGCCCAAAATGCAGGAGGGCGACAACGACATCAACCGCGTCGTTTACATCCCCTTCACCACCCTTGGCGACCTGACCGACACGCGTTACCTAGGCGCCATCTGGATCAGCTACGAGGTGAACGACTACCAGGCAGTGGAGCAGGCGCTGCGCCGGGTGCTGGCCATTCAGCACAAGTTCAATCCCGCCGATCGCCGCGCCCTGATGATCTACAGCCTGATGGAACAGGTGCACCAGTTCCAGGTGATTACCCTGGGGCTGAAGATCCTGCTGGCCTTTATCGGCACCCTCACGCTGGGCATCGGCGGGGTGGGGTTGATGAACATCATGCTGGTCTCGGTGACGCATCGCACCCGCGAGATTGGGATGGAGAAGGCGTTGGGGGCGCGGGGGCGCGACATTTTCGTGCAGTTCCTGGCCGAAGCGCTGACCATCAGCTTTATCGGCGGGTTGTTCGGCGTGGCGCTGGCGTATGCGGTCTCGCTCGCAACGGGGCGCCTCACCCTCTACAGCGCGATGGCGAAGCACGCCGAAGCCGGGGACATCCGGCTGCTCATCAATCCCTCGACGCTGGGCATCGCCACCTTAATTCTGGCGCTGGTGGCGCTGGTCAGCGGCATGGTGCCGGCCATGCGCGCCTCCCGCCTCGACCCCATCGAAGCCCTGCGCTACGAGTGAACGGGCCAGTGACCGAACCTCTGCGTGTGACGGTTCTCACTTACAGGCGAACGGCCTGCGCCGCGACGCTACAAACTAAGTCGCCTCGTTATTTTCGGATTGGTGACGGTTGGAGTCTCTGTGCTCCTCCAGGCATACAATCCGCATGGGAGCGCCGGCACCCGCATGAGCTGGATTCCCTTCTCTCGACGCCAAACTCGACTACGGCTGGCTCTGTGTTTCGCCGTCGCCCTGTGCTCGCCGGATCGCGCTCACGCTGTTTTTGCGCAAGACTCTCAGGCAGCGCGCCCAAGACGATCTGACATCCCGGCTGAGAGAGCAACTTTAGATCACGTTCGGGCGGTTGCTGGGGAATCTCACTCGGTCGCGTGGAGGGGTAAAGGTGCCTCCATCGCGTCGATTACCTCGGTCCGCATCACGCCACCACTGACTTTTCCTATGCGAGTCGACGTGATCGGGGAACCAGGGGCGAAGCAACTCCGAGTGGTGATACCGCCTGCGACGCCTGCCGGAGAATACATAGTCGATGTCGCTGGCCGCGACGTGGGTGAGCGGGCGCTCTCGGCCACGCTCCGTGTGACCGTAGACGCCATGACGGTCTCGGCGGCTGGGACGGTGGCCCGAGTTCCGGTTGTCCTCCTCAATGGATTTCAACTCTTCTGTACCGACACCGATAGCACGCTCGCCGCGTCGGTGGGAACCTTTGGACAACTGGCGTCTCTCTTGCAGGCGGACGGTGCTCCGGTCGTCTTCTTTAACAATTGCTCATACGGGGATATATCGATTGAGCAGTTGGCGAGCCAGCTCAACGCCTGGCTTGCTAGCGCGCAATACACCGATGGAACGCCGGTCACGCAGGTCGACCTTGTCGCCCACAGCATGGGCGGTCTTATTGCACGCGCGTACCTGTCTGGGAAACGCTCCGTCTCGGGAAGCTTCGCGCCGCCGGCGAATCACAAGGTTCACAAGCTCATCACCATCGCCACGCCGCATTTCGGCTCTTTTCAAGCGTCTAACATCGGAGTGCAAGAATCAGCGATGGTGCTGGGGAGTCAGTTTCTCTGGGACCTTGCTACGTGGAACCAGGGGCAAGACGATCTTCGGGGTGTGGACGCACTGGCTGTCATCGGTAATGCTGGCACGTATGGAAGTACGAACAACGCTTCCGATGGTGTCGTTTCGCTCACCAGCGGCTCGCTCAACTTCGCCAGAGCGGACCAAAGGACGAGGATCGTGCCGTATTGCCACACCACACCGGGATTTCTCACCGGACTGGGGATGAGTTGCGTCAACCATCAGGGTATCGCCGATATCAACGATCCGTCGCATCTTACGGCGCAAATCGTGCACTCCTTTCTCGCCGACACGTCGGCCTGGCAGTCAATCGGCGCGCCTCCGAGCCAGGACCCGTTTCTCTTTCTCAGGTTTTACGGCGGAACGTTCCTTGCCTTGAAGGGAACGAACGACGTGTACTTCAGGGACCTCACTTCAGTGCAGTTCGATAGTGGAGCCGGTCAGCTCATCAGTGGCCCGAGCAATGCGATTGCGAGCATCTTTTACACCGAATGGGCTGCAGGCGGACAACACAACTTCGTAATGAATCATTCAGCCGGCTACGCGACAACCGACACTGGCCCGATTTCTGTGGGGGGAGCGGGAGCGCTCCTGTTCAAATATGGCCCGCGCATCAGCAGCGTGCAGTCAACAACTTCTACCGGGCTTCCCGGTCTTACGGTCGCATCCGGCTCAACGATTGTGGTTAGGGGGGTCGGCTTCGGCAACACCACGGCGACCCAGCTTTCGGCAAACGGAGCCTTACTGAGCGTCTCGCAGATTTCGGACCAGCAAATAACGGCCTACCTTCCGTCTTCCTATAGCGGCCTAGTTGGGTTCATGGTGGCTAACACTAACGGGTGGCACAGTGTGAATGTGATGACCGCACAGGCGGCAGGGCCGCCAGGGGTCAGCAGCCTTTCGCCCTCGCAGATCGCAGCAGGGTCAGCAGGATTCACCCTACAGGTGACCGGTATCAATTTTGTAAGCGGCGAGGTGGTGCAGTGGAACGGGTCGAACCGGACAACCGCCTTCGTCAGCAGCACCAGCCTAACGGCTGCGATCCCGGCCAGCGATCTGGTGAGCGCGGGCATGGCTGCGGTGACGGTGGTCAATCCCGGCGCCAGCTCTTCCAACGCACTGTTCTTCGCCATCCTGAGCGCGCCTGGGACCAATTCCGTCGTGCCGGCTTCGGCGCAGGTGCGCTACGTGCCGCACTTGGCCAGCGGAGCCGGCTTTGTTACCAAGCTGACCATCACCAACATGGTGGCGGCGCAGAACAACGTTGTAGTCAACTTCATCAGCCAGGGCGGTACGCTGCAATCTAGCACCAACTATGTGCTTGCTCCCGGGGCCACACAGCGCATCGAGACTCCGGAGTCGTCGCGCTTCCTTGCATCGAGCGTGCAGTGGGCCATGGTCGGGTCCGATCAGAGCGTCGGCATCAATACGTTTTTTGAGCTGACCGGCAGCGGCGGACTTCCCAACGTCATCAACACCATCGGCTTCAACGACGCCGTGCCCGCCATCAGCCAGCAACTGCCGGTGGAATTCCAGCCCAAGCCTGCTAACGCATCTGTCGGACGCACGGTTGGGCTGGCGCTGGCCAATACTTCCCCCTCCGCGGGGACGGCTATCCTGACGCTGCTGAATTCCAACGGGACGAGCCTGGCCAGTGCGCCAGTCAACCTCAGCGGTTATAGTCAGACCTCGATTGAGCTTACCAGCCTGTCTGCCTTGAGCGCGGTGTTGCCGGCGGGCAATTTCGTGGGACAGCTGTCGATTGCCTCCAACACACCGATGGTGGCCATCGCCCTGGGGGACGACTTCGGACCCTTCTTCAGCACGCCCCCTGTCTCCGTCGGCCGCACGGGCCAGATCATCATTCCTCACATCCCTAGCGGCGGCGGCTTCGTAACCAAGCTCACATTCATGGACCGTTCCGGGGCGGCACAAGCTGTTGATGTGAAGTTCTACGACCAGAGCGGCAACCTTATCCAGAATCAGACCGTGAACCTTGCTGCCAATGGGACGGCGCGCATTTCGACGCCGGAGGCGGCCCGCTTCGGCGCGTCACAGGTTTCGTGGGCAATGGTCACCGCGCCCGGCACAGCCACTGTCAACCTGTTCTACGAGCTGCAAGACAGCAGCACCGTTGTTGTGAACACAATCGGCTTCAACGATGTACCGACGGCAACCGATTTCACCATCCCGGTTGAGTTCCTACCGGCGCCACAGGGGGCCAGCATCGGACGCACCGTTGGACTCGCGATGGCCAATCCAGGCAATGTCACGGCTAGCATTACGCTTAAGCTGGTGGATGCTTCCGGACAGGTGCTCGCGACGGCTCCCGTCACGCTGAACCCGCACGCGCAAACAGCAGTTTCGCTCGCCGACCTTGCAGCCTTCAGAGCGGCGCTGCCGGACACAAACTTCGTGGGAGTCGTGACGGTGAATTCTTCGGCGCCCATCTCGGCGATTGCGTTGGGCGACGATTTCGGGCCGTTTTATGCGACGCCCGTTATTGCAGGCCGGGCGCGATGACGTGACGCGTCGCCGCACTTTTCTATGTGACGGTTCTCACTTACAAGCGAGGGTCGCAGCGCGCACGCTGCCAGCGCCGGATGCAAAGGAGCCGCCCATGGCCACTGCGCAACTGGAACCGAAGCTTGCCGAGCCGGAGGTGGCGCGGCCGCTGCTCGTCGTCGGCCCCCGGCACGTCACCCCAAAACCCGGATTCGAGCACATGATGTCGCGCGAGGCGTCGCTCATGGCCATGGCCATCTTCGGCACCAGCGGCGAGTTTGATTCGTCGGTCGGGGCGATCGTGAGCTCCTTCAAGAAGACCCATCGCATCGCCGAGCCGGCCAAGGTCGAGGCGATCACCCGGGCCGAGATGCCTGCGGGAAAGGACAAAGCCGCGTACGCGGCCCTGGCGCAAAGTCTCGCGCAGGAGAAGCTGGCCGGACTTCCCTACCGCTGGAACGTGATCAACTGGGACACGCCAGCGTATGCGTTTCCGGCGCTCGTCGTCTGGGTGCCGCCGCTGGAGAAGTGCCGCAAGTGCGGTGCGCTGAAAGCGGTGGATGAGGACGTCTGTACCCGTTGTGGCGATGCCAAGTGGGGACAAGTGTTTTTCAGTATTGGCATCGGGCTGGTGTTTCTGCTGGGCGGCCTGGCGTTGGCAGTGAAGACCGGCGGACTGGGAAGGATAGTCGGCGTGGTTCTGACCGCGTTCTCGTTGCTGTGCCTATGGGCGGTGACCTCCGACACGCGGGAGAAGATCCGGAAAGGGAAGGACCGTGCGGGCGGAGTCTGACGCGAACCTCCCAGACGAGCAAAAGCGGCTCGTCTGGGGCACCTCTTTTTGGCACCCCGAATTGCCGAACTGCGGAATTGCGGAATTGCGGAATTGCCGAATTTTGGCGCAGGACAAGGTCAGTGGCCGGAAAGGGGCGAGTGGCATCGCGGTGCTTACGGGGTAGGGATCCTTCGACTCGCTCTCAGTCGCTTCGACCACCCCAGCAAGCCAAAACCAGGCTCGCTGGGGGCCCCGGCTTCGCTCCCTCGCGCTCGCTCAGGATGACCGATCAATAAAGCGAAGCGGCACGGCTGAAGCCGTGCCCTGTTACCTCCCAGACGAGCAAAAGCGGCTCGTCTGGGGCACCCCCTTTTGGCACCCCGAATTGCCGAACTGCGGAATTGCCGAATTTTGGCGCAGGACAAGGTCAGTGGCCGGAAAGGGGCGAGTGGCATCGCGGTGCTGGCGGGGTAGGGATCCTTCGACTCGCGCTTAGTCGCTTCGACCACCCCAGCAAGCCAAAACCAGGCTCGCTGGGGGCCCCGGTTTCGCTCCCTCGCGCTCGCTCAGGATGACCGATCAATAAAGCGAAGCGGCACGGCTGAAGCCGTGCCCTGTTACCTCCCAGACGAGCAAAAGCGGCTCGTCTGGGGCACCCCGCCCGAACCCGTCCCAACTCTCACCGGAGCCGCACTTTTCTATGTGACGGTTCTCACTTACATGCCGGCGGCCAACCGTTAGGGTCAAGCAGGTGGCGAACTACGGGTAACCGGGCAGATCGGGCCCGCAGGCCGCCAGCGGTCCTGCGCCGCGTCCCCGCTTCCAGCGCGGGCTTGCGCCGTACTCACCCTCGATCTGCTCCGCGAGCATCGTCGGGCAACCAAGGTCAGGCAACCATGACCAGCGAGATCCTTCACGTCAAGAGCAGTGTCACGATCGAGCGCGCGCAGTTGGGCAAGTTGATCGCGGTGCTGGCCGGCGAAGGCTACGAGGTGGTCGGCCCGACGGTGCGCGAGGGCGCCATCGTCTATGACCGCGTGGCTTCCCTGGACGACCTGCCCGCGGGCTGGGGAGACGTGCAGGACGGGGGCAAGTACCGGCTGCAGCAGCGCGGCGACCAGGCGCTGTTCGGCTACGCGGTAGGCCCGCACTCCTGGAAAGAATATCTTTACCCGCCGCGGCAACGGCTGTGGCAGGCCACCCGGAACAACGGCTTTCACGCCGTCCTGGAAGAGCTCCGGCCGGTCAAGCGGGCGCTCCTCGGTGTGCGCGCCTGCGAACTCCACGCCCTGGCCATCCAGGACAAAGTCTTTCTCGCCGGCCCGTTCGTGGACCCGCTCTACCAAGCACACCGCGAAAACCTGTTCCTGGTGGCGGTGAACTGCAGCGCGGCGAGTGGCACGTGTTTTTGCGCGTCCATGAACACCGGACCCAAGGCCGACTCCAGCTACGACCTGGCTTTGACCGAAATCGTGCAGAGCGAACGGCACTACTTCGTGATCGAGGTGGGAACGGAGCGTGGCGCCGAGGTGCTGGCGGCGATTCCGTATCAGGATGCCGGAGAAGCGGAGAAGCAGGCCGCCGCGGACGTCGTAGCCACAACGTCGCAGCACATGGGGCGGGAGCTGAATGTCGTCGGCATCAAGGAGCTCCTGTACCGCAATTACCAGCACCCGCGCTGGGACCAGGTGGCGGCGCGCTGCCTGACGTGCGCCAACTGCACCATGGTTTGCCCCACCTGCTTCTGCACCACCATCGAGGACGTCACCGACCTGACCGGAAAACAGGCGGAGCGGTGGCGGAGCTGGGATTCGTGTTTCACCATGGATTTCTCCTACATCCACGGGGGCTCGGTGCGCGCCACCCCCAAAGCCCGCTACCGGCAGTGGCTGACCCACAAGCTGGCCACGTGGCACGACCAGTTCGGCACCTCCGGCTGCGTCGGCTGCGGCCGCTGCATCACCTGGTGTCCGGTGGGGATTGACCTCACCGAGGAGGTCCGGGCGATTCGTGAAAGCGAATCCGGCGGAGAGAAGAACAGGAAGGGAACGACATGATCCAAACACTCGAGCCAATTATCCGCGAGCATCCCTTCTTCCAGGGACTCGCGCAGCAGCACATCGAGATCATCGTGGGCTGCGCCAAGAACGTGCGCTTCGAAGAAGGGGAGGTGATTTTTCGCGAGGGCGACCCCGCCGATCAGTTCTTCTTCATCCGCAAGGGCCTGGTGGCGGTGGAACTGATGGTGCCGCAGCGTGGATTCGAGACCATCCTGACCGTGGGCGAAGGCGAGCTGCTGGGCTGGTCATGGCTGGTGGAGCCTTGCCGCTGGCATTTCGGCGCGCGGGCGCTGGAGCTGACCCAGGCCCTGTCGTTCGACGGCAAGTGTCTGCGCACGAAGTGCGAGGAGGACCACGACCTCGGCTACGAAATTCTGAACCGGTTTGTCCACATCGTGACGGAACGGCTGGACACGACGCGCATGCAACTCCTGGACCTGTATGGCGAACGAGTCTGAACCCGTAATCGACAGCGGCCGGGCAACCGACCCGATGCTGCCGCATCCCTACCGCATCGCGCAGGTGCGGAACGAGACGCGCGACACCTTCACGTTTGACCTGGCGCCGGCCAACGGCACGCCGGGAACCTCGTTTGCCCCCGGCCAGTTCAACATGCTGTATGTGTTCGGCGTGGGGGAGGCGCCCATCTCCATCAGCGGCGATCCCGCGGCCGGCCCCAAGCTGCTCCACACCACGCGGACGGTGGGGACGGTCACGCGCGCGCTGCGGCGGCTGAAGCGCGGGGACATCATCGGCATGCGCGGGCCTTCGGGACGCACTGGCCGGTGGAAGAAGCGGAGGGGCGCGACCTGGTGATTGTCGCGGGCGGCATCGGCCTGGCGCCGCTGCGGCCCGTGATTTACCACGCTGTTGGCGCACCGCGAAAAATACGGGCGCATCGTCCTGCTCTACGGCACGCGCACGCCCGAGGACATCCTGTATCGCCGGGAGCTGGAGCGCTGGCGCCGCAAGTTCGACCTGGAGGTCCACGTGACGGTGGACCGGGCGACAGCGGGTGGCGCGGGCAACGTCGGCGTGGTGCCCACCTTGCTCGGGCGCGCCCCGTTTGATGCGGCCACCGCCGTGGCGCTGGTGTGCGGCCCGGAGGTCATGATGCGTTTCACGGTGATGGAGCTGCAGCGGCGCGGCGTCGCGACGGACCGCATCTACCTGTCGATGGAGCGCAACATGAAGTGCGCGGTCGGGCCTCTGCGGCCACTGCCAGTACGGGCCGGTATTCGTCTGCAAGGACGGGCCGGTGTTTCGTTTCGACCGCATAGGGCCGCTGCTGAGCCAGGCGGAGATCTGACATGGCGCGACCAAAAAAACCGAAGCTGGCAGTATGGAAATTCGCCTCCTGCGACGGCTGCCAGTTGAGTCTGCTGGATTGCGAAGACGAACTGCTGGCGGTGGCCGGCGCGGTAAATTGCCAATTTCCCGGAGGCGTCGCGCGCGGTGATCAAAGGCCCGTACGACCTTTCGCTGGTGGAAGGCTCGATCACCACGCCGCACGACGCGGAGCGCATCCACGCGATCCGGCGCGCCTCGAAGTTCCTGGTGACCATCGGCGCCTGCGCCACCGCGGGCGGCATCCAGGCGCTGCGCAATTTCAAGGACGTGAAGGAATTCACTTCCATCGTGTATGCCCGGCCCGACTACATCGAGACGCTGAACAAGTCCACGCCCATCGCCGACCACGTTCCGGTCGATTTCGAGCTGCGCGGCTGCCCCATCAACAAGGGGCAGCTGGTGGAGGTGCTGAGCGCATTTCTGCACGGGCGGAAGCCGAACACGCCGCCGCACAGCGTGTGCCTGCGAATGCAAGCGGCGCGGCACGGTGTGCGTGATGGTGGCGCAGGGTATTCCCTGCCTCGGCCCGGTAACGCAGGCGGGCTGCGGCGCGCTCTGCCCGGCCTACGACGCGGGGCTGCTACGGCTGCTTCGGCCCGAAGGAGACGCCCAACACGGCGTCGCTGAGCGCGGAGTGGAGCCGGCGGGGCGTGAGTCATCCGGAGCTGGTGCGCACCTTCCGCGGCTTCAATGCCTACGCCGAGCCGTTCCGCAAAGAGAGCGAGGCGCATGAGAGGTAAGACGATCAGGGTCGATGGCCTTGGCGCGCGTCGAAGGCGAAGGCGGGCTGTTGGTAAAAATCAAGGACCGGCGCGTGGCCGAGGTGAAGCTGAACATCTTCGAGCCGCCGCGGTTCTTTGAGGCCTTTCTGCGCGGCCGGAAGTTCAGCGAGGCCCCGGACATCACCGCGCGCATCTGCGGCATTTGCCCGGTCGCTTACCAGATGAGCGCGTGCCATGCCATGGAGGATGCCGCCGGCGTCCACGTGGAAGGGCAGTTGCGGGAACTGCGCCGCTTGCTCTACTGCGGCGAGTGGATCGAAAGCCACAGCCTGCACATCCACCTGCTGCATGCCCCGGATTTTCTCGGCTACGAAGACGCCATCCGCATGGCCAAGGACCACCCCGAGCCGGTGCTGCGCGGACTGCGCATCAAGAAAGCCGGGAACCGCATTGTCACTCTCCTGGGAGGCCGGGAGATCCACCCCATCAACGTGCGGGTGGGCGGGTTTTACCGCGTGCCCAGCAGGCAGGAGCTGGCGACGCTCAGCGACGAGCTGCAATGGGCGCGCGATGCCTCGCTGGCGACCGTGCGCTGGGTGGCGACGCTGACCTTTCCGGAACTGGAGCGGGATTACGAGTTCGTCGCCCTGCGGCATCCCCAGGAGTATCCCTTCAACGAAGGGCGGCTGGTATCGAGCCAGGGGCTGGACATCGCGGTCCGGGACTACGAACAGCATTTCGCCGAGGAACACGTGGCGCATTCGAACGCGCTGCATTCGCTGCACAAGGAGCGTGGCGCATATTGCGTGGGTCCGCTGGCGCGCTACAACCTGAACTTCGACAGGCTCTCGCCGCTGGCGCAGGAAGCCGCGCGGGCCGCGGGGCTGGGGACGGTGTGCCGCAATCCGTTCCAGAGCATCATCGTGCGCAGCGTGGAAATGCTTTACGCGTGCGACGAAGCCTTGCGCATCATCGGCCAGTACCAGCCGCCCGAAAAGCCCGCCGTCGCGCTCGAACCCCGCGCCGCCACCGGGTTTGGCTGCACGGAAGCGCCGCGTGGCATTCTCTTCCATCGCTACCGCCTCGACCACGCGGGCGTCATCCTCGATGCCAAGATCGTTCCCCCCACCTCGCAGAACCTGCGCACCATGGAAGCGGACCTGGGACAGTTTGTCGAAAGCCACCTCGACGCTCCCCAGGAAAAGCTGAAATGGGAGTGCGAGCAGGCGGTCCGGAATTATGATCCGTGCATCTCGTGCGCGACGCATTTCCTGAAGCTGCGCATCGAACGGGAATGACCGGAACTCCTTCGCCCACGGTGGTGATCGGCGTCGGCAACTCCTATTGCCGGGACGATGGCGCCGGGATCGCGGTCGCGCAGCGGGTCCGCGAGGCGGCTCCCGCAGGAGTCACCGTCCGGGAAGAAAGCGGAGAAGGCGCGTCGCTGATGGCAGCATGGCAGGGCGCCGAGTCCGTGGTCCTGGTGGATGCCGTGAGTTCGGGCGCGCCGCCCGGCACCATCCACCGGTTGGATGCGAACGCGGCGAAGATGCCCGGCCGGCTGTTCCGCGGCTCGACCCACGCCTTCAGTGTGGCGGAAGCGATCGAGCTGGCGCGCACGCTCAACCAATTGCCGCCAAACTTGCTGGTGTTGGGCATCGAAGGGCAGGATTTTTCCGCCGGCGTGGGACTTAGCTCCGAGGTGGAGCAGGCGGCCGCAGCGGTGGCGGCGGAAATTCTCGGGCGACTTCGCCCAGGTTAGCGCCCAAAAGCGGGGCGCGAACCTGGGGCACCTCGCGGTGGCGGCGGAAGTCCTCGCGCGGGTACCCTGAGGCCGTTTTCGCCACATCCCCCAGTGACCCCGGTCACGGTGCGCCCGGAGTCAATGTTCTAATAGCAATAGATGGTGAGTTTTGTCCGAGGCCTGAAGTGTGTCTTTTGCGGCGCGGGGTATTCCACCCGTGTGCCTTACACGTGTCCGCGGTGCGGCCTCACCGGGACCCTGGACGTGGAATACGACTACGCCGCCATCCGCGGCCGGCTCACGCGGCGCACACTTGCCGCCCGTCGCGAGACGTGTCACTGGCGGTATCAGGAACTCCTTCCCGTGCGGCCCTCGGCGGCGTGGTCGCGGCTCAACGTGGGCGGGACGCCGCTCCTGGAAGCGCCGGCGCTGGCCCGCCACCTGGGGGTGCGCCGTCTTCTGCTCAAGGACGAGGGACGCAACCCGACCGGCTCGCTGAAGGACCGCGCCAGCGCAGTGGGGGTGCTCAAGGCGCTGGAAAAGCGGCAGCGCATCATCGCCTGCGCCAGCACCGGGAATGCCGCCTCGTCGCTCGCCGGGATGGCGGCGGCGGTGGGCTTGCGCAGCGTGATCTTCGTCCCGCAACGTGCGCCCGAACCCAAGGTGACGCAGTTGCTGATCTTCGGCGCCACCGTGCTGCGCGTGCAGGGGTCGTACGAACAGGCCTTCCAGCTGTGCCAGGAAAGCTGCGGACGCTGGGGCTGGTACAACCGCAACTCCGCCATCAATCCGTATCTGCTGGAAGGCAAGAAGACAGTCGGGCTCGAGATTGCCGAACAACTGGCGTGGCAGCCGCCGGACTGGGTGGCCATGTCGGTGGGCGACGGATGCTCCATCGCGGGAGCGGGGAAGGCGTTCCGGGAACTCAAGCTCCTCGGCCTCATTGCGCACACCCCGCGCATGCTGGGAGTGCAGGCCGCGGGCGCCGCACCGATCACGGAAGCGTTCCGGAGCGGCGCGCCGATGCGCCCGGTACGCGCGGAGACTATCGCCGACAGCATTGCGGTCGGGGTGCCGCGTAACTGGAAGAAAGCGGTGCTGGCGGTGCGCGAGTCCGACGGAACCATGATCAACGTCGGCGACGACGAGATTCTGGAGGCGATGCGCGACACCGGGCGGCTGAGCGGGATCTTCGCGGAACCCGCGGCGGCGACAGCCGTGGCAGGCGTGCGTCGCGCGCGGGCGGAGGGTGTGGTAGGGCAACGCGCGACGGTGGTCGCGGTCATCAGCGGGAGCGGCCTGAAGGACATTCGCACCGCACAGACGGCCGTCCCGGCCCCCTTCGAGGTGCCGCCGAGCGGAGCCGGGCTGGAGAAGATCCTGGCGGAAAGGGGGCTGCTGCCGTGAGCGTGCCTTCCCCGTCCGTCCGACACAGCCGAACCAAGGCGGCGCCACGTTCGCTCCTGGTGCGCGATATCCACTGCCTGGCCCTGATGGACGATGCCGGGACCTGCCTGCGCGGCGGCTTCCTCTACGCGGAGGCGGGCGAGATCAAGCAGTGCGGGGTCCGGGTGCCGCGGAACCTCCGGGCGCAGCGCACCGTGGACGGAAGCACGTGCGTCGCGGTCCCGGGATTCATCAACACCCACCACCATCTCTGCCAGACGCTGACGCGCGCCTGCCCGGTGGCGGCGAATGCGGAGTTGTTCGCCTGGCTACGGGCCCTTTATCCGCGGTGGGCGCGGCTGGATGAGGAAGCGGTGTACGTGGCCGCCCTGGTGGGCATGGCGGAGCTGATGCTCTCCGGCTGCACGACCACGGCCGACCATCACTACGTCTTTCCCCGCGGCGAGACACGGCTGATCGATGCCGAAATCGAGGCAGCGCGGCGCATCGGCATCCGCTTTCATCCCACGCGCGGCAGCATGAGCGTGGGCGAGAGCCGCGGCGGCCTGCCGCCTGATCGCGTGGTGCAGCGGGAGGACGTGATCCTGGCCGACTGCGAGCGGCTCATTCGCAAGTATCACGACCCCAGCCCGGGCTCGATGCTGCAGATCGGGCTCGCTCCCTGCTCGCCGTTCTCGGTTTCCGCGGAGCTGATGCGCGACACCGCGGAACTGGCCGCGCGGCACGGCGTGCGGCTGCATACACACCTGGCCGAGACGCGCGACGAAGAACGCTACTGCCGGCAGCACTTCCGCAAGCGCCCGGTGGACTTCCTGGAGGACGTGGGCTGGCTGGGCGAGCAGACCTGGATCGCACACGGGGTCCACCTGAACCGCCGCGAGGTCGCCCGCATCGGGCGGGCGCAGGTGGGGGTAGCGCATTGTCCAACCTCGAACATGCGGTTGGGCTCCGGTCTGGCTCCGGTGCGCGCGTTGCAGCGAGCCGGCGCGCCGGTGGGGCTGGGAGTGGACGGCAGCGCCTCCAACGACAGCTCCCACATGCTGGCCGAGGTCCGCCAAGCACTGCTGCTGAACCGCCTCCACGGGGGCGCCGCCGCCATCACGGTAGAGCAGGCGCTCCGCATGGCGACCGTGGAAGGGGCGCGCTGCTTGGGGCGCACCGACCTCGGGACGCTGGCGCCGGGGCAACGCGCCGACATTGCGCTCTTCGACTTGAACGACGTCGGCTACAGCGGCGCCGAAGACCCGCTGGCGGCTCTGTTGCTCTGCGCTCCTACGCGCGTGCGGACCCTGATCGTCGAGGGCCGGGTGGTGGTGGATGAAGGCGAGTTGCGCACGCTGGCGCTGGGACCGGTGGTGGCCCGGCACAAGCGGATTGCGACGTACATCACAGCGCCCCGGGCGGCGCCCTGATACGGTCGCGGGAGTTTGCGGGTTAGGCCGGGCCAGGACCCCTGGGCCGCGCGGGCAGGAAGCGCGGAGATCGGAGAACACGATGTTCGATCACATACAGGCATTTCGCCAGCCCCGCAGCGTGCAGGAAGCCGTCCGGCTGTTGCACGACCGGCGCGCACATGCACACGCCGTCGCCGGCGGCACCGATCTGGTGGTGCAGGGGAACCGCGCGATTCGCACGCTGGTCGATTTAAGCCGCCTCGGCCTCGATTACCTCCACAAGGACCGCAAAGAGCTGGTCATCGGGGCGACCACCACGATGGCCGCCCTGGAGAGCGCGCCGCAGGTGCAGGCACTGGGCGGCGGCATCCTGGCCAAGGCCGCGGCCGCTTGCGGCTCGATGCAGAACCGCAACATGGCGACGCTGGGCGGGAACCTGGCGAGCGCCTCTCCCGCCGCCGACACCGCACCCGCGCTGCTGGTGCTCGAGGCGGCGGTGGTGGTGCAAGGGCTACGCGGGCGACGCCGCCTTCCCCTGCCGGAGTTCTTCTCGGGCGCCCACCAGACCCAATTGAAGGGCGACCTGCTGGTCGAGGTGCGCATTCCCGCTCCACCTCCCCATGCCGGCTGGACGTTCCAGAAGCTCGCGCGAACGCAGGCGGACATCGCCATCGTCAACGTCGCCGCGGGTCTGCAGCTCGACCGCTCCGGCCGCTGCCGCTGGGTACGGATTGCGCTGGGGGCGGTGGCGCCGCAGCCGGTCCGCGCCACCACCGTGGAAAAGCTGCTCACCGGGCAACTCCTGACCCGCACGCTGATCGAGCAGGCGGCGGAAATGGCGGCGGCGGACATTCAGCCGATTTCCGATGTTCGCTCCTCCGCGGACTACCGCCGCGCGATGAGCTGCGTGCTGGTGCGCCGCGCCTTGCTGGAGTGCGCGCAACAAACCGGGAGGCGTTTATGAAGAACAACCGGCGAAATTATTCCGGCGGGCCGCTTTCCCTGCAGCTCACGGTCAACAGCGAGCCGCGTGTCTTCACCGTGGCCGCCGGCGAACTGCTGCTCGACGTGTTGCGCCGCGAAGGCTACTTCGGCGTAAAGCGTGGCTGCGAAACCGGGGAATGCGGCGCCTGCACGGTGCTGGTCAACGGCCGCGCCATCAACTCCTGCCTGATGTTTGCCCTGCAAGCCGACGGCGCCGCGGTGGTCACCGTCGAGGGGGTCGCTCACGGCGAGACGCTGGACCGGGTGCAGGAAGCGCTGGTGGATACCGGCGCGGTGCAATGCGGATTCTGCACTCCGGGCATGGTGATGAGCGCACAGCAACTGCTGGCGGAGCATCCGCACCCAGCGGAGGGTGAGGTACGCCAGGCGCTGGCGGGGAACCTCTGCCGCTGCACCGGCTATTGCAAGCCGGTGGAAGCGATCCTGGACGCCGCGCAGCACCGGGCGACAGCCCCGCATCCCACGCCGGCGGCGCAGCGGTTCGCGGTAGTCAGCCACAGCGAGCGCAAGCTCGATGGCGTCAAGCTGGCGACGGGCCGGCCCGCGTTCACCGACGACGTGCACATCCCCGGCCTGCTCTTCGGCAAAATCCTCCCCAGCCCCCACGCCCATGCGCGCATCAAGCGCATCGACGTCAGCCAGGCAAAGGCGCTGCCAGGAGTGCGCGCGGTGCTCACTTATAAGGACGTGCCGCGCGTGCCCCACACCACCGCCGGACAGGCCTGGCCGGAACCTTCTCCCTACGACACTTTCCTGCTGGACACGAAGGTGAGGTTTGTCGGCGACCGCGTCGCGGCCGTGGCGGCGGATACGCGGGCGATTGCGGAGGAGGCGCTGCGCCGCATCGAGGTGGAGTACGAGGTGCTGCCGGCGGTGTTCGACCTGGAGCAGGCCTCCGCCCCGGGCGCTCCCGTCATCCACGACGAGCCCGACGCCCGCGGCATCCACGACGCGCAGCACAACCTCGCAGCCCGCATCCTGAAAGAGCTGGGAGACGTGGAGGAAGGCTTCCGCCAATCGGACCTGGTGTTGGAGCGCGAGTTCCGCACGCAACGCGTGCAGCATTGCATGCTGGAGCCGCATGTCACCATCACGTGGCTCGACGCGGACCAGCGGCTCGTGATCCGCACCAGCACGCAGGTTCCCTTCCACGTCCGGCGCCAGGTGGCGATGATCCTGCAACTCCCGGTGCGGCGCGTGCACGTCATCAAGCCGCGCATCGGCGGCGGCTTCGGCGGCAAGCAGGAAATGCTCCTGGAAGACATCTGCGGCGCCCTGACGCTGGCCACCGGCCGCCCGGTCAAGATGGAATTCACCCGCACCGAGGAGTTCCACATGGCGCGCAGCCGGCATCCACAGGTGCTGCGCATGAAGATGGGGGTGAAGCGCGACGGCACTCTGGTGGCGTCGCAGATGAAGGTAGTCGCCGCCACCGGAGCGTACGGCAGCCATTCCCTGACGGTGCAGGGGAACACCGGCAGCAAGGTGTTGCCGCTGTATCGCGCCCCCCACCTGCGCTTTGAATGCGACGTGGTCTACACCAACACGCCGGTTGCGGGCGCGTTTCGCGGCTACGGATGTCCGCAGGGCTTCTTTGCGCAAGAGAGCCTGATGGACGAGATTGCACACGCGCTGGCGATGGACCCGCTCGCACTGCGGCGCAAGAACATGATCCGCCTGGGCGACACCGACGAACTCTCCGCGCAGCTCGGCGAAGGACGCAAAGGACTGGCGCGCGTCATCCGCAGTTATGGCCTGGAGGAGTGCCTGCAGCGCGGCGCGGAAGCGATCCGGTGGAACCGCAAGCCGGCGAAGCCGCGCCCGGCCAGCGCCCATCTGCGGCGCGGGCGGGGCATGGCGTGTTCCATGCAGGGCAGCTCCATCGCCGGCATCGACTGGGCCTCCGCCCTTATCAAGCTGAACGAGGACGGCTCCTTCAACCTGCAGACGGGCTGCGCCGACGTAGGCGCCGGCGCCGACACGGTGCTGGCGCAAATTGCCGCCGAGACGCTCGGCGTCAGCCTGGACCAGATTCTTGTCTGTTCCGGGGACACCGATGCGACCCCCTTCGACGTCGGCGCCTACGCCTCCAGCACCACCATCATCTCCGGCGGCGCGGTCCTGAAAGCCGCCGAAAAAGTGCGCGCCCAGATCCTGGCGGTGGCGGCGGGCCTGCTCGAAGTCCCCGCCGCAGAGCTCGCCTGCAAGAACAACCAGGTGGTTGCGACGCGCGGGAAATCCATTCCGCTGGCCGAGGTGGCGCGCCATGCCCTCTACCGCGCCAAGACGCAGATCATGGACAGCGCTTCACACTTCATCACCGACAGTCCGCCGCCGTTCTGCGCGCAGTTTGCCGAGGTCGAGGTGGACATCGAGACCGGGCAAGTGCGCGTGCTGCACTTCGTGACCGCCGTGGACTGTGGCGTGGCCATCCATCCGCGGCTCGCCGCAGGGCAGGCGGAGGGCGCGGTGGCGCAGGGCCTGGGATACGCGCTGATAGAGGAGATGGTGTTCGACGCCCAGGGCCGCATGCTCAATCCCAACTTCCTCGACTACAAGATCCTCTCCGCCGCGGACATGCCCGCGATGCAGACCATCCTGGTGGAGACCGAGGAGCCGCTGGGACCCTACGGGGCGAAGTCCATCGGCGAGATCGCCATCAACGGCCCGGCGCCCGCCATCGCGAATGCCATCTACGACGCCATTGGGGTGCGGCTGCGGCAGTTGCCGATGCGGCCGGAAGACGTGCTCCGCGCGCTGCGCGCCCGCCAGGCTGAGGGCGGAGCGCCGACGCCGCGCCGCAAGAAGTCCCGCGACCTGGTCGCGGCCGATTGAGGACCGCATGAACGCACTCGACAAGCTGCAGCAGAACCGCGAGGCCATCACCTCCAAGGCGCGCGCGTACGAAGCTGACATGGTGCGCTTCCTGCGCGAGCTGATCGCCATCCCCGGCGAAAGTTCGCACGAAGGCCGCGTGATCGAGCGCGTCCGCCAGGAGATGACGGCCGTGGGTTTCGACGAGACACGCGTGGACCCCATGGGCAACCTGCTGGGACGAATCGGGCGCGGGCGCCGCGTCCTCATGATGGACGCGCACCTCGATACCGTCGGCGTCGGCGACCGGCGCGAATGGCAGTGGGACCCCTACCAGGGCAAGGTGGAGGACGGCTACATCTACGGGCGCGGCGCCTCGGACCAGCGCGGCGGCATGGCCAGCATGGTGTATGCCGGCAAGATCATTCAGCAGCTCGGCCTGACGGACGATTACACGCTTTACGTCGTCGGCAGCGTGCAGGAAGAGGACTGCGACGGGCTGCCCTGGCTGTACATCCTGCGGGAGGATGGCATCCGCCCGGAGTGCGTTCTCCTCACCGAGCCCACCAGCCTGCAACTGTATCGCGGCCACCGCGGGCGGATGGAGATCGAGGTCCACATCGCCGGGCGCTCTTGCCATGCCAGCGCTCCCGAGCGCGGCGACAACCCCGTCTACCGCATGAGCGCCCTGGTGCGCGAGATCGAGCAATTGAACACGCGGCTGGGCAGCGATCCGTTTCTCGGGAAAGGGAGCATCGCCGTCACCGAGATACGCTCGCTGTCGCCGTCGCTGTGCGCGGTCCCGGCAGCGTGCTCGATTCATCTCGACCGGCGCCTCACCGTCGGCGATACCAAGGAGAGCGCGGTCGCCGAAGTCCGGGGGCTGCCCAGCGCCGCCGGCGCCACCCTCGAGGTGCTCCAGTATCAGCAGCCCAGTTACACCGGCCTGGCCTATGGGATGGAGAAGTACTACCCCACGTGGGTGCTGGAGGAGCAACACCCGCTGGTGCAGGCGGGGGTTGCCACCTATCGCCTGCTCACGGGGAAGCCGCCGGTGGTGGACAAGTGGACTTTCAGCACCAACGGGGTGGGCACCATGGGGCTCTGCGGGGTCCCGACCATCGGGTTCGGCCCCGGCGATGAGTGTGACGCGCACACGATTCGCGATCGCGTGGCCATTCACCACCTGGTGGAAGCAGCGGCGTTCTATGCCGCGTTCCCGCTCATGTACGTGCATACGGCGCCGGCGCGAGAGGCGAGTGCGGTGGCAGCACGATGACCGAACTGATTCCAGTTCCGCTCGACTTGCAGCTCACGCGAGCTTTCCTGGAGTACGAGCGCGAAGGCAAGATCTTCGATCTGCCCAAGACGAAATTCTTTTCCGGGCTGCCCGGCCTGGATACTTCGGTGCGCTTCCATGGACAGCCCGCCGGCACCCCTGTCGGTCCGGCCGCCGGGCCCCACGCTCAACTGCTGCAGAACATCGTGCTCAGCTGGCTGGGCGGCGCCCGCATCATCGAGCTCAAGACGGTGCAGGTGCTCGACGAACTGCATATTCCGCGCCCCTGCATCGATGCCCAGAACGTCGGCTACAACGTCGAGTGGTCGCAGGAGCTGAAGCTCGAGCAGTCGCTGCGCGAATACGTCGGCGCCGCGATGTTCCTGGAAATCCTGAAGGCTTCGCACCTGCTGGGCGAAGAGTTCGTCGCGCCCACGGCCACCATCTTCGACATGAGCGTGGGCTACAACCTGGAAGGCATCCGCTCGCCGCGCGTCCGCCGCTGGATCGAATCCATGAAGGACGCCCGCGCGGTGGTGGACGAGCTGCGCATCCGCCTGACCGGGCGCTGGGCCGCGTATCGCGACTTCCCGTTCCCTACACGCGTCAGCGACACGCTTACGCTCTCCACCTTCCACGGCTGTCCGGCGGAAGAAATCGAAGGCATCGTCAACTTCCTGTTGACCGAGCTGGATGTGCACGTCTGCGTCAAGTTGAACCCTACTCTGCTGGGGCAGGAGGAGGTCGCGCATCTGCTGCACGATGTTCTGGGCTACCGCGACATCCAGCTCCACGAGGAGGCCTTCCGCCAGGACCTCCAGTTCGACGACGCGCTGGACCTGCTGCCGCGCCTCGATGGCGTAGCTCGGTCACGCGGCAAGCGCCTGGCGGTGAAGTTCAGCAACACCCTGGTGGTGAAGAACCATCGCCGCGTTTTTGCGGACGAGCTGATGTACCTGTCGGGGCCGCCGCTGCATGTCCTCACCCTGAACCTGGTCAAGAAGTTTCGCGAGCGCATCGGCCAGCCGCTTCCCGTTTCTTTTTCGGCGGGTATGGACGCGCACAACGTCGCCAACGTGGTGGCCATGAACTTCGTGCCCGCCACCACCTGCACCGACCTGCTGCGGCCGGGCGGCTACGGGCGTCTCCATCGCTACCTGGAGAACCTGGGCGCGGCGATGCACGCGGTGGGGGCGACGGCGGTCCCCGACTTCGTGCTGCGTTTTGCCGGGCAGGAGCAGGCGGCGATCCACTCGGCCACCGAAGCGCTCATGGCGGGGCTGGACGCGCCGACGATCGGCGATGCCGTGCATCACTGGCTCTCGACCGAGGTCCCGGCGCGCCTGCAGCAGTACCTCGGCAGCCGCGATCTCCCGCTGGCGGCGGTTTGCGAGAACCTGGTGCGCGACTTCGACGCGCGTTTCTGCGCGGCGCTTCCCCTGGAGTTCGAGGCCATCCTCCGGCACCGCCTGTACACCCTGCAGTCGCGCCTGGTGGAAACCGCCGGCCGGCTGAATACGCCGGTGCTGGTGGACCAGGCCACCGGCGACCCGCGCTATGCCTGGGCCCACAACCACGGGGTGCCGCGGAAGATCGGCTCCAAGCTCTGGCTCTACGACTGCATTACCTGCGATAAATGCGTCCCGGTTTGTCCCAACGACGCCAACTTCGTGTACGACTCGCCCGGCATCGAAATCGCCTACGACGATTACGAACTGCTGCCCGACGGCACCGCCCGGACGATGGCGGGCCGCGTGTTCCGGCTGGCCAAGCTGCGCCAGTTCGCCAACTACGCCGACGCGTGCAACGATTGCGGGAATTGCGATGTCTTCTGCCCCGAAGACGGCGGCCCATTTGTGCAGAAGCCGCGCTTCTTCGGCAGCCGCGAAAGTTATCGCAAGTACGCGGGGCAGAATGGCTTCTTCGTGGCGCAGGAAGGCGAGAGCAAGGTGATCTACGGCACCATCGCCGGCCACGCTTACACGCTCCGCGTCGACCTCGCCGCCGATCGCGCCCGGCTCGAAGACGCCGAGGTGGCCGTCGAGTTGCAACCTAGCACGCACACGGTGCTGCGCTGGTCGCCCCAGGCCGGCACAGCGGCGGCGGCGCGCCGGCTGGAACTGCTTCCCTACTTGCAGCTCCGCTTTCTGGCCGATGCCATCACCGACCCCCGGCACGTCCACTACGCCAACGTGGCCACCCTGAAGGAGGAGTCCGCGTGATCACCAAGCATGCGCTGCTAAAAGGCAGGGACTACATCACCACCCAGGAGTTTACCGACGCTGAAATCGAGACCCTGCTGGAGGTCTCGGCCGACCTGAAGCGCCGCTTCAAGCAGCGCCTGCCGCACCGCTGGCTGCCGGACCAGACCATCTTCCTGATGTTCTTCGACAAGTCCACGCGCACGCGCAACTCTTTCGAGGCGGGCATGACGCAGCTCGGCGGGCATGCCCACTTCCTCGCCGCCGACGCCATGCAGGTGTCGCACGGCGAAACGCCGAAGGACACCGGCATCATCCTTTCGCGCTATGGTCACGCCATCGCCATCCGCCATGACCTGATTCCCGGCGAAGGCAATGCCTACATGCGCGAGGTGGCGCGCTGGGCCGACGTCCCGGTCATCAACATGCAATGCGACGTGGACCATCCCTGCCAGACCCTCGCCGATCTCATGACGTTGCGCGAGAAGCTGGGCCGCGACCTGCGCGGCAAGAAAGTGGCCGTCAGTTGGGCTTATGCGCCCAGCTACGCCAAGCCCCTTTCGGTGCCGCAAGGGCTGATTATGCTGTTGCCGCGTTTCGGCCTGGACGTGACCCTCGCCCACCCCCCGGAGTACTTCCTCATGCCGGAAACCGTCAGCCAGGCGACAGAAAACGCCCGCCGCGCCGGAACTAAGTTCCAGGTGGTGGACAACATGCAAGACGCCTTCCGCGATGCCGACGTGGTGATCCCCAAGAGCTGGGGCTGCCTTGACACCATGGGCCGCCAGCCGGAAGAGTCGCTGCGCATCGCCAAGCAGTACCAGGACTGGATCTGCGATGCCGCCAAGATGCAACTGACGCGCCCGGGCAGCCTCTACATGCACCCCCTGCCCGCCGACCGCGGGAACGAAGTCACGGACGAGGTGATTGACGGGCCGCACTCGGTGGTCTTCGACGAGGCCGAAAACCGGCTGCACACTTGCAAGGCCATCATGGCCCTCACCATGGCGCAGGAGGAGATCGCCTACGAAGTGGACGAGCGGGCGCTGGCGAGCGTGGCCGAATGACGCCGCGGACCCAACCCGGAAAGCCTGGCCGCGGGGGAGCGCGGGTCTTGTACAACGCGCGCGTCCTCACCTTTGACGCCGACAATCGCGTGCTCGAGGACGGCGCGGTCGAGGTGCTGGGCGATGGCACCATCGGCCGGGTGGGGGCGTCGCGCCAGCTCTTGCGCATCCCCGGGGCGACCCACATCAACGCCGGCGGCAAGCTGTTGATGCCGGCGCTCATCAATTGCCACACGCACCTCTACAGCACGCTGGCGCGCGGCATGGTTCTCCCGGGTCCCCCGCCGCGGAATTTTCCGGAGATCCTGCAACGCCTCTGGTGGCGCCTCGACCGCGCGCTCAGCGAAGACGACGTCTACTACAGCGCCCTGGTGGGCCTGCTCGACGCCGCACGCTGCGGCGTGGGCACGGTGGTGGACCACCATTCCAGTCCCAACGCTTGCGCCGGCAGCCTCGACGTCATCGAGCGGGCCTTCCGCAAGGTCGGACTGCGAGGCGCGCTGTGCTACGAAGTCTCGGACCGCAACGGCCTAAAAGCGGCACAGCAAGGGATCCGCGAGAACATACGGTTCATCGAAAAAACGCAGCGGGCGAACGGGCGCGCCACCGTGCAAGCCAGCTTCGGCCTGCACGCCTCCTTCACTTTGAGCGACCGCACGCTGGCGCGCTGCCGCGAAGCCAACACTTCACTGGCCGCGGGCTTTCACATCCACGTGGCGGAAGACCGCTGCGACCGGGTCGGCGGCGCGCGCGGCAGCCGCGGCTCGCCGGTGGTCCGCCTGGTGGATGCCGGCATCCTCGACGCGCGCGCCCTCGCCGCGCACTGCATTCACGTCAGCGCCGCGGACATGCGCCTGCTGGCGGAGCAGCGCGTCAACGTCGTCCACAACCCGGAATCGAACTGCAACAACGCGGTGGGCGCGGCGCGCGTGCTGGAGATGTGCCGCCGCGGCGTGCTGGTCGGGCTCGGCTCCGACGGCTATTCGCCGCGCCTGTGGGACGAATTCAAGGCGGCGCTCCAGGTGCTGAAACTCCAGGCGCGCGATCCCGCGGCCGGCCATGCCGAGGTTTTCGCCGCCGCCTTCCTGAACAACCGCACCATCGCGCGCAAAGCCTGGGGCATGGACCTTGGCCGCATCGCGCCCGGCGCCGCGGCCGACCTGCTGCTGCTCGACTATGACCCGCCCACCCCCCTCACCCGCGACAACCTGCTGGGGCATATCCTGTTCGGCATCGCCAACGCGCCGGTGGACGCGCTGCTGGTCCAGGGGAGGTTCGTGGTCCGTGACAAGGAATGTGTCACGGTTGACCCGCACGCGATCGCGGAAAAAGCGCGGGCGCGCGCGCATGCACTGTGGAGAAGGCTGCCATGACGCTGACGACGGCGGCGAAAAAGGCCGCAATCTTTGGTCCCACCTACAGCGAGATGCTCCACCCGGAGACGCTGCCCGCCGGCGTGCAACTTCAGGCGGCGGCGGCCCGCGGCGAAGAGCTGGACCCGGCCAACCTGTTCAACCTCCATTGGCGGGACGAGGCCGGCGGCATCCGCCACCTCCTGCTGCCGCGTGAACTCACCGGCGTCCAGGCCAACATCGTGGTGATGCTGGGCGGCGGATTTCCCTCGGGAAGCCACAAGGTGGGACCAGCCTACTGCACCCTGATGGAGGGCGAGGTAGCGGGCGAGATCGCCCCCGGCAGGAACACCATCGTGGCGCCGTCGACGGGGAACTTCGGCATCGGCGCCGCCTACGTCGCACGCCTGAAAGGCTACTCCGCGATCGTCATCATGCCCGACGGAATGAGCGCAGAACGCTACCAGCGCATCCGCCAGTACGGCGGCCGCCTGGACCTCACCCCCGGCTCGGAGAGCGACGTCATCCTCGTCCTGGAACGCACGGAAACCTACAAGAACGACCCGCGCTACAAGGTGCTGGCCCAGTTCGAGATGCTGGCCAACTACCGGTTCCACCGGCGGGTGACGGGAGGGAGCGCGCTGGCGGCGGTGCGCGGCCACGGCAACGGGCGCATCGCGGCCTTCGTCGCGGCCCCGGGGTCGGCCGGCACGCTGGCCGCGGGCGACGAAATCAAGGCCGCCTTTCCCGAGTGCCAGGTCTGCGCTCCGGAGCCGCGCGAGTGCCCCACGCTCTTCAACAACGGGCGCGGGACGCATCGCATCGAAGGAATCGGCGACAAGATGGTGACGTTGATCCACAACGTCCTGACCACCGATTACGTCATCCTTATCCACGATGACGATTGCGTGATGGGACTGGAGCTGCTGCAGCGCCGGGCGGCGGCGCTGGAACGCCTGCTGCATTTCCCGGCGGGCAGCCTGCGCGCGCTGCACGATCTCTTCGGCGTCTCCGGCTTGTGCAACGTGCTGGCGGCCATCCGCATGGCGCGCCATCTCGGACTGGGGGAGCAGGACAACGTGGTCACCATCGCCACCGACGGCTTCGATCGTTACCCGTCGGTGCTCGACGATCTCCAGCATCGCGCGGAGCCGCTCCGCGACACCGTTCTGGCCGAGTCGTTCGACAGCATCTTCCGCAGCCACGATCCGCAGGCGGTGCTCGACGTGCGGCCGCGCGAGCAGAAGGAGCGCCTATTCCGCTACAAGGAAGAGACCTGGACCCGCTTCGGCTACTCACCTTCCTACCTGGAGCAGATGAAGTCTGCCGGCTTCTGGGAAGCGGAGGCGGAGAAGGCCGGCGCCTGCGACGCGGAGCTGCGTCGCCTGCGCTGCCACGCGGGGTAGAACTCCCGGCCGGCCGCGCCTGGCTTCCGCCGCGCCGTGTTACATTCCGGGAGGCGGGCATGCGCCGTGAAAGAACGGAATAATTTCGGGGTCGGTTGGCTCGACATTCTTTGGCTTCTCTTCCTGGCAGGACTCGCGCTGCTGTATCCCATCGCGGAAGTTCACAAACAACTGGTGTTGCTGGCCATCGGGGGATTCCAGCTCCTGGAACGCCGCCTGATCGCGCTGCTGCCGCGGCGTGGCGAGGAATTCAGCGTGGTCATCAAGATCCTTCTCGCCACCCTGCTGATGCAGCACACCAGCGCGCTGGCCATCGAAAGCAGCTATTACCCCATCTATTACCTGCCGGTCGTAACCGCGGCCATCTACTTTGGCCCCATCGCCACGCTCCTCTGGACCGCCCTGGCCTCGGCGGCGTACTGCTCGCTGCTGATTCCCGTGCTGCAGGAGTACGAACTGACGGCCGGCGGCCTCTCCGAGCTCGTTATCCGCATCCTCTTCTTATTTCTGGCGGGCGTTCTGGTGAACCGTTTTGCGATCGAGAACCGGCGCCAGGCGCAGCGTTACCAGACCCTGGCCGCCACCCTGGCCGAAACCAATCGTCGCCTGGAAAACGCGGAGGCGGAAGCGCGCCGCGCCGAGCGGCTGGCAGCGCTGGGGCAACTCTCGGCCGGCCTGGCGCATGAGATTCGCAATCCCCTGGGCATCATCAAGGGCTCGGCGGAGATGCTGCAGCAAAAACTGCGCGAGGCCAACCCGCTCGCGCAGGAACTGGCGGGCAACATTTCCGGCGAGGTGAACCGCTTGAGCGCGCTGGTGGCCCGCTTCCTGGACTTCGCGCGCCCCTCGCAGCTCGACCTGCACGCCCAGGAAATCACGCCCCTGGTCGAGCGGGCGCTCAAGGCGGTGGCCGACCAGTATCCGGAGGCCCAGGTGACGGTCGAGCGCGATTTCGCCGACCACCTGCCGCGGCTCACGTTGGATGAAGGACTCTGCGAACAGGTGTTCGTCAACCTGGGCCTCAACGCTTACGAAGCCATGGCGCCGCAGGGCGGCAGGCTGCGGGTGCGCATCGCTCCCGCCGTGTTTGATGGCCGACCCGGCGTCGAGGTCGCGGTGCAGGACTCCGGACCCGGCATTCCGGCGGAGTTGCGGGAGAACATCTTCAATCCGTTCTTCACTACGAAGAGCAGCGGGGCGGGCCTCGGGCTCGCGATCATCGCCAAGATCATGGACGACCACCACGGCTGGATTCGCCTCGCCAGCGCCCCGGGAGACGGCGCACACTTCCGTGTCTTCTTTCCCACGGAGGACGTGTGACGGTCTGCGCACTCGCGGTAAGAAACGGAGAGAAATGCCGAGCATTCTGATCGTCGAAGACGAAGCCAAGATGCTGCGCTTGCTGCAGCTCCGCCTGACCGAGGATGGCTTCACCACGCACACCGCTGCCGACGCGGAAGCGGGACTGAAGCTCGTGCACCCGGGCGCAATCGACCTGGTGATCACCGACCTCAAGCTGCCGGGCATGAACGGCCTGGAGTTCCTGCGCGCCGTCAAGCGCGTGGATGCGGCCATTCCGGTGGTGGTGATGACGGCCTACGGCAGCGTGGAAACCGCCGTGGAAGCCATGAAGGCCGGCGCCAGCGACTACCTGCTGAAACCCTTCTCGCTCGACGAAATGAGCCTGGTGGTCAACAAGGAGCTGGCGACCCGCCGCTTGCAGGATGAAAACCGCTCGTTGCGCGAGGCCCTGGGGCAACGCTACAGCCTGCAAAACATCGTTGTCCGCAGCCCCAAAATGCAGGAGGTCCTGTCCACGGTCGAGCGCGTGGCGGCGACGAATTCCACCGTCCTGCTGGGTGGGGAAAGCGGGGTGGGCAAAGACCTGATCGCCCGCTCCATCCACGAGCGCTCCCGCCGCCACGCGGGCCCCTTCATCAAGATCAACTGCACCGCCATTCCCGAGAACCTGCTGGAAAGCGAACTCTTCGGCTATGAGAAAGGTGCGTTCACCGGCGCGTCCACCAGCAAGCCGGGAAAATTCGAGCTGGCCGACAAGGGGACCATCTTCCTCGACGAGATTGGCGACGTTCCCCCGTCGATTCAGGTGAAGCTCCTGCGGGTCTTGCAGGAGCGCGAGTTCGAGCGCCTGGGCGGCACCAAGACATTGAAGGTGGACGTGCGGCTGGTGGCGGCCACCAATCGCAATCTGCGGGCGGCGCTCGAACAGGGCACCTTTCGCGAAGACTTGTATTACCGGCTCAACGTCGTCCCGATTGATATCCCCCCGTTGCGCGAGCGCAAGGAAGACATTCCCGGGCTGGTCGACCACTTCATCGCCCGCTTCGGGCGCCAATCCAGCAAGCAGATCACCGGCATCACTCCGGCGGGGATGCAACACCTGATCAACTTCCATTGGCCGGGCAATGTGCGCGAGCTGGAGAACATCATCGAGCGCGCCGCCGCCCTCGCCAGTGGCCCCGTACTTGATGTCGCCGATCTTTATCTGGATGTTGCTCCCCCGGCAGCTGGGTCGGCCCACGCCTTCCTGCCGGAAGGCATGACGCTCGAGCAGTGGGAGGACGAGATGATCCGCGAAGCGCTGCGGCGGGCCGACGGCAACAAGAGCCAGGCGGCGCGCTTGCTGGGACTCTCGCGCAACGCCCTGCGGTATCGCTTGTCGAAGATCGGCGCGGCCGACGACCCGGAAGAACAGGGTTAAGGCAGATCTCCCCGCCCTGGCTGAAAACCACCACCCCTGGCTGAACCCAGCCACTTGACCGCCATGTCGAGTGGATTGGCGACCTCGGCGTCCCCTGCAACGCATTGGAAACGCGGCTCTTGGTTCCGAGGCTGTGCGGCCGGGTTTTTGGCCCCTGGGGTGCATGTATGTGGGTAGCTGAAACCGTGAGAGCAGTTGTCTCTGGGAGGTTGGCCATGAAAAGCAAGATATTGGCTGGGCTGGCAATCTTATTGATCGGCGGGCTGAGTGCGGCACGGGTGCAGGCGCAGGAGGCGCAACCGCAGGAGGCGCCGGCGGTGCAGGCGCAGGAGGTGCAGCCGCAGGAGTCGCCGGCGGTGCAGGCGCAGGCGGCGCAGCCGGGCGTGGCGCGCGTCAGCCTGATTCACGGCGAAGTTTCGACGCAGCGCGGCGATGCGGGCGACTGGGTGGCGAGCGTCATCAACGCTCCCGTCGTGGCCGGCGACCGGGTTGCCGCCGGGAAGCACTCGCGCGCGGAGCTGCAACTGGACTTCGCCAACATCCTGCGCCTGGGTGACAGCACGGAAGTCAAGATCGCCGATCTGACGCGCACCCGCGATCAGGTGCAGGTGCGCAGCGGCCTCATCAACTACACGGTCTTAAAGGGTAGCGAAGCCGACGTGGAGATTGATACGCCTAACGTCGCCATCCGCCCGCTCGGCGAGGGTAGTTACCGCGTCCTGGTCGTGTCCGCGGAAGAGACGCAGGTGATCGTGCGCAAGGGCGAGGCCGAGATCACCACCCCGCAGGGCAGCACGCAGCTCCGGCCGGGCGAGTTGATCACGATCCGCGGCAGCGACAACCCTGAATACCAGACCGCCAGCGCGCCTTCCAAGGATGCCTGGGACGACTGGAACAAGAGCGCGATCGCCAGATTCAGGATGCCGCCAGCTGGGGGCACGCCAATCGCTACTACACCGGCATTGATGATCTCGATGCCCATGGGCGGTGGGTCAGCGTGCCCGATTACGACACGGTGTGGATGCCGACCGTAGGGCCGGGCTGGGCCCCGTACCGCGACGGACGCTGGGTGTGGGAGCCGTACTACGGTTGGACCTGGGTTTCCTACGAGCCCTGGGGCTGGGCGCCTTACCACTACGGCCGCTGGTTCCTCTATCAGGACTCCTGGTGCTGGTGGCCAGGGCCTATCTACGGACGACCGTTGTGGGCGCCGGCTTACGTTTCCTTCTTCGGATTCGGCGGACGCCGCGGAGGAGTGGGCTTCGGCTTTGGCTTCGGTTCCATCGGTTGGCTGCCCATTGGCCCGGGGGACTACTTCCACCCGTGGTGGGGCGGACACCGCAACTACGGAAACGTGAACATCACCAACATCACGACGTTTAACCACTACGGGATTCCCCCGCTGCACCCGCTGGGGAATCGTCCGCACCCGCTCGGGTCGAACCTGCAAGGAGTGTTGGCGGACCGGCATCTGCAACACGGCATCACGACCATGTCGGCCGAGCACTTCGGCCAGGGTGCGGTGGGCCACAATTTCCAGCACGTGACCGGCGCTGACCTGCGCCAGGGACAATGGGTGACGGGCGGCGTGCCGGTGGCGCCGACCCACGCGAGCTTCCGGCCGAGCGACCGGCCCGTAAATCCGGCGAGCTTGCCGGCGCACGGCAATCAGCCCGAGCGCTTCTTCACCAATTCGCGGCCAGCCTCCTCCCCTGGGGCGTTCCACGCGCAGGCGGCGGAGCCGCATGGGCAGCCGGCGCAGGCCGAGGGGCGCGGCAACCCGCAGTCCTCGCCCGGTTGGCAGAAGTTTTCCGCGCCATCGCCGCGCAACCCGGGGAGCGTTTCCGCGCAACGTCCGTATGGTCGCGACCCGGGCAGACCGTCAACGTATGGAGCGACGCCTGCTGCCGGCCCGTCCTCCGGACGCGGTCCGGTGCAGGGCAATCCGGCAGAGCGGCCGGGGTGGCAGCACTTCACTCCGCAGTCGCAGATGCGGCCGGTGCAACCGCAACGCTCCCCTGATGTCTACCGCGGACCCTCCGGGGAGCGGCCGCAGAGCTACGTTCGGCCGCAACTGAATTTGCAGCGGCCCATCGTGACGCGGCGGCCGCCGGCCGAGTATGGCGGCGGCTACCAAGGGAACCGGGGACCAGCGGCGTCACCCGCTTACCGCGGTAATCCCGGGGGCGGTGGGCGTGGCGGGAATGCTGGTCGCGGCGGGAATGCCAGTCACGGCGGTTCGTCGCGGCCCTCAGGGGGTTCTTCGGGCTCCCATCGGCACTAATCGCCGCTGGGAGTGGCGGCGGGCGTTTTCGGCGGCAGCAGAGCGAGCACCCGGGCCATGACCTCGAAGGCGTCCGCGACATAGAGCACATCGGCCTTGCCGCGGGCCCAGCCGCAGTTGGCGTCGAGGTTGATGGCCCGGCGCTCGAGTGATGAAACGCCAGCCCACGACGTGCGGCTCTTCCCCGTGACAACACGTCGCCAGCCCCTTGGGGTGACGCGGCGTGGAGCCTGTCTGTCCGACCTGGTGCAGGTGGGTCATGAACTGCAAGACCGGCTGGCCTTCGCCGCTGAGGTCGACCAGCGACTTGCTGCCCCCCAGCGAGGCATCGCAATTGCGCACGAAGCCGAGGATGAGTTTCTCGGCCTCGGCGGCATGGGCCTGGCCGTCGCGCTGCTTCTTGGTCCAGCCGGCGCCGGCCACGAACAGCAACTTGGCTTCCGGACGGATGGTCTGCTCGCCGGCATGCGGCGCGCGCAGCCCGATCACCCGGGTGCGGACCGCGGGGAGCGTGACCGGGACGGTTTCGATCTCCGCCCGAGCGGGCGCCAGGCTGTAGGGGGCCGCGCCGCCGGCATCCAGCAACAGCGCCCACGGGCGGTGAGTGCGGGTCAGCGTCCCCTGAATGCGCTGGCGGTAGAACCAGCGGGTGGTGGCGACGCCGGCGCCGGCGGCTACCTCGTTAATGTGGGTGTCCACGCGGCCGCCGACGCGCTGCATTGCTCCCGGGAGTGCGCGGGCCATGCGCGCGGTGCCGGCGGCCAGCGACCAGGGTCGGGCGGGTATGCAGGAGCAGCGCGGCGATGGCGGCAGCGTCGGTGGCGTAGCGGGCCGGCGCCCAGTCGGCGCCGGAAACCCCGCAGATGCGCTGCGCCCCGCAAGCCGCGATCTGGCCCGCAGCGGGCTGGATTTCACCGCCGAATAAAGCCGCCAGCAGCGGGGCATTCAGCGATGCGGCCAGGCCCTGCGCCGCGGTCAGCGCCTCCCGCGAATGCCGGCCCAGGGTGCCATCGGGTTCGGTGTGGGCAAGAAAGAGGACAGTCTCCACGGTTTTCATCCCTGCTCGATCCAGGCCACGATTTCGCGCGCCATCTCGTCCGCCGACAGGTCTTTGACGATCCGCGTCTGGCGCTGCTGCTTGGGCACTTGCACGTTGCTGAACTGCAGCCCCTCGGCTTTCAGCGGCGTCGCCTTCGCCCGCTGCAGGACGGGCATGATGCTCCGCATGTTCGCCATCCCAACCTGCGGGTCGTTGCGCGGTTCGCCGAGGTTGCCGGTGGCCCAGCCCAACACCGCGGGGGCGCCGGCACATTCCGCGACCTGGTGTTGGCCACCCTCGACGCGTTCCAGCACGGTGAAGCTGCCGTCGTCGTGGACGGAGATTTCGTCGACGCCCTGAAACTGCTCGCTGATGCCGAGGCGCTCGCCCACCAGTTGCAGGGTGACGCCGGCACAGCGGGCGGCCGACTCCCAGCCGCCGAACAAGAGCAGCCGGTCGCGCTCGAGGCCGGGGAGACCGGCAATGGCGTCGGCGAGCGCGGCCGCGGTTTCGTGCGCGTCGGTGAAGCCGCCGGCCGGACCATCGAGCGCCACCAACTCGAAGGCGGCCCTTCTGCGCGATGGTCATCATCACCTGCTGGAGCTTGGCTTTGGGAGCAAGGCTGACCAGCCATATGCGGCTGCCGGGGTGCTGCCGGGCGAGGTTCGCCGCCTCGTACAGCGCGTGCGCCGCCCACGGGTCGAGCACCGCCGGCAACAGCATCTCGTTCTTCAGGGCCGGGCCGGCCGGGCCCGCCTGCGGTTCCAGGGTCTGGAGCGGGTCGGGAACCACCGAGCCGCACACCACGATATGAAAAGTATTGGCCATATTGGTCAGTGAGTCGCGCTAGTTCTCCGCCGAATGCAACCCTCCGGCGCCGGCCTGAAAGACCAGGTTGGAGCGGCCGTCGGCTGCCGTCTCGGTGCAGTTCCAGAGGCAAGCGCCGCAGTGGACGCACTTCTCACGGTCGAAGTTGGGCGCGGCGCCGGCGCCGGAAGTGAGCGCCTGCGCGGAGCACATGCCGATGCAAGCCCGGTCCAGACAGGCGCGGCAGAGTCGCGGCTCACGGACCGTGACATGGTCGGCGTAGCCCGGCGGCGCCTGCACCTTCCCGCCCATGAGCAAGGCGTCCTGTTGCGACATCAGCAGCCGGCCGTCGAACGGAATGGGCGGCCAGCCGGCGCGGTCCATGAACGCGTCGTGCAGCGGAGCGCCGGTGGCAGCGCAGCGCTGGCGCACTTCCGCAATCTCCTCCGGAAACAACCGGGCGGCAAAATATTGCTCGGCGGTGGGCCGCGTCGCCCGCGCCCTGGCATGCAGCGCCACCTGCCCCCTGGTCAGGCCGGCCAGCGCCATGCCCAGCAGGCCGCGCAGGAAGCCGCGATTGAATCCATCGCGCGCGTGCTCGGCGACGCGTGCTTCGCGCTCCAGCCAGCTACCCCGGCGTCGCGCCACGTACGTTTGCTCCAGCGCCTCCCGGGTAAACGGCCGGCCAAGCTTCCACAGTTCCAGCACCGCCTCGGCGAGTTGCACGCCGGTGGTCCAGGCTTCGTCGACGCCGCTTCCGGTCAGAACGTTGGTGCTGCCCGAGCTTTCGCCAATGCGCGCGTACCCGTTGCCGGCCAGCCGCGGCTCGCCGCGCCGTCCCGATTCCCGCAGCGACTTGGCGCCGAACGAGCGCAGCGTCCCGCCTTCCAGATGGCGCCACAAGTACGGGTGGAGCAGGAAATGCTGCAGGTAGCGGTAGGAGGTTCGCAGCGGGTTGGCGAACCACGACGGCACGAAGATTCCGACCGAGGCCACGCGCCCGGGATGAACATAGAGGAAGCCAAAAATCTCGGGCTCGGGATACCCCAGGGTGTGCAGCACGGTGCCGGCGGCCAGTTCGCAGGTGGCGGGCAGGTCGACCACCATCTTCATGCCCACCGCCCACTCGTGTGGCGCCTCGTCCCCCGGCATGCCGAAGCGGTCGTCGAGTTGCCGTCCGATGGCGCCGACCGGGCCATCCGCGATCACCGTGAGGGCCGCCCGCACCTCCATCCCCGGAACAAAATTGCCCTCCGGCTGCCCGTGAGGGTCGACGCCCTGATCCAGCAGGCGGATGCCGGCGACACGGTCGCCCTCGATCAGGGCTTCCGCGACCGGGGTGCCGGGCCATATCTGCGCGGCGCCGCTGGCCATCAGTTGCGAGCCGACCCACTGATTGAACTGGCCGATGGAGAGGACGAAGCCGTCATCCTTGCGCAGGAAACGCGGGATCCAGGGCAGTTCGAGCGCGTGGTGATGTAACCCCAGGGCGGGTCCGAGGGCGCGCAGAGCACGGTCAGCGACGCGCAGCGTACGCGAGCGCCGGCTGGCGCCGATGGGATCGAGCAGGTAGACGAGCTTCTCATGGCTCACCGGCGCCGCCATGGGCACCTGCGCGGGGTCGAAGTCGGGGAAGGTAGCGCGAATGCTGCGGGCACGCGTCACCACGCCCGAGACCCCAAAGCTGATGTCGTCGGCGCGTTCGTAGCACACCACCTGCGGCGGCGCGCCCGGCAGGTTGCGGCTCTCGACTGCGGGCGTGCCATCGGGGTTCTGCAGCGCGCGCGACAGCGTGGTGAGGAACCCGCCCATGGCGGGGCCGAAGCCGACACAGGCAATGTCGACCTCCATGCTGGGGCGTTCGGTGGCGAGTTGTTCTGCCTGTGTCGCGGTTACCAAGCGTGGAGTTCTCCCCGGTACCGGCGGCCCATGCGCCGGCGTCCGTACTGCCGATTCAAGCCCGCGGGTAATCGAGCGCTTCCGGGATCATCACCTTCGCCAGCGCCTCGGCGGCACGGTCGCGAGCGAGCGCGGCCCCGGTGAGACAAGCGTCCAGCCGGCTGCGCATGCGCTGGAACTGCTCCGCGCCGTTGCATCCCGCACACGGACCTGCCTTCGAGGGATGGCTGCCGTCGCTTTGGATCACGTCGAGCGCGCAGGCGGCCATGCCCGGCGCGAAGCTCTCCAGCATGTCGAGTTCTTCGCTGGTGTAGCAGCCGGGATGCCCGGGATCGTCCCACGCAGGATGCCGCCGGTAGCCATACACCAGCTCGGCGCAGATGCGCCCGACTTCGCCGGCGGCGCGCGCGGCCTGGATATGGCAGAGGTCGCTCAGGAAACTCACCGTGCCGGCGAGGCCTTCGGTGAGCGCGGGATTCAACGGCCCTTCGGCTTCCAGGGCCAGGACATCGAGGATCTGCTGGCGCGAGGCGAGCAGCCAGCACAGCGCGTCGGCGAGCCGGAAGGTGACACCCTGCCGGGCGCTCTGGTAGAGGCGCTCGCCGTAGGCGTCGTTGGCGGTCTGCAGATGCCGCAGCGTCCACCGCCACACCTGCATGGCGCTGGCCACGGTGCAGGCGCCGGTTCCCGGCCGCCGGGAAGCGATCTGCCGCATCTCCCGCACCCAGACGTCGAACTGCGCCAGGAACAACTCGGTGGTCATGGTGACGCTGAGGTTCCGGCGCTGCACCGACTCGGGTCCCTCGTAGGTGGCTTCCAGTTGCGAGTCCATCCACTTGTAGGCGAGGAAGCCGGGACAGTCTTCGGTGATGCCATAGCCGCCCATCAGGCTGAGCGCTTCCCGCATGGCGTTCGCCCCCGTCCCCGTGTTCCACAACTTGGTCGCCGGACACAGCACGTTGGCGACGGCGTCGGTCAGCGCGTATTGCACCAGCAGGTCCTGCTCCAGCCGCTGGTACTCCTCCGTCCCGAGGGCCTCAGGCCGCGCCTGGAGCTGGAGAAACGCCAGCGCGTCCCGGGTGACGTCGCGGAAAAACCTGGTTTCCGTCCGGCCCGGCTCGATGCCTTTTTCGCGCAGCAGGGCGTCTTTCTGATGTTCCAGCGGGTCGAGGACATCGAAAATGCGCGCCGCCCCGAAGCCCAGCGACGCCCCGGCCTCGCCCATCGCCCAGAGGTCGAGCAGGCGGTGGAGCGCGTCTTCGCGCTGTTGCAGGCCGAACTCGTAGCGCAGGCTGCCGGGCGCTACCTGCTCGGCGCCGCGGAAGCGGTGGCGCTGATAGCGGATGACGGGCTCGACCGCGCTCAGCAGCTTGGCCGAGGTCATCAACCCGACCGTCACCCGCGTGCGTTTGAAGACCGCCTCGATGATCTCGCGGTGCGAGTAGTTGGGAATAATTACGCCGTCCTGCACGCGGTAGCCGCCCACGATGCGGCTGGCCGGCACTTTGAGGTTGAAGATGGGATCGGTGGTCGAGGAGAGCTGGTGCACCAGCTTGCGCGCCGCATTCCCACGGTCATAGACGCCCGGGTCGCCCTCTTCGAGGACGACCACGCAACTCCCCTTCACCCGCGGGTCGTCGCTCTCGACTGCCGCGGTCACGAAGTTGGCAAATCCCATGTTGGTGATGAAGCGGCCGCGCTTTTCCACCTGCAACAAGGGCTCGGCGCCCTCTTTCCACTCCGCTACCCGCACCTTCCCGTTCAGCATGCCGGTATCGACGCCGACGTAGGGAATCGGTTCCGTCAGGCAGAAGGAGCCGCGCCAGGGTGGGCGGCCCTCGCCGGCGCGCCCGGGAACACACCGCTCCATGTAGTAGGCGCGCTGTTCCGGGGTGCCGCGCTCGTGGATCGGGGAGAGAGCGAGACAATTCGCCAGGCTCGCCGTCGCCGCGCCTGCGTCCACCCACGCCAGCTCGAAGGCGATCAAGGCCAGGGCGAGGTTCTTGGGCCCCTCGAACAGGCCGCCTTCGGCGGGGTCCATGAACACGGCGGTGAGGCCGGCAGCGTCGAAGGCATCCAGCAATTCGGCCTTGCGCGCGGTCCATTCATGGGTGCTGCGGGCGCCTTCGGCTACCAGGCGCGCTACCGGGCCACGCGCCACCTGGCGCGCCGACTGCTCAATCAGCTGCAGGTCGTAGCGCTCGGCAAAGCGCCACAGGATGTGACGCACATCGTCACTCGGTAAAGTGCGAATCGTTTCTTGTACTTGCGCAGCCGGCGTGGCCATGGCGAGACCTCGATCTGGCCCGCCATTTTTGAGCTTTGCCAGCGCCCTGTATGTGACCTGTGTCACCACGAAGGCGCGGCCCGCCGCGGTCCTCGGCCAGCGGAAAACCGTATGATGAAGAGGGACTGGGGGTCTGGCTATGTGGAACCGCGTTCCCTTGCTGCTGCGCGCTTTGCTGGCAGCGGTCGCGGTGACCGGCACCACGACCGTGGTGTGGGGAGGTCTCATCCAATCTAACTTGAGATTCTCGCCATGGCTGCCCTGGGCGGCCGTCATCATGGCGGCATTTCTGGTCCCCTACTGGAAATTCCTGAAGGGATGGGGTTGGCCACAGTCCACCGCTGCCACCCGCCGCGCAAGTCTGCGCGCCGAGCCGGTATCTTCATCCGTCTGGCGATGGTCCTTGCTGGCAGGAGGGCTGGGATTAGCCGCTTCGATCGCGTTGTTCATCGTGTCCCACAGACTGATGCGGTGGCCGCAACCGGCGCATGCCGATCTCTCCCACATTCCTTCCATTACCTTGTTGCCGTCCCTGCTCATGAGCGCCATGGTGGCGGGAATCAGCGAAGAAGCAGGCTTCCGCGGCTACATGCAGGGACCCCTGGAGCGCCGCTACGGCCCGGCCATGGGCATCGCTATTACCAGCATTGTTTTCGGTCTGGCGCACCTGACCCACGGCGCATTTGTACCGGCGATTCTCTTCGACATTGGCTGGGGCGCACTCTATGGATTACTGACTTACCAGAGCGGCTCCATCGTACCGGCGATAGTTCTGCACAGCAGCGCCGACGCTCTGCAATTTATTGCCGCCTGGAAGTTCCCGCCAACCGCCCCCGCACCTCTGGTGTGGGTGAGTGGCCCCGATAGGTTGCTGTGGGCCAACTGTGTTCTGGTGGTGCTGCTCGGAAGTGCCTCGGTATGGGCCTTCCGGCGGCTGGCCGGTACGTGTGCGAAGGCAGCGGCGGGTTTCGGGCCACTGGAACACGGGCCGGGCTGAGCCGGGCCGGGATCCCGGATCTGAAGCCGTCGTTCGTCTAGAACTCGGTCACTTCGTTTTATCCAGCGTCGCAACAGGTGGGCCGTCGGCGCGCTCGGAGTCGCAGCTAGCGCAGCCACTCCTCCAGTTGAATCTTGCTCTCCGTTCTGGCGTCGCGGTATTTGACGATGACCGGCGTATAGAGCGAGATGCCCCAGTCTTTTCCCGGGGGCTGGGTCACGGCGCGCGAGCCGGCCACCACCACGGCTGCTTCCGGGATGACGAGCGGCTCGCTGTCGGTGGCCCGGTAGACCTGCTTTCTTACCAGGTCATACACCGGCGTGGAGCGGTTGAGGATGGTGCCCGTGCCCAGCACCGCGCGGCGCTTTACCACCGTCCCTTCGTAGATGCCGCAGTTGCCGCCGACCAGCACCTCGTCTTCGATGATGACGGGCAGCGCGCCCACCGGCTCCAGGACGCCGCCGATCTGCGCGGCGGCGGAGAGGTGGCAATGCGCGCCGATCTGCGCGCAGCTTCCCACCAGGACATGCGAGTCGATCATCGTTCCCTCACCCACCCAGGCGCCGATGTTGATGAACATGGGCGGCATGCAGGTGACGCCGCGTCCCAGGTAGCAGCCGTCGCGGATACTGGAGCCTCCGGGCACGACGCGAACGCCGCTCGCGGCCGAGAGCTGCCGCAGCGGCAGCGTGTGCTTGTCGAAGAAGCGCTGCGGCGAGGGGCCGGAGACTTCCGCCACTTTGCCCATGCGGAACCCCAGCAGAATCCCTTGCTTCACCCAGGCGTTAACGCGCCAGCCCGTGAGCGCGGCGGCGTCTGGCTCGGCGGCGCGGATGGCGCCCGCATTCAAGGCGGCCCGGAACTCGTCGAAGAGGCGTAAGTGCTGGTCGCCGTAGGTTGCCGGCTGCGCTGCGAACAGGCGCTCGATCTCAGTCCGCAGCATGCACGCTCCGGCGCGCCAGCAGGCCGGCGGCCTCCAGCACGCTTTCGATCTTCGCCTGGCTGGCGGCGCTGGGCGGTACCAGCGGCAGCCGCCACACGGGCGCCAGCAAGCCCATGGCGGCCATCGCCGCTTTCACCGGGATGGGGCTGGACTCGATGAAGTTCACCTGCATGAGCGGCAGATACTTGTGTTGCAGCGCGCGGGCGCGGTTCAGGTCGCCGCGGAGCGCCGCCTGTACCAGCTCGGCCATCGCGCGCGGGATCTGGTTGGAGACCACCGAGACCACCCCCTTGCCGCCCAGCGCGATCACGGGAATGGTAATCGCGTCATCGCCCGAAAGGACGGTAAACTCCGGCGGCACCTCGTGGACGACGGCAGCAATCTGCCCGATGTTGCCCGAGGCTTCCTTCACCCCGACGATGGACTCGATCGCCGCCAGGCGGCGCAGCGTCGCGGGTTCCACATTGACGCCGGTGCGCCCCTGTACGCTGTAGACGATCATGGGCAGGGCCACCGCCGCGGCGATGGCCTGGTAGTGCTGGACCAGGCCTTCCTGCGTGGGCTTGTTGTAGTACGGCGTGACGGAAAGGATGCCGTTGGCGCCCAGTGCTTTCAGCTCGCGCGCCAGTTCGATCACCTCCTGGGTGTTGTAGCCGCCGGCGCCAGCCAGGACCGGCGTTTTGCCCTTCGCCTCTTCCAGCGTGATCTCCACCACGCGCAGGTGCTCCTGGCGCGTAAGCGTGGGACTCTCGCCGGTGGTGCCGCAGGGCACCAGGAAGTTGATGCCTGCTTCCACCTGCCGCCGCACCAGCGCGCGCAGCGTGGATTCATCGAGCGCTCCATCCTGGCGGAAGGGCGTAACCAGAGCAGTGCCGCAACCCGTGAACATGTCAACCTCCTCGGAGAACATCGCTGAACTCGTAGAAACCTCGGCGGCCGATGATCCAGCGGGCCGCGGTCAGGGCGCCGCGGGCGAAGCCTTCGCGGCTGCGCGCGGTGTGGCGCAGCGTGATGGTGTCGGCGGCCGAATCGAAGCCGATCTCGTGCGTGCCCGGGTGCGCGCCGGCGCGGCTGGAGCTCACGTCCAAGGGCCGCGCGTAGCCCGCCGCCCGCATCGTCTCCACCAGCTTCAGGAGCGTGCCGGAGGGCGCGTCCTGCTTGGCGGCGTGGTGAATCTCCCATCCCCAGGCGCCATACTGCTCTTGCTCTTTGAGCAGCGTGGCGGCTTCCGCCACGAGGCGGAAGAAAATGTTGACGCCAATGGAGAAGTTCGCGCTCCACACCAGGCCGGTCTGGTGGCGCTCCACGGCGGTACGCACGCGGTCCTTCTCCTTGAGCCACCCGGTGGTGCCGACCACCACCGGAATCCCCGCGGCGGCCAGCCGCTCCACATTGGCAGCCACAGCGCCGGGAACGGAAAAATCCACCGCCACGTCCGCGCGCGGGGGTGGCTCCTGCCACCCGTGGTCGAGCTTGGCGGCCACCGCGAAGCCGTAGTCGGGGGCCAGCTGTTCGATCAGCCGCCCCATCTTGCCGTAGCCGACGATGGCCAGGTCAGGCATCGAACACCGCCGGATCGAGTTCGCGGAAAAACTCTTCGTGCAGACGCTGCACCGCGGCGGCAGCGTCCTGGGCCGCCACCACCAGGCCCAGGTTCAGCGAGGAAGCGCCCTGCGAAACCATGGTGACGTTGATGTCGCGGATGGCGCTGAACGCCCGCGCCGCGATGCCGGGCGTGTTGCGGATGTTCTCCCCCACCACGCAGATGATCGCATCGCCCTCGCGCACCGTGACCTCGGAAAACTGCCGCAGCTCTTCGACCATCGCCGCCAGCCGGTCGGTGGGGTCAATGGTGAGCGAAACGCTGACCTCGGAGGTCGAGATCATGTCCACCGGCGTCGCGTGGTGGTCGAAGACCTCAAAAATCCGCCGCAGGAATCCGTGGGCCATGAACATGCGCAGCGAGCGGACATTCATCACCACGATCCCGCGCTTGCAGGCGATGGACTTCACGACGTTCGGCGTCGTCACCGGCTCGCGGACAATGCGGGTGCCCGGCATCTCCGGGCAGCGCGAGTTGCGGATCAGCACCGGGATGTTCTTCTCCATGGCCGGCAGAACGGTGGCGGGGTGGAGAACCTTGGCGCCGAAATAAGCCAGCTCGGCGGCTTCGTTGAAGGAAAGGACCTTGATGCGATGGCCGCCGGGGCAGAGCGTGGGGTCGCAGGTCAGCATGCCGTCCACGTCGGTCCATATCTGGATCTCCTCGGCGCCGAGCCCGGCGCCGACGATGGCGGCGGTGAAGTCGGAGCCACCGCGCCCCAGCGTGGTGGTCACGCCCTCCTCGGTGGCGCCAATGAATCCGCCCAGTACCGCCACCTGCCCCGGCGCCTGGGACGCGAGACCGGAAGTCAGGCGGGCAAAGGTCGGCGCGTAGAGCGGAGTCGCCTGCGTGTGGCGGCGGTCGGTGACGATCAGCTGGCGAGCGTCCAGGTGGGCCGCGCGCATGCCTTCGCGTTGAAAGATGCTGGTGACAATCAGGCTGGAAAGCCGCTCGCCGAAGCTGGCGATAGCATCGAGCGAGCGCGGCGTCAGTTCGCCCAGCACCGCCAGGCCCTTCACCAGCTCCGCCAGCTCCTGAAAGTGCTCGTCCACCGTGCGCTCCATACCGGACTCGTGCCGATGAAAGTCGCGAAGCTGGGCGAGCTGCTGGAGCGCGGAGTCGCGACCGCCGTTGACGGCGGCGTGCGCCAGGGAGAGCAGGGCGGTGGTGGTTCTGCCCAGGGCAGAAACCACGACCACAGGCTGACGCTCCAGTTGCGAGCGCACAATCGCGGCCACACGCCGGATGGCAGCGGCCGACTCCACCGAGCTTCCGCCGAACTTCATGACGATCATCAGTCCAGCATCCCTTCCGTAACCATCAGCTCGGCGTTCAGCACGGCGGCGCCGGCCGCGCCCCGGACCGTGTTGTGTCCCAGGGCGACAAACTTGTAGGCGAGCACGGGGCAGGGCCGCAGCCGGCCCAGGAACACCGCCATGCCGTTTTCGCGCTCCGCGTCGCGGCGCGGCTGCGGGCGGTCCGGTTCGTCCAGGTAGATCAGCGGCTGCGCCGGCGCGCTGGGCAGTCCGCGCTCCTGCGGCACGCCGCGGAAAGCCCGGATGGCTTCCACGATCTCCAGCGCGCTGGGCTTGCCGGAGAGCTCGACAGAAGCGGCCACGGTGTGCCCATCCACCACCGAGACACGGTTGCAGTGCGCGCTGACCGTTGCCGCCAGCGGCCGGAAGCCGTCCTCGGCCAGTTCGCCCAGGATCTTCTGCGTCTCCTGCTGCATCTTTTCTTCCTCGCCGGCGATGAACGGGATGACGTTGGCGTGGATGTCCAGAGAAGCCACGCCCGGGTAGCCGGCGCCCGAGATGGCCTGCATCGTGGTGGCCAGTACGCGCGTGATGCCGAACGGCCGCAGCGGCGCCAGCGCCAGGGCCAGCACCACGGTGGAGCAGTTGGGGTTGGTCACGATCTGGCCCGTCCAGCCGCGGCGGCGCTGCTGCTGCGGAATGATGCGCAGGTGACCGGGATTCACCTCGGGGATCAACAGGGGGACGTCGGGCTCCATGCGGTGATTGCGGGAGTTGGAGACTACGACGCGTCCGGCGCGCGCGAATGCCTGCTCGATTTCGGTGGCGGCCCCGGCGTCCAGGGCGGAAAAGACCAGGCGTGGAGCGCCGTTCGGACGACACGCCTCGACCCGCAGACCGCGAACGCCCTCCGGCATGGCGCCGCTCAGCCGCCAACTGGTGGCTTCGCTATACGCCTTGCCGGCGGAGCGCTCGCTGGCGCCCAGCCAGGTCAGCTCAAACCACGGGTGGTCTTCCAGGAACCTCACGAAGTGCTGGCCCACCATGCCCGTGGCGCCCAGGATTCCAACCTCAATTCTGCGTTCCATGTTCTCCGTCAAAAAAAGCAGTGCGCCGCGGGCGCGCATTCCGCCCAGGGTTATGAGCCTCGGATGTCTGGAAGAAGTTGGCAACCGCGAAAGGCGAGGAATGGAGGCGGGGCCGCACGCCGGGTGCGGTACAGCTCCCGATAGCGCTCCATCCGATTCCCTGTCGGTTTCGGATGACAGTGGGCGGGTATTGACCCGGCCCCCCAACCTGCTGAATGGAGTCGTTCAGCCGACTTCGGCGAAGTTACCGCTTGCCCCTTTTCGCGGCCATCCGGGACTCCCCGGAGATCTTCAGCCGCGTACTCCTGGCCTTCGCACCTCTACCAAGACACGCGGGAGAGCATAACAGACCTGCCGGGTCAGGCCAAATTGAGATCAGGGCGCGGGGTCAGCGAAAAAATGGCGGAGGGAGGAGGATTCGAACCCCCGGTGGAGTTTCCCCCACAGCGGTTTTCAAGATTGCCGTGCCGTCCGCTCCGTCAGCAATCGCCAGTAGTTAGCAGCGCCGTAATTCGCTTCCCATTTGGGATAGTTGGTCGGGGCGACAGGATTTGCACCCGTGACCCCGGAAATCCTGGTTATCCTTGCTCGAGGAACGTCCTGGACGCTCGTGCTAGATAACCTGTGACGCGCATCACCGCCGCGCCTGCCGAAGTGGCATTGGATATGCGCATCTGGATGGCCTATTGGCCTCAGGGGTGAGGGCTCGTGGAAGGCAATACCGGACAAGGACGCTGGTTCTGGGTGACCCTGGCGCTGTCGAGCGTCACCATCGTGGGGGGCGTGTTTGCGGCGTGGGAACTGGTGGAAATGCGCTTCTTCCGGGACGCCGATTACGTCACCCTCCACTACCTCTACATCACGCGCGGGATCGGGTCTTCCTTGCTGTTGGCATTCTGGGCGGCGTGGTTTGTGTTGCGCGAACGCCGTGGCGCCGAGCAGCAACTGCGCCGATCGCGCGAGCGGTACCGCGGACTGCTGGAGTCGGCGCCCGGCGCGGTCGCGCTTTACGACCGCGACCTCACGGTGCTGGAATGGAATGCCCTCGCCGAGCAGTTGTACGGCTTCCGCAAGGCCGAAGTACTGGGCGCCCCGCTGCCCACCTTGTTGGAGACGCAGCGCGCCGAGCTTCTTAAGATTCTGCACGACGTCGAATCCGGTCTCGCTGCCCCCGCTCTGGAAACGCAGCGGTATGGAAAAGACGGGTCGGCGATCGACGTGCAGCTCAACCTGTCGTTGTTTCGCGAGGACACCGGCGAGCCTTACTTCCTGGAAGTAACGCACGACATCCGCGAGCGGGTCCGCTTGCGGCAAACGTTGCTGCAGATCGAGAAGCTCACCACCATGGGGCAGATGGCCAGCGGGACCGCGCATCACCTGAATACCCCCCTGGCCGCCATGCTGTTGCGCATCCGCATGGCGCGGGCCTCGCACGACATCGGCAAGGACCTGGACCAGCTGGAAAGCAGTGTCCGCTTTTGCCAGCAGTTCGTGCAGCGCCTGCTCGACTTCAGCCGCCGGCCGGAGTCGCGGAAACAGCCGGAATCGCTGGCGGCGATCATCGAGTCCGTGGTCGCCTTTCTCAATCCCCAGATTGTTTCCAAGAAGGTTTCGGTGGCGACCCAGGTCGCCGGCTTGAACGGCGCGCTGGTGCTGGCCGACCGCAACGAGCTGGAGGCGCTGCTGCTCATCCTGCTGACCAACGCGGTGGATGCGGTAGGCGCCGGCGGGGAGATCTGGGTGGCTGGCCGGCAGCGCGGGCAGCGGCTGGAGTTGGCGGTGCGGGACAACGGCTGCGGCATCGCCGCCGCCAATCTGCCGCGTATCTTCGAGCCGTTCTTCACCACCAAACCGGCGGGTAGCGGTACCGGTCTCGGACTGGCCATCGCCCACAACATCGCGCAGGAGCATGGCGGCGACATCCGGGTCGCCAGTGAACCCGGGGCGGGAACCACGGTGACGGTGGAACTTCCCCTGCATCAGGGAGCGGCCGGGATGAAGCAAGGAGTTCTATGAAGACGCCGAAGTGCTGCCACGAACGCCGGATGCTGGTGGTCGACGACGATGCGACACTCACCGCCACCGTGAAAGACTTCCTCACCCAGCAGGGATACCTGGTGGAGACGGCCTCCTCGGGGGAAGAGGCGTTGCAGATCCAGGAGCAGCACCCGCAGATCTGCGTGGCCCTGGTGGACCTGATGATGCCGCTGATGGACGGCCTCAGTCTGCTCGCGGAACTGCAGCGCCGCGATCCCGAGCTGGCGGTCATCATCATGACCGGCTTCGCCACTATCGAGACGGCCGTGGAAGCGATCAAGCGCGGCGCGGAAGACTACATCACCAAGCCCCTCGATCCGGACGCCCTGAAAAAGAAGGTGGGACGCGTGGTGGAGATGTTCCAGCTGCGCACCCGGGTGGCGGAACTGCAGGCGGCCCGGGCGGACGATGCCGGGGCCTCCTTCGACTCGCTGGTGTACGTTTCCCCGCTGCTGCAGCGGGCCGTGGAGCGCGCGCGTGCCGCCGCGGACACCGACGTGCCGGTCCTGGTCCTGGGGGAAACCGGCACCGGCAAGGAGATGCTGGCGCGGGCCATCCATGCCGCCAGCCCGCGCGCCAAGGGTCCCTTCGTGCCGGTGAACTGCGCCGCCCTGCCGCGCGAACTGGTCGAAAGTGAGCTGTTCGGATATCGCAAAGGCGCCTTCACCGGCGCTACCTCCGACGGCCAGGGAATGTTTGCCGCCGCCCAGCACGGGACGCTTTTCCTCGACGAAATCGGCGAGATGCCGAAGGACATCCAGGCCAAGCTGCTGCGCGTCCTGCAGGACAAGCAGGTGCGGCCGGTGGGTAGCGCGCGCACCACCGAGGTGGACCTGCGCATCATCGCCGCCACCAACCGCCCGGTGGCGGAGCTGCGCGCCGAGCAGCTGCGCGACGATTTTTACTACCGCATTGCCGCCGTCACCATCGAGCTGCCGCCGCTGCGCGCCCGTCCGGAAGACATTCTGGTGCTCACGCAGCACTTGTGCCAGGGGTTGACGGAACGCTACGACCGCCAGATCAGCCTCAGCCGCGGCGCGGTGTCACTGCTGCTGAAGTATGCGTTTCCGGGCAACGTGCGCGAACTGGAAAACCTGCTGCAGAGCGCCACCGCGGTCTCCCGTGACGATCCCCAGACCATCACCGAGAAGGACCTGCGCGCGCTGCTCGATCCCGCCGCCCTCGGCGACGAGATGCCGAAGGGCATCGAGCAGACGCTGGCCATTGAGCCGCTGGAGAAGCTGGCCATCGAGCGCGCCCTGCGGATCACCAACGGGAACCGCAGCAAGGCCGCGGTGCTGCTGGGAATCTCGCGCGACACCCTGTATCGCAAGCTGCGCGAATACCGCACCGCGGTGTCTTAGCGGCCCGGGGTGTCCGATTGTCGGACAACCGGGCCGGCGCCGCAGGTCTCACGGGCGGCGCCGCACCCCGTAAACCCGCTCCGGGCAAGGGTGGCCGGCCGGAATCGTTTGGCAGGCGGCGTGCGAGCAAGGAAGCGTAATGAGGTAGCTCCCATGGCACGACGCGCAACGCTCTGGGGTGTCGCCGCCGTCGTCGCAGTGCTCGCGCTCGCGGCGGTACTGGCCCATCAAAGCGACGCCGCCCGGCAACGCTGGCCGGTTTTTCTCTCCGGAAGTCCCGCCCGCGGCCAGCAGCTCTTCGAGGCCAAGGGCTGTGCCCGGTGCCATGCGGTGAATGGCGTGGGGGCGCGCAGCGCCCCTGATCTCGGCCGGCAGCGCAGCGCGCAGTCGAGCACCCAACTGGTCGCGGCGATGTGGAACCACGCGCCGCAGATGTGGACCCGCATGCGCGACCAGGGCCTCGGTTATCCCGCGCTCAACTACACCGACACTGCCCAACTCCTGGCCTACCTCTACATGGCGCGCTTTGTCGATGCCCCGGGCGATGCCGAACACGGCCGGCAGCTTTTCCACGAGAAATCTTGCGACAAGTGCCACGCCCTCGGGGCCGGCACCCGCATCGGACCCAACCTGGGCGCGCCCGGCCAGCCGCTTTCCGCGGTCGCCTGGACGCAGGCGCTCTGGAACCACGCCTGGACCATGCAGGACCGCATGACCACGGCGCGCGTGGACTGGCCGCAGTTTGCGGACAACGAGTTGCGCGACCTGCTCGCCTACATCCGCACCCAGCGCGGGGTGGCCGCGATGGTCGAGGTGGAGACCGGCGATCCGGAAGCAGGCTGGCAGGTCTTCCAGGCCAAGGCGTGCAATGCCTGTCATTCGATCCGCGGCGAGACCGGCTCCGACGCTCCCTACCTCGGCCCGGGACGCAAGCTGCCGCAGACCTTCGTGCAATTCGGTGGCGCCATGCTCAACCATTCTCCGCAAATGCGGCGCGTCATGCAGCAGCACGGCATTCCACGACCCGAATTCAAGGGAGTAGAGATGGCCGATGTGGCCGCGTTCCTCTACAGTCTCGGCTACAGCGATCCGGCCGGGTCCCCGCATGTGGGCAGGAGTGTCTTCGCCTGGCGAGGATGCAACCGCTGCCATGGCGATGATGCGGAAGGCGGGCCGGCCGGGCCCGGGCTGCGGGGCCGCTCCAAGGGCTATACCACGGTCACCCTCGCCACCTCGCTCTGGGGTCACGGCGAGCGCATGTTGCGCCAAAACCAACAACTGGGGCTGAACTGGCCCACCTTGCTCGACAGCGACGTCGGCGACCTGCTGTCGTTCCTCAACGCGCCTCTGGAAACCAACCAAGCCCGGCGCTGATTCGTCTTCGCCCGGCTCCGCGCTCCCGTCGGGAAGACGACCCGGCGGGAGCGCCTTTTGTGTCCGATGGCACCACCCGAAAAACGTCCGATTCTCGGACATAACGGGATTGCCGCCTGCGCCGCGGTCGGAACTCACCCCGCCGGATTGTGACCAGTTGCGCGCAAGTCGTTGCAAGCAAACCAGGTTAGCGAAACCGCATGCTCGCGGCGGGAGGGCCGGCGGATGGCGCTCGAGGTGCACATTCCTACCGCAACAACGCATTTGCATGATGCGTCTCCTGCGTGGCGTGTCGCGGCGCAAGCCGCGACACGCATGCACAACCGGCGCGTGCAAGGAGCGAGTTCGATGGCTGAGGTCATGACCAGACGGTTGCTGCTGGCAGGGATGTTGTGGCTGGCGGCCACGGGGCTGGCCGTGGCCGATTCGCCCGCCCAAGCCGCCGCTAGCGCAGCGCCGCCGGATGCGGATTACATCGGCAGCGAGCGCTGCGGCGACTGCCACGCCGCCCAGCTCGAAAAGCTTAAGCGCACCACCATGGGGAAGGTTTTCCTCCTAAGTCCGCGCACCCCCCTGGAGCGGCAAGGCTGCGAGGCGTGTCACGGATCCGGCCGTGCCCATGCCGACAGCAAGGGCAAGATCGCACTCATTCGCTTCGGTAAGGACTCGCTGCAGCCGGTGGAAACCCAAAACGCGCAGTGTCTGGCCTGCCATCAGCGAGGCAACCGGATGTTCTGGCGGGGCAGCACGCACGAATTGCGCGGGCTGACGTGCGTCACTTGTCACCAGGTCCACGTGGACGCAGGGCCTGCCCCCGTGGGCTACGCCTTCCGGGAACCGCTCAGCGAAAACCGCCAGTTCGTCAAGCCAACCCAGATGGAGGTCTGCTTCCAGTGTCACCAGATGCGGCGCGCGCAGTTGCAGCGCTCGTCGCACATGCCCTTCCGCGAAGGCAAGGTCACCTGCACCGATTGCCATAACCCGCACGGCACGCCGAATCCGAAGCTGCTGATGACCGCGACGGCGAACGAAACCTGCTACAAGTGCCACGCCGAGCGGCGCGGTCCCTTCCTGTGGGAGCACCCGCCGGTGATGGAGAACTGCCTTACCTGTCACGACGCGCACGGCTCGACGAATCCCAACCTGCTGAAGGCGCGGGCCCCGCGGCTGTGCATGGAGTGCCACGACGTCAGCGGACACAACTCCGACCCGCTCGCGCTCAGCCCCAATCCGCCGCGCATCAGTATTAACCAGCAAATCAGCACCCGCGCGTTGCGGGTGATTAATCGCTCCTGCACCAACTGCCACTCCCAGATCCACGGGTCCAACCACCCCGCGGGATCGCGGTACCTGCGCTGAAGGAGAAGGAAGCTGACATGAAGAAGCGCGGATTATCCAGGTCTTTCGCCCGGAGCGCAGGCGCGGCGGGACTGCTGTGGTTCGCCGTGGCGGCGTGCGGTCAGGAACAGGCGGGCCCGAACTACGGCTCCGTCGAACTCGGGCTCCGCCAGAACTGGGGCACCGTCTATGGGCGCGCGACTGCAAACTCATTGTTTCCGTCATTTCCCGGCACCACCGGCGGCACGTTTCCCGAATCCTCCGGCGGCCCTTTCACTGCGCAAAGCCTTGGCTACACCCCGCGGTTTGGTACTTCCCGCTTCTTTGAATATCAAGACGTTCCGAACGGCCTCTATATCAAGAGTTTCCGGGCCGGCATGGATAACGTGCTGGGGAAGAACTTCTACATCAAGCTCCAGGGCCGCGACGGGATTGAAAAAGATCAGGCATATCTCCTCACCGCTGGACAGTATGGCAAGACGAAGTTCCAGTTCCGTTGGGATGACACGCCCCATGTCTTCACCAACACGGCACAGACCCTCTTCGCGCAGACCGCGCCGGGCTTCTTTACCACCTCGCCTGTTATCCAGGCCGCGTTGACGGCAGGCGCAGCCACCTGCACCTTCCAGCAAATTGCGGGCGGTGCTTGTGCGCTGGCGAACACCGTCAATAGCTTGTTCTCCACCGCCACGCCGTTTGCGCTCGACGTACGCCGTCGGGCGGCTACCGCCAGCTTTGCCTGGCGGCCCACCGCAAACTGGGATCTGGGCACCTCCTACTCGCTGGAGAATGCGAGCGGATCCCGCCCCTTCGGCACCAGCTCGGGCTTTGAATTTCCGGAACCGATCAACTACCGCACCCAGAACGTCAAAGGCAGCGCTGAATACGGCCAGGAACACTGGGGTGTGCAGGTCGGTTTCACCAGCTCTTTGTTTGACAATCGCGTCGGCAGTTTGACGTGGGTAAGTCCCTTCAGCACCGCCGCCACGACCAACCAGGGGCGCATCGACCTCTATCCTTCCAACACCGCGGGCAATGTTCCTATCGCCGGAGCTTTTGACCTGACGAAGTACGTACGGGTGATGGGCAGCATTGTGACGGGCTGGATGAAACAGAATGACGCCTTCCTGCCGTACACCGTCAACTCCGGGGCGACGGGATGTCCCGGTGGCCAGCCCTGCAACGCGGTGGCGGCGCTGCCGGCGGCCAGCCTGAACGGCAGCAAGACGACCCTGGCGATGAACTACATCGTGGCCACCAGGCCCATGCGCCACCTGAGCTTCACGGCCCGCTACGGCTCGTACGACTACGAGAACAACAGTCCTACGGTTACCTTCCCCGGAGTCGTGGTCACCGACGGCGCCACCTTTGCCTCCGGCGGCGACAATGCGCGCGTCTCAGTGCCCAAGGGATTCAACCGCAAGAATGTGGAATTCACCGGCGCGTGGCAATTCAAGAAGGACGACGTGCTCAAGGTCGGCTACGGGCTGGAGATCATGGACCGCCAGCATCGCGATGTCAGCCACACCCAGGAAGGCACCTTCTCCACCTCCCTGGACCTGAATCCGAACAAGCTGACGCTGCTGCGGTTTTCCTACAAGCACTCCGACCGCACCCCGGAGCTCTACCAGAACAACGACGAGAGCTACTTCAATGGCGAGGGCGGTACCGCCCAGATGTTCGCCTTCCGGCGCTTTGATGAGGCGCAACGCACGCGGAATCGCGGGGAGGCTTTGCTGCAGGTCACCCCGCTGCCGGCGCTCACTTTCTCGGCCGTTTACAGCACCGACCAGAATGCTTTTGCCAATCACCTCTCCGCGACGGAATGCGCTGCTGCGACCGCGGAAGCGACCGCGCAGGCGGCCCTGTCGTCGGTGACCCTGGTCGCGCCCTTCGACCCCTCTTGCCTCAGTTACGGACTGTTGAAGGACATCAGCTCCGGCTACAGCTTCGATGCCAACTACAGCCCGGTGCCCCAACTGGCCTTCTTTGGCGAGTACGCGAACGAAAAGTTCAATTACCAGCAGCGTTCCCGTGACCGCACCTATGTCACCAGCCTGCAGGCGGCCCCGGCGGCGATTCCCGGCGTCCGCGGGGCTTACGACGATCCCTCCAATGACTGGTTTAGCTGGAGCAGTACCCGTATCCACACCTACTCCGGTGGAGTGGACGTCTACCTGAAGAGAAAGAAGGTGGCGATGACCACCTTCTACAGCCTTTCCGCCGCCACCGGCGACATTCTCACCACGCTGCTCAGCGCGAATCCCACCATGAGCGCGACCAACGTCACCACCGGAGCCCTCGTCACGCCGGCACTGGCGGGCGGCCCGGGGTATTACAACTACCCGAACACGACCAACCGCCTGCATCAAGTCGTGGTTTCGGCAAAGTTCGCGGTGAGCAAGAGCTTTACGCCCAGGATCGAGTACCAGTTTCAGCGCTATGACCAGCATGACTGGCAGAGCGACATCATGCTGCCCTACATGGCCGCCTACGATCCCGGGTCCTCGTACAACACCAGCGCGTCACGGCTGGGCGGAGGCACACAGAAATTTCTGTACCTGGGGGCGGATACCCCGTCGTACAAAACGCACGTTCTCACGGGCACTCTGGAGTGGCATTTCTGAAACCAATACCAAGGAGAGCAGGGGGGAGACAGACACAATGAAACGCAATGGTAAAACGTGGTCCATGACAGGGGCGTTGCTGGTGCTCGTACTCACCAGCCTCACCGCGTTCGCCGGTCCCCGCGTCATCCAGGTCACCGCCGACGACGACAATCGCTTCAAGGTGCCCGGCCAAAAAGGCAAGCCGGTCATCACCGTGAAGCAGAACGAGGTGGTCACGCTGCGGATCACCTCCCACAAAGGTACCGACTGGGAGAAGGACGGCACGGTGCACAGCTTTACCATCAACGCCCTGAAAGACCAGGGCTGGGACCTGCGCCTGAAGGAAGGCACCCAGGACTTCACCGTGGTGGCGCCGGCGCAGCCCGGGGAATACGTGGTCGAGTGCATGGTGCGCTGCGGCAAAGGCCACGATGACATGAAGATGAAACTGGTCGTCACGCCCTGAGGAGTTCCCATGCCGGTTTCCCGTCGAGGTTTCGTGCAATTCCTGGCGCGCGGCGCCGGGCTGGTGGCCGCGGTCGGCATCGCCTGGAAGGCGACCGCCAGCCGCGTCTTCCACGAGGTGCTCCCCGCGCGTTCCACTGCGCCCACCGACCAGAAGTGGGTGATGGTGGTGGACCTGGCCAAGTGCGACGGCTGCCGCGATTGCACCCGCGCCTGCGATGCCATGCACTTCGTCCCGCCCATGCAGGAATGGATCAAGGTCTTCGAGATCACCGACAATACCGCCGCCGGCGCCTACTTCCTGCCGCGGCCCTGCATGCAGTGCGACAACCCGCCCTGCGTGCGCGGCTGCCCGGTGGGCGCCACCTACAAGCGCAGCGACGGCATTGTTATGCAGGACGACGACCGCTGCATCGGCTGCCGCAATTGCATCGCCCAGTGCCCATATTCAGCGCGGTCGTTCAACTGGGGCGAGCCGCCGCACACTCCCGCAGAACTCGCCCGTCCCTACTCCGTCGACTACAACTACCCCCACCGCAAGGGCACGGTGGAGAAATGCATCTTCTGCCCCGAGCACTTGCGCGCCGGCATGCTGCCGGCGTGCGCCTCGGCGTGCAAGATGGGCGCCATCTACTTCGGCGATGAGCTCGAAGATGCAGTCACCAACGGCAAAGGCGAGACCATCCAGTTCACCAAGCTCGCCCAGCGGGGCGCCGCCTTCCGCCTGCTGGAGGAACTGGGAACCGAGCCGCGCGTTTACTATCTGCCGCCGGCCAGCCGCAAGTACCCGTCGCCCGAAGAGCAGGCACAAACCGGCACGATGGCACACATGGGGCACTAAACAATGGAACCGCGAGAACTCAACCTGCTGCGCAGCGTGACCGTGACCACTTGGCGCTTTTACGCCTGGGTCGCCTTCCTCTCGGCCGTGCTGCTTTGGGGCCTGGTGGCGTACATCCTGCAACTCCGCCACGGCCTGATCGTCACCGGCATGCGCGACCAGATTTCGTGGGGGCTGTACATCACGAACTTCGTTTTCTTCATCGGCATCAGTCACGCCGGGACGCTGATCTCCGCTATCCTGCGCGTCACCGACACCGGCTGGCGGCGTCCCATCACCCGCATGGCGGAAGCCATCACCGTCTTCGCCCTGTGTATCGGCGCCCCCATGGTGATCATCGACATGGGACGCCCCGACCGCATGCTCAACCTCTTCCGCTACGGCCGCATCCAGTCGCCGATTGTCTGGGACGTCCTGGGCGTCAGCACCTACCTGGCCGGCTGCCTCCTTTACTTTTATCTCCCGCTGATTCCCGACCTCGGCCTGCTGGCCGGGCGTCCCGAGGTCGCGCCCTGGCGCCGCCGCCTGTACCGCGTCCTGTCACTCCGCTGGCAAGGCACGCCGGAACAGAAGCAGCTGCTCGAAAAGGCCATTTCCGTCATGGCGGTGTTCATCATCCCGCTGGCCATCTCGGTCCACACGGTCGTTTCCTGGATCTTCGCCATGACCCTGCGCCCCGGCTGGGACAGCAGCATTTTCGGCCCGTATTTCGTGGTCGGCGCTATCTACTCCGGCGCCGCGGGTGTGATCGTAAGCATGTACATCCTGCGGCGCGTCTTCCATCTGGAGGACTACGTCGAGCCGTTGCACTTCCGTAATCTGGGGCTGCTCCTGCTGTCCTTCTGCCTGCTCTACCTCTACTTCAACATCAATGAATACCTGACCACCGGCTACAAGCTGGAAGGCGGCGAGCGCGTCCTGCTCGACCGGCTATTCACCGGCGACTACGCGGTAGTGTTCTGGACGGCGCAAAGCCTGTGCGTGTTTATCCCGCTGCTGCTGATGGTGGCGGTGCTCGGCATTCCGCGTTTCCGCGAGTTCACAATCCCCGGCGTGGTGCTGGCCTCGCTCCTGGTGGTCATCGGCGCCTGGGTGAAGCGCTACATCATCGTGGTGCCTACGCTGGGCAGTCCCTACCTGCCCTCCGGCCAGCACCTGCCGTGGGAGTGGACGCACTACCACCCGACCTGGGTCGAGTGGTCGATCACCGCGGCCGCGCTGGCCGGCTTCCTCATGATCTACACGCTGCTTGCCAAGCTGTTCCCCATCGTGTCGTTCTGGGAGACCAGAGAAGACGATGCTGAACCAGCGCTCGACCCCGTGCTGGCGTCGCGCTGGTGGCGTCCCGGAGTGGCGGTGCCGATTCTCCTGCTGGCATCGCTGCTGGTCGTGTCGCAGCCGGCTGCTGCCGCCCACGCCCCCCGTGGCCACCAGCCGGCTGCGACCACCATGTCGGTGGAGTGGTCGGCGGTACCCGTGCCCGCCGGCGCCGCGGCGGAAGTCGACCCGCAAGACATGCCCAGCACGAAGCGCGTCTACCTTTATTCCGGCAGGCTGTTCAATTTCCTGGCCGGTGGTGGCTCGCCCCATAGCGACGAAGAGGCTCCGCGCTCGGCCATCGCCGTCATCGCCACCTTGCGCGACCCTTCCGGCGCTCCCGTCGCCTTCAAGCCGGTCGCGTTTTCGATGAAGACACTGCTCGGCACGCTCGCCTACGGTTCCCGGCCCACCATGGCCGACGGCAAGGTACGGCTCGTCATCAGCGACCGCCGCCGCGGCCTCTACCCGCTGGAGCTCCATTTTGCCGGTGACGATGCTTTCGCCGCCGTACGTTCGCAGGTCACGGTCAATTTTGGCGCCCGCCCCGCGCCCGCATTGCCCAAGGTTGCGGTCCTGATTGCCCCCTATCCCACCCCGGGAATCGGTCTGCCGTTCCTCGGCTTCTACGGCTTGATGTGGATCGTGTTTTTCTACGCCTTTGGGTACCTCATCTGCTGGAAGATGCGCCGCGCCGACCCCGCTCGCACCCACCCGAAGCCGCCACCCTACCCCACCGCCACTTCCGGCTAAGCCCGGTCGTGTGGGTGCGCCGTAGATTCGAACGGTGCGCTTTACCCTGCCAAGCGCACCGCCCGCAATGCGTCCGGAGAAAATCAGGGCTCTCTCCAGCGACACGCGCGATAGAGCGATTCTCTGACGCGTCAATTCGCTGAACAACGCGCAGATGGGGCCGGAATTTGCGGTTTTTCTGGCCAAGCGAACCCGAGAAAAGAATTACGAAGACTCTCTGGCGGGCAGTAGTGAATTCGAACTTGCGGTACGCTTTTCGAACTGGATTCGAACTCGCGGTACAGTTTCCTTTTTCTGAACCCAGCCTCGCGGATGGGCTCCAGAGGGAATTGGCTTTGAATCGTCGTTGTCGGGCGAAAAAGAAGCACACAACTGGTAATTTTTCGCCAGTTTTCGATTGGGTCGGTTTCCCGTCAGGGAACCACGACGGCGTTTCCTACGTAACACAACCCATGAAATCACTGCTGATCTGGCTGGTTCTGGCGCTGCCACTGTGCGCGCAGGTGAACTCGCCAGCCATAGTCTTCGAACATGTCAACGTGGTGTCGGTCAAAGACGGCAAGGTGATGCGCGACCGTTTTGTCGTGGTGCAAAACAGCACGATCGTCCGGATTGCGCGGCGGGACACTGCCGACAAGGACGCGCAGCGTATTCCCGCCCGCGGCAAATACCTGCTGCCGGGCTTCGTGGACATGCACGTCCACATCTTCAGCGAGCACGAGGTGCCGCTCTACTTAGCCAACGGCATCACCACGGTGCGGAACATGTGGGGATTTCCCTCGCACCTCGAAATGCGCGCCAAGATCGCGGCCGGGACGCTGGCTGGACCCACGTTGCTGACCACCGGCTCGATCCTCGACGGTGATCCCCCTCAGTTGCGCGGGAGCGTGGTGATAACCACACCGGAACAGGCCCTCGAGGAGGCGAAAAAAGAAAAGGACGCGGGTTTCGACTATTTGAAGGTCTACAACCGTCTGTCGAAGGAAGCCTACGAGGGCATCCTGCGTGCCGGTCGGCAATACGGCCTGCCCGTTGTAGGCCACGTGCCTAAGGCAGTTTCGGTGGAAGAGGCACTAGCGGGTGGGCAAGCGTCACTAGAGCATCTATGGAATTTTCCTAAATCGGTGGTGAAGGATGGAGCGGAGCCGCTGTGGTCGTCCCCTTTCGATGAGCGCAAAGTCGAGGCGCTAGCGAAACTTTTAGGGCGTAAGCAGGTCTGCATCGTGCCCACCATCTTCGCTATGGACAACCTGACGATTTCGCCGGCGGAAGCCGAGCGGGTTGCGGCCTCGCCGGAGTTCCGCTACGTTCCACAGTTTCTACGCAACATGTGGGGCGACCCCACGAAGCTCGAAGACAATCCGACCGAACGGACGGCGGCGCGCGAGAATTTTCGCAAGATGCTGGCCGCGCTGCATCGACACCAAGCCCGACTGGCGGTCGGGACCGACTCCGACAATCCCTTCGTGATCGGGGGATATGGCTACGGGAGGGAATTGGAATTGATGGTGGATGCCGGCTTTTCTCCCGCCGAAGTGCTGCGGGACGCGACTCTGGGCGCGGCCGATTGCCTCGGACTGCAAGGCAAGATCGGAAGCATCGAGGTCGGCAAAACCGCCGACCTGGTGTTGTTGGATGGCAACCCTCTCGCCAATATTGAAACCGTGCGGCAAGTGGCAGGAGTCATGATTCGGGGCCGTTGGCTCGATGCCGCGGAGTTGGCGAGCAGGCTGGCCCAGACACTGCCCAAGTAGCTCTCCTCCGGCGAGATGAGATTGCAGGGCGCACGCGTCCGCGTTTGCTTGGACATGGTTCTCGGTGCGGGTGTGCAAACAGGCTTCCCGGGGCTTGCAGTTCCTGGACCCGTCAGCTTGGCGCCCAGGCAGCATTCCAATTTCAGAGAATTGAGAACCCCAGACTGCGTGTCGGGGGAGAGTCGATTCGAACTGTTGTTTTACAAAGCGCACCGGCCAAGATGCGTCCGGAGAAAATCCGCGCCTTTCGTCGGGACTGTCCCGACGGGATCATTCTCCGGTGCGCTTTGTCGCCGGAAAACCCGCGAATTCGGCGGGGAATTGCGCCTTCCGGGCAGGAAAAGACCAGAGAAACAGAACCTGCAGACTTGATGGCGGAGGGAGAGGGATTCGAACCCCCGGTGGAGTTTCCCCCACAGCGGTTTTCAAGATGTACCCTCTTTTCCCGCCCTCACTATTATCAATCACTTCGAGCTGGAGCAGCGGCATCTAACTCGGGGTTTGTACCTCTCATTCGGCACGTATTGTGCTCCACTTTGTGCTCCGCATCCGAAAGAATGCTAACTCGTCCCTTAGCGCAACCCCGAGATCCTGTGGAATCACTGAATGGATTTTCTGCGAACGATTTGAAGGTGGTGCCGTCGAGACACGAGCGGATGCTCTCAATACCCGCCCTGCTCGGCATTGAAAGCAGCGAAACTCGAGCATGGAAGGCTGCCGTATGTCCAGCGTAAGTCTATGAATATAAGTCACTTGTAGTGAGGGCGACGACGGCTTCTTGTGGTGAAGAAAAAGCACGTGCAGCTCACGTGAAAGCCCGCGAATTCCTATACTAGATAGGAGGGAATGGCCCCGAATCGGTCCAAATTCACGCGCCGCACTAACCGCAGAAAGCCGGCCCCCATGTCCCACCGCAACACGAAACCAGTTAACAACCACATCCTCCGAGGTGCAGCACACGCGAATCCTCACTGGCGCGACGCAGCCATTCTTGCTGCGACACGGCTGGCGAGGAAGTGTGAGACCTTCACTTCCGCAGATGTTCTTGCGGAGCTTGCTAACGTCGACGTCAAGACGCATGACCTACGTGCCATAGGAGCCGTAATGCTTGCATGTCGCGACGAAGGACTGATCGAGAGCGCTGGTCTTGTTCGCTGCAGCGACCACTCGCGGGGAGCACGGACGATTTGGCGCTCCCGACTGCTCAAGACCGCACCCAAAGCTGCTTAGTCATCATCACCACGACGCAGACCGGGATCGCGTTTAACCGGGGTCCCGGACATCGAAGTGCGCCGCGTGCATGCGCACTCGCCGATACAAATCCGCGAAACCAGGCGCTGAAAGGATGCGGCCTGACGCACGCATGAGCGGGCAAAGAGCCTGCCAGGAGATAACGTGTACCTCGAATACCCCCCACAGGAGCTAATATGTACCTCGCATATCCCCACACCAGCCACCATGCACGTCTCGAAGACCTCTTTGAGCGGGAGCTGCCCGTAAGGGCAGTGGCTCACTTGACCTTCCCTTTTAGCGTGGGCCGGGAACAGGCCGGCCTGTACGTCAATAACTGGGTACGTAGCCTTCAATCCCAGCATCGAACGACACTGGGTTACATCCTGGCGTACGAGCAAACACGTTACATACCGTTGCACCTTCATGCTGCCCTCATCGCCACCCGTAGCCTGGATCAGCGCATCATCAGGGACACTTGGCTTGCCGAGGTAGGTACGCCATATACGACGAGCATTCAGACCTCTTTGTACTGCCCCGGCGAGGGCGGATTGGCGTACGTCCTCAAAGCTGATGATGAGAACTGCTGCGACGTCCGCTACAGCAATAACCTGGCGTTGTTCACGAACGACCCGAGCAAGCTGCCGGTAGCCCAAATGAGATGGCGTGAGCGGCGACGACTGGCGCACATTCAACTGCAGGGTACAGAACTGTCTGCTACCGGAGCGGACTGCGTGACCCAAATCCGGTCATAACGCAGCGCCAACCCACCATTTCCTCTGTCGCGTGCATGGCGGCGGCGTCCGCTGCCGCGAGCCCGACACTCCGACCGCTCTCCCAGTACGACGCGCCGCAGATTGCCCCGAACCGCCGCCGGTACGCGCGGCCTGCTCTTTCAAGCCCGCCAACCCTACTTCTGATCGATTGCCCCCGGCATCACGCCCTTGAGAGGCTGGCTGCGCTCATCGTCGAGTTCCGGATGCGGCAGCGGCTTGCGCGGCAGCATCAGCTCCCGCATGGCGGTGTTGTACACGAAGATGGCCTCCACGGTAGCGGCCTGCGCCAGGTCGGCCGCTTGCAGACGCTCGTACACATCCATGTTCGTGTGGTGGGTGCGCGAGCCGTAGTCGAGCCCGTCCTGGATGAACTGGAAGCCCGGGATGCCGACCGCGTCGAATGACAGGTGGTCGGTCCCGCCGGTATTGCGCATCGTGATGGTGGTTGCGCCGAGATCGCGGATGGGGGCGATCCACTGGCGGAAGATGGGTGCGATGGCCGCGTTTTCCTGGAGGTAAATGCCCCGGATCCGCCCGCCGCCATTGTCGACATTGAAGTAGCCGGAAACCTTCTGCTGCTCGGGTTTCAAAGTGAGCGGCCCCGCGGGCTTGCGGATGAACTCGGGCAGCAGGAGCTGGTCGGGTGCGGTCGAGAGCGGGAACGACCCGAAGTGCTGCTTAACATAGCCGACCGAGCCGAACAGGCCCTGCTCTTCTCCGCTCCACAGGCCGATGCGGACGGTGCGGCGCGGTCTTACCTTCAGCGCCGTCAGGATGCGCATCACCTCCATGGCGACCACCGAGCCGGCACCGTTGTCGGTGGCGCCGGTGCCTGAAGCCCAGGAGTCGAGGTGCCCGCCCACCATGACCACCTCGTCCTTCAGCTTGGGATCCGTGCCGGGGATCTCCGCGATGGTGTCGAAGCCGTGCTCGTTGTCGCCGGTGAATCGCGTCTCCACATCCATCTCCAGCGACACCGGCACCTTCGCCTTCAGCAGGCGGTAGATGCGCCCGTAGTTCTCGATGGCCATCACCGCGATGGGCAGGGGGTTGGCGTGATCGCGCTTGTACGCGAACCAGCTCACGTCCGCGCCGCTATCGTCGAAGATGGTCCCGCCCGAGCCGCCGGAGTTGCTGCCGTCGCGGCTGGGAACGACAATCGCCGCGGCGTGCTCCTCCGCCAGGAATTTGCCCACCTTCTCCCGCAGTTCGAGTGCCCCCAGAAAGTCCTTGATCTGGTCCGCCATGGGCGGCTGCTTAGCGGTGGGATAGCTGGCGATATTCTCCAGGTCCTTGTCCTCGTTGCGGCTGAACAGCGCTTTGTCGGCCGGCTTGACGTCGCGCATGTCGCCCAGCAGGACAATCTTGCCGGCGAGCTTGCCCTTGTACTGCTCGAAGTCCTCCACCTTCTTGACGCTGACCCAGACCGCCGAGCCCTGGATCGCGCCCTGGGTCGAGGGCGACCACGGCGCCGCCTGCGCGATGAACACCGCGGTGTCGGGCGCGGTCATGCGCACCCAGGCGTTCGTCTGCTGCCAGCCCATGCCGAACTCGCCCCAGTCTTCCAGGTGCGCGTTGGCGCAGCCCATGGCGGTCAACTGGTCGCGCGTCCATTCGTTCGCGCGCTTCATGTTCGGCGAGCCGGTGAGACGCGGCCCGATGCCGTCCATCAGCCCAGAGGCAAATTCCATGATGCGCGAGTGGGCGATGCCCTCGTCGCGGATGCGCTCATACATCGCCAGGTCCAGGCTCTCGCGCTCGGGCTGGGGAAGTTCGTAGGAGGGCGGCGCGTTCTCCCCTGCAGCCTTCTTGTCGTCTTTCTTATCGGCGGCGGCCAGCGGCAGGATCAGCAGCAGCGCCAGGACGCACGCCGAGGCAACCGAACGGCGGATCGCAAACATGGGGGTGGCTCCTTTTGCGGGAAATGAGCAGCAAAGCGTATCAGGTTACGGAATTATCCCTTTCACAATACTGAAGACCGGGCATGATCGCACCGATGCGGGAATAGCGTCGAGATTGAACCAGCATCGTCGGATCTTGATCTTTCCTGAGGCTGTTTCGGAGCTTTCTGTGGTCTGCTTCTCGCCCTCTTCGGCTCTACTCTCAAGCGAAAGCTTCCGGGATCGGCTGGGCCAACTGAGCACATGCCTTGAGAGCGGTGATGCCGTATTACTGGTACGATGTTTCGTTTGCCAGGAGACGACCATTGAAGCTAGACAGCATCCTTTCCCAACTCAAAGCTGAACGTGACCGACTGGACAGGGCCATTGCTGCATTGGGCGGGGTCAGCAGAAGCAAAACCCGTCGCGGACTTCGTCGCATGAGCGCCGCTGCACGTCGGCGGATTTCGCAGGGCATGAAACAGCGCTGGGCGGCACGCAAGGCGAAAGCTGCAAGTCCCAAAGCACGTGGCCGTCGTCGGATGAGTGCGGCTGCCCGTCAGAAACTCTCCCAACTCATGAAGGCACGCTGGGCGGCTCGTAAGAAGGCAACCGCCTAATCGCTCTTCGACCTTCGGCCTCCTTACCGTTGCGCAGCGATGGTTACGCTCGTGCGTTGGCGGGCTCGATGGAGCAGGCGCATAGTGTGCTTCGTTCGGCTCCACAACTCCGGGCTATCCGCATGAAAGGCGTGGGTGAACAGCCCACGCCCGCTTTCCACTTCTCGATCTCAGTTCACTCCATCGCTACCGCAAAGGTTGGCCGTTTGAGCGCCCGTTTACTCGGCCACACTGGTTCCGCCGCCGGCTGGTCCGCTGGGGGTGCCGCGCAGGACCTTTCGCAACATGCTCCATGGCTGGGATGAGGCCGACCACTGGCCCTTGATGTTTCTTTGCTTGTGGGCGAATGAAAAGCGCATGCTTACGATAAGGGAATTTGTCGCCAATCATCATTCGCTTCGGGGCGACGTCAGGCTCCGGCGGCGCGGTTCGCGGAGGTGCTGCTCCCACTTCGCCTGTTCCGCTTCGCCCCATTGATTGATGGAGATGTTGAAGCCGTCGGGATCATCGACGCGCATGGAGCCGCTCGGCATGTGCTCCGGGTACTCGATCTTTTCGGGCTTGATGCCGTTTGTCAGCAGATGCTCGCGCAGCGCGGGATCCGGCCCAGTATCTGGAAGGTCTTCAGGTCGAACATGGCCACCGACTTCCCGTTGCCCTCGGTGGCGAATCCGTGCCCCGTGCCTTCAGCGACCGCCGTGCCGTGCGCGCCCTGGATGTCCTTGACCTCGCCCAGCAGCGTCCCCGTATCTTCGTCGACCACCATCACGCGATTCTGCCGCGCGATGAAGAGGCGATGATTGGGCGGGTCGGGCACGACGTAATCCCAACCGCCTTCCCCGCCCAACGTATAGGTATGGGTGACATGGTAAGACGCAGTGGATTGCCCAAGGAGCACCACGGCAGTGGCCAGGATGACAACGATAAGGATATTGCGCATATTCTTTCCTCGAGCGAACACCCTTCAGTGAATGCGGCTCCAATATCCCTAAAACTAGTCAGCAGCCACCCTTGTGATGTTTTCTGCGCCAGCAAGAATGCATGCGCTGGAATTGCGAGGTCAAACCCTTGCTCCCCTGCGGCGTGACGTATGTAAGTTTCGACTTGGTCAGGCCCACCCACGCTCGGCCTTCGCCATTGAGTGCACATGCGGCGAATTATATCCCCGCGTAGCTTACGCCCCATGTTGGCGGGGCTGTGGCCTGTAACTTACGTGAAGGGGATTCATCGCCAATTACGGCAGGTCCGTATCACACGGCGCCGAGATTGTTGAAGATGGGCAAGATGATCAGCCACGCCGATTCGGGCCTGCGCGGCTCGCGGCTATTCGGGTATCACCTCGATGGCGTTCACTGAGGGATAGTTCACGACGGGGGTGAAGTAGATTTCGATTTTGCCTTGCGCGGTCGGTTGAATGTGCGGGAAGGACCGCACCAGCGGCTCGGAGCCCGCCGCGGCGAGAATGTCGAAATCCTTCAACAGTACCGATCCATTACACGAGACATCGAAGATCCGGCTGCCAACGCCGTGGACATTGCCGTTCTGAGGGCCGAACCAGTGCTCACGAAAGTGCAGTTTCAGTGTGTAGGTGTGTCCCAGCGCAACCGGGACGACGTAATGGAAGTGCCCGATCCGTTGCCACTCGTAAATGCCAGCGTCCGCAACGCTCGACAGATCGCCTCCGAAACGGGTTAAGCGGCCGCCAAAAGAGTACCGATCCGGCAACCAGAGATTGCCACTGGCATCGTGATAGCTGGGGTGTCCGGCAATGATACGGATCGGCAGCACGCTCCCCGCCGTGCTAGGCACAATCTCCACCGCATTCAAGAACGAGTCGGGAGTGGTGAAGTCCAGATGAATTGCGCCATCGCTCTCCGGTTGTATGTCCGTGAATACCTTGGTCGTGGCGGTGTCATTGCCAGCCGCATCATCCACCACGTCGAGCGTCGCAGTCGGTCCGCCGTTGAAAGAGAACGCCACATTACGAGTGTTCTCGGCCAGTCCTTCTGTTTCGGCAAATAGGAGGTGCACCTCATAAGTCCCTGGAGTCACAGGAAATCGACACTGAAAGATGCCCCGACGGCCAGCCGAGAATAGCGCCGGATCGCCGGTGCCCTGGAAGGCATGTCCCGAGACGAGAAACGAGGTGCCACCGGCGCAGAAGGTGTCGGTCTGCCATGAGAAGCCCGCGTGATCCGTGTATTGCGCGCGATTCTCACCAACCAGGACACGCACACTGTTACCGACGGCGGTAGCGGGAGTGGCGGCCTGCCCGTTGTCATAAGCGGCGGCGTGCCTGGTTTTTTGGTTCCATCGCCGCCCGGCGACGATGAACACCAAGCCGGCAATGACCACGACGACGGCTACGACGGCGGCTATCGTGACCACTCTAGCGCGATGCGCGGGCGGCACGTGGAATTGCTCAGCGCGCGCAGCCGGCGGCGCATGACCCGTCTTTAGAGCTTGTCCATCTGTCTCCTCGGAGGATCCGTTCCGCGAAACCGAAATCGCCGAACCTGCGAGACTCAGAGAACCAAGCGCGCCTTCGGACCTGCCACTGTCCGTCTCCGCATCGTTGCGGTGAATGAACTTGGGTACGTAGTGGCCCGGCGGAAGGCAAATGTGGATGGGATGCGGTGCGCCGATCGTGCCGTAGTAATCTTCCAGCCGCTTTCGGAGCGCATGCGCCGTGACGCGGACGATGGTGTCGGTCTGGGGGTCGAAGTCCGGGGGTCGGCCTAATGCCTCGACCGCAATGCTGTATTCCTTGATGCCGTCCGCGGCGCCGGCAAAATACATGTTGCAAACAAATGTGAGAAACCGGGCAGGATTGTTCGTTCGTCCGAACATCTCGGACGCGAGGAGAGCGTCCAGCTCGGCGCGCTCTGATTCCAGACTGGTGACGGGCGACGGCAAAGTCCATCCCTGAAAGGGCGTTTCATCGTCAGTGCGTTCGCCTCTGGCGAGTATACCTCATTCGGGCAAACGACTCCGTGATCGGAAACCCCTGTTTTTCTTGTACTTGGGAGACATCTCGGTGGCCTGCGATCACCCCTGCGGTGGGCAGTTTTTCATAAAGGTGCCTGCTGTGTTCACGGTTAATTCACGGTTTATTGACTTCACCGATCGTCAGGGGCGCTGCATAAATGGCAGCGCCCACTCGGGCAAAGGACAGATGGCAATGAGCCACACTGTCTGCGAGTCGTTACAAGACGCAGGAATTGTCAGACACGCCAGTTATCGAGCGGCCGTTCATTCAACCGCCAACCGTGAATAGCCTCACAACACCAAGGAGATACGACAATGCTTCTGGAGCAGGCCAAAAACGCCCCGGCCCGCTGTCCCGGGTGGATGCACTTCTTCCCATTCAAATCAATACTGCTGGCAGCCCTCGTGCTGGCGACGGTTGCGGAATTTGCCGTCGCGCAGAATATCTTCGGTCGGATCTCCGGAACTGTGACGGACCCATCGGGTGCGGTCGTCCCGAATGTCAAGGTCCGCATTGTCAACGAAGAGACCAAGCTGACGCGCGATGTCACCACCGATCCGAATGGATTCTACGTCGCCACCGATCTGCCGGTGGGCAGTTATAGCGTCGCCACGGAGCTGCCAGGTTTCAAGAGCATCAAGAAATCAGGAAACGAGCTGGTGGCCGGCGGCCGTCTGACCGTGGATATCCGTCTGGCATTGGGTGCAGCCACCGAGACCATTGATGTGACCGCGCAGGGCGAAGCTGTCAACACCACTTCCGGCGAAATCTCGCGAACCGTCGATTTGCACCAGGTGCAGGCACTGGCGCTCAATGAGCGCAACTACGGCCAGTTGGTGTCGCTGATTCCCGGCGCGGCGTTGACGACATTCGACCAGACGACGCTGACCACCGGAATGTCCACAACCGCCACCAGCGTCAACGGCCTGCGCGCCGACGGCAATCTGTTTACCGTCGATGGCGGGTACAATCTGGACGGAGGTTCGAACGCGACACAACTCACGAACGTCGGCATCGATTTCATTCGCGAGGTCGCCGTGGCGGCCTCGAACTATTCGGCGGAATACGGCCGCAACGACGGAGCCTCCGTCAACGTCGTGACCCGGAGCGGTGGGACCAGCTTCCACGGGGGTCTATTCGAATACGTCCGTAACGATATTTTCGACGCAGCCAATCCGGCTTCCAAGCTCAATGCAGCTCCTGGTGCGCTGCTCCGCTCGATCAAACCTGCCCTTCGTTTCAACGATTTCGGCTGGAACTTCGGGGGCCCCATTAAGCGAGGCAGGCTCTTCTTCTTTGCCGGACAGGAGTGGAAGAAGATCCGGCAATCGGCGAACGCGCAGAACATGACGCTTCCCACCGCCGCGGAACTGACAGGCAACTTCAGCGACGTCGTGGGTCTCGCGTTGATTAGGCCGGCGAACGCTCCCGCCGGGTGCAGCATCACCGCCAACGTCATGAGTTCCCAGTGCATCACGCCCGACGGCCAAGCCATCGCCAACGTTTACAAACTCATGGAGGCGCAGGCCAGTTCCTTCAGCAACACGCCCACCGCGAATAACACTACATTTCAACCCAACAATCCTCAGAACTGGCGCGAGGACATCCTGCGCGTTGATTTCCAAGCCTCCAGTCGGCACAACCTCTACTTTCGGTACATCCACGACAGTCTCAATCTGATTGACGCCTTCGGAACGTTCACGCCCGGCGGTCTTCCGACGACACCGACCAACCGGATCCGCCCGGGCTACAGCAATCAGGGCGGGGACGTGTGGACAATCAACCCGCATCTTGTCAACGAAGCGAAGTTTAACGTTTCCTGGAACAAGCAGCGCATCCCGCCGTCGGGCAACACCTGGCAGAGGTCCACCTACGGCTTCCAGTTCATGCCGCCGTTCGGGCTGGTTGGGAGTTATCCCAACGGCATACCGCACGTCACGTTTACCGGCATCGGCGGAAGCTTCCCGACGGCCGCACCAGCGCAGTTTACGGGTCCGTACTTCTCACTCCTGGCACCGACCGTGGACATTACTCCCTCCGACAACCTCACCTGGCAAAAGGGTAGTCACACGTTGAAGTTCGGCGCCATGTATGCGCGCAACCGCAAAGATCAAAACTCCCGTCCGGACTCCTATAACGGCGCGATCACCTTCAGCACGAACGGTAATCCGAACACGACGGGCGATCCGTTCGCCGACGCGCTCATGGGGAACTTCCAGAGTTTCAGGCAACAATCGGCGGATCCGGTCGGCCACTTCCGCTACAACGATTTCGAGGCTTATGTGAATGACAGCTGGAAGGTCAGCCGCAAGCTGAGCCTTGAACTCGGGCTTCGCTATGTCCGCACCGGGCCGACCTACACCCAGGGCAACAACATGGTCAACTTCGACCCGGCCCTGTACAGCACAGCGCAGGCGCCTACATCGATCGGTTCGAATAACGTTCCCGTTGGAGGTCTGCTCGACCTGGGGTTTGTGATCAACGGACTGGTGCGGCCGGGGAACGTGCCCTCCGATCAGAATGTCCGCGTACCGGGCGCCAACAGCGCGTTCGTCACCGCGGTCCCGGCGACGGCGCCGCGGGGCCTCTATAAACCGGAAAACGTGTTCGCGCCGCGCATCGGCTTTTCGTACGCGCCTTTCAGCGATAAAACGGCGATTCGGGGCGGCTTTGGCATTTTCTACGACAAGCCGGAAGGCAACATCATCTTCGGTCAGCCCGGTGTGGTTCCGTTCCTGCAGGCGGCGACTTATCAGAATGCCAACTTGGCGAATCCATCCGCCGGCGTGGGAGTCGTACCGACCATCTACGGGTTCAGCGCCGTAGATCCAAATTTCGTGGTCGCTCGCTCCATGCAGTACAGCCTGAGCGTGCAGCAGCAGCTGCCGTATGGAATCCTTCTCGACACCGCCTATGTGGGAAATTTGCAACGGCACCTGGTCCGCCAACCCAACATCAATGTGCCAAGTTTCTCCACGGCCTTGGCCAATGTCGGGAAAACAACCAATCAGGTGCGCCCCTTCTTCGGCTACACCGACATCACCCAGTTTCGCAGCGATGGCAATGCAAATTACAACGCGCTCCAGATCTACGCAACCAAACGCAAGGGCAACGTGACCGCGGCTGTGAGTTACACGTGGTCGAAGGCTCTTGGCCAGACGAGCGGTATCAACGACAATTCTGAACCCGAGTGTCCGTTCACGTGTCAGCTTCCCAGCGGGCAAACCATCAGTTGGCGCCAGTTCTATTACGGACCTCTGGGGTTCGATCGTCGGAACATTTTCGTCGCCAGCTACACCTACGACTTCCCCTTCTTCCGCAACCAGGAAGGCTTGGCCGGCGCCGTTCTCGGTGGGTGGGAGATCAGCGGCATTACCCGCGCACAATCCGGTTCGCCGCTGACCGTGAACGGCACGCAGACCATCGGGCCGGCGGGGTCGGGGGTCACGGCTTTCGGGCGGCGCGCCAATATCGTGTCCGGCGTGCCAATCCAATCCGGATATACCTGCCCAACGGGAAAGATATGCTGGTTCAACCCTGCCGCGTTCGTCCAGGAGTCCACCACGGGAGTCGGCAACGCTCCGGCCGGCGGCATGACCGGCCCGGGATACTACGGGTGGGATCTGTCACTGCGCAAGAATTTCAAGTTGCCCCATGAGGGCACGAGCCTGATGCTGCAGATGGACGCGTTTAACGTGTTCAATCACACCAACTGGGGCAATCCTGGGACGACGGTCACCGGTGGTGGTTTTGGGCAAATCAGTGGCTCCAACCCGCCTCGCAACGTACAGTTCGGCGCAAAATTTGTCTTCTGATCCCGCGGGCTTGATCCGGTCCACATCCAGGAGCAATCTCGGATGTGGACCGCGAGCTGAGTCATCCGGCTTCGAGCTGTCTCTTTCGCTCATGCGCGGCCCCACTCTCCACGGCTGGATGGGCGCAACAACAACCCGGTGCACGTCTGCAGGACCCTGAGGGACTCGTCATGTTCGGAGCACGTGGATGGTGGTGCTTGTCGAAACTGCGCTCCGTGTTTCCCCGTGAGCGCTCACTCCAGGCATTCTGGATCTGCGTTGTTTTCCTCGGTAGCGCTGGAACCGCGCAAGTTGCGCCTCTCATGGCAAACATCAGCGGGCGCCACACCACCAGCCTAAACGGCCGGTGGCAGACGATCGTCGATCCCTACAACGTGGGATCGCTCGATTACCGCGCGCAACCGTTGCACAGCCATAACGCGTTCTATAAGGACTACAAGCCGCAGTCGAAATCTGAGCTCGTCGAATACGATTTCGACCACTCCGATCAGCTAAACGTTCCCGGCGATTGGAACACCCAACGCGACTCGCTCCTCTTCTACGAAGGCAGCGTCTGGTACAAGCGGTCCTTCGACTACACGGTCGGAGCCGGCAACCGGTTGTTCCTGCATTTCGCCGCTGCCAACTACCTGGCCGAAGTCTACTTGAATGGCGAACCACTTGGTGAGCATGAGGGCGGATTCACTCCCTTCGACTTCGAGATCACCGATCGGCTGAGGGCGAGCGGTAATTCTCTCATCGTGCGAGTCGACAACACTCGCCGGCCCGAGCAGGTTCCTACGGTCAACACCGACTGGTGGAATTACGGAGGCATCACGCGACCCGTCACCCTGGCCGAAGTCCCCCCGACATTCATCCAGGATTACTTCCTCCAGCTCGAAAAGGGCTCGCAACAGGCGATCGCTGGCTGGGTGCAGCTGGACGGGCCGCAACTTCAGCAGAAAGTTACGATAGAGATTCCAGAAGTGGGGCTGGCGAAGACTTTCCAGACCGACTCCAAGGGCCGAACAGAATTCTCGTTCCCAGCCAGGCTGGCCCTTTGGTCTTCCGAGCACCCCAAACTCTATGAAGTCAAGATCGCCGCCCAGACCGACCAACTCACCGAGCGCATCGGATTCAGATCGATAGAAGCGCGCGGCACGAATCTATTGTTAAACGGGCAACCGGTCTTTCTGCGCGGCATCAGTTTGCACGAAGAAGCGCCCGGCCGCGGCGGTCGGGCGTGGAGCGAGCAGGATGCGCGGACGCTACTGGGTTGGGCTAAGGAGCTGGGCTGTAACTTCGTCCGGCTGGCCCATTACCCGCACAACGAGGCCATGGTGCAGGTCGCCGATCAGATGGGCATGATGGTCTGGGAAGAAGTGCCCGTCTATTGGACCATCGAGTGGGAAAACCCGAAGACGCTGCGCAACGCAGAGAATCAGGCGAACGAGATGATCGCGCGGGATCACAACCGCGCTTCCCTCATCATCTATTCAGTCGCGAACGAGACGCCCGTCAATGAGGCCCGGAATCGTTTTCTGCGCAAACTCGTCCAGGACGTGCGGTCCCACGATCCTACCCGCCTGGTCTCTGCCGCCTTGCAGTACAGAGAAGTGGCTGTGGGGAGCCACGTCAGCATCCGCATCGACGACCCCATCGCTGACGATCTTGATGTGATTGGCGACAACGAGTACATCGGCTGGTACACCCGCACGCCGGCAGAAGCGGATGCCATCGACTGGTCGTCGTCCTACAACAAGCCGCTGATCATCAGTGAATTCGGCGGCGATGCGTTGTATGGCTACCACGGCGATCCAGAGACCCGCTGGACCGAGGAGTACCAGGAGAATCTCTACGTGCATCAGATCGCGATGCTGAAAAGGATCCCTTTTCTGCGCGGAATGTCTCCGTGGATTTTGAAAGACTTCCGCAGTCCACGACGGACACTCCCTCGTTTCGAGGATTACTTCAATCGTAAGGGGCTGATGACGGGGGCGGGTGAAAAGAAGAAAGCATTCTATGTGCTTCAGAAATTCTATGGAGAACTGCAGACGACCCAGGCGCCTTGACTGGGGCACGGTTTGAAGGCTGCCGACTGAGCGGCAACGCTACTCTTGCCGCGGCAGCTACCGCAATGCACGTGAGGGTGACGTGGCCCTGATCCCCATGCGAATGTGAGACCGCAAATGACAGCCAGCAAAACGAAGTCGCTCTTATTGCTGTTTCTTCTCTGGTCAGCCGGGTGGCGTTCGGGCAAGCGGCAGGCCCCTCCCGGGCGGACTCCAAAGAACGAGTTGAAGCGATCCTCCGCCAAATGACCCTGGAGGAAAAGATCGACTACATCGGCGGCCTCAACCAGTTCTACATCCGCGCCATCCCGCGCCTGGGCGTGCCGGAACTCAAAATGGCGGACGGGCCTATGGGCGTGCGTAATTACGGCCCGTCGACCGCCTACGCGGCGGGCATCAACCTGGCAGCCTCGTGGGACACCGATCTGGCGAACCGGGTGGGCGTCATGATGGGCAGGGACGCGCGTGCGCGCGGCGTCCACTTCCTGCTCGGCCCGGGAATGAATATCCATCGCGCCCCGATGTGCGGCCGCAACTTCGAGTACTTCGGCGAGGATCCCTTTCTCGCCGCGCGCACCGCCGTCGCCGAGATCAACGGCATTCAGAGCCAGGGGGTGATCGCCACCGCTAAGCATTTCATGGCCAACAACCAGGAATGGGATCGCCATCGCATCAGCTCCGACATGGATGAGCGCACCCTGCGCGAAATCTACCTGCCGGCCTTCGAGGCGGCGGTCCGCGAGGCGCACGTCGGCGCCATCATGAACTCCTACAACCTGCTGAACGGCGTGCACATGACCCAGAACGGCTACCTGAATGACCAGATCGCAAAACGGGAGTGGGGCTTCCGGGGGATCATCATGTCGGACTGGGACGCCACCTACGACGGCGTGGCCGCGGCGCTGGGCGGGCTCGATCTGGAAATGCCCAACGGCAAGCTCATGAACCGGCAGACGCTGCTGCCCGCAGTCAAGGCAGGTAAGGTCCCGGAAGCCGTCATCGATGAAAAAGTTCGCCGCATCCTGCGCACGGCGATGGAGTTCGGTTTTTTCGACCGCCCACAGACGGATTCCAGTATCTCTACGGCGAATCCGGAATCTGCCGAGACCGCGCTCCAGGCCGCCCTGGGCGGCATGGTGCTGCTGAAGAATGAGGGCGTTCTGCCGCTCGACAAGGCGAAGCTGAAGAACGTTGCGGTGATCGGTCCCACTGCGAATCCTGCGGTGACCGGCGGTGGCGGCAGCTCGAGAGTGCGACCCTTCGCGGCGGTGAGCTTCCTGGACGGCATCCGCAGTTACGCCGGCTCGGGCGTCACGGTGACCTATGCCTCCGGCATCCCGATCGCCAGTGAGACATTCGAGGCAACGCGCTTCACCACCAAGGCGGAAGGCGGCGAACCCGGCTTGCTGGGCGAGTACTTCAATAACCAGAATATGCAGGGTCCACCGGCCTTGAGCCGCAAGGACGACCACCTCAACTTCCGCTGGGGATACGGCAGTTACGTCGAGGGCGGGCCTGAGGATCACTTCTCCGCCCGTTGGACCGGCTACTACACTCCTAATGCAAGCGGCGAGTACACCTTCTACGTCTCCGCAGACGACGGCTATCGCCTGTATGTGGATGACAAGCCGCTGCTGGACCGCTGGCGCGTCTCGAGCGAAACCTTGACCACTGCGATCTTCCGCCTGGAAGCCGGTAAAACCTACCGGATTCGGCTGGAGTACTTCGAAGCGACGGGGCAGGCATCCGTGGGCCTCGGGATCCGTCTCGAGGCAGGCCGTGCGCTGCGCGAAGCGCAGGAAGCAGCAGCCAAGGCCGACGCTGTCATCCTCTGTGTTGGCTTCGACCAGTCCACCGAGAGCGAGGGCTCGGACCGGACCTTTGCTCTGCCTCCGGGTCAGGACGAACTCGTCCGCGCGCTCCTCGCGGCCAATAAGAAGGTGGTGGTGGTCCTCACTGCCGGCGGCAACGCGGACATGCACGACTGGATCGACTCCGCGCCTGCGCTCCTGCACGCTTGGTATCCCGGTCAGGAAGGCGGCCGCGCCCTGGCGAAGATCATGTTCGGCGATGTCAGCCCTTCCGGCAAGCTCCCCATCTCGATGGAGCGCCGTTGGCAAGACAACGCGACCTACAACAGCTACTACGACCCGAATCTCGGCGTGGGTCAGAGTGGCGATGCGAGAGACCCGAGCGGAGTGGCGAGGGGTCACGTAGTCTACAAAGAGGGCATCTACCTCGGGTACCGGCATTTCGACAAGACCGGCATTAAGCCGTTGTTCCCCTTCGGCCATGGCCTGTCTTACACAACCTTCAAGTACAGCAACTTGAAGATCGCGCCAACATCAGCCGGAGAAAGCGAGCTAGTCATCGTTTCGTTCGACATCACTAACACGGGGAAGCGTGAAGGTGCCGAAGTCGCGCAGGTATATGTCAGTGACAGGCACTCCAAGGTCGAGCGTCCCGTGAAGGAGTTGAAAGGTTTCGCCAAGGTGGACCTGAAGCCCGGCGAGACCAGGCGAGTGACGGTTTCACTCAATCGCCGGGCCTTTTCGTATTACGACGTGATTGGCAAGCAGTGGAAGACTGATCCCGGGGAGTTCGCGATTCTGGTCGGCAGTTCCTCTGCAAGGACCGAACTGACCGGAAAAGCAGTGCTGACCCGCTAGCGGCTCACACCGGTCCGTCACGCAAGAACTGCAGAGGTGAGCAGAATGCCGCGATTTATTCGTACGGCGATGTTGTCCGCCGTCGCCTTGTCTATATCAACGCATGGCGCGCACGCCCAGAACGCCCTCCAGCAACACGACCGGCGCGCGCGAGAGATCGTCGGCAAGATGACGCTGGACGAAAAAATCTCGCAACTGCACGGCATCAGGGACGACGAAAAGGGCACCTACCGTTGGGTTCCGCCTGTGTCCCGCTTGGGCATTCCCGGCCTTCAAATCACCAACGGTCCGGCCGGAGCGGGCCCGGGCTCCACGCGTGCACCGCGTCCACAAACACCGGCGACTGCCCTTCCCTCCCCCATTGCTGTTGCTGCTACCTGGGACCTGGCCCTCGCGCGTGAATATGGCGCCATAGCCGGGGAGGAGTCCAAGGCAATCGGCAACGGATTGCTAGAGGCCCCCACCATCAACATCGCTCGCATCCCGCAGAATGGCCGAACGTTCGAGGGCTACGGTGAAGATCCGTACCTCGCAGGAGAGTTAGCGGTCAGCAACATCATCGGCATTCAAGGCGCGGGCATCATCGCCAACGTAAAGCACTACATCGCCAACAACCAGGAGACGGACCGGTTCATCGTCAACGAAGAGATCGACGAGCGCACCATGCGCGAGATTTATCTGCCGGCGTTCGAAGCATCGATTCGCCAGGGACACAGTGCGTCGGTCATGTGCGCGTATCCGAAAATCAACGGGACCTTCAATTGCGAGAACGGCCCGCTTCTGAACAATATTTTGAAGAAAGAATGGAGGTTCAACGGATTCATTACGTCTGATTTCGGTGCCGTTCATAGCACTGTCCCGTCGGCCATGGCGGGTCTCGACCTGGAGATGCCAACCGGCAAGTATTGGGGTGACGATTTGAAGGCGGCAGTTGAAGCCGGCACAGTGCCGATGTCGGTGATCGACGACAAACTCATCCGGCGCTACCGGACGATGATGCAGTTCGACATCTTCGATCATCCCCCGCAGCCGCAACCGATACCAGCAAGAGAGAACGGTGCGCGCGCCCGCAAGATCGCCGAGGGAGGGATCGTTCTGCTGAAAAACTCCGGCAGCCTGCTTCCTCTGGACGCTTCGAAGCTCAGGGTGATCGCGCTGATTGGGCCCATGGCGGTGAGAGCTGTGACCGGTGGGGGAGGAAGCTCCCACGTCGTCCCGCTGTACACCGTGGATCCCGTGGATGGAATCCGCAGCGACGCTCGGTCGCATTTCAACGTGGTGGTCAGTGATGGCGCAGACCAACAGCAGGCCACTGCCGCCGCTCGTGCCGCTGACATCGCAATCGTCATGGTGGGGACGATCGACACGGAAGGCAAGGACCATCCGATGGCCCTCGGGGACACTCAGGACAAGCTTGTAGAAGCGGTCGCGGCGGCAAATCCACGAACCATCGTCGTCTTGAAAACCGGCTCGGCGGTGCTGATGCCTTGGCTCGACAAGGTCCCCGCGCTCCTGGAAGCCTGGTATCCCGGCGAAGAGGATGGGAAGGCGGTGGCCCGCGTTTTGTTCGGTGAAGTCAATCCGTCGGGGAAGTTGCCGATTACGTTTCCACGGGCGCTCGCAGACCTGCCCGCCAGCACGCCCGCTCAATATCCCGGCGCCGATGGTACCGCGCACTACCGCGAAGGAGTGTTCGTTGGCTACCGCCATTTCGACGCGAAGAACATCGCGCCTTTTTTCCCCTTTGGCTACGGGCTTTCTTACACGACATTCGCGTACGGCAATCTGAAGATTTCTCCCAGGAAAACTTCCGCCACAAAACCTGCCACGGTTGTGGTCGAGGCGGACGTGCGCAACAGCGGCAAGGTGGAAGGCGCGGAAGTGGTCCAGCTCTATCTGGAACTTCCCGCCTCCTCCGACGTACCGCAGCCCCCAAAGCAACTCAAGGGATTTCAGAAAGTGTCTTTGAAGCCCGGGGTGTCGGCGCATGTGCGCTTCACGGTGGATGCACGCGCGCGCTCCTATTGGGACGTGAGCAGCCACGCATGGAAAATCGCGGCTGGAAGCTATGGCGTGCTCGTAGGATCATCGTCTCGAGACATCCGGCTGCAAGGCGCCCTGCAAATTCGGTGACCAAGGAACAGAAGTGACGATCTCACGCCGGGAATTCATCGTGCAGGCAGGCCTCTTTACGACAACGGTTTCGCAAAGGGGGATGGAATCATGCAGCGACGGCTAGCAGTGGCAGCAGCGTTGATGGCTGCCGCAATCTGCAGTACAGCGATCTGCGCGGCGCAGGAGAAGCAAGGCTACTTTCGCACAGAACAGCAGGACGGTGTCTGGTGGCTCGTTGATCCCGCTGGGACACCGATGCTGTCAATTGGCGTGGACGCGATCCGCTACGAGGGTGACCGCACAAAGGGCACCGGGCCATCGCCATACATGAACACCGTAGCCAGCAAGTACACCAGTCGGTCGGCCTGGGCGAAGGTGACGATAGAGCGCCTGCGCGACTGGGGCTTTAACACGATTGGGGCGTGGTCGGGGCCGGAGCTGTACGACAGCGGCTTGGCATACACGATCATTCTCGACTTGGCAACGAAGTCGGGGGCGGATTGGCAGCATGGCCGTCCAGTGGACGTTTACTCGCCGCACTTCGAAAAAACGGCCAACGCGATTGCCCACGACGTCTGCACAAAACACGCAGCGGACCCGCGGCTTATCGGCTATTACAGCGATAACGAGCTGCGCTGGGGCGCGGACTGGCGCGGCAAGGAAAACATGCTGCAGATGTACCTTGCGCTGCCGGAGGGATCGGCTGGCCGGCAGAAGGCGCTGGAGTTCCTGCGGGCGAGATACGGGAACGACGTCGCTAACCTGAACGCGGCCTGGGCAACAAAGGCAGCGACCTTTGAACAGGCAGGCAACGGGTCGGGAGAGAAGTTCGCTGCCGACAGCGACGCCTTCCTGCAACAAGTCGCGGAGCGCTACTTTCAGGTGTCGTCGGATGCAATCCGCAGGGCGGACAACAACCATTTGTACTTAGGAGCGCGTTTTTCCGGGAGACCGGCTGATTCCGTGCTGCGGGCTGCGATCGTGGCGGACGTGATCTCGATCAACGTGTACGATCTCGATCCCCGGCCACTGATCGAGCATGTCTACGCGGTCACCGGAAGGCCGGTGATGGTGACCGAATTTGCCTTCCGAGCCATTGATTCCGGGCTGCCGAATACGCGCGGCGCCGGGCCGCGTGTCCCTAACCAAAAGGCGCGTGCGCAAGCCTACCGCGATTTTGTAATCCGCTTGGAGAGTTTGCCCGAAGCAGTTGGGTATCACTGGTTCAAGTGGTCGGATGAGCCCAAAGAAGGCCGGTTCGACGGTGAGGATTCGAATTATGGCCTGGTGAACGAGCAGGATCAGCCATACGGCGTCTTGGTGAGGGAGACGAAGACAGTGAATGCCGAAGGTGTGAGGGTGCATGTTCAGCTGGCGCGAAAGGCAAACGGCGGTTCGAGAGCGAAGGATGACTGGCGATAACAGCTCTCATCGTAAGTTTCGGGCGAAAAACCCACATTAACTCCGCCTTGGGCTCCGCAAATGTGGGCCACCCGCCGAAAGATGTCGTGGTGCAGGCTTTCCGCCGGAGAGAGTCATGTTCAAGTTCAGACTTCTACAGTTGCTTGTTCTTCTGGTACTGACGTCCCAAACGAGCGCGCAGTTTGCACACACCGACCACAAACAGATCGTCGATGCCGCTGGTAGACCGCTCTTTCTTCGCGCAACAAATCTGGGCAATTGGCTGGTGCCGGAAGGTTACATGTGGCTGTTCCAAGGTGGCCCGCAATCTCCTAGTGAGATCCGCGCTTTGGTGTTGGAGCTGCTTGGACCTGAAGGGTCGGCGGCATTCTGGCAGAAGTACCGCGAGAATTACGTCACGCGGGAGGACATCGCGCTCCTGCATCGGGCCGGCTTCAACGCCATTCGAGTTCCTTTGCATTACAGCCTTTTTGAGAGCGACGACGCGGAAGGTTTCAAGCTGCTGGACCGGTTGATCGTCTGGAGCCGTGCCGAAGGTCTATATGTAGTCCTCGATCTGCATGCCGCACCGGGCGGACAGACGGGCACGAATATCAATGACAGCGCCGGATATCCTTGGCTATACCAGAGTCCACAAGAGCAAGAGCACCTGATCGCCATCTGGCGGCGGCTGGCGACGCACTATCGCAATGACCCAGCCGTCCTCGGTTATGACCTGCTGAATGAGCCGATCCCGCCTTTTCCCAAGCTAAGACCTCTGAATTCTTCGCTTGAACCGCTCTACAAGAAGTTGTCGGCCGAGATACGAAAGACTGATGCCCACCATATTCTCTTTCTCGGTGGCGCGCAGTGGGACGGGAACTTCGCGGTCTTCCGCAAACCTTTCGATGGGAACGTCGCATACACGTTCCACAAATATTGGACGGCGCCTGATGAGAGCGTGCTACGGCAATACATCGATTTTCGCGAACGCTATGATGTGCCGATCTGGATGGGAGAGTCCGGCGAGAATAACAATGAGTGGATCGCACAATTCGTGAAAGCGCTTGAACAAAACAACATCGGATGGGCTTTCTGGCCGTACAAGAAGATGGAAAAGTCGGCGGCGGTCGTCAGCATTATCCCACCTGCTGACTGGGGAAAGATTGTGGAGTTCGCGAAGCTTCCGCGCGGCACTGCGCACGTGGAAGAACGGCTGAAGGCCCGGCCCGAACAGGAGACGATCGCCCGTGCTTTCGCCGAGTTGCTAGAGAGTGTCCGCCTGCAAGAGTGTCGCGTGAATGAGGAATATCTAAAAGCGCTGGGGATGAAGTCTGATCTTGCGCCGGTCAGTGCGGGAGGATCGGCGAACTGAACGATTCTTCAATCACCCATTCGCTCGTAGTTTCATGTAAGTCTCAAGGGCAAGAATCGCGGGCGAATAACGGGCTACTCGGAAACGACTGCTCGTCGCATGATGCGCGAAATCGGCCATAACCTGTACGCGTGGTCGTACGCGCACACGGTGAAAGTCGATGCGCAGGACAATATCTGGGTGACCGACAAAGGCTCCGACATGCTGGTGAAGTTCTCGCCGCAAGGACGCGTCGAAATGGTCTTCGGCCGCAAGCAGGAGGCCTCGGACGAGGGCACCGGCCCGCTCACGCACGTACATCCGCCGCTGCCGCCGGTGGACGGATACTTCCGCCAGGTGACGGACGTGACCTGGGATCCCGCGGGCAACACATACCTCAGCGACGGCTACATCAACTCGCGCGTAGCCAAGGTGGACAAGAACGGCAACTGGGTGAAGTCGTGGGGCGAACCCGGCGACAAGCCTGGCCAGCTGAACACGCCGCATAGCATCGCCGCTGACGCGCAGGGGAACATCTACGTTGCCGACCGCGGCAACCGGCGCATCCAGGTGTTTGACGGTGAAGGCAACGTGTTGCGCCAGATAACGATTGATGTTCCCGTTGATCCCAACGCGCGCCCCGCCATCGGCAACAAGCCGACCCAGACGACGGGCACGATGTCGCCGGGCGCGCCCTGGGCGATCTGCATCACGCCGGGAGCGAAGCAGGTGCTGTTCGCTTCCGACGCCTTCCCCGGCCGCATCTACAAGCTGTCGCTTGACGGCAAGTTGCTGGGCGTGTTCGGCGAATCGGGCAAGCAGCTCAAGCAGTTCGGCTGGATTCACGAATTGGCGTGCCCGTCGGAGAACGAAATCTACGCTGCCGAGCTTCTGAACTGGCGCGTGCAGAAGCTCATCCTCGAGCCGACGCCATAAGCCAGCATCACAGAACCGCGTCGCAGCCTGGGACGGTGACAACGGCTTGGCGTGGGCGAACTGGCGAGAAAAGGATTTGTCGCCAGCCTGGCGTGCTTGCACCGGACGATACACTGCGTCGGAGAGGTTCCTGCATGCGAACCACGGCCTTCCGGCTTCTGGCTGTTGCTGTGTGCACCCTCGGGCTGACAGCGAGCGCGGCGGCCAAGGACCGAAGTCCGGCTCCGGGGCTCGAATTGCGGGCGCTGTGGGTGGACGCATTCCACCCCGGCATTCAGACGCGCGAGGAAGCGGAGCAACTGGTGGCCGCGGCCCGGCGCGCTAACTTCAACGCGCTCATGATCCAGGTGCGGCGGCGCGGGGACGCGCTCTATCATCAGTCGTTCGAGCCGTTCGTCGAGGACGCGCCCAACGATCCCGGATTCGACCCGCTGGCCAACATCATCGAGGTGGCGCACCGCAACGGGATCGAAGTGCACGCCTGGATCAACGCCGCCCCGGTCTGGCGCGACCAGGCGCCCCCGCGCGATCCCAGGCACGTCTTCAACCAGCACGGACCGTCGGCGGTGGGCGACAGCCTCTGGCTCACCGCAAACCGGAACGGCGACTTCAAGTTCCCGGTGGGCTACTTTCTCGACCTCGGGCATCCCGCCGCCGCCGACTACATCGCCCGCGTCTACCTGAACGTAGTGCGCCACTACGCCGTGGACGGCATCCATTTCGACTACATCCGCTATCCGGAGACCGAGGGACAACAGCTGCCGCGCGGCGCCGACGTCGGCTACAACGCGGTCAGCCTGGAGCGATTCCGCCGCGCCACCGGCCGCACCGACACGCCCGCGCCCGACGATCCGCAGTGGATCGAGTGGCGCCGCCAGCAGGTCACCCAGCTGGTGCGACGCGTTTATGTCGAGGCCAAGGCGATCAACCCGAAGCTCAAGGTCACGGCCGCGGTCATCGCCTGGGGACGTCCCCCGGTTTCCGAGCAGGATTTTGAAAACGTCGCGCCCATGCAGCGCATCTTCCAGAACTGGCACGCCTGGCTGAAGGAAGGGATCCTCGACATGGCGCTGCCCATGAACTACGCCGCCGAATCGAGACCGCAGGTGCGTGACTGGTTCAACGGCTGGATTGACTGGGAGAAGCGGCACCGGCACGGCCGGCAGCTCGCGGTCGGCATCGGCGCCTACCTGAACACTCCGGAGGATGTGCTCGCCCAGATCGCGCGCGTGCGTCAGGAGTCGCATCGGCAACGAGTGGAAGGAATCTGTTTCTTTTCCTATACCAGTTTGTACCGGACGCCGGCGGCGGCGGCGAATGGACCGGTACTCGCTGCCCCGCGCGTTGCCATCGAACCGCAGGAACGGGTCGGCTTCCTCGTGTCCGGCGCCGCTTCGTGGCCAGGCCCTTTCGCGGCGGCCACTTCGCGGCCGCCGATGCCCTGGATCGACGCGCCGCGCTCCGCCTACATTTCCGGCGTGGCGAGGAAAGCCGATGGGAGCGCGCTCGATGGCGGCACGATCCGCGTCCGGCAGACAGGGCTGTTTGCGCGGACCAGACGTGTGACCACCGACGGCAACGGCTACTTCGGCCTCACCAACCTCAAGCCCGGCAAGTACCGCCTGCAAGTTGAAGCCCGAGGCAGCCAACGGCAGGGAACGACAACGACGGTGGAACTCGCACCCGGGCGAGTGGCGCAGACAGTTGTACAAGCGGACTACTGATAATGGAAGCAGGTGATTAGAACGTGCCCGAACCTCCACTAGATACGTTTGGCTCTGGACTCGCCACGAGTCGCACTCATCCGAGAGAAGCGATCAGTTTTGCATTTACGCTCGAACACCGCTCGCTCCGAACCGTGACTGGCGAGAACAGCTCTTCTTACCAGTTTGCGCCTTTGTTCGCCTCCGCCAACCCCGCCGACCGGTAACTGGTGATAAGACGAATAATGACGCTTGCGACGAGGTAACCCCACCATCTGCTCCACATTAGGGCGTAGCCTCAGAGTGGGAATGCTGAGCGAAGCCGAGATCAGACAGTCGTCGAATCAGAACTGCGGAACCCGCGCGGAGCGATACATCAGGATTCGCTGCAGGGTCGCGCCGCCAAGCAATGCCGCGAAAACCGCAAGATCAAGGAAGGGGGAGCTGGCGATTCCGGGACCAGTGCTAAACAGCTTCATAGAGAGCCACGCCGGGATTAAGAACACCGTCAGCAAGTAAGCGCCACCTGCAATCCGTTCGCGTGCGTCGGAGAATGAAGTCGCGCGTAGCTGCCGCGCGAGCATTTCCACTCCCGCGAACAGCGATGCAGCACTCGCGGCCACCAGCACGCCAGTGAGAGTCCGCTGCAGCGTAATGTCGGCCGCTCCAGCCACCGCGATGCTGGCGGGGACGCCGCCCAACAGCACAGCCGTGCTCACGAACGAGCAAGGCACCCACCATGTCCACGTTGGTTGACCCGCAATCAGGTACACCATGGAGCTGAGCGCAACCGCAACGACGCCGAGCGCGCTGGTGACCATACCTGCCGCTGTTCTCCCGTTCGACCACTCGGCCCACCACCAGTAGCTATAGGCCGCCGAGGCGAGCAAGAACAGCAGCGAGACAAGAATCTCGCGGCTCAGGACTGAGGTCCTGAGGTTCAGCAGCGCTCGCCAACTGGCCCGCGGCCGGCCCAAGTGCAGCAACGAGGCGAGCATCCCGAAGGCCGCCGCCGGGCAGACCGCGACGCCAAGCAATCGGACTCTGCTGAGTTGCGCCGGTGCGAGGCTAATGTCGCAGAGCGTGGCGGCGATCGCACACCCGGTGGCGAGTTGCATGGCGAGAGTAAAGGCGACGAGCGGCCACTCTGTCCGCCGTATCCGCTCAAACATCGGCGGCCTCCCTCCTTATCACATATCGACACGCCGGCTTTGTCAGATCCGGGCACGGCAAATCCCGCATGGCGATCGTGGCGCCCGGTCGCGCTGTGATCACCTCTAGCGGAGCTACCTCGATCGCCCGCACCGGGCAGGCTGCAACGCACGCCGGCTGCCTCCCCGCTTCGATCTCACCTACGCACAGGTTGCACTTCCGCACGTGGCCGGCAACGGCATCGTACTGAGGAGCGCCGTAGGGACAGACCCACGTGCAGTAACGGCACCCGATACACCGATCCGGATCGTGCACGACAATGCCGTCTTCGGCCCGTTTTGCATATGCCTTCGCCGGGCAGCAGCGGACGCACAGCGGCTCCGCGCAATGGTTGCAGGCCATGGAAACGTTGTGCACGAGCACCGCTGGAAACTGGCCGTGCTCGAACACACGCACCTGGCGAAGCCGGACGCCGGCCTCGTTGAAATCCTGGCAAGCCATCTCGCACGTCTTGCAGTTGATGCAGCGTGTGGCATCGACGAGGAACCCGAGTTGGCGGCTCGTATGCAAGCGCTAAGCCTTCACGACTTCCACCAAGACCGTGTGCTGGGCATTTCCGTGCGCCAGGGGTGTCGGTCTCTGACTGGTCAGAACGTTCACACAACCGCGCTGGCAGACGCCGTCGCGATCCGGCGTGTACCACGCGCCCTGCGGGATCGAAACCACGCCCGGACGAATCCGCGCCGTTACGCGGGCGGTTGCCAGTAGCGCCCCGCGATCGTTGAACACGCGCACGCGGTCGTTGTCGGCGATTCGCCGTGCCAGTGCATCGCGAGGGTTTATCGACATTCTTTGAGGTTCAGTCTGTTCCATCCATGTGTTCTCGTCGAACATGGAATGTGTGCGGCGCTTGCTGTGCGGTCCGATGCACTGCAGGGGATACTTGTTCGCCAGCCGGTCCTGCGGCCCTTCCGAAGCGTCCAGATATTCGGCAACCGCGGGAACCTCCGGATGCTTCATCGCGGCTAGCGTCTGCGAGAACAGCTCGATCTTCCCCGAGGGCGTCTTGAACGGGTAACGGTCGGGCTCGCGAATCTCGTCGGCGAAGGCTACGTGCGGCGCACCGCGTTTCCGGTAGAAGCCGATACGGCTAAGCTCCTCATAACTGGGCAGTTCGGGGTCTCGGTCGCGCGCTTCCGCGAGCAACTGCCGCAGCCAACCTTCTTCGTCCTTTCCTTCCGTGAAAGCTTGTCCCATACCGAGCCGCTCCGCGACCCGGCTGATCCACCAGTAGTCGTGCCGGCATTCGCCCGGCGGGTCCACTGCCTTGTTGCCGAAGACGATGTAGTTGTCGCCGGACCAGGGAACCCCCACGTCGTTTCTCTCGAAGGAATGGTCTGACGGCAGGACAAGGTCTGAGAACTTCGCGCTCGGCGTCAGGAACTGATCGGACGTCACGATAAAATCAACCAGGCGTTGGTCGCGAAGCATCCTCACCGTGCGGTTCACGTCCGCATGCTGGTTCACGAGCATGTTGCTGGCGAGGTTGAAGATAAATTTGATGTTGCTCGTGAGCGGCCCGTTCTCGACGCCATCGGCCGCCGTCATTTCGACCCCGCGGACAACCGCGTCGGTCCATTGAAACACTGGTATCCGCGCCTGCACTGGGTTCACGCCGGTCGGAAGGCTAGGGACCGGTATGCCGACGCGACGCTCTCCTTCGCCGCCACCCCACCCGCCGCCAGGAAGTCCCAGGTTGGCGGTCATGCAAGCCAGTGCGATGCCGGCCCGGACCGATTGCTCGCCGTGCGCGTGTCGCTGCGGCCCCAGTCCTTGCAGCAACTGCGCTGGTTTCAACGTGCCGTACGCGCGGGCCAGCTGTCGAATGGCGCGGGCGTCCACCCCGCAGATCTCCGCTGCCCACTCGGGCGTCTTGGGCCTGCCGTCCTCCGCTCCCAGGACGTAGCTCCGAAACGACGGGCCTTCTGATCCGATAGGCATGTGCTGCTCATCGAAGCCTACGCAGTAGCGATCAAGAAACGGCTGGTCGATCAGCTTCTCGGTAATCAACACCTGCGCCATGGCGAGGAACAGGGCGGTGTCTGTCGTGGGCCGGATGGGCAGCCATTCGTCAGCGAAGGTAGCCGCGGTCTCGGTGAGGCGTGGGTCGATGACCACGATCTTCGCACCCGCCTCCTTGGCGCGGGCGAGGTAGTAGTTGGAATTCGTCTCGAAGATCGTTTCAGCGGGATTGAAGCCGTTGAGGATGAGTAGCTTGGAGTACGGCAGCGTGGAGTAGGAGCTGCTGTCGCGATAGCCGGTGATGAATGGCGCCGTGTACATCAGGCACGCCGAACTGTAATTGTTGTAGTAGCCGAGGAATCCGCCGAACAGATTCATCAGGCGCTGCGCCGATTCGCGCCCGCGTACAAGCCCCTGGTCTCCGGTGCCGTACTGGATATAGACGGAGTGCGGGCCGTGGCGCTGCAAGCTGCGGTCGAGGTTCGTGGCCACCAGTTCGATCGCCTCGTTCCAGGAGATGCGCTCGAATCTGCCTTCGCCGCGCGCCCCGACCCGCTTCAGCGGATGCTTCAGGCGATTGGGATCATAGATGCGACTGCGCAGCGCGCGTCCGCGCAGGCATGCCCTCAACTGTGGAACATCGGGATCGTCCGGAGACTCGTCGGTGGTGATGCGGATCACGACGCCGTCCCGGACGTGCGCCTTGAGGTGGCAACGGCCTCCGCAGTTGCTGTTGCACAGCACGGGGACGACGCGCACCCTATCCTGTGATCCGGAGTGGATCATGATCATGATGGCATTCGATCTGGGGAAACAACTGTCATGGTTCACACGACGGCCCTGCAGGCGCAATAATTGTCATTCAACAGCAGCACGCGATGTCGTGACGGCCGTCACCGGTCTCGCAGGGAAGATCGCATCCGCCTGATCTGCCGAAAAGAAACAAGCTCCCACGCTCCATCGGGCACCGAAGGCTGATGACGCAGGATGTAGAGATTGCCATCATCCGCGCAGATCTTGAAAAAGACATGCTCCGGGCCATACCACTGGTCGAGCACTTCCTCGACAACATATTCGTGACCGTCCAGGCAAAAGCGAACGGGGCTCTCATCCGCCTTCCGCCCCGCGTAACAATGGACCTCCAAGGTCATACTCGCTCATTCTTGCTCAGCACCAACGCGGCAATCTGCGGAAATCTTTGTTGAGAAATCCGACGCTTCGACCAACAGTTATGCCCGAACTGCGATTATCAAGCCGCTAGGTCCGGGCAGAGGCACGCGGCGAATATCTTGGAACCCGGTATCGCGTAGCCACTCCTCGTACTCCGGGTCGCTGTAACATGCTCCGGCGCGAGTGCCGACCAACATGTTCAGGGAGAACAGCGCCGCGAATCGGGGTGACGTCTTGTTCGGTTCCAAGATGAAGTCCTGGATTACCAGGCGTCCGCGCGGACCCAGGGCAGCGTGCGCCCGCTCGAACAGTTGGCGATTCTGCTCGGGCGAAAACATGTGGCAGATGGCGGATATCAGGATGAGGTCGAAATTCTGTCCCAACGGCGAAACCAGCATGTCTCCAGGGCGGCAAGTGACACGGTCCGATAGGCCGGCCTTCCGGATGTGCTCCTCGGCAATGGGAACGACCTCAGGCAGGTCCAACACCTCTGCCGTGAGTCCGCGGCTGGCCCGTGCGAAGGCGATGGAGTAGGCGGCGGAGCCGCCACCCAAGTCCAGTATGCGATGCAGGTTTTCGCTTCCCACGGTATTGACCACGTGGGGCGCCCTTTCGCGGGCATTCCGGTCCATCGCGGCAATGAAGTCAGGAACCGAGTTGCCGCTGCCCTCCTGAGCAACTGCGGTGCCCGCCCGCACGCATTCGGTCAGGGCCGACCAGCGCTTCCAGAGACCGACCGTGTGCAGGAGCCCGGGACGGGCATCATCCGGAGAGCTTTCGACGAAGAACCGCCCCGACGCGCGAGTGTTATGGAAGATGCCATCCTTCTTCTCGAAGAGGCCCAAGCTCGCCAAGGCGTTCAACAGCATCTCCGTTGCGCGTTCGTCAGTTCCTATCTTGCCAGCCGCTTCCTGAGCGGAAACGCCGCCGCGGACAGCCGAGAAGAGGTCCAATTCCAAGGCCGTCAGCACCACCCGACTGGACATGAAGCCGCGAATCACTTCGTTGAGGTCGTCCGGCAAGACGCCGGCGTCGTCCCTGGCCTTCATCATGGCCAAGTATCGCTTGTGGTGCTCCAGGATCTCCGCCTTCATCGCGTCTGCATCCGTTCGCGCGAGGCGAGTGAGCACTTGGCCGGACACGAAATGGGAAGCCACGATCTCGGGAACATCCTCCGCCGTGACGCCCGAGTACCACGCGCCGTCGGGGTAGGCGATCACAACCGGCCCATGGTCGCAGGTTCCCAGGCAACCACAGGTCGTAACTTGTACCTCACCGGCGAGCCCTCGCGAAGACAGCTCCCGATGCAGCGTGTCCACGACTTGCGAAGATCCACTTGCCGAACAACATCGAACCCCGTCCGGCTTCTGTTGCGTGCACACGAAGACGTGATAGCGGAATGGCTCCATCGCAACCTCCTCAAGCCGCATATGATTCCACAACACGCCTAGCGCACCCGGCGGTGTCCACCGTCACAAATCGAGGTGCATCACAACGCGGGCTCTTGGCGCCCGGTGATTCGTTGGGAGAATCATGACCGATGGACATGTTTCCACAGGAATACCGCCAATGTGGCCTTTGTCAGAGGCTCCTAGTACATCAGGAAGGGCTTCATGGTGCTTTTCCATGATTGACAGTCGAGCACCGTACGCAAACGATCAAGCAGGCAGTCCAGGGATTCATCGAACATTGACTCGGCGTCAGGGATGCCTAGTAATTTGTCGAGATGACGCTCTCCGGTGGGATTGACTGCCGTTGGATACCGCGACCACGCGAAATTGTCCGGGTGACGGTCTCTTGCCAACTTAATCAACATCATCGCGGAAAAGACCGGCCTGAAAGTAGTGCGATCGGTCACGTGGAACATGAGCCCGCGGCACAAGACATGGCAGTACTTCGAGGCTTCTGGAGTGAAGTCCGTCGCTCTCGCCACGACTCCGGGAGGCCCCATGCTGTTGAACTGCCTCGCGACAGTGGCGGCGTCCATCCACGGAGCACCCGCAACCCGGAAGGGAGTGGCAGTTCCTCTGCCCTCGCTGAGATTGGTCGCCTCCAGGAGGCCAAGCCCTGGATAAAGCAAAGCAGCTTCCGGATCGACGATCGCGGGAGAGGTGGGCACAAACGAGGTACACCAGTCCCAAGGAAAAGAATTCCTGTTCCATCCTTCCGCGGCAACGGCGGTGAGTTGCAGTCCTGGCATTCGCGATTTCGCCCAGAATGTCGCGAGTTCAGCGAGCGTGCAAGAGTGGCGGATGGGAATGCGCCACCGACCGACAAAGGATGCGCACCGTTCTTCGTCCAGAAGAGGACCTTCAGCAAGCTCCATATTGCCGGATACCAGGTTTGGCCGGTCGAGAACCAGCAACTCCTTACCATGTCGATGACAGGCCTCCATTACGTGGGTCAAAGTCCATAAATAGGTATAGAAGCGACAGCCCACATTAGGCAGGTCAAAGATGACGGCATCGATATCGGCCAGGTGCTCGAAGCCCGGTTCCAACCTGGAACCATAAAGGCTAAGGATGGGGAGTCCGGTCAAGCGATCAGTCCCATCCGGCATGGGACGTCCATCCTCGCCAATCGCTTCCAATCCGTGTTCCGGCGAAAATAGCCGTTCGATCCTATATCCGGCAGAGAGTAGCGCTTTCCTAGCGGGTCGAAAGTCGGAGGTCACGGACGCATGGTTGGTAACCAGGGCAAACCTCTTGTGTTTGTACCTGTCGGCCGGCTCGAGAAAGATATCCACGCCTAGCGTGATAGCCATGTTCTACGCGATGAACCCGCTGTCTGCCTAAGCTGGTCTCAAATGGCGATGCGTCATTTTCACGCAGCCGAGGCTGACCATACCCGAAAAATTCTCGCTGTGGTACTCCCAGCGCGTTACCTGGCGGGGAAAGGCTGCGCCACCGTTCGTCGGCGTACCTGGATCGTCCACAGGGTCCCAGCGGGCTGCTGATCGCGTCGCATGGCTGACCAACTGGCTCTCGGCAGAGCGGGGTATGGTGCTGCACTGGCCGAAATGGCCGGCGCCCCAATACGTGACGTGTGAACCTTGAGATGTGATTCCTGACACATCCCTCCCTCCCTCCCACTGGCATAAACTGATAGGTTTCGCAACATCTCGGCATCGCCGGGGGAGGGCCTGCACTTATGACAAGGTCGAAGGTGACAATCGACGGCAACGAAGCCGCTGCCTATTCTGCTTACCACACCAGCGAGGTGATCGCCATCTATCCGATCACGCCGTCGTCCAACATGGGGGAATTCGCCGACGAGTGGGCCGCCAAGGGTCAGACCAACATCTGGGGCGCGGTGCCCACCGTGGTGGAGATGCAGAGCGAAGGCGGAGCCGCCGGCGCGATGCACGGCGCCATCCAGGCGGGCGCGCTGGCCACCACCTTCACGGCGTCGCAGGGCCTGCTGCTGATGATCCCCAACATGTACAAGATCGCGGGCGAGCTCACGCCTGCGGTCATCCACGTTGCTGCCCGCACCCTGGCCACGCACGCGCTCTCCATCTTTGGCGACCATAGCGACGTGATGGGCTGCCGGCAGACCGGCTTCGCCATGCTGGCCTCGAACTCGGTGCAGGAGGCGATGGACCACGCGCTGATCGCGCACGCCGCCACCCTGGAGGCGCGCATTCCCTTCCTGCATTTCTTCGACGGCTTCCGCACCTCGCATGAAGTGGACAAGATCGAGGAACTGTCGGACGACGATATGCGCGCCCTGATCGACGATGCGCTGGTCCACGCGCATCGTCTGCGCTCGCTCTCCCCGGACCGCCCGGTGCTGCGCGGGAGCGCCCAGAACCCCGACGTCTTCTTCCAGGCCCGCGAAGCCATCAACCCCTATTACCTGGCTTGCCCCGGCATCGTGCAGAAGACCATGGACAAGTTCGCCCAGCTGGTGGGCCGCCGCTACCACCTGTTCGACTACGTCGGGGCAGCCGATGCCGACCGCGTGATCATCATGATGGGCTCCGGCGCCGAAGCCGCCGAGGAAACGGTGGAATACCTGAACGCGCACGGGGAAAAGGTCGGGCTACTCAAAGTCCGCCTGTACCGGCCCTTCTCGCTGGAGCATTTCCTGGCCGCGCTGCCGGCGAGCGCCAAGACGCTGGCCGTACTCGACCGCACCAAGGAGCCCGGCGCCACCGGCGAACCTCTCTACATGGACGTGATTACGGCGCTGAGCGAAGCGCTGGCCACGGGCCAGGGCCCGTTCCAGTCCATGCCGCGTGTGATCGGCGGCCGCTACGGGCTGTCTTCGAAGGAATTCAATCCCCCGATGGTGAAGGCCGTCTTCGACGAGTTGAAAAAGGCGCAGCCCAAGAACCACTTCACCGTCGGCATCATGGACGACGTCACCCGCACCAGCCTGGAATACGACCGCGAGTTCTCGACCGAGAGCCCTGACACCGTGCGCGCCGTCTTCTACGGCCTGGGATCGGACGGCACCGTCGGCGCCAACAAGAACTCCATCAAGATCATCGGCGAGGAAACCGACTTCCACGCCCAGGGCTACTTCGTTTATGACTCGAAGAAGGCGGGGGCGATGACCGTGTCGCATCTGCGTTTTGGGCCGCGCCCCATCCGTTCCACCTATCTCATTACCCAGGCGAGTTTCGTCGCCTGCCACCAGTTCTCGTTCGTGGAGCGTCTCGACGTGCTCAAGCTGGCGCGGCCGGGCGCCACCTTCCTGCTCAACAGCCCCTACGGGCCGGAAGCAGTCTGGGACCACCTGCCGGTCACCATGCAGCAGGATCTGCTCGCTAAGAAGCTGCGCCTGTTCGTCATCAACGCCGACCCGGTGGCGGAAGAAGCGGGCATGGGGCGCCGCATCAACACCATCATGCAGACCTGCTTCTTCGCCATCAGCGGAGTGCTGCCGCGCGACGAGGCCATCGCCGCCATCAAGAAAGCTATCGAGAAGACCTACATGAAGCGCGGAGAAGCGGTGGTGCAGAAGAACTTTGCCGCCGTCGATGCCGCCTTGGCGCACTTGCACGAAGTCAAGCTCCCGGCGCAGGCCACCAGCAAGCTGCACCTGGAGCCGCCGGTACCGGCCGCAGCGCCGGATTTCGTGCAGAAAGTCACCGCCCGCATTATCGCCGGCGAAGGCGACCTGCTGCCGGTCAGTGCTCTCCCCGTGGACGGCACCTTCCCCACCGCCACCGCCCAGTGGGAGAAGCGCAACATCGCGCTCGAAATTCCGGTGTGGGACGAGCAACTCTGCATCCAGTGCGGGAAATGCGTGCTGGTGTGCCCGCACTCGGTGATCCGCGCCAAGATCTACGATCCCGCACTGCTGGCCAAGGCGCCTTCCCAGTTCAAGTACGCCAAGCCCAAATGGAAGGAGTTTGAGAACCTGCGCTACACCCTGCAGGTGGCGCCCGAGGACTGCACCGGCTGCACCCTGTGCGTGCAGATCTGCCCGGCCAAGAGCAAGACCGAGGTGAAGCACAAGGCCATCAACATGGAGCCGCAAGCGCCGTTGCGCCTGCCCGAGCGCGAGAACTGGGACTTCTTTCTCTCGCTGCCGGAAGCCAACCGCGAGCAACTGAAGACCGGCCAGGTGAAGGATGTGCAGTTGTTGCAGCCGCTGTTCGAGTTCTCCGGCGCCTGCGCCGGTTGCGGCGAGACGCCTTACGTCAAGCTGATGACGCAGCTCTTCGGCGACCACGTGGTGATCGCCAACGCCACCGGTTGTTCCTCGATCTACGGCGGCAATCTTCCCACCACTCCCTACACCGTGGACGCCCAGGGCCGCGGCCCCGTCTGGTCGAATTCGCTCTTTGAGGACAACGCCGAGTTCGGGTTCGGGCTCCGGCTGGCCCTGAACAAGCAGGACGAGTACGCGCGCGACCTGGTGCAGCGACTGGAAGCGAAGATCGGCGGCGAACTGGTGGCGGCCCTGCTTGCCACCGACCAGTCCACGCACGCCGGCATCGAGCGGCAACGCGAGCAGGTGCGCCAGCTCCACGACCAGCTGAAGGGCGTGGACAACCTCGAGGCCCGCGACCTGCTCGCCATCGCCGACGCCCTGGTGCGCAAGAGTGTGTGGATCGTCGGCGGCGACGGCTGGGCCTATGACATCGGGTACGGCGGGCTCGATCACGTGCTCGCCTCCGCGCAGAACGTCAACGTCCTGGTGCTGGACACCGAGGTGTACTCCAACACCGGCGGCCAGCGCTCCAAGGCCACGCCGCGCGGCGCGGTGGCGCGCTTCGCTTTCGGAGGCAAGGAAACCGCCAAGAAGGACCTGGCGCTGATGGCGGTCAACTACGGCAACGTGTACGTGGCCCGCGTGGCGATGGGCGGCAGCGACATGCAAACCCTGAAGGCCTTCGTCGAGGCCGAGGCTTACGACGGCCCCTCCCTCATCATCGCCTTCTCGCATTGCGTGGCCCACGGCTACGACCTGATGTACGGCATGGACCAGCAGAAGCTGGCGGTGCAGTCCGGATACTGGCCGCTGTTCCGCTACAACCCGGACCTGGTGAAGCAAGGCAAGAATCCGTTGCAACTCGACTCCCGCCCCCCCAGCATACCGTTGCAGAAATACATGTTGAACGAGACCCGGTTCAGCATTCTGAACCACGCCGATGCCGAAGCCGCCAAGAAGCTGCTGCGCGAAGCCGAAGAGGATGTGCGCAGCCGCTGGGATCTTTACGAAAAGCTGGCTTCGCTTCCCGCCGGCGAAGACCTGGCGGCCGCCACCCTGGCGACGAAAGGAGGCAAGGAATGACCGATCTTTCTACCACCTATCTGGGGTTGCAACTGAAGAACCCGATCGTGGTGTCGGCCGGACCGCTACAGCGGGAAGTTGAGGCCGTGCGCGCGATGGAAGAAGCCGGCGCGGCCGCGGTGGTCATGCAGTCGCTGTTCGAGGAGCAGATCGCCATCGAAGGCGAAGAACTGAACCGCTGGCTGGAGCAAGGCAGCGAGAGCTTCGCCGAGTCGCTGCACTATCTTCCTGACCTGGAGAACTACAATCACGGGCCCGAAGCCTACCTGGAACACCTGGCGCGGGTGAAGAAGGCGGTGCGTATTCCAGTCATTGCCAGCCTGAACGGCAGTTCGCCAGGCGGTTGGACGCGTTACGCCAAGATGATGGAAGAAGCGGGCGCGGACGCCATCGAACTGAACACCTATTACGTGGCCACCAATCCCGAACGGCCCGGCTCGGAGGTGGAACAGAGGTACTACGACGTGGTGTGCCAAGTGAAGGCGGCGGTGCGGGTGCCGCTAGCGGTCAAGGTGGGGCATTTTTTCAGTTCCATTCCGCACATGATGCGCCGGCTCGACTTGGCCGGAGCCGACGGTCTGGTGCTGTTCAACCGCTTCTATCAGCCGGACCTCGATCTGGAACAGCTGGAGGTGGTGCCGCGCCTGCAACTGAGCCATTCCTATGAGCTGCTACTGCGGCTCAACTGGGTGGCCATCGTGTTCGGCCACGTGCATGCGGATCTGGCCATCACCGGCGGCGTTCATACCGCCGAGGACGTGCTGAAGAGCATGATGGTCGGCGCGCGGGTGGCAATGATGACCTCGGCCCTGCTGCAGAACGGCGTCGAGCACATCCGCCATGTTCTGCAGGACCTCAAGACCTGGATGGAAGAACACGAATACGAATCCATCCGCCAGATGCAGGGCAGCATGGCGCGCAAATCGGTCGCCGATCCCGCGACTTTCGAACGCGCGAATTACATGCGGGTGTTGAGCTCGTACGCCTTGAAACTGACTCGCTGATACGAAGACTCTGTGGCGGAGGGAGAGGGATTCGAACTGGCGGGCGGAGAAAAATGACGCTTTCCGGGAACACATCGCCGGATGAGCGTTTCTCCGGTGCGCTAATGCGTGGAAAAACCCTCAGATTCGGCCGGAACCTGAGGGTTTTCTGGCGAATCGGACCGGAGAACAGAAATACGATGACTCTGTGGCGGAGGGAGAGGGATTCGGATTCCAAAGCGGCGATGAAAACACTCAACTTACTGGTTTTTGGTGCCTCCCAATAAGCGACAAACGCGAGAAACGACCCGGATTGGTACGCCACAGGTACATGCTCCGAGGCGAACAAATGACGAATCCATCGTAAACGGATGAGAAGACGATTTCACGACAGTTACGAGCGCCAAGGCACTTGTCCGGTTAGCCGACTATACGTCCAAGTGACCGGCATTGGTGTCGCTTCACCGACTAGCGAACAAAAAGCGCAAGCTTACGATCAAGGAGATTTCACGACAGCGACGGAGGGAGGTAACTGAACCTTCCAAGGCTGCAAGAAAAATCGGTCCGCCCAAACGAGACCTGCTGTCTACCGCGCTGCGTTATTCGCACGGCGCTTCTCGATCTGGTCGACCACGCTATTGAGATCGGGATAGCCGGCACCAAAGCTCCGCGTAAACCAGTTCCCACCGCGCTCGGCAATCCTCTCGCCGTCAGCGATCACCTCGAACTGCCCGGTCTTACCAGGCGTAATCACGGCTTCAATGTCGAGGCGCTTCTTGATGAGGGTCACGAGACTCGTGACCTTGGCCTTGTTATTCTGTCACGTCGGGCAGTGAACGATCTCGATCTTCATTCTGCTCCCATCTGCTTGCTGTTGGATGAAGCCGCGCGGTTCAGTCAGTTCGTCGAGTTGGGATTGTAAACCAGAAACCCTTGTTGACCTTAAGACACGGCAACAAGTGCATGTCCACCTCACCCGCGTTCAAGGCGTTCATCGACATCAGCGGACGCGTAACTGGCGATTACAACTCTTCTCACCAGCTTGCGCTATTCGCCTCCGATTACCCCCGCAAGCGTCAGGCGAACTCCCAGCGCGGGCAAGGCGGCGCGCGCGGACGAACAAGGCGACGCCCACCGCCAGCAGCACGGCCACCTGCGGCCAGAGGTGCGAGACCGGCTCGTCACGCCAGAAGACCTTGGTGAAGCCGTCGAGCGGCGCGATCTCGCTGGGGCCTGCTTTCGTGGCCAATTCGTTGTGTCGAAGGCGGGGGAAGCGTACCCTGCACAGGCCAGAGGTCCAACTCGGAAATTCCGGTCCACATGACCATTGACGCCAAATCGTTGACCGTTTTCTTCCGCAATCAGGGCATTTACCTGTTCATTGCTCTCGTTGTCGGCGCGATTTTCTGGGCAATTGGCCAGCCCATAAATCCTTTCACCGTCATCTTGTACTCGCTGTGTATCGGCAATTTCCTTTCGCCTCCGGTGCAATGGCTGCACGTTCTTTACGAAAGGCCGTCCCCCTATGACTGGCTGATCTTCCTGATCGTGCTATGCGTCTTGATGGTTCCCGTTTACGCGCTGACCAGCGTAATTGTCTGGTGGTTCGCCCCGCCTGGTCCGCAATCGCTTGGGCACTTGATCACCACCGGCTGGAAGCTGCCCTTCCTGATCACCTTCGTCTACGGCGTGACGAATTTTCTCTACAGCAAGACGAGGGCGCGCCTCGAACGCCGCAACGTCGAGCTGCAACACATGGTCCAGTCGGGCGCGGCCCGCCTGGAAATCCACGAACAGGAATTGGAACGGGCCCGCGAAATCCAGCAGTCGCTTTTGCCCAAGGAAATTCCGCAGCTTCCGGGAATCGCCGTAGCCACCGCCTGGCGCCCGGCGCGCGCGGTCGGCGGAGATTACTTCGATGTGCTGCGGCTCGACGGCAACAGGCTGGCCATCTGCATTGCCGATGTCTCCGGCAAGGGAGTTGCCGCCGCTTTGCTTATGGCTAATGTCCAGGCCAGCCTGCGCGCATCCGTGCGCGACCTGGATAGTCCGGCGCGCGTGTGCGGGATCATGAACGGCATGCTGCGCGAAAGCATCGCTGCGAACAAGTTCGTGACGTTTTTCTGCAGCGTTCTCGACGCCAATACGCGCACGTTTCGCTACTGCAATGCCGGCCATCCCTATCCTATTCTCGTTTCGGCTGGTGCCGCGCACACCCTGGATTATGGCGGCGCAGTGCTCGGCGTTTTCCCCTCGTGGAATTACCAGGACTCCAGCGTCAACCTGAAATCCGGAGACCGGCTACTTCTATTCACCGACGGCATCACCGAAGCCGAGGGCGCGCAAGGCGAAGAGTTTGGAGTGGAGAGGGTCGCCGCATTCGGCAAGGCGCACGCGGCCAGTTCCGCTGCTGAGTTGAACGAGCAACTGCTCGCGCAGGTGTCGGATTTTTGCGGCGCACAATTCCAAGACGACGCCACCTTGGTGGTTCTTGCCGTAAATTAACGCCGCGGCCTCCGAGGGTTCGCCGGAATAAACCGCGGCACGCGCAAGGCGTAGGCCTCGTACTCGCTGCCGAACCGCTCCCGCAATTCTCTCTCCTCGAGCAGAACCACGAGAAACAACGAGCCCGCGGCTAACAACGCGAAGACGTATGTGGCGACGTAGTTCGCGATCATCGCCCAACCGACTAGCGCCACGAAGATCTCAACATAGCGCGGATACCTTATCCTGGAGTAGATGCCCGCAGTCAACAGCCGTGATTGGAACTTGTGGGGCGCGATTTCCGGCAGGCCGACCAGCGTTCTTATCGAAAGTTCCGCGGTAATTCGTACACGCATCACAATTGAGAGCAGCACGACCGAGACGCCGGTCGCGATCAGAAAGGTGCGCGCATTCTAGAGATGCAGGCTCTTCAAGAGACCCAACAAAAATGGCGGAGGGAGAGGGATTCGAACCCCCGGTGGAGTTTCCCCCACAGCGGTTTTCAAGACCGCCCGTTTCGACCGCTCACGCATCCCTCCGCGCGTTTGCTGTCAACAGTTTACCAGCCTTACCTAATCAGCTTGCCGCCCGCGAGCGGCGGCCGCCGGAGTTCGCGTTCGCGCAGCCAGGTGAAGAGGACCGGGGTCACGATCAGAACATGGATCAGGGAACTCACCATGCCGCCCAAAACCGGCGTGGCCAGCGGTTTCATGACTTCCGCGCCGGTGCGTGTGGACCACATGATCGGCAGCAGCCCGGCGACCACGGTGGCCACGGTCATTACTTTCGGGCGCAGGCGCAGCAGCGCACCTTCGATCACTGCCGCATGCAGGCCTTGCAGGGTGAGTCCGCCCTCGGCGGCCACGCGGCGCTGCACCGCCTCCTCCAGGTAGATCACCATCACCACGCCGGTCTGCACCGCGGTCCCGAACAGCGCAATGAACCCCACCCACACCGCCACCGAGAAGTTGTAGCCCAGCGCTTTCAGCAGGAACACGCCGCCGGTCAGCGCGAACGGCACCGCGAGCACCACGTGCAGCGCCTCTTTGACGGAGTGATACGTCCAGTACAGCAGCAGGAAGATGATCCCCAGCACCACCGGAATGACAATCTGCAGGCGCCGTTTGGCGCGGACCTGGTTCTCATACTGCCCGCTCCACTCGACGTAGTAGCCCGCCGGCAGCCGCACGCCCCGCGCCACCGCGCGCTTCGCGGCCTCGACGAAGCCGCCGACATCGCGGCCGCGCACGTTCAGCAGCACGGTGCTGCGCAGGAGGCCATTCTCGCTGCTGATCATCGAGGGACCGAGCACGGTGCGGAGGTCCGCCACCGCGGCCAGCGGCACCTGGATGCCGTTCGGCGCGGGCACCAGCACGGTGCGCAGCTTCTCTTCGCTGTCGCGAAAGTCGGGCGCGTAACGGAGATTGATGGGCAGCCGCTGCCGCCCTTCGATGGCCACGCTCAGGCTCTTGCCGCCGATGGCGGTTTCGATCACGTCCTGCACGTCGCCCACGTTGATGGCGTAGCGCGCGGCGGCCTCCCGATTCACCGTGATCTCCAGATACGGCGTGCCCGTGATGCGCTCGGCGTAGAGATCGGTGGCCCCGGGCACCGTCCGCAGCACGCTCTCGATTTCCTGCCCGATGCGCTCCGCCACCTGCAGGTCGGAGCCGAAAATCTTGACCCCCACCTGGGTGCGGATGCCGGTGGAGAGCATGTCAATGCGGTTGCGGATGGGCTGCGTCCAGATGTTGGTGACGCCGGGGAGGCGCAGCTTCTCGTCGAGCCGCTGCAGAATCGCGTCCTTGGTGAGTCCGGGGGGCCAGTCGCGGCGCGGCTTGAACTCGATGATTGTTTCCGTCATGTTGACGGGCGCCGGATCGGTCGCGGTCTCCGCCCGGCCCACTTTGCCGACCACGCGCGCCACCGCCGGGTCCTGCGCAATGATTGCGTCTTGCCGCTGCAGGATTTCCGCGGCCTTGGTCAGGGAGATGCTCGGGTCGGTAATGGGCATGAAGAGCGCGGTCTCTTCATCGAGAGGCGGCATGAACTCCGAGCCAATCGTGGAAGCCATCCACAGCGCCGCGCCGAACAGGGCGGCGGCGACGGCGAGCGTGGCCGCGCGATGGCGCAGCGCCCACTCCAGAACCGGGCGGTACACGGCGCGCAGACCGCGCATCACCGGGTTGTCCTCCTCGCGATGCAGCCGGCCGCGAATCAGGAAGGTGCACAGCACCGGCACCAGCGTCACCGCGATCAGCGTGGAGCCAATCATGGCGAAGGTCTTGGTGAATGCCAGCGGATGGAACAGCTTGCCTTCCATGCCGGTCAGCGCGAAGACCGGAATGAACGCCAGGATGATGATGGTCATGGCGAAGAAAATCGGCCGTCCCACCAGCTGCGCCGCGCGCAAGGTGATTTCGCCGATGTGCGACTGGTATTCGCCGTGCTCTTCGTAGTGCCGTTCGGCGTGCCGCAGCACGTTTTCGACCATCACAATCCCCGCGTCCACCAGCACCCCGATGGCAATGGCGATCCCGCCCAGCGACATGATGTTGGAGGAGATGCCGCCGTAATGCATGAGCAGGAATGCGGCGAGCACCGCCAGCGGCAGCGGCAAGGTGACGATCAGGATGCTGCGGAAGTGCCACAGGAAGACGATGTGCGCCAGGGTGACGAGAAGGATTTCCTCGAGCAGCGCGTATTTCAGCGTGTCCACCGCGTGGTTGATGAGGGTGCTGCGGTCATAGAACGGCGTAATGCGCACTCCGGCCGGCAGTCCCGGCCGCAGCGCTTCGAGTTTTTGCTTCACCGCCGCGATCACCGCCTGCGCGTTCGCTCCGTAGCGGAGGACGACCACGCCCCCTACCGTTTCCCGCCCCGCGTCGTCCAGCAGGCCGCGCCGGAACTCCGGGCCGATATGCACGTGCGCCAGGTTGCGGACGTAGACCGGCGTGCCATGCGCGGCGGTCACCACGATGTTCTCGATGTCGCCAACGGAATGAATCAGCCCCAGTCCGCGCACCGCAAACTCGCGGTCGCCAACTTCCAGCACTTTGGCGCCGACGTTGGTGTTGCTGCGCTCCACCGCCTCGTACACCTGCCGGATGGTGACGTTGTAGATGCGCAGCTTGGTGGGATCGAGGTCAATCTGATACTGCCGCACGAAGCCGCCGACGCTCGCCACCTCCGCCACTCCCGGCACCGAGGCCAGCTGGTAGCGAATGAACCAATCCTGGATGGAATGCAGCGTCCCCGCGTCGTAGGGCCCCTCCACCGTGTACCAGAACACCTGCCCCACGCCGGTGGCGTCGGGCCCCAGCGTCGGGGTCACGCCGGCGGGAAGGAAGCTGGACGCGAGGTTCAGCCGTTCCAGAATTCGCGTGCGCGCAAAGTAGACGTCCACCGCATCCTCGAAGATCACATTGATCATCGAGAATCCGAACGCCGACGATGACCGCACCGCGCGCACTCCCGGCAACCCTTGCAGGTTCACCGTGAGCGGATACGTGATCTGGTCCTCCACCTCCTGCGGCCCGCGGCCCGGCCAGTCGGTAAACACGATGACCTGGTTTTCACTGAGGTCGGGAATCGCGTCCACCGGGGTGTTCAGCAGCGCCCAGTAACCCCAGACCGCCAGCACGAGGTAGGCGAGGATGACCAGCAGCCGGTTGCGCAGCGAGAATTCAATGAGTCGGTTGATCATGGCTCACCTCGCGTCCAGCCGGGTCTGGTAGCGCCCGATCACCTGTCCGGCCCGCGTCGCGACCACGGTCACGTTCCACGTTCCTGTCGTCGGGATCGTGGTGGCGCCGCGGTACCCCGCCCCCTCGCGCCGCAGCTCGGCCGTCGCTCGCATCTCCGGCATGTTCATGGACGGCATGGCCGGCATCACCAGTTGGAGCGTGACCTGCGCATCGGGAATGTCGCGGCCGTCGACCCCGGTGAGTTGCACCTCGAAGGTCGCCGGGGAAGCGCCTTGGGGCGGATCGGGCGCAACCTGGAGCTGGATCTTGACGTTTGCCTGCGGCGCCGCCGCGCCATTCGCGCTCGCCTGGCCGCCGTTCCCGAAGTCCCGGGAGCCGCCGAACGCCGAGGTCATGCCGCCGGTAAGGCGCGTCTGCGAATCCAGCAGGAAGGCGGCTTCCGTGACCACCCGCTCACCGGCCGCCAGCCCGGAGTGCACCGGGACCCACTCGCCGACCGCGGGGCCCACCTTGATCTCCCGGCTCTCGAACACGCCTTGGCCGCGCGCGATGTACACCAGGCTGCGCGTGCCGGTGTCAATGACGGCGGAACGCGGGACGGCGAGCGTGTGCTGTGGCGCCGCGGTAATCGTCCCGCGGACATACATGCCCGGCCGCAACCGCATTCCCGGATTCGCCACCTGCACCCGCAGTGACGCCGTGCGCGTGTCGTGGTTAACAGTGGTATCGATGAAGTCGATGCGCCCGTGCAGCGTGTTCGCGACCGCATCGCTGGTCATCTCGGCGGCATCGCCCACCCGGATCAGCTTCAGGTCCGGCTCGTAAACGTCCAGCTTCACCCACACCGTGCTGAGGTCGGCCACGGTGTAGAGAGCCTCTCCGGTAGTCACATACTGGCCCTCGGTCACTTTGCGCTCGACCACCACCCCGCTGGCGTTTGCGTAGGTGGTCATGCGGGCCGCGGACGCGGGATTCGCCGCCACCTTCTCAATTTGCGGCGGCGTCATTCCCCACAGTTCCAGGCGCTTCCGGCTCGCCGCAATCAAATCGTCGGCTTGTGCCAGGATCTCCGGCTGCGTGCTGCCGCCCAGGTGCTGCCGGTTGTCGAGCGCCAGGCGATACTCCTGGGCCGCGTTGAGCAGCTCCGGACTGTAGATGTCGGCCACCGCTTGTCCGCGCGACACCGCCTGGCCGGTGAACGCGAGATGCAGCTTCTCGACCCGGCCACCGATGCGCGCACTGATGGTGGCGAGCCGCGTCTCCGCTTCGTCCACCTTGCCGACGGTGGCCACACTGCTGCGCAGCTCGCGCTGTACGACCTCAGCGGTCGCCAGCTTAATGGCCTTTTCTTCATCCGGCGTGAGCTGCACCAGGTTCGGCGCGGTTCCTTGGTCGGCGACCGGCGCGCTGGCCGCCGTCGCCGCGACCTGTGGCGTGGCCGCGCCACGGGATTCGCCGGCGCGCTTCGCCAGCCACCACACGCCCGCCGCCAGCGCCAGCCCCGCGGCCGCTCCTGTCATGAGGATGCGAACTTCCCGCCCGGTCATGGCTGCACCTCCGTTGCCACCGGCGCGCCGACAGCGCGTTCCAGCTCCGCGACCGCGCTGTCGTACTCCGCGGCGGCGCGGTAATGCGCCGTGCGCACTTCCAGAATCAGGTTCTGGCTTTCCAGAAGATTCAGCAGATCGGTGCGGTCGTTCTGATAGGCCGCAACCGCGGCCCGCAAGGCGCTGTTCGTCTGCGGAATCAGCGTTTCACGGTAGAGCCGCAGCAGCCGGGAGGCCGCGGTGGCGCGGACCAGCGCCTGCTGGATCTCATTGCCTACGCTCGCGCGCTCCGCTTCCAGTTCCGCGCGCAGGCTCGCTACCTCCGCCTGCGCCGCCGCAATCTCCGCTTCATGCTTCTGGCGATTCGCCCCGGGCAACGTAATCGAGAGCTCCGCCATGTAGGCGTTGCGCCGCGGCGAGCCTTCGGGCATGAGCATGTAGCCGCCCCCGACCGTGAACCCCGGCGAGAGCCCCTTGCGCGCGAGTCCTACCTTGAGCTCCGCCTGCTGGATCTGGGCGGCGATGGTGGCCAGCTCCGGACGGCTCTTCATCGCGGCGGCTTGCAGCTCCGCCGGCCCCGGCAGGATGAGCGACCGCTCGCCGCCGGCTGCGACCTCCAGTGGTGCCGCCGCGTCCCGCCCCAGCAGCGTGTTCAGGGTGGCGCGCGCGCTGTCGCCGTCCTGCTCCAGCATCACCAGGTGTTCGACCAGCTTGGTGGTGGCGATCTGCGCCTTCAGCACATCCTGCTGCGCCACCTTGCCGACGGTGTACTTGATGCGGCTGGACTCGATGGATTGCTGCGCAATGGCGACTTGCTCATCGTGCAATGCCAGCTCCCGCTGGTTGCGCACCAGCGCGTAGTACGCCAGCCGGACGCGCGCCAGCACATCGCGCTTCCGCGCCTCGAAGTCGCTGCGCTGGATTTCGACTTCGCCGCTCGCGATCTTCTTCGACAGGTCGCGCACACCGCGCGCCGGCAACGAGCGCGACACCATGAACATCTGCTGCGCCTGATTCAGGTCCCACGGCCGCGCCAGCGGCGTGCCCCAATCGCGGTACGTGAAGTCGGGATCGGCCAACCGCCCGGCCGCGGGAACGTGCGCCTCGGCGGCGGTAAGCCGCCGCGCCGCCAGCCGCAACTCGGGGTTGCCGATGAGCGCGGCGCTTTCCGCTTCCGCCAGCGTGATGGGCCGGACGTTGGCCGGGTGCGCGCGCTGCGTGCTCAGCAGCGCCAGCCCGCGGTCAAGGTCGTCCTCGCCGTGCAAGTGCAGAACTGCGAATCCAAGCGCGCAGGCCAGGAGCGCAAACGTACGAATGCCTTTCATCTCTCCTCCTACAACCAGTCACTCAACTGCGGACACTTGTCCGCACGGTCGCGAAAGACAGGGAAAGGCGAATCAGATTCTCAGGACGAGGGAACAGCCGGGTGGAGATTCGGGCGGGGAGTCGGTCGCCGGCGCGAACGTGGAGCTGGGGGAGGCTGCTGCGGCAAGCAACACGGGAAGGCGGTCGGCGATGGCGATGCCAGCACCCGGAAGCGTTTTGACTTTCGTCGCCAGGGGTACCTGCCCCTGTGGCTTGCTCGCTTTGCAGCAGGAGTGCGACATCGGCATACGATGCGTGCCGCCACACATCGCCGCCATCTTCTGGCAGCAGTCGTGGTCGGCGGCGGTCATCTCCACCCCGGGCATGAGGCACGCCATGGTCGGCGTCACCGCCCATGCCATCGCCACCAGGAGTGCGGCCCAGCGAAACATCGTCCTGAGCCTGAACCTGGGGCGGGCCATAGCCAAATGACCGGAATGGACAAACATCACCACAATATTAGTCTATGCCCCAGACATCGCCAACGCTGTGATGGCCATCACAATGCCCGCTGGGCCGCCGCGCCGTCCCTGACTCGGCCGCTCCCACCCGCCGCGCCTAGACCGAATTCCTCGCCCCGAAACCGCTCCCAAGCCTTAAGCTACGGCTGGGAGCCCGGGGTCTAGTCGCGATGCGTGTTTACCACACCCTCGACGAGATGCGTGCCACCACGCGCCAGGCGCGGCACGACGGCCGGCGCATTGGCCTGGTCCCCACCATGGGCGCGCTGCACGAGGGCCACCTCTCGCTGGTCCGCGCCTGCCGTGCCGCCTGCGACTTCACCGTCGTCTCCCTCTTCGTCAACCCGCTGCAGTTCGGGCCCAACGAAGACCTGGCGCGCTATCCGCGTCCCTTCGACCGCGACCGCCAACTGCTGGAAGCGGAGAACGTCGAGGCGCTGTTTGCCCCCACGCCCGAGGAAATGTATCCCCCCGGCCGCGTGACCTGGGTCGAAGTCGCGGGGCTGAGCGAGAAACTCGACGGCCGCTCCCGCCCCGGCCATTTCCGCGGCGTCACCACCGTGGTCGCGAAGTTGTTCCACCTCGTCGCGCCCGACCTCGCCTTCTTCGGCCAGAAGGACGCGGCGCAGGTGGCAATCATCCGCAAGATGGTCCGCGACCTCGACTTCGGCCTCGAGGTCCGCGTCTGCCCCATCGTGCGCGAGCCCGATGGCCTGGCCCTCAGCTCGCGTAATCAGTACCTCAGCCCCGCGGAGCGGCAGCAGGCGACGGTGCTGCACCGCGCGCTGCTGCACGTCCAGGCGCTGGCCGCTGGCGGCGCGCGCCGCTCTTCGCTGCTGGAGGATGCCGGCCGCAGCGTGCTCGCGCAAGCGCCCGCCGCCCGCCTGGACTATTTCGCCATCGTCGATCCCGACACGCTTGATCCCATCGCATTTCTCGACCAGACCGCGCTCGTCGCCGTCGCCGCCTGGTTCGGCGCCACGCGCCTCATCGACAACCTCCTGCTCGCTCCGCCGCCCGGCGCGCGCCAACCTGCTTAGCATCCCTTTTCTGGCAGGCGCTCAGCGACGCTGCGCGGAGACAAACGCGTTCCCCGCCATCACATACCGCAGCTCCGCCGCTGCCGCCTTGGTGATGCCGATGCGCGGCGTCGCCGCAATGTGCGCGGGACGATAGCCATCGTCACCGACCCACAGCCCGGAGTCAGGCGCCGTGACGTCGCAGCCGTTGTCGCGCGCGCGCGTGATGCCCAGCGCCTGGCACAACCGCCCCGGCCCGCTGGTCAGCGCCCGCAGGGCTGTGGGCGCGGGCGACTCGCCCGCCTTCTCCAGCCCGCGATTCCTGGCCATCACCGCAAATCCCAGCAGCGGCTCCAGGGCGCGAATCAGCACGCAGCCAGCGTCGCCTTCCGGCAGGCAGGTAAAGTTCAGGCAGTAGTGATTGCCGTAGATGAAATACACGTACGCATGCCCCGGCGGGCCGAAGATCACGGCATTGCGCGCGGTGCGCCCGCCGGCGGAGTGCGCCGCGGCATCGCCGGCCCCGAGGTAGGCTTCGTCTTCCACGATGCGCCCGGCCATGACGCTGCGCCCGAGTTTCCGGACGATCACCTTGCCCAGTAGTGCGCGCGCCACGGCCACGGGATCGCGGTTGAAAAAGCGCCGCCGCACCGGCCGCACGCGGGCAAGATCGAATCCAGACACCCTACCGGCCCTTCGCGGCGGTCTTTTCCGCCAGCCACTCGTCCACATTCCGCTCCAGCACGTTCATGGGCAGTGGGCCGTTGCGCAGCACCACGTCGTGGAATTCCTTGATGTCGAACTGCGCGCCCAGGCGCTGGCGGGCGCGCTCGCGCAGCTCGCGGATTTTCATCTGCCCAATCTTGTAGCCCAGCGCCTGCCCCGGCCACGCGATGTAGCGGTCGATCTCGTTCACGATGTCGAGTTCCGCCTTGGGCGCGTTCTCCATGAAGAAGTCGATCGCGCGCTGCCGGTCCCAGTGCATGGTGTGCATCCCGGTATCGACCACCAGCCGCACCGCGCGCCACATCTCGTAGGTCAGCTGCCCGAACTTGGAGTAAGGATCGGTGTACAGCCCCATGTCCTCACCCAGCGACTCGGCATACAGTCCCCAGCCCTCGACGAAGGCGTCGTATCCCCCGTAGCGGCGGAACTTCGGGATGGCGCCCTGCTCGTAGGCGAGCGCGATCTGCAGGTGGTGTCCGGGGACCGACTCGTGCAGCGTGAGCGCCGTCATCTCCCATTTCGGCCGCGTTTCCGGCTTATAGAGGTTCACGAAAAACGTGCCCGCGCGCGAGCCGTCGGCCGCGAGCTGCCGGTAGTACGCCGTGGTGGTGTCGGGCGCCGAAATTTCCGGGATTGGCTCTACCCCATACGGCGTGCGCGGCAGCACGCGGAAAACCTTCACCAGGTTGGGATCGATCGTCTTCGCCAGCACCTTGTAGGCATTGAACAGCTCCTGCGGGTCTTTATAGAAGAAGCGCGGATCGGTGCGCAGGAAGGTGAAGAACTCCGGCATGGTGCCGGTAAAGCCGGTCTGCTGCTTGATGGTTTCCATTTCCGCGCGAATCCGCTTCACTTCGCTCAGCCCGCGCTCGTGCACCTGCTGCGGCGTCAGGTCGGTGGTGGTGAACTCGCGCACGAAGTAGGCGTACAGCTCATCGCCGTGCGGCAGCTGCCAGATGCCCACCTGGTCGAAGCACGCCGGCAGGTAGTCCTTCACGAAAAACGCGTGGAAGTCGCGGAAGGCCGGCACCAGGTTCTGCTGAATGGCCTGCTGCGCGGCCTGTTCCAGGCGCGCGCGGTCGGCCTCGCCGATCGTCTGCGGGAAGCGCGTGAACGGCTTGTAGAACGCGCTCTCCCGGGGGTCGCTGACCATCTGCTTCTCGATCTGCCCCGGAATGCGCTGCATGATGACCTTCGGCAGCAAGATGCGTTCCTTGATTCCCTGCCGCATCAGCTCCATCGTCTGCCGCAGGTGTTCAGGGAAGCGGTTCAGGCGCGCGACCCAGTCTTCGTAGTCCTTCACCGTCTCGAAGCGCAGCGAATCGCCCAGCTCGTTCGCGGTCTGGATGCCGCCGCGCTGGTTCAGCGTCACCAGGTACCAGTGGAACTTGTGCCCCTCGACGCGCATCGCGTACTGCTGCTGGAAGAGGTCGTAGTTGAGCTGGTCGGCGGCGGAGAGCTCGGCGCGCGCGATCTTTTTCAGTTCCTCCAGCGTGGCTCGGTCGTGCTGGTGCCGTGCCTCGATGGCCTGCGCGCTGAGGTCTTCCCAGCGGTCGTTCCAGCGCCGGTCGCCCAGCGACGACGCGTGCGTCGGGTGCTGCTCCATCTCGTAGTCCCAGGTACGGTCGAAGAGCGCGTGCAGGGCGCGCGTGGCGGCGTTGGCGCCGGGTGGCGGTGTCTGCGCCGCAGCTAGCGCGATCAGCCCACAAAGCAGAAACAGGATGCGGGTCATGGCTTTCCTCAAATCGCGAAGCATACACTGTCATGGTGGAGCGCTGCTGCTCGCCTTCGGGTGCACCACCTAGAGTGCAGGCAGCCGATCCGCCCGGCAGTGGCGTCTAAAATGCCGGGTGACCAGTAGTCAATTTCGTGGGTTGGAGATAGAGCTATGAATTCGCGTCACGGGTTCAATCGGTTCGTTGCTGCGGGCACAGTGCTGGCGCTGGCGCTGTTTACGGCCAGTCTGGCTGTTGCTGCCGATGCCATTCCGGCGGGCACGCGCGTCCAGGTGCGCATCGGCAATTCCCTGAGTTCCGGCACCGCCACCTCGGGCCAGGCCTTCGACGGCACGGTGGCTACAGATGTCGTCGTGAATGGCAAGACCATCATCACGGCGGGCACGCCCGTCAAAGGCAAGGTGACCAACGCCAAGTCGAGCGGGCGGCTGCACGCCCCCGGGATCCTGACGGTGCGCCTGACCGCGGTCGGCGACCAGGCGGTGACCTCCTCCGCCGTGAGCCGCCAGGGTAAAGGCCACACCAAGAGCAACGTCACCAAGATTGGTGGCGGCACCGCCGCGGGCGCGGTGATTGGCGCCCTTGCCGGCGGCGGCAAAGGTGCGGCGATCGGCGCCGGGGTCGGCGCTGCCGCCGGTACCGGCGTGGCCGCGGCCACCGGCAAGATGGAAGCCGTGATCCCGGCCGAGGCGGTCTTGAGCTTCACCGTCAGCCCGCCGGGTGCGGCGCAGCGTGCTAAGTAAGCAGTCGGATCGCGCCATCGGGTAAAGGGAACCCTGCCCTTTACCCGGTTGCCGATTACACTTGCCTCGTGCCCCTGCTCGAAGCCCACGACCTGGTGAAGGTCTTCCCGCGCGGCGAATCGCTCTTCGGGGCGGCGCGCGGCGAGGTGCGCGCCGTCGACGGCGTCTCGCTGACCATCGAGGCGGGCGAGACGCTGGGCCTGGTGGGCGAATCCGGCTCCGGCAAGAGCACCCTGGGGCGCCTGTTGCTGCGCCTCATCGAGCCGACGTCAGGCGCCGTCACCTTCGCCGGCCGCGACGTGCTCCACGCCTCGGGCCGCGAGCTGCGCCGCCTGCGCAAGGACATGCAGATCATCTTCCAGGACCCCTTCGGCTCCCTCGATCCGCGTTTTCGGGTGCAGGAGCTGCTGACCGAACCGCTCCTCATCCACGGCATGGCAGGGGAAGGCGGGCGTTCCCGTGCCGCCTTGCGGCCACGCGCGGCCGAGCTGTTGCGGGCGGTGGGACTCGACGAATCGGCGCTGGCGCGCTATCCGCATGAGTTTTCCGGCGGGCAGCGGCAGCGCCTCGGGATCGCGCGCGCCCTGGCGCTGCGGCCGCGCCTCATTGTGGCCGATGAGCCGGTCTCCGCCCTCGACGTCAGCGTTGGCGCCCAGATCATGAACCTGCTGCGCCGCCTGCAGCGCGACTTTGGCCTGACCTACCTCTTTATCTCCCATTCCATGCCGCTGGTGCGCTACCTCGCCACTCACATCGCGGTCATGTATCGCGGCCGCATCGTGGAAAGCGGCGCCACCGAACAGCTCACCTCCGCCCCGCAGCACGACTACACGCGCTCCCTCCTCGCCGCCAACCCCGAGCTGGCGCTGTGAACCCGTTGGTTGGATGATGGCTGCGAAGAACCGGGTGGGCGTCTCTCGGGACTTGAAACTAGAAACTAGAAACTGCTCTTACAGTCCCTGCCGCACCGCGCGTTCGCCTTTGAGTTCGCGCAGCAGCAGCCGCACCAGCATGCCGTCGAACTGGGTGCCGCTGGCGTGCTCCAGCTCCTGCGCCGCCTCTTCGCGGCTCAGCGCGGGGGCAAACGGCCGGTCGAGCATCATGTTGCTGTAGACCTCGGCGATGGCCAGGATGCGCGCCCCCATGGGGATTTGCTCGCCGTGCAGGCTGTCGGGATACCCGGTGCCGTCGACGCGCTCGTGGTGGTGGCGCACGTACTGCTGGATGCGCGCGCCGCCGGGAATGGTGCCGGCAATCTCCCCCCCGATGCTGGCGTGCATCTTCAGCAGGTAGTGCTCGTCCTGCGTCAGTGGCCCGTCCTTGTTGAGGATGCGTTCCGGGATCAGGATCTTGCCCACATCGTGCACGCGGGCGGCAAAGATCAGGTCGTGCAGTTCGTCGGTAGTCAGGTCGATAGCGCGCCCCAGCACCTCGGCAATGCGGGCCGCGGTTTCCCCGTGCCCGGAAGCATGGATCTCGCGGCTTTCGGCGGCGCGCGCCAGCATCAGGACCGCGTCGGTGAGCGCTTCGCTGCCCGCTTCGTCGCCGCTCGCCCCCAGCTTCTGCAGACGCTGCACCAGCTCTTCCGCCAGCTCCGGCCCGTAGTGCTCGCGCTGCAGGAAGCCCTCGATGAAGGCCGAAACCATCTGCCGCTGCGAGGCGGAAGCGTCGGCGAAATTCCTCCACCGTGGCCACGTTGTTGCCGCCGGCGTGCTTCGAGGCATACATGCCGGCATCGGCTACGCGCAGCACTTCCTCCGCCGTGGCGCCGTGCAGCGGGAAGGTGGCCACCCCGAAGCTGCCGGTGACGTGGCGCTCGTTCAGCATGGGATCGGTCGCCACCCACAGCCGCAGGCGCTCGGAGAGCACTTGCGCCTGTTCCAGCGCGGTTTCCGGCATCAGGATCACGAACTCGTCGCCGCCGTAGCGCGCCACCACGTTCGATTGCCGGCACTTCTGCTCCAGCAGCCGCCCCACCCGCGCCAATACCAGGTCGCCCTCCAGGTGCCCCATGGTGTCATTGACGCTCTTGAATTTGTCGAGGTCCATCAGGACCACGGAGAAGGCCCGCCCCGAGCGCGAGGCGCGCTTCCATTCCGACTGCAGCGCTTCCACAAAAAAGCGCCGCGTCTTGATGCCGGTGAGCCCGTCGGTGATCGCCTGCTGCTGCAGCTTCTGGAAAACGAAGGCGTTGTGCAGCGCGGTGGCCAGCAGGTCGGCCAGCGTGCGCAGGATCAGCACCTCCTGCTGCCCGAAAGCGTCGTTGCGGCGGCTTTCCACGTTGAGCACCCCCAGCAGCGTTTCCCCGTAGGTAATGGGGATGCAGAGCACGGAGCGGGCATCGTCGAGCAGCGAGCCCAGCCGCTCTTCGTCGGAGTTCTGGATCAGCGCCATCTCGTTGCTGCGCGCCACCCGCCCCAGGATGCCGGCGCCCAGCGGCACCCGCCGTCCCACCGCCCGCATGGTGGTGCCGGCTTCCGCCTTGATTTCGATGTCCTTGGTCGCGTAGTCGAGGATGCCGATCCCGATGTGGTCGAAGCGGAAGTTCTTCTGGATCTCGCTGACAATCTCCTCCAGCATCGGCTCGGCGTGCTGGCTGGAGATGGCGGTCTTGGAAATGTTGTTGAGGAACGCCAGGTAGCGGGAGCGGCGCTGCTCCTCGGAGAACAGCCGCGCATTTTCCATCGCCACCGCCACTTGCCCCGCGGCGGTGGTCAGGACTTCGACGTCGCGGTCGGTGTAGACGAACTCCCGCTCGAAATTGAGTGCTGCCATCACCCCCGTCGGCCGCCCGTACATCACGATGGGCACGATGGCGACCGACTTGGCGGGATCCGGCGGCGGGGCGCAGCCCAGCTTCAGCCGCACCTTCTCCAGCTCCGAGTTCACCAGCAGCGGCCGTCCCGTCTTGATGACGTACTCGGTCAGCATGTTCGCCGCCGGCCGCGTCCGCTTTGGCTGCACCTGGTTGGCAATGACTTCCAGCTCGAACCGCACCAGTTCGCCGTCCAGGAACGCCACGTACATGTTGCTGGTGTCGAACAGTTGCCCCAGTTCCCGCTGGAAGGCGAGCAGGACCTCGTCGGGATCGAGGTGCGAGCTGATGACCTGGCCGATCTGGGTGAGCAGTTCGTACTCCTTGGTGCGGCGGAAGGCGTCGCGCATGAGTACGTAGTTTTCCAGCGTCAGTGCCATCTGCATCGACAGGCCCAGCAGCAGGCGCAGCTGCGACGCCCCCAGGTTCGCGCCGTTGTGGTTGGGCAGTAGCACGCAGCCAAAGCAGCGTTCGCGCGTCTGCAGGTTGGCCACGGTGATGCCCTGGATCCTCTCCGCCTGCAGCCGCTGCCGCATGCGTTCGAAGCTGCCCACGTGTTCCTGCAGCAGCAGGCTGGGCTCTTCCAGGTCGCGCAGCGTCGCCACCCCGCCGCTGCGGCCGGCCAGTTCCACCAGGAAGTCGGGAATGCGGTCTTCTTCCAGCTCTTGCAGGAAGCCGGCGGAGAAGCCCTTGTGCACCGAAGGCAACGCCGCGCGCCAGGCATCGCCCAGGAACAGCGCGCCGCGCTCCAGCTCCAGCACCCGCAGCAGCCGCTCCAGCAGCTTCTGCATGCCGGGCGCCGCTTCGGCGGCGGTGAGCACGCGCGACGTGTCCACTTCCAGCACCGAGAACGCCAGCAGGTTTTCCTGCACGCTGCGGCGCTCGCGCTCGAACAGCACCACCACTTGCGCGATCCCCAGCAGCATCTGCGGCAGCGGCCCCAGGAAGTGCCCGGCCGCGGCCAGCGTCCCCTGCAGCAAGCCATGGAAGGGCACCAGCAGCAGCAGCAGCGACCAGAATCCGATCGCCAACGCCAGCAGCCGGAAGCCGGTGGAGTTTTTCCGTTGCCCGTGCTGGAAGAAGCGATAGCTCGCCACCACCAGCACTATGGCTACCCCGACCTCGATTTCCAGCAGGGGCACGCGCCACCGGCTCACGGTGAGCATCCGCGGCACGGCGCTCATTGTTCCGAACAGCGCGTCCACCGTGCTCCACCCCGCGGCGGCCCCCAGCAGCGCCGCATCGAACCAGCGCAGTGGCTGCCGCTGCCGCACCAGTCGCGTGGACCGCAGCACGCTCCACGCCATCACCCCCAGGCTGAAGTCGGCAAGCCAGGCAGTCGCGAGATTCCGCTGCACGTAGAAGTTCCAGGCCTGGAACACGTAGTGGGCCGAATACGCGAACCACCCCCACTGCCAGGCACGGAAGTACGGGTCGCGCGTCTGCCGGTACAGGAAGCTGAACACCGCCAGCAGCAGCAGCGCGATCACGCCCGGAATAATGACGATTCCGACCAGTACGTTGTTCATGCAGACAGAGCCGGGAGGTGCAAGGGGACGGAAAGGAATATAGGCGACCTTGCCCTTTAGAATCAATGGCCGAAAGTGTTCCCGGGCGACCAAAGTATGCACGGCGATCCCGGTTTCGGGTATCATTTCGAGACCGATGGCACAGGCCTACCCAATGCGAAACGCCGACGCCTCTGGGGGCGCGATCGCGCGCAGCCTGCTGGCCGCGGTTTTGCTGGCCGCGCTCGCCGGTTTCGTCACCCTGCTGCTGGCCATCGTCGCGCTGGTAGTGGCCGGCATGGCCGGCGGTCACCGGCCCGACATGAGCCTCGCCTACCGCGCGGTGGCGGCGCCGGTCGCTTTGGCCATGCTGCCCGTCGCCTTCATCGCCTATCGGCTCTGGGAACGCCGCCATCCTGCCATCGCGGGGTTCCCCACCACCAGCGAACGAACACGCCGGTAGTCCCGCTCGCCGTCTTGGTTTGATTCCACCGCCACCCAGCTTTTACACTCAAAGTTTTCCTGAGGAACGCAGGTTCGCCATGGCCGACAGCATTCGCGTCAAGCTTCCCGACGGTTCGGAGAAGCAGGTTCCTAAAGGCACCACCGCCCTCGAGGTTGCGCGCTCCATTTCGCCGCGCCTCGCCGACGCCGCCCTGGTCGCCAAGATCCGCCCGCTGAGCAACGGGAATGAGCCGCAGTTGGTTGATCTCACCCGCCCCCTGGAGCGCGACGCCGAACTCCGCATCCTCACCGACCGCGACCCCGAGGCCCTCGAGGTTTATCGCCACTCCTCCGCCCACCTGCTGGCCGCGGCCGTGCTCGAACTCTTCCCTGAGACCAAGCTCGGCCATGGTCCCGCCACCGAGAGCGGCTTCTTCTACGACTTCCATCGCGCCACCCCCTTCACCCAGGAAGATCTCGCGCGCATCGAGCAAAAGATGCAGGAGCTCGTCCAGCAGGACCTGCCCTACGTCTGCGAGTTCCTGCCCCGCGACGCCGGCCTCGCGCGCTTCCAGGCGGAAGGCGACTTCATGAAGTGCCACTTCATCGAGCAGTTCACCGCCCCCGATGAAAATATCTCCGTCTACAAGACCGGCAAGTTCCTCGACTTCTGCCGCGGCCCGCATATCCCCTCTACCGGCCGCATCAAGGCCTTCAAGCTGCTGAACATCGCCGGCGCCTACTGGCTCGGCAAGGAAGGCAATCCGCAGCTGCAACGCATCTACGGCACCTCCTTCTTCTCCAAAAAGGACATGGAAGCCTACGTCCGCCAGCAGGAAGAGGCAAAAAAGCGCGACCACCGCGCGCTCGGCCAGCTGCTCGACCTGTTCAGCATCCAGGACCTGGCCGGCCCCGGCCTCATCTTCTGGCATCCCAAGGGCGGCCTCATCCGCAAGATCATGGAAGACTGGATGCGCGACGAGTACCTGAAACGCGGCTACTCCCTCGTCTATACCCCGCATGCTTTTCGCCGCCAGTTGTGGCAGATCAGCGGCCATGAAAGTTTCTTCGCCCAGAACATGTTCACCCCCATGGAGCTCGACGACGCGGAATACCGCATGAAGCCCATGAACTGCCCCGGCCACATCCTCATCTACCGGGACCGCCTGCGCTCCTATCGCGACCTCCCCGTCCGCTACGGCGAGCTCGGCACCGTCTACCGCTACGAGCGTTCCGGCGTGATGCACGGCCTGCTCCGCGTGCGCGGCTTCACCCAGGACGACGCCCACATCTTCTGCACCCCGCAGCAGATCGAGGACGAGATCGTCGGCTGCATCGACTTCGCGCTGGCCGTCCTCAAGACCTTCGGCTTCGACCAGTTCCAGGTGGAGCTTTCCACCTGGGACCCCAAGGACCGCCAGACCTACATGGGCAGCGATGACGACTGGAACCTGGCGTACTGCTCCCTGGAGAATGCGCTGCGCCGGTGCAACATCGAGTTCAAGGTGATGCCCGGCGAGGCCGCCTTCTACGGTCCCAAGATCGACGTCAAGCTGGTCGACGCCATCGGCCGCCTGTGGCAGCTCTCCACCGTGCAGTTCGACTTCAACCTGCCGCAGCGCTTCGAACTGGAATACGTCGGCGAAGACGGCGCCCGGCATCGCCCGGTGATGGTGCACCGCGCCCTCTACGGCTCGGTGGAGCGCTTCTTCGGCGTCCTGCTGGAACACTATGCCGGCAACTTCCCCGTCTGGCTGACCCCGGTGCAGGCCGTCGTGATCCCCATCAGCGAGCGCCATACCGACTACGGCCGCCAGGTGGAAGCGGCGCTCCGCGACGCCGGCGTGCGCGTCGAGGTGGATACCCGCAACGAGAAGATGAACGCCAAGATCCGCGAGCACGCCATGCAGAAGGTGCCCTTCCTGCTGGTCGTCGGCGACAAAGAGGCCGCCTCCGGCCACGTCAACGTCCGTACCCGCGGCCAGGAAAAGACCGCCGACGTCCCCCTCGACGACTTCGTCCGCCGCATCCGCCAATTGATAGCCGACAAGAGTCCCACCGTCTGACAGGCCCTCAGACCTGCATTCCGTGGCTACGTGTTGATCGTCATCCTGAGCGAGCCCGCCGCAGCGGGCGAGTCGAAGGATCCCTATCCCGCCTGTGCCCACGTCACTGGTCGCATCTTTTCAACCACGCATGCGCAAACCGCCGGTCACCGAATCGCCAACCGCCACCGCCCAAGTCCCGCGCTACACTGGAAACATGTCCCGCCCCTCTCTGCTGTGCGGCGCGGTGCTTGTGGCGCTCGTGGGCGCGGTTGCGCAATCCCAACCGCCGCCGGCGGCCGCTCCCAATCAGGCCGCGATCGCCGGCCTGGTCGAAAAACAATTCGGCCCTGAGTTCAAGCTCGCGCCCTTCGTGCCGCGCGGCGTGGGCGGCCAGGTGCAGCGCAACGCCGCTCCCATCCTGCTGCTCACCGGCGACCTCGACGGCGACGGCACGGAAGACGCCGTCATCATTGCCAAGGCCGGCGGCAATCCCCTGGGCGGGCAGCAGCAGCACGGCTACAAGGTCGTCGATCCCTTCGACTCCTACTTTGGCTTCGGCGACCCCCGCATCACGCGCCAGTTCGGCTCCTCGGACCCCGACCGCGACTACGCCCTGCTCGTCATCCACAACTGGCGCGCCGCCACCCCCAAGGCGAAATTTGTGATCATCAATTTGCCCTTCGATCGCCTCTGGCTCCAGCCTTCCACCCTCAAGAAGAAGACTCGCACCGCCATCATGACCGAGGAAGCCGGCCTGATGCAGTCCACGGTCTATTGGGACGGCAAACGGTATCGCTACGTGCCCGGCACCGGCGAGGCCGAACCGTAGCGCGCGCGGCTTTCAGTTTTCTGGGTTTTTTGAAACCTACGAATCCCGCATTTCGAAGCTGGACACCGCCCGGTAGCGTGGCAGGTCCGCCCGCACCGACGCCGCCGGCAGCAGCAGGGGTGCCTGCTCCAGGCGTGCCGCCAGCCAGTTCGCCAGGTCCAGCCGCAGTTCTTTGCGCATGAGGGTGAATTGCAGCCCGATCCGGTCTTCATCCACCGACGTTACCTGCGCGCAGCCTTCCATCCACAGGTCGGAATCCGGCAGCAGGAAGCGGAACCGCACGTTACCCCCCATCGCCGGCGGTGATTGCAGGTACACTGCCATGCCGCCTTCGCTGAGGTCCACACCGTGGGCGCGTGACTCCGGCCACGGACCGGTCTGGATCATCACCGGCGTGTCCACGGTGTGGCGGAAGGTGCGGCGACGTTCGCGCAGCATCAGGGCTTGTGCCACCCGCAGGCTGCGCAGTGCGCGGTCGATGGTCAGCGGTTTCTCCAGGACGAAATTCGCGCCCTGCTCGAATGCTGCCCGGAAACTGGTCTGCCGGTGCGTCACCGCAAACACGATGCTGGCCCGGTTCAGCGGCGAATTGCGCACCGCCCCCAGCAGCTCGCCCGCTCCCTCGACGTCGTCCACGTCCAGCAGGAACGCCTCGAATTTCTGACAGGTCAACAGGTTGGCCGCCACCACCGCGCTGGGGCAGACCACCACCTGCACCGCCATCTTTTCCAGCAGCTGGCGCAACGTCACCAGCAACACCGGGTCTCGCGACAGAAGCAGAGCACGCAAAGCCATGACTGGATAGTACGGGTTTCGCCTGCGGCTGCACAGATAACGAAGGGCACGGGACCTTTTCTCGCTTCCAACATCCCGAGGAGCGCATCCGGGGCCCCCGGCAAGCCCGGCTTTGGCTTGCTGGGGCGGAGGAGCGACGAGGGAACCCTACTCGATCTGTACATTTTCGGTCAGGTAGGGCTCCCACGCTTCAACTTAAGACATCCCGAGGAGCGCAGCGACGAGGGGAACCCTGCTCGGCCTGTACATTTTGGGTCAGGTAGGGCTCCCTCGCTTCGCTCGGGATGTCTTGGGCAACCGGCGTTCGACCCGCCGTTATGCCAGCTTCTTCTCCACCAGCTCATTCACCAGCGCCGGATTCGCCTGCCCCTTCGACGCCTTCATCACCTGCCCCACAAAGAAGCCCTTCACCGTGGTCTTGCCGGCGCGGTACTGCTCCACCTGCCTGGGATTGGCGGCCACCACCTCGTCCACCATCTTCTCCAGCGCTGCGCTGTCGGTGGACATCTGCGGCCGCCCTTCGGCCTCGTACACCGCCGGGAAATCCTGGCCGCGCGCAAACGCCAGGTCGTAGAGGTCCTTGAGCATCTTGCCGCTGATGACGCCGGCCTCCACCAGGTCGGCCGAGGCCGCGACCCCCGCCATCGTGATCGGCGACTCCTCGATCTCCAGTCCGCGTGCCTTCAGCCGTCCCACCAGCTCCGACTGCACCAGGTTGGCCACCCGCTTCGGGTTTTTCGCCGCCCGCGCCGCCGCTTCGAACTGGTCCGCCAGCGCCTTGCTCCCGGTCAGCGTGGCGGCATCGGCCGCAGTGATGCCGTATTCCTTTACCAGGCGGTGGCGGCGCGCTTCCGGCAGCTCCGGCAGCCGCCCCCGGATCTCCGCTTGCCACGCCGCGTCCACCACCAGCGGCTGCAGGTCCGGCTCGGGGAAGTAGCGATAGTCGTGCGCCTCCTCCTTCGAGCGCATGCCGTAGGTCTTGCCTTCGTTGGCGTTGTACAGGCGCGTCTCCTGCGTGATCCGCCCGCCCGCCTCCAGCACCCCGACGTGGCGCTCGATCTCGTACTCCAGCGCCTGCCGGATGAAGCGGAACGAGTTCACGTTCTTCACCTCGGTCTTGGTGCCGAATTCTTTCTGCCCCTTCGGCCGCACGCTCACGTTGGCGTCGCAGCGCAGCGACCCTTCTTCCATGTTGCAGTCGCTCACCCCGGTGTACAGGATGATCTCTTTCAGCCGCGTCAGGTATTCGTAGGCCTCGTCCGGGCTCGCGATCTCCGGCTCGCTTACGATCTCGATCAGCGGCACGCCCGAGCGGTTCAGGTCGATGTAAGTGCTGTTGGCCGAGTCGGGAAACCCGTCGTGCATCGACTTCCCCGCGTCTTCCTCCAGGTGCAGCCGCGTGATCCCGATGCGCTTCACCCCGCCGCCGCTGAGGATCTCGAGGGCGCCGTGCTCGGCCAGCGGCTTGTCGAACTGCGAAATCTGGTAGCCCTTGGGCAGGTCGGGATAGAAGTAGTTCTTGCGCGCGAAGACCGACTGCTCCCGCACTTCGCACTGCAGCGCCATCGCCGCCAGCACCGCGAACTCCACCGCCTGCCGGTTCAGCACCGGCAGCGCTCCCGGCATTCCCAGGCAGACGGGGCAGACGTTGCTGTTCGGTGGCGCGCCGAAGCGCGTCGCGCAGCCGCAGAAAATCTTGCTCGCGGTGAGCAGTTGGACGTGTACCTCCAGCCCGATCACCGGCTCGTACTTGCCCCGCGCCGCTGGATTCACCGTCGTCGCCATCGCCGCGATTATAGAAGCCCGCTATGGGGAATGGTTGTTCCGAGCGGCTTTCAATCACTCAATTACCCAATTACTAAATTACCCAATTACCCACGTGGTGAACAAAAAGGCCGCGTGTCGCCACGCGGCCTCGGCGGGAATCCCTTAGGCGCTCCGCTTCGCGCCCTTCTTCGTCTCTTCCCACGGACGCTGTGGCGGGTTGGCTTCGTCGCGGTGTTCCACCCGGTCATAGACATACGCGTCGCTCACGCTGCCCAGCGACTCGTTGTACAGGTTGGGAATCCCGGTCGCCAGGCGCAACTCCTGGCCGAAGTCGTGCAGGGCGCGCAGGTGGTCGGCGGTGGCGGGCACCTCCGCCTTGGTGGTCTGCAGGAATTTCTGGTAGCCCTTGTCCACCAGCCGCGCGATCTCGCCCCCAATCAGATACCCGGGCCGCGCGAAGAGCTTCACCTTGCCGTCCGCGCCGCGCTCGATCGCCGCCGAGCAATTGTGCTTTTTCAGGAAGACGCGGTTCGCCACCCCCGGCGCTTCCAGGATGTCGAAACCATGCTCGCGCAGCCAGGCCAGCGCCTGCTCGTAGTTCGGTGTCTCGCTCTTCTTGGCCATGGTGGACCTCAAGGGCACGCTGCCCGGGCGCGTCCCTTGCCCGGGCCGAAGCCTTCCTTATAATCTAACCGAGCCCGAAACGCACTCCGCGTTACGGTGGGGTAGTGACCGGTCGGGTCCCGCAAGGGCCGTTCAGGGAGACGGCGCCGGCAAAGTTTACTTTCTGCGTCTTCCGCGGCCCCGCGATCGTCAGGAGTATTTTGCTGAAGATTCCCCAATCCGAACTCGATGCGCTGCGCCGCCACGGCGAGCAGACCTATCCGCACGAGTGCTGCGGGGTGCTGCTCGGCCGCATCGCCGGTGACACCCGCATCGCCGAGCGCGCCATCGCCTGCGCCAACACCCAGGCCGAGCGCGGCCACGACCGCTACCACATCGCTCCCCGCGACCTGGTCCGCCTGCAGCGCGCAGGCCGCGCCCAGGGGCTCGACATCGTCGGCTTCTACCACTCGCATCCCGACTGGCCGGCGCGCTGCTCCGCCACCGATCTCGCCGAGGCCCACTGGCTGGGCTGCTCCTACGTCATCACCCGCGTCGCCGCGGGCCGCGCCCACGACACCAACTCCTTCGTGCTCGCCGGCGCCAGTGAAGACGACAAGCATTTCGAGCCTGAAGCGCTCGCGACCGACGCGCCCACCGACGCCACCTTCGCCCACCAGCGAATGTCCTGGTGACGGCGCAGTTCCCGGCACGCTCCGGGAGCTGCGCGGACGACGCGCCGGCGCGGGCGCGGCTGATCTCGCTCGGCTTACGAACCCGAAACCCGAAACGCGAAACTCGAAACGCAATCAACGCCGGTGGAGCAGGCCTTCAGGCCTGCATCATCGCGCCCTAATGAATTGTCATCCTGAGCGAGGCGGAAGGAGCGCAGCGACCGACGCCGAGTCGAAGGATCCCTACCTCACCACTGCCGTGCGCTTCGAGCACATCAGCCCGCGCTACGAACCAGGAACGCGAAACTCGAAACGCGATCAACGCCGATTCGAGCCAACTTCAAATCAAAAAAAGAACTCCCTGTCCTGAGCGCAGCGAAGGACCTACTCCGTTGCCGCGAGCGCGCAGAAAAACTGTCCGCACCTCAGCCCCGGAGGGGCGCTCGAAAATAGCCCGGGGCGTCAGCCCCGGGGTGGCGATCAAAACCATTGCGGAGTCCCTTCAGGGACGATTGAGCCCGGGTGGTGCAGGCCTTCAGGCCTGCATCATCGCGCCCTCATCAGTTGTCATCCTGAGCGAGGCGGAAGCACCCTGAGCGAAAGCGAAGGGGACTGACGCCGAGTCGAAGGATCCCTATCGCACGGCAGCCCCGCAGGGGCGCTCGAAAATAGCCCGGGGCGTCAGCCCCGGGGTGGCGATCAAAACCATTTCGGAGTCCCTTCAGGGACGATTGAGCCCCGGGTGGAGCAGGCCTTCAGGCCTGCATCATCGCGCCCTAATGAATTGTCATCCTGAGCGAGGCGGAAGGAGCGCAGCGACTGACGCCGAGTCGAAGGATCCCTATAGTGCTTGGCCATCCCGGGTGCCAGTCAATCTTTCTAATGACGCCTCGGAATGGAGGCGTTGAAACAACGACCAAACGGAAGAAATGGGATTCCTAACGCGTCGTATATCTCGGCGGCGGTCGCACGGCGCCGTTTAGGTGCCCTGGCCCGCAACATTGAACAGGTCAGGGGAGAACGCAGGTGGCGCAGCCTCTTTCGTAGCAGAGGCGGCTTCCGATTGCGCCCGCAGCGCGAGTGTCTGCCGATATTCCTTCGCTTCCGGCGTTGGAATAAACTGTGCGCTCAAGCCGCGGGCTTTAACAAACTCCTCAATTTCGGGCAACGCTATTTCTCGATAGAACTCTTTCCTGGCATTAACCAGGTTCAATTGGCGGGCACTGAAGTGCTTGTGTAATGCGCCTTCGAGCTCGGGAGCATTGTCTGAATACAGCATCGCGTGTAAATCGAATGCAAAAGGCACCGAGGCGTCGCCCAGTTCGTGGACGCGATCCATCGGCTCCATTCGTCTCGTCATCCCGACTTTGAAAACACCCTCACCGAAGGAGCCGATGTTCGAGATGATGTATACAAATCCAGATTTGGTGAGTTGCGCACGCGCGACAGCCCGCTCTTTCTTCTCCCGTGCCTCGTCCAGCTTCTGCTCGAATGAGCTGATCTGCGTCGTCAGTTTCTGCAGCTGTGCCCCCGTCGCTTGAAGAGCCTCCTCCCGCGCTTTTGCGAGCAGTTTCTGATACTCACCTTCGGAGCGCTCGGCCTCCTCCTTCACCCTTTCAATCTCTAGCTGTGCTCGCTCCTCCTCGCGGATTTGCTCTTTGATTCGGCGCTGCTCCTCTCGTTCCTGGTGCTTCTTCTCTTCGAACTCAAAAGCCAGGCGCAACTCGTCGAGTTTCAAGTTCAAATACTCCGTCGTAATGGACATTTGCATAGTGCTACCAAGTTCATTGATCGCGTCTAACGCCTTGCGAACTCGCTCGATCATTTTGGAAATGTTGTTCCACGTCACATTTGCCACCGCTGCATCGCACTCGCCGTTGAAAGCTCGAAGTAGCAGCTTCGTATATTGCTTCGTCATTCTCTGCCCTGCGCGGGCGTCATTGTTGACGGTCCAGGTGGTGCTGGATTTAGCGGCCCCACCCGAGCGAGTCAGCACCTTTTCGCGTTCCCGCAGCTGTTCCAGAGCTGTGCTGTATTCCTGGGTGGTGTTGAATTTGAAATGCGGCTCGTACAGCCCAAAGGACAGATCGTTGACGTGCTCTTCAAGGAGTGAGACCTCCTTGCTAAGCTCATTGTGTCGTGCGAGTGCGGCCTGGTAATCCTTCGTTAATTGATCTCGGCGAGCCTGTTCGGCAGTTTCTAGCGCCCGCTGCTCGGCCTTCGTCTTCTCGACCTCGCTTTTCGCCGCGGCGATCTCGGCTTGCACATTGAGAACGCCCGAAAACCTCGTGCGGAGCTCTTTGGCTTCGATAGTTGATTTCCAAGACAAATAACCAAGGGCCACAACCAATGCGCCCAAAAGGGTGACGGCTACTGTCATGCTCAGTCTCCGAAAACATCGCTAGGAATGCGGATTGTGCTACCGTCGCCATCACTCTGCAAGTGCAACTTCCAACGGAACGGTTTAGTTCTGGAGTTGCTTATCTATTTCCTCAGCGTGTTTTGCGGTCCTCCTTTGCCCTGATTTATAACTTTAAGATGTATGCTGGCTCATGCTGTTGATTTCCCAGCAAATAGAGTTCTTGCCTCCGCCTTCCCCCGGCGCTATTCTCGACCTGCGCTCAGGTGCGCGGCCTCTCCCGGGCCGCATTTGGTTCTTTGAAAACACGCGCCCCCACTAAGTCCTTTAGACAACGGATTTTGCGGAAATCTGTTGCTAAGTCCTTTAGATCTCGGGATCACCGGGGGAGGGGGGAGGGGGGAGGGGGATATGTCGGAAACCCTAACCCAAACAATTCACAAGGCTTTAGCCGAAAGCCTGCCGCCGCCGTCGATCCCATCCACGTCGTGCGCGCGGAGTGACGCCCAGGAAAAAAGCGGTTTTGGGTCGAATTTTCCGCCGCGTTTCGCCCCTTTTCGCGTGTTATAATGACGCGTGCTTCCGGACGGATAACACCCAATAAATGCAAGCACTTATGAACATCGGCAGGGGCGCGTTGCGAGGCCTTGCGCAGCGCCCAGTGTGACCACAATCCGGCCCGCGAAGTGAACGGAAAAACGCAGCCTGCAGAGCGAAAAACGAGCCATGGCAGACGAGCAAAAACCCAGCAATCCTGAGCAGCAGCTTCCGCTTCCCGGCAGTGGCGATGGCCAACTGCCTCCCGGTTCGCCGGGCGCCGCCCATTTGCAGAGCGTCAACATCGAAGAGGAGATGCGGCGGAGCTACCTCGACTACGCGCTCTCCGTCATCATCGGGCGCGCGCTGCCCGACGTGTACGACGGCCTCAAGCCGGTGCATCGCCGCCTGCTTTATCACATGCACGACATGGGCCTGCTGCACAACCATCGGTACACCAAGTGCGCCAAGGTGGTGGGTGAGACCATGGGCCGGTTCCATCCGCATGGCGACACCGCGCTCTACGACGCGTTGGTGCGCATGGCCCAGCCCTTCTCCCTGCGTTATCCGATGGTGGATGGGCAAGGGAACTTCGGTTCGGTGGATGACGATCCGCCCGCGGCCATGCGGTACACGGAGTGCCGGCTGGCGCGCATCGCGGAAGAAATGCTGGTCGACATTGACAAGGACACCGTTGATTTCGTTCCCAATTACGACGAAACCACGCAGGAGCCCACCGTCCTGCCCGCGCGAGTGCCCAACCTGCTGGTGAACGGCGCGAACGGCATCGCGGTGGGGATGGCGACCAACATTCCGCCGCACAATCTCACGGAAATCGTCGACGCCACCATCACCCTGGTGAACAATCCCGCGACCTCGCTGGGCGAGCTCCTGAAGATCGTCAAAGGCCCCGACTTTCCCACCGGCGCCTACATCTACGGTCGCCAGGGCATCGCCGAAGCCTACAAGACCGGGCGCGGGCGCTTCGTGATGCGCGCCAAGGCGGCCATCGAGAGCCTCGCCAAAGAGCGCCAGGCCATCATCGTCACCGAAATTCCCTACCAGGTGAACAAGAAGCGGCTCATCGAGCGCATCGCCGAGCTGGTCAACGCGAAGACGATTGACGACATCAGCGACCTCCGCGACGAGAGCGACCGCTCGGGCATGCGCATCGTGATCGAGCTGAAGCGGGGCGCCGAGCCGCAGATCATCCTCAACCAGCTGCACAAGCACACCAGCATGCAGGAATCGTTCAGCATGATTTTCCTGGCGGTGGTGAACGGGCAGCCCAAGGAAATGGGGCTGATCACGGCCATCCAGCACTTCATCGACCACCGGGTGGACGTGGTGCGGCGCCGCACCGCCTTCCTGCTGGCGCGAGCGCGGGACCGCGAGCACATCCTGGAAGGCTACCTGCTGGCGCTGGACCACCTCGACAACGTGATTGCCATCATCCGCGGCAGCGCCAACCGCGCCGAGGCGCGCGACAACCTGACCGGCTACTTCGCCGGCAAGACCATCGAAGTGAACGTCAGCGGGAAGCGCAGCGAGGTCGCCCTCGGGCGCGGCAAGAAGCCGGAAAAAGGCTTTTCCGTGCGCCAGGCCGACGCCATCCTCGAACTGCAATTGCACCGCCTGACGCGGCTTTCCATCGACGAAATTTCCAGCGAGCTGAAGGACGTGCTGGAGCGCGTCGCCGAGTACGAAGCCATCCTGGCCTCGGAAAAAAAGCTGCGCGGGGTCATCGTGAAGGAACTGGAAGAGGTCAAGAAGAACTACGGCGACGAGCGCCGCACCCAGATCCTGGACGAGACCGCGGAAATCCAGCTGGAAGACCTGATCGCCGACGAGCAGGTGGCGGTGACCTTCTCGCACTCCGGCTACCTGAAGCGCACCCCGGTTTCCACCTACCGGCAGCAGCGGCGCGGCGGCACCGGCCGCACGGGCATGAAGACGCGCGACGAAGATTTTGTCGAGCGCCTGATCATCGCCTCCACCCACGCCTACCTGCTGTTCTTCACCAACACCGGCCGCGTCTACTGGCTGAAGGTGTACGAGGTGCCCGAGGTCGGCCCCGCCGGCAAAGGGAAGCACATCGGGAACCTGGCGGCGCTGCAGCCGGGGGAGAGCGTGCGCGCCATCCTCAACGTGCGCGACCTGGAGGAAGCCGGGAAGTACGTCTTCTTCGCCACGCGCAACGGCACGGTCAAGAAGACGCCGCTGGTGGACTTCTCCAACGTGATGTCGCGCGGCATCATCGCCATCGGGATCGACAAGGGCAACGAGTTGGTGGCGGCGCGCCTCAGCGACGGCCAGCATATCGTCTTCCTGGCCTCGCACGAAGGCATGGCCATCCGCTTCGACGAAGAGAACGTGCGCCCCATGGGCCGTCCCGCCTACGGCGTCCGTGGCATGGACCTGGAGGAGAAGGACTACGTGGTGGGCATGGCCATCACGCCGAAACCGAAACCCAATGGCAAGACGAATGGCGGCACGGAGAAGGGCGCGGCGCAGCCGGCGGCCGAGGCAGGCGTGGCGGCGGAGGGGATCGACGAGTCCGGCGAGGTGGTCAGCGACCTGGTGCTCTCGGTCACCGAGAACGGCTACGGGAAGCGCACGCCGGTGGACGAGTACCGCCTGCAGTCGCGCGGCGGCAAGGGCGTGATCAACGTCAAGACCACGGAACGCAACGGCAAGGTGCGCGTCATCCAGTTGGTGCACGAAGATTCCGAGCTGATGATCATCAGCCACTACGGGAAGATCATCCGCATCGACACCCGCTCGATCCGCGAGGTCGGGCGCTCCAGCCAGGGCGTCCGCCTGCTGCAACTCGACGCCGGCGACAAAGTGGCGGCGGCGGTGGTCATCCCGCCGGAGGAAAAAGAAGAGAACGGGAGCTTGATTCAGTAAGGGCTTACCGCGGAGAACGCGGAGAACGCAGATCGAAAACTGCAATGAAGTCTGGCCCGGCCGGCCTCGGCCGGGTTTTTCTGTGGCGGGTATGGCGCGGGCGCTCTTGCCGACGCCTTATTCGGGAGAGCACGGCTTCAGCCTGAGTTCGCTTTGCACCGACTCAGAACGGATGCCGTTACGCGTTGCAGAGAGCCAGTTGCTCTTCCGCGCTTGCTTCCTTTATCACCTCGATGGAGGTCTCCAGCCCATCCTCTCCAACGTAGGGCATGAAATTCATCCGGCGATATAGCGCGTATGTCAGCCAACAATCGTGCATGCAGTATTTGGCTAGCGTCGTGAAATCTCTCTTATCCCACAGTCCTGCAACGTCCGCCCCTGAACCACACTTGTTGCCGATCCCTAGCCCTGACGCAAGATTATCGAGGGATACGAACGACTTCGATTCCCAATTTGCCCAGATAGCCATCGTGTCAAAAATGAAGTCAGTCCTATACTTGCGGAGATCTAACGGGACACTGGGCTTGACCGAATTAATCACAGAACGTCGCCAAAGAAACGGCATGTCGAAGCCGAAGCCGTTATGGGTGACAAAACCCCGAACTCTGTGTTGCGTCAGAAGATCCCAGAATCGGGTTAGCAGGTGACGTTCGTCAGCACCAACGATCGCTAGTGCTCTTGTTGGCCGATCATCTTCGAGCAGAATGGTCCCCACACAAGCAACCCGACCGCTTAATGCATTTAGCGAAGCCTTGCTTGCTGTCTGCTCATCTGAAGTCGCAGCACCCGGAAGTGGAACGGTTTCAATATCTACGACGACTCTATTCATTACTGATTCTCTTCGTTCTCGGGTGTTGTAGTGAGCGAGCAAAATCTGGGTTCACGTATCGCGCCCACGCGAGCAGGCCTTCGGTCGATTTCGATCGCGCACCCATCGCCATTAGTTCGAGTCCAACCTGCTTCCGGATGGCTTTGCGCGTTTCTTTCGGAAGGTTGGGTTTCGTATTGACCACGATGCCGGTCACGATCTGCCGCGAGGAGCCTGACATAGTCGCCCGCTTTGCCTCGTTCGCGCGAAAACCCTCCTGCTCGACTATCTTTTGGATGAGCTTGCGAAAGTTGCATAGCCGGCGGTTCCCGGAGATCGTTAAGTCGTCCACAAATCGCGTGTACTTGAAGCCGTGCTTCGCGGCTAAGGCAGTTATTCTCCGATCCATGCTGATTGCAGTGAGATTGGCTAGACCTGGGCTGGTGCTGGTGCCTTGTGGAAGCCGCCCGTCAACCGTCGTGATATGAACCAAGAATTGGAGCGCCTCGCCTTCGAATCCAAGCGCCATAAACACTGCCTTAACGCGGTCGGCCTTAACACTCGGATAGAAGTCCTGGACATCGAGGCAAAATACCAGTGGTTGCCCGGCGTGCACTTTCGCATTGGTGCGCGCTGAACGGTGCCGCACGCCGCCATGAATCCAATCAGGCAAGGCAGCCTTGTCGATGATGTGCTCCTTAATCTTTGTTTGAAGGAGCGCCAGAGGAGCGTCGGGGACATGTAATAGGCGTATCTTGCCGCTCTTCTTCCTGTGTGGCACTCGGCGGTAGCGGCGATCAAGTGGCCCGGTGAAGCTCGCGAGATCGAGGGCAGATACCTTGAGGATCTTCGCCAACTTGGCGAGGTCATCAACGGGTGGTTCAAAGGTGCGCCTAGGCCGCTTGGCGCTTGCCCCTTCTTCGCTTTGCGCGACGCTCGGCAACGTAAAGTCCCTCCAGGTTCACCAATGTATCCATTAGATCTCTTAACCGTGCCCGATCGTCCGATCGTGCGGAGTGATCACGGAAAAACATCGCCACCGGCACTTCCAACTCGGCCGCTAGGCGTCGGAGAAATGAGATGCTTGGCTCCTTCTTGTCGTGCTCCACCAGCGACAGATAATTCGAGGTGGTGCCGATCTTCCCTGCCAATTCCTTTTGCTTTATTCCTGCGGCGGTCCTAATAGTCTTGATGGCGGTACCCAAGGTCACAAGCTGCTCCCGTAACTTAAGAAATTTAAGAGAAAGCGGTAGATCTGCTAGCCCTTCTTCTCGACGTACCTCAAGAGCCGCAAAATGGCTTTTTGCGCGAGATCCCAAAACTGCGAATCCGGGTCGTGCTCAGCCAAATGCTGCAGCCTCTTGAGATGGCCGGAAAGGACGGCAGCAGACCTACCGCTTGGGCTGTCTGATACGCCGGGCGGACGCAAACGGAAAGCTTTCCGCTGCGCCAATCCCAGCAAGCGTACTGCGCGTTTTCTGCGATGCATTGCGTGAATCCTCGTGGGTTGGTATCAGTGATTGGTCGGGTTGCCCCGGTGCCCTTCACTCAAGCGCAAGCGAGCCTCGCTTGCGCTTCTCGTCTAGCGGCGACCCAGGTACCCGAGCCGCCTCGAGACGATGAACGACCACGCCGCGCGTCCTCAGGCGTCACCAAGGAAACACGAATCGCGTCGGGAGAGATTCACATTCGCAGATGCCGCACGCTTCAACCTTATTTCAAAGAACACGGGCCAAAGCCCAGTCTTGTTGCTACGCTACACCAGGGTCGCTTTGTTGTCAAGTAAAAATTTGCCCAATGGTCAAAATACTATAACAACGACTTCGCTGGAATGGCGCTGCAACCTTGCTCCGGGTCGCAGAGCCGGCCTCCATGAGGAGTTGCGGTTTCAAGACCCGCCGGGGTGTCCCATCGCTCCCTGCTTTTGGAAAGGGTGGAAGTCAACGGGTCGCTCACTCACCCCGACCCTGCGTGTCTCCGCGCCTCCGCGGTAAGAGAACGTCTAGCCCCTCGGACCTTGACCCGGAAGCGCGGAGGCATTAGGCTCGCTCGCCAAGATTGGGGCCGGTCGTTCCCGTCAAAGGAGATCACGCATGGTTTCGCTCATGTCTTTGTGGCTGCCCATCCTGCTGTCGACCGTGATCGTCTTCATCGCCAGCGCGATCATGCACACGGTGCTGACCTACCACCGCGGCGACTACCGCCAGCTCCCCGACGAGGAAAAGCTGCTGCCCGCGCTGCGCGCCGCCGGCCTGACGCGGGGCGTTTACATGTTCCCCTTCTGCACGCACAAAGACATGAAGTCCCCGGCAATGGCGGAGAAGTACAAGCAGGGCCCGAACGGAATCCTGACCGTCTTTGCCACCGGGGTGCCGCAGATGCCGAAGTTCCTGGGACAGTGGTTCGGCTACTGTCTGGTGGTCAACTTCTTCGTCGCCTACCTGGCGGCGCACACGCTCGATCCAGGCGACTCTTACCGCGCGGTCTTCCGCGCCGTGGGAACGGCGGGCTTCCTCGCCTACGGCCTCGGGAACCTGAGCAACGGCATCTGGAAGGGGCAGCCCTGGGGCACGACGCTCAAGGAAGTGATCGACGGCCTGATCTACGGGCTGCTGACCGCGGGGACGTTTGGCTGGCTGTGGCCGCGATAACATTTGGTGATTTGATGATTGAGTGATTTGGTGATTGGAAAACGCAATCACTGCAAATCGCCAATCGCAAGATCCGACCGCCTCTTCCTCAAGCCGCCGTCGCGGACGGTGATGGTGGAGAGCAGCACGGCGTCGCCTGGTTTCCCCGAACTGAAGACCAGCCTGCAGGCGGTGGGGTGCCGGTGAGCTACGGCTTCGCTTTGCGGTGGAACAAGCGGCGCAGCTCGGGCTTGAACTCCGCCAGCAGGCTGCTGAAGGCGTAGCCGCCCAGGGCGTAGCCCATGCGCTCGGCGCCATCGGCCGCGGCGCTGCGTTCGATGGGATACCAGACGTTGGGGACAAAGCCGCTGGCGGCGGCGCCAGCCAGGCGGCCCAGCGCCAGCTCGCGATGTCCGCGGCCGTTGCGCGCCACCAGGGTGTAGCCGAGCGAGTGCGCAAAGCGCGCGGCAAACGAGCCTTTGCCCAGGGTGATGAAGCGCGGGTCTTCGTTGAGCATGAGGTCGGTGAGGAGCTGTGCGGTGTCGGCGGCGGCGCCGGCGGCGTAGCTGGAGCCAAAGCGCTTGCCGAAAGCTTCGCCGCCCTGCTTCCATTCCGGCGGCTCGTCACGCCATTGCGAGAAGGCGGCGGTGCCCGCGGCGGTGACGAAGGGCATCAGGCTCAGGCGTTGCGCGCCGTACCAGCAGAACTGCTGGGCGCGCGTCAGCGGCGCTTCCTGCTGCAGCGCGGCCTTGCACGACGCGTGCGCCTGCGCCCCGCAGGCGACGGCAAACAGCACAACCAGCCCGACAGCCAGTAAGCGGCGCATCTTTGCCTCCCCGGGGAACAGTGGCGGACTGTATCGCAGCCGCGAGGGAAGCGCAATCCTATCTTCCGGAAACGGACGCGGCAGCGCGAGGCGCGCAAAAATTCTGACCCGCCCGCAGCTTCTGCGGTAACTTCGCATATGCAACCGCAGGCCCGGCCGCCAGCACGCCGCACCCCCTGGACGACTGGCCTGCGATTCAGCTCAGTGCTGGGGAGCGCAGCGACATGCTAAAGAAGAACCGGCTGTTCACTCCCGGCCCCACGCCGCTGCTGCCGCCGGCGATGCGCGCCATGGCCGCCGCCGACATGCACCATCGCACCGCCGACTTTCGCGCGCTCTACCAGCGCGTGCTCGCCGGCCTGGCCACGTTCATCGGCACCAAGAACGATGTGATCGTACTGTCGTCGTCGGGCACCGGGGCGATGGAAGCCGCGGTGCAGAACCTGACCTCGCCCGGCGACCCGGTCCTGGTGCTGACGGCCGGCAAATTCGGCGAGCGCTGGCGCGATCTGGCCCAGACCTTCGGCTGCGCCGTGGACGTGCTGAGCGCGCCCTACGGCGAGACATTCGCGCTCGACGCGGTGCGCGCGCGGCTGCGGCCGCAAGCAGAAAAAACGTTGCGCGCCGTCCTGGTGCAGGCGACGGAAAGCTCCACCGGCGCACGGCACGACGTCGAGGCCATCGCGCGGCTGCTGCGCGGCAGCGACGCGCTGCTGATCGTGGACGCGATCACCGGCCTGGGCACTACGCGCTTCGACGTGGACGCGTGGGGTGTGGACGTCATTATCGGCGGGTCACAGAAGGCGCTGATGGCGCCGCCCGGCGTGGCGTACCTGGCGGTCAGCGAGCGCGCGTGGCGGCGCATGGACGAAACCCGCACCCCGCGCTACTACTTCGACCTGCGGCAGGAGCGGGAGGCGGCGGCCAAGGGGGAATCGGCGTACACGGCGCCGATCGCCCACATCGCGGCGCTGGGCGCGGCGCTGGATTACCTGCGGGAGGCCGGGGGCGGCGACCTCGCGGCGGGCCGCGATGCCCTGATCGAGAACGCCGAGAGCGCCGCCGCGATGACGCGCGCGGCGGCCACCGCGCTGGGACTCAAGCTGTTCGCGCCCGCGGCGCCGGCTGCGGCGCTGACCGCCATCTGTCCGCCGCAGGGGATGGAGGCCGGGGCGATCGTGAAGCAGTTCCGCGAGCGCTTTGGCGCGGTCATTGCCGCCGGGCAGGGCGAGGCCATGAAAAACGCGCTCTTCCGCGTGGCACACCTCGGCTACTTCGATTACATGGATACCGTCGCCATCATCGCGGCGCTGGAGCAGGTGCTGGCCACGCTGGGCGTGAAAGTCGAGTTTGGCGCAGGAGTGGCGGCGGCACAGCAGGCCTATGCCGAGCGCTGATGTCAACACGGAGGCACCGAGGCACGGAGAAGAACTAAGGGCAATCAACGAATCCGCTTCCCCGTTTCTTCCGTGTCTCCGTGCCTCCGTGGTGAAATGAACCTCTCATGAAAATCGTCATTGCCGAAAAGCTCTCGCCGCGCGCCCTGGAGGTCTTCCGGGACGAGCCGTCGTGGACCGTGCTGGGGCCGGAGCAGGTGGCGGGGAAGCTGGCCCAGCACCTGGAGTCGGCGGACGCGCTGATCGTGCGCTCGGCGGTGCAGGTGGACGCGGCACTGCTGGAGCAGGCGCACGCGCTGCGCGTCATCGGCCGCGCCGGCGTTGGGGTGGACAACATCGACCTGGAAGCGGCGACGCGCCGCGGCATCGCGGTGCTGAACACTCCGGGGGCGAACGCGGTGGCGGTGGCGGAGCACACCCTGGCGCTGATGCTGGCGCTGGCGCGGCACCTGGCGCGCGCCGATGCCACCACCCGCGCCGGCAAGTGGGAGAAGAAATCGCTGGAAGGCACCGAGCTGCGCGGCAAGACGCTGGGCATCGTGGGGCTGGGACGCATCGGGATGGAGGTGGCGCGGCGGGCGCGCGCCTTCCAGATGGAGGTGATGGCGCACGATCCCTACGTCTCGGTGGCGGTGGCGCGCGACGCCGGCATCACGCTCGCCGGTCTCGACGAGGTTTACGCCCGCGCCGACTACCTCACCCTGCACGTCGGGCTCACCCCGCAGACCCGCGGCATGATCTCGCTCCCCGCCATCCGGCAGATGAAGCGCGGGGTGCGGATCGTGAACTGCGCCCGCGGCGAGCTGCTGGACGAAGCGGCACTGGCCGCGGCCCTGGCTTCGGGACACGTGGGCGGCGCGGCGCTCGACGTCTTCGCCGCGGAGCCGCCCCTGGGCTCCCCGCTGATGGGCGCCCCGAACCTCTTGTGCACGCCGCACATCGCCGGCGCGACGCGCGAGGCGCAGGAGGCGGTGGCGGTGCAGATCGCGCAACAGGTGCGCGAGTACCTGGCGCGCGGCGTCATCCAGAACGCGGTCAACGTGCCCTCGGTCTCCTACGACGAGTACACGGCGATGCAGCCGTACATCGTGCTAGCGGAGCGGCTGGGGTCGTTCCTGGTGCAGGCGACGGAGGTGCGGCCGGAGGCGATCGCGGTGCGCTTCAGCGGCGCCATTGCCGGTTGGCGCCACGACTTCATGCGCAATGCCGCCCTCAAGGGCGTGCTCAGCCAGGCAGTCTCCGACAAGGCGAACCTGGTGAATGCCGCGTCCATCGCGGAAGCGCGCGGCATCCGGGTGCACGAGAGCGCGAAGGCGGAGCCTTCCGGCGGCGGCGCCGCCAACGTCATTTCCATCACCCTGGAAAGCGGCGGGCAGGCGGTGACCGCCAAGGGGACGGTGCTGCACGGAGCGTCGGCGCGGCTGCTGGCGCTCGACGACATTGACATCGAGGCGCCGCTGGGGCGCCACCTGCTCTTCCTCCGCAACCGCGACGTGCCGGGCGTGGTAGGGCGCGTGGGCACGCTGCTGGGCGAGCACGGCATCAATATCGCGAACTTCTCGCTGGGCCGTGCCGAAGCCCGGGCCGCGCCGCCGGACCAACGCGAAGCGTGCGCGGTGGTCGAAGTGGACGAGCCGATTCCGGAGAAAGTGCTGGCAGAGTTACACCAGATCGAGGCCATTCGGGTAGCGCGGGCGATCACGTTGTAACGTCTGTTCTTGTTGTCATCCCGAGGAGCGGAGCGACGAGGGACCTGGTTCTTTCGCCGCAAAGCAGGTTCCTCGGCCCCAAAGCGGCCTCGGGATGACAAATTCAAGAGAGGGCTACTTCATCTTGAGCATCCATTTTTCCGCCGCCGGGCCGAGCGCGAATTTTGCCGTGCCGCCGTGGAAGACGACGGCGGCGGCGCTGCGGGCTGTGGTATATTCCGCCTCGCTCGCGGTGCGGTGCGGGCGCCGCGGGGCGGCGCGCCATGACGGTTGACGAAGAACTGAACCAGCTCGAAGAGTCGGTCCGCCGGCTCAAGATCGAGTACGACGTCTTCTTCGGAGGCGGCTCGAAGAAGCCACCCACGGACACCGAGTGGCGCGTCCACTCGCTGATGAAGAAGTACGGCGACGCCGGCGGCAAGCTGACCTTTCCGCAGCGCTTCCGCTACAACACCATCGCGCAGCGCTATGCCCTGTTCAGCGACCTGTGGCGGCAGAAGCTGAAGATCAAGGAAGAAGGCTATCGCCGGCCGCAGGACGCGGTGCTGGGCATCGCGGGCCTGCGCACAGAAGAGGAGCACCAGGCGGCCGAGGCGCTGCGCGAGGGCGAGGCAGCGGAGGCGGGGCCGTTCCGCGTCGCCTGCTCCGATGCCGACGCCGACCACGACCAGGTGCAGGCCCTGTACAACGCGCTGGTGGAAAAACGCAAGCAGGCCGGCGAAACCGCGCCCGCCGCCTTCGACTCCTTCAAGAGCTTCGTCAAGAAGAAGACCGAGCAGATCCGCAAAGACTACGGCTGCCACACGGTGGAATATTCCGTCGAGGTGGAGAACGGCCAGGTGCGGCTGAAGGCGAAGGCAAGAGTCTGATTCGCCAGTCGTTATTGTCGGCGATTGAGCTCTTGCCACTCGCCGTCGCGACGCGGTACCAATAGCCGAATACGAATCGCCCATCCCCCATGAGCCGAATCCAGCGCGCCCTGCTCAGCGTCACCGACAAAACCGGGCTGGTTGATTTTGCGCGGCGGCTGGCCGCGCTGGGAGTGGAGCTGGTCTCCACCGGCGGCACCGCGAAGCAGCTGCGCGACGCCGGCATCGCGGTGCGCGACATCAGCGACCTCACCGGCTTCCCCGAAATGCTCGACGGGCGGGTGAAGACGCTGCATCCGCGCGTGCACGGCGGCATCCTGCACATCCGCGGCAACGCCGAGCACGTGCGCGCCGTCGCCGAGCACGGCATCGCCCCCATCGACATGGTGGTGGTCAACCTCTACGCCTTCGAGAAGACCGCGGCCAAGCCGGGGGTGACGCTCGACGAGATGATCGAGAACATCGACATCGGCGGCCCCGCGATGGTGCGCTCGGCGGCCAAGAACTGGCCGGACGTGGCGGTGGTGACCGCGCCCGCCGACTATGGCGGCATCGCCGACGAGATGGAGGGCTCGGGCGGCGAGCTGGCGCGCGCCACGCGCTGGCGCCTGATGCAACAGGCATTCGCCACCACCGCCGCCTACGATGCCGCGATCGCCGCGACGCTGGAGCAACTCGGCGCCGACGGCACCCGCAGCGGCGAGGCATTCCCTCCCGCGCTGCGCCTCCATCTGCGCAAGGCCGGCGAGCTGCGCTACGGCGAGAACCCGCACCAGCGGGCCGCCGTCTACAGCGACGGTTCGGGACGCGGCATCGCCAACGCCCGCCAGCTCCAGGGCAAGGAACTGAGCTACAACAACCTGGTGGACCTGGACGCTGCGTGGGAGCTGGCGCGCGAGTTCACCACTCCCTTCTGCGGCATCATCAAGCACACCAATCCCTGCGGCGCCGCCACCGGAGCGACCCTGGCGGAAGCCTACCGGCGGGCGCTGGCCGCCGATCCGGTTTCGGCCTTCGGGGGCGTGATTGGCCTGAACGGTGAGGTGGACGGCGCGACCGCCGCGGAGATCGTGAAGCTCTTCGTGGAAGCGATCGCGGCGCCGGGGTTTGCGGCGGAGGCACGCGAAGTTTTCGCGGCCAAGAAGAACCTGCGCCTGGTCGAGGTGGCAGCCGCGGAGGACAAATGGGTGCTGAAGCACGTTTCCGGGGGCTTGCTGCTGCAGGATGCGGACGTGCGGCCGCTCGAGGAGAGCGAGCTCAAGGCCGTCAGCCAGCGCCCCCCCAGCACCGCCGAGATGCGCGCGCTGCTCTTCGCGTGGAAGATCTGCAAGCATGTCAAGTCGAACGCCATCGTGTATGCCCGCGACGGGCAGACGGTGGGGGTGGGAGCGGGGCAAATGAGCCGCGTGGATTCCTGCAAGCTGGGCGCCATGAAGGCGGTGCTGCCGCTGGCGGGGACGGTGGCGGCCTCCGACGCTTTTTTCCCCTTCCCCGACGGGGTCGAAGAGATTGCGCGCGCGGGCGCGACCGCCATCATCCAGCCCGGGGGCTCAGTGCGCGACGCCGAGGTCATCGCCACCGCCAACCGGCTCGGCCTGGCCATGGTGCTGACCGGCATCCGCCACTTCCGTCACTAGAGGGGCGGCCGGGCCGCGCGCTCCCGGGGAAGGCGATTGACGCCGCCGCTCCGCTCGTATACCTTCCGCAACCGACGCCGCATGGATACCCCGAAATCACAACCGGAGAAGGTGCCGTACCAGAGCTCGCCCGACGACGTCACCATGGGCGAAGTGCCGGCGGCGGACGCCGACGGGGTCACGTCGGCGCAGCAGACGGCGGAACTCGCCGAGCGCTACGACCTGCAGGCGGAGGTAGGGCGCGGCGGCATGGGCGTGGTGTATCGCGCCGTCGACCGCGAAACCTCCGACGTAGTAGCGCTCAAGGTGGTGAACCCGCAGATCGCCGCCGACGCGCGGGTGATGGAGCGCTTCCGCGATGAGCTGCGGATGGCGCGCAAGATCACCCACAAGAACGTCTGCCGCATGTACGAGCTCCTGCGCTTCCGCGACACCGCGGTCATCGCCATGGAGTTCGTCGACGGGCTCAGCCTGCGCGACGTGGTGAACCGCTTCGGCGGGCTGCCGCTGCGCAAGGCGGTGGTGGTGGCGCAGCAGATTTGCGCCGCGCTCGGCGAGGCGCACCAGCAGGGCATCATCCATCGCGACCTGAAGCCGGAAAACGTGATGATCGACGCCGCGGGCAATGCCAAGCTGATGGATTTCGGCATCGCGCGCTCCGGCAGCCTCGGCGACCTCGGCCTGACCATTTCCGGCACCCCCATGTACATGTCGCCGGAACAGGCCGCGGGGCGCAGCGTCGACGCCCGCTCCGATATCTACTCGCTCGGGCTGGTGCTCTACGAGGTGTTCACCGGGCAACCGGCGCATCCGCCGGGGGAGAAGCGCGTGTTCGCCACCACGCCGGCGGCGCCGCACAAGGTCGACAGCACCGTCCCCGAGCACATTTCGCAGGCCATCATGCGCTGCCTGGAAGTCGAGCCGGAGCGGCGCTTCCAGCGCGCGGAGGAACTGGCCGGGGCGCTCGCGCTGCAGGCGTCGGCGGCGGTCACGCCGGAACTCCGAGCCGATTTGCCGGAGCGATTGCGCACCTGGCAGCGGCGGGACTGGGTGCTGGTGGCGGCGGCCGTGGTGCTGGCGGCGCTTGGCGCTCCCTTCCTCCCGGGCCTGCTGCCGTACGCCTGGTTCCATCCCGCGGGTTCGGCGGAGGAGGCGCGCACGCGCGCCCTCGACCTGTGGCAGCGCAACGGCGGCATCTTGCCCGCGCAGCACACGGAATCGGTGCGGCTCGCGGCGATCCGCCCCGCATGGTTCCAGGCCGCGGTGCTCAATTACGGACTTCGCGGCGCACTCCGCCGCCCCGAGGAATGGGCGGGAGGCTGGGTGGTCAGCAGCTACGAGACCTTCCACTACGAGCAGGGGTTCGAGTCGCGCGGGGCGCTCGCCATCTTTGACCGCGAGGGGCGCGTGCGTTCGCTCCTGCTGCCGCCGCGCGCCGTAGGCGAGGCAGCCGAGGCGCCGGCCGCGCTGCCCGCGGCCGCAGCGGCCGCGCAGCAGCTCTTCAACGTCCCGGTGGAAGCCGCAGCCGCCACCGTGTTTCGCTGGGACGAAGGCGCCAAGGAGTGGCGCAGCGATGCAGGAAAGGTTATTACCACTGACCAGTCTCCCGGGCGGGCCGGGGCGGCGCCAGTGGAATGGAGCACCAGCGACGGCAGCCGCCTGCGTCTGTGGATGAACGGCGACCACTTGGTCGCCGCCCAGCGCTTTATGCTGGAGATTCCCTCGCCGTGGAATTGGCGCATGCCGGCACCGTCGTTCGAATGGCGGGACTTTGTGCCCCTGGTGGTGTTCCCCCTGCTCTTCGTGCTGTTCTTCCTGCGCAAGCTGTGGAAGCCGCGGTGGCTGGCCGCGGCGGTGGTGACCGTGGTCGTGGTGCCGCGGTTGCTGGCGTTCAATCCCTACTCCCCGCGTCCCCCCGAGTTGGCCACCCTGGCGGCGAATCCGTCGGTCAGCGGGATGATGGGCGTGATCATTGTCGCGATTGGGCTGGTGTTTACGTTCCTCTTCAGCTTTGTCCCCAACTACGTGGCGGTCATCGTGGGGCACGATTACCTGCGGCAAAACCGCCCCGAGTCGCTGGCCACGCTGGCGCAACTGCGTCGCGGGCTGCGCGCCGCACCGGCGGCGGGATTCGCGATTCTCCGGGGCGTGCTCCTGGGAGCGGCGCTGGCCGGGGTGGTCTGCGCCGTACTGGGGCTCCTGGCCACGTTGCGCTGGGCGGCCCCCCTGCCGAAGCTCATCAGCATGTTTGCCGTAGTCGGGAGCGAGACCGAGCGCATGGCTTATGCCGATCTGGCAAAAGCGGCCGTGGGCAGTTTCCTCGATGTCTGGCTGTGGGTCGCGCTGCCGCTGGCCCTGGTGCGCAAGGTGACGGCCCGGCCGATGTTTGCCATCCTCGCCATCACCCTAGTGCGGCTGGCGACGAGTAACGACATCGTGGCCGGCCTGTCGCTCGAGCCACAATACGTGGCCCTCTTCTTCGAGGCGGCGGTCGCCGCGGCGATCGGCCTGATTGCCGTCCGCTTCGACATGCTGACCGCGATCTGCACTTTGTTCACCCTGGAAGCGGCCTTCACCGGCGGCCGAGTGCTCACCTACTTCGGCGCGGGCTCGCTGCGCGGGTATGCCGTCGTCGTCTGGTGGGTGGCAGCAGTGGGGTTCGGGGTGCTGCTGGCAGTGCGACCACAGCTCACGGCGGCCACGCGACGCACCGTCGAGGTCTTCCGCTAGGCGCCGGGCGGCGTCCGCCGCTATCCCCCCGTGCAAAAGCGGGCGGCGGCCCCGTTCCCCTTATTGGCGGTACAATGTCTGGAACACAGCTACTCCTTCCAGCATCTAATCGTGGGTAGGCTCGTGTCTATGGGCGCAGGGGTTCGATGAAGAAATCAGTTGCAGTTATTCTCTTGTTCGCCGCGACGGCGTTGTGCGGCCAGGCCTCACCACGCAAGAACGCCACGCCGGGCACGCAGGCGGGAAAACCGGCGGCGACACCGGCCCCGAACCCGGCCGCGTCCGCCGCCCCCGCCAAAGAGCCGGATCGCGCGGCCGCGTACTACCACGCCTCGCTGGCGCACATCTTCGAGGAGGCGGCGGCGCTCTATGGCCGTGCCGAGTACATGAATCGCGCCATCGAGGAATACAAGATCGCGATCGAGAACGACCCCGCGTCGCCCTATCTGACTTCGGCGCTGGCTGATCTCTATGCCCGCGGCGGGCGCATCCGCGATGCCGTGCTGGAGGCGCAGGAGATCATCAAGAAGGACCCCAACAACCTGGAAGCACGCAAGCTGCTGGGGCGGATTTATCTGCGCTCGCTGGGCGACACCCAGGCGGGCACCCAGTCGCAGGAGATGCTGCGGCTGGCCATCGAGCAGTATGAGCAGATCGTGCACCTCGACCCCAAGAGCGTCGAGGACCACCTGCTGCTCGGCCGCCTCTACCGCGTCAACAACGATCTGCAGAAGGCGGAAACGGAGTTCAAGGCGGCGGTCGCGCTGGAACCCGGCAGCGAAGACGCGGTCACCACCCTCGCCCTTTTTTACACCGAAGAAGGCGACACCACGCGCGCGCTGGAAACCCTGAACCGGCTTCCCGAAGACGCGCGCAGCGCCAAGGTCTACCAGACGCTGGGCAACAGCTACGAGCAGCAGCGGGAGTACAAGAAGGCGGTCGAGTCGTACCGCAAAGCGCTGGAGCAGGACAAGGACAACCTCGACACCCTGCGCGGGCTGGCCCAGAACCTGCTGAACGACGGCCAGACGCAAGCGGCGCTGGCGCAGTACAAGGCCATCGCCGAAGCCGATCCCCAGGACGCCGACACGCAGCTGCACATCGCCGAAATCTACCGCCGCGACGGCAAGTTCGACCCGGCGCTCGACACCCTGAAGCGCGCCGAGGGGCTGGTGCAGGATTCGCTCGAGGTCCCCTATAAGCGCGCCCTCATCTTCGAGGCGCAGGGGCGCTTCGACGAGGCCATCCAGACGCTGAACACGCTGTTGCAGCACACCGCCAAGGCGAGCGGCAACTACGCTCCGTCGGAACGCAATAATCGCGCCGTGTTCCTGGAACGCCTGGGGATCATCTACCGCGAGAGCGGCAAGACCCAGCCGGCGATCGAGAGCTTCCGCAAGGTCCTCGACCTGGGCCCGGAAAACGCCGCCCGCGGCTATGACCAGCTGATCGAGACCTATCGCGACACCAAGCAGTGGAACCAGGCCACGGCGGTGGCCGCGGAAGCGGTGGGCAAACTGCCGCAGAACAAGGAGCTCAAGCTGGTCTATGCCGGGCAGCTCGCCGATTCCGGCAAGGGCGAGGAGGCGGTGGCGCAGATCAAGGGGCTGCTGCAGGGCGGGCCCGACGATCGCGCCACCTGGATCGCGCTCGCCCAGGTGCACAGCCGGTTGCGGAACTGGCCGGAGGCGGAGGCGGCCATCGCCAAGGCCGACGAACTCTCCAAGGCGGACGAAAAGGACTACGTCGCTTTCCTGCTGGGCTCGATGTACGAGCGGCAGAAGAAATTCGACCAGGCGGAAGAGACCTTCAAGCGCGTGCTGGCCAGCGACGCCGCCAATGCCAACGCCCTGAACTACCTCGGCTACATGCTCGCCGACCGCGGCGTGCGGCTGGAGGAGGCCCTGGGCTACATCAAGCGGGCGGTCGAGCTCGAGCCCCAGAACGGGGCCTACCTCGATTCCCTGGGCTGGGTGTATTTCAAGATGGGCAACTACGACCTGGCGGAAGAGAACCTGCGCAAAGCCTCGGAGCGGATCGGCAACGACGGCACCATCCAGGACCATCTCGGCGACCTGTTCAGCAAGACGGGCCGGCTGAAGCAGGCGGCCGCGCACTGGGAGCGCGCCCTCGACGAGTGGAACAAGTCGGTGGCGGCCGAGGTCGACCCGGACGACGTGGCCAAGGTGCAGAAGAAGTTGGAGTCCGCCAAGGTTAAGCTGGCCAAAGAAGGCAGCGCGGACAATCGCAACAAGCAGTAGTCTGCTGAGAACATCCCGAGCGCAGCGAGGGACCCCTACCTGACCGCGACCGTCTGCCAGCGATAGGGCTCCCTCGCTCTGTCACCCCATCAAGCCAAACCCGGGCTCGATGGGGACCCCGGCGCGCTCGGGATGCCTTCTGCGAAGGCGTCCACGCCGGAGTCCTCCTGACTGCTGCTACACTCCCGCCATGCTCGCTCCTTATGCCGTTCGCGTCGAGGATTCGCGCGGGCGGCGGCATGCCGAGCCGCGGCATCCCTACCGCAACGACTTCCAGCGCGACCGCGACCGCGTGATCCACGCGCGCTGCTTCCGCCGCCTGGAAAACAAGACGCAGGTCTTCACCCGCCGCTACTCCGACCACTTCCGCACCCGCCTGACCCACACCATCGAGGTGGCGCAGATTGCGCGCACCATCGCGCAGCAGCTGGGGCTGAACGAAGACCTGGTGGAAGCGCTGGCGCTGGTGCACGACATCGGGCATCCGCCCTTCGGGCACGCCGGCGAAAAGGCGCTCGACGCCTGCATGCGCGCCCACGGGGACGTTTTCGACCACAACCTGCACGCGCTGCGCACGGTGGAGAGCTTCGAGACGCGTTACGCCGGTTTCCCCGGCCTCAACCTGACCTTCGAAGTGCGCGAAGGCATCATCAAGCACTCGCGCGATTGGAGTGAGCGCGACTTTCCGCAGCTGGCCGAGTACCTGCTCGACCAGCGCCCGCCGCTGGAAGCGCAGCTCATCGATTTCGCCGACGAGATCGCCTACAACACCGCCGACCTCGACGACGGCCGCGAAGCGCGCCTCCTGCAGCGCAGCGAAATCTCGGAGCATGTCCCGATCTTCGCGCGTTTCTACCGCGAGGCCGAGCAGCGGCATCCGCGGGCGGCGGAAAAGCTGAAGTTCAACGAGGCGCTCAAGCGCATGCTCGACCGCATGGTGACCGACCTGATCGAGAGCACGCGGCAGCGCCTGGCGCAGGCGCAGATCGCGAGTCTCGACGAAGTGCGGCGGCACCCGGGGCGGCTCGCCGCCTTTGGCGACGACGTCGAGCGTGAGCGCTCCCAGGCCAAGACCTTTCTCTACGAGCGCTTGTACTTCAGCGCAGCGCTGCGCCCGGAAAAAGACGAGGCTGAGCGCGTGGTGGGGGAGCTCTTCGAGCGCTGGCTGGCGCATCCCGAGACCCTGCCGGCAAGCTACCAGGCCAAGGCGAAGCACGAGCCGCTGCCGCGCGTGGTCTGCGACTACCTCGCCGGCATGACCGACAACTTCATCCTCGCCCAGCACCGGCGGGTGTGCGGAGTGCGGCGCGGCTGAAGCCGCGCCCTTACGAAAGCGGAACCGTTATCGCAATGCCCTGCGCGCGCTCAGGCACGATCTTGTAGAGCACCCGCACCTCGCCCGGCTGGGCGAAGGGGTACTTGTCCTGCCCGAGATACTTTTTCGCCATCTTGTCGATGTGGTCGCGCGCGCCCTGCTCCGTCACCTCCACCACGCGGCCGCGAATCTCGACGTAGCGGTAGGGGTTGGCCGGGTCCATGATGGCGAGCGAGACCCGGGGTTCGCGGCGCAGGTTGCGGTCTTTCTGCCGCCCCTTGACGGAGTTCACGATCAGGTGCTGGCCGTCGTAGTCCACCCACACCGGGGTCACCTGCGGCGCCCCGCCGGGCATCAGCGTCGCCAGGCTGGCGAACGCCGGCTTCTGGAACAGGTCGAGATATTGCTCAGGAATCGCAGCCATGTCGTTCTCCTCACCACTCACTTGGATGCCGCCTGCGGCGCTGCCCACGCCATGCCGTCGCAGTTGGGGCCGCTGGGAATCTTGCCGGTGATCTCCAGCGTCTTCAGGTCCAGCACCGCGACCACCCCGGCCTCGGCCAGCGCGATGTAGGCGCGGGCGCCATCGGGCGCCACCAGGATGCCTTCCGGCTGGCCTCCGGTCGGGATGCGCTTGATCTCTTTGCGCGTGGCCGCATCGAGCACGAGGACTTCGCCGCCGCCCAGGTCAGAGATCAGCACGCGACTGCCGTCAGGCGTGAACTTCAGCCGGTTGGAGCGCTTAGTGCCCAGCGCCAGCACCTGCTTCACCTGCCGGCTGGCGACGTCGATGATGGAGACGCCGCCGTCCTGGGAGTGCGCCGTCCAGACTTCGCGGCCGTCGGGCGCCAGGTCAATCGCCTCCGGGCCTTTGCCGACGGGAATGTTCGTGGCCTGCCACTGCGCACCCCGCTGCTCGAAAGCGGTGACGGAGTCGGAGCCGATGTTGGCGGTGAAGATCTTGGCGCCGTCGCGGGTCAGCACCACCATGTGGGTGGTGTTCTGGCCCGTGCCCATCAGCCAGTCGACGGTGTTGCTCTGCGGGTCATAGCGCCCGATCAGCCTGTTCTGCTCGGCGGTGAAATAGATCTTGCCGGCGTTTTCCGCCAGGCCGTGCGGGCGGCGCAGCGCCCCGAGATCGACGCGCCGCAGCTCCTTCTGCGCGGCAATATCAATGACGGAGAGCGTGCGCCCAGGCGCGGGGCCGGTGCCGTAGTTGCCCACGATGGCCAGCTTGCCGTCGGCCGTCACCGTGACCTCGTGCGGCCCTTCCCCGACGGGCACCCGGGCCACCACCTTCATCGCCACCGGATCGACGATGGCCAGTTCGTTTGCGCCTTTGTTGAGGACCAGGAGCGCGGGCGTGGGCGTCTGGGCGACAGCCGCGCCAGCCAGCAGCAGGAGGAAGAGAAGACCAACGGTTCGCAGCATGGTGTTCGTGTCCTGGTGGAGCCCGAACAGCCTAACGCGGCGACGGGGAGGCTGTCACCACGAAGCCCGCGACGCGGTGGCGCAAGGGCGCACTCGGCTGCGTGTCCTGGTGGTGAAAAAAGGGGCTACGCCTTGGTGACTTTGCCGCTCTTGAGGCAGTTGGTGCACACGCGCAGGCGCCTGGTGGCGCCGCTTACGCGCGCCTTCACCGGGCGCAGGTTGATGTTCCAGCGCCGCTTGGTGACGTTGTGCGCGTGGCTGATGTTGTTGCCGAACTGCGGCTTTTTGCCGCAGATGTCGCAGACTTGTGCCATGACAGAAGACTCCAGAAACGATCACAACCTGGGTAGCTAAAGCTTTATTTTATCGGAGTTTCCAAGGATTGACCAGCGGGCGGCCACGCGCCACGGCGCAGATAACGCAGGTGCTTGCCGGCCTTTCATCTCCGTCTGGGAATTTCACCATGTCAACTGGCGGCACGCCAAGGCTTGCTGGCATCGCTTTCCCACCAGGCCTTCCATGCGGAGGGGTCGAACAGTTCCTGGCTTGTGATTCTCCGCAAGCCGAGGTTGGCCCCTGCCCTCATCTGGGTGAGTTCGTGGTTGGCCATACTTGAGCGGGCTTGTTCGGGATCAAACTGCGGGTCAGTGACCACCCGGATCAACGGCTCCACCGCCCGTTCGTCTCCTACCCGGCCCAAGGCGCACACCACCTCGGAAAGCAGGTTCGGGTCGCGCCTTGCAAGCAGCGTGTTGAGCGCCTTGACCAGGGCTGGCGTGGCCGCGACATCCTGGAGCCGGCCTAGCGTCTGGGCTGCCAGGTAACCAACTTTCCAAACGCGTCCATCGATGCTCTGCTCCAGCAGGCGTGAATACTCTTGCACCGCAGCCGCTCCCCTGATGTTGGCCAGCGCCTCGTCCCGCGCTTGCTGGAGCGCGCCCAAGCCTTCGATCGGCAAGGCAATGAGAGATCCTATCGCCGTGACATCGCCAACCGCGCCCACTGCACCCACAAGAGGCAGCTGGAGGCGGTCGAGCCTTTCTTGGGTCTTCGCCCAGGGATAAGCCATGCACGCGGAGTATTCCCGAAGCAACAGGGCCTCCGCCTCCGTCTTTCTACCTTGCGACTCCAGGCTAGCAGCCAATTCTCCCGAGAATTGGCTCCCCTTGCGGGCGTCGCGATCGTATTCGTAGATTTCGCCCATGCGTTCCAAGTCAAAGCTGTAGCGAAGCGCCGCCAGTAGCAGCGGCAGAGCGCGCCTCGCCTCCAGGCGGGCCAGGGCCACGGCCGATTCGCTCATCCTGGCCCAGTCGGAGCGCGCTTCGAGTCCTGCCATGTGGCGGTCGATCTCTGCTTCGCGCGCAAGAGCGCGCAGCGATGCGTCGCCTGTTTGGGCCAGGGCTTCACCGGCAGCGATGCGCACGTCCTGCTTCGTGTCTTGCAGCAGTTTCTTGAGGGCTTCCGCAGCCCGCTGATCGCGAGTGGCCCACCAGCCCAGCTGCCGTGCTACACCGGCGCGCACCCAGGCAAGCTCGTGGTCCGCCAACTTGAGCAGGTCGTCAACCCCACCCAGCTGGCAGAAGCTTCGGAGCGCGGTGTCACCTACCTCCGGGTCTGTCAGCAGAAGCTGCAAGGCTTCGAGGGCCTGTGCGCTTCGCTTCCCTGACTCGCCAATCCGTTGTGCAGCTCTGCGCCGAATCTGGGGGTAAGTCGCCCTCAGTCGCCATAGCCACCACCAGAGCATGCCAATCCTCCAGGGGTCACACCAGCCGCTGCGATTCTATGCCTTCAACCTTGGACCAGCGTGGAGCGAGCGCGCTGCTATAATGCGCGCGCTCAACTTCATCTCAGGGGCGAAACATGCGCGCAGCGATGCGTCTCTTCCTCGTCGGTACCTTTATGGCCGCGGTGCTGGCGGCCTCGGCGTTGGCGGCCCAGGGCAAGCCCGCGGCGGCACCCAAGGCGGGCACGGCCGCCGGCGCCTGCCAGGTGCGGCCGTATCCCGAATACGACGCCAAGATCAAGCAGTACACCACCGCGCCCACCTTCACCACCGAGCTGGTGGACCATCTCCCGTTCAGCACCTGTGTGCCGGCGCCCGACGCTTTCCTGCACCACATCATCGGGGAGCCGAACGTGCTGGACCACGTGGCCGAGATCAACGCCTACATGCGGCTGCTGGAGTCGAAGTCGCCGCGGGTCAAGGTGTTCTCCATCGGCAAGAGCGAGGAAGGGCGCGAGATGCTGATCGTCGCCGTCAGCGACGAGGCCAACATCCGCAACCTGGACAAGTACAAGCAGATCACCGCCAAGCTCGCCGACCCGCGCGGCCTGAGCGACGCCGAGGCGCAGGCGCTGATTGCGCAAGGCAAGCCGTTTTACTGGGCGTCGGGCTCCATCCATTCGCCCGAGACCGGCTCCCCCGAGATGCTGATGGAGCTCGCCTACCGGCTGGCGGTCGAAGATACGCCCTTCATCCAGAAGATCCGCAAAGACGCCATCGTGCTGCTCACGCCGGTCACCGAGGTGGATGGCCGCGACCGCGAAGTCGATGTCTACATGTTCCGCAAGAAGCACCCGGACGCCAACCCGCTGCCCCTCACCTGGTGGGGACACTACGTCGCCCACGACAACAACCGCGACGGCATGACCCTCGCCCTCGCCCTCTCGCGCAACATGCTGAACGCCTTCCTCGACTGGCACGCCACCGTCTTCCACGACCTGCACGAGTCGGTGCCCTACATCTACATCTCCACCGGAACCGGGCCGTACAACCCGTGGCTCGATCCGGTCACCATCAGCGAATGGCAGGAGATGGCCTACTACGAAATCCAGGAGATGACGAAGCGCGGCGTCATCGGGGTGTGGACGCACGGCTTCTACGACGGCTGGGCGCCGAACTACATGTTCTACCTGGCCAACGGGCACAACTCCATCGGGCGCTTCTACGAGACCTTCGGCAACGGCGGCGCGGATACCCGGGAGCGCACCCTGGGCGCCACCCAGACCAGTCGCGAATGGTTCCGCCCCAACCCGCCGCTGGCCAAGGTGATGTGGTCGGCGCGCAACAACTGCAACATGCAGCAGAGCGCGCTGCTCTTCGCCCTGCACAACGTCGCCGAGAACGGGCAGCAGTTCCTCTACAACTTCTATCTGAAGGGCCGCCGCTCGGTGGAGAAGGCGCGTCGTGAGGGCCCGGCCGCCTGGGTCTTTCCCGCCGACGACACGCGTCCCGGCGAGCAGGCGCGGCTCTTGAACCTGCTGCGGGCGCAGGGCATCGAGGTGCAGCGCGCGCAGAAAGAAATCCGCGTCATGGCGCGCGAGCCGCAGCCCGCCGCCCCGGCAGCGCGGGCGACCGACGACGCTGCCGCGGGCGAAGCGCCGCGCCGGCGTCCGCCGCAAGGCGAGCAGGCGCCGGGTGAGGCCGCCGGGGGCCAGGCGCCACGTGGCGCCCGTGGCGGCGAGGCGGCCGCACCCCGCGAGGTGGTCTTCCCCGCCGGCAGCTACGTGGTCCGCATGGACCAGCCCTACAGCCGCATGGCCGACATGATGCTCGACACCGAGTTCTACAACTCTCGCGACCCGCGCTCCTACGACGACACCGGCTGGACGTTGGGGGCGCTGCGCAACGTCAAGACCACGCGCGTCATGGACACTGCCATCCTCGATGCCCCCATGGACAAAGTGGAGGTGGTGAAGGTGGAGGGCGGGGTGAGGGGCGAGGGCAGCGTCCTGCTCATCGACCATACCGCCGACAACGCGCTGGCAGCCTTCCGCTTCCGCCTCGCCAACGTGGCCATGGAGGCCGCCGAAGCGCCGTTTGAAGCCGCCGGCAAGAAATTCCACGCCGGCAGCTTCATCATCCGCAACGCCGCCGGCAGCGACCTGGCCGCGGCCGCGCGCGACCTGGGCCTCACCGTCACCGCTGCGACGGCCGCCCCTACCGTCAAGACGCATCCGCTGGCCACGCCGCGCATCGCCATCGTGCATGGCTGGCAGAACACGCAGAACGACGGCTGGTTCCGCATCGCCTTCGACAACCTGAAAATCCCCTACACCTACCTCGCCGACACCACCATCCGCGAGATGCCGAACCTGCGCGACCGTTTCGACGCCATCGTCCTGCCCCCGGCGGGCGGCTTCGGCGGCGGCCTGGCCGCCATCCTGCGCGGCATTCCCATGCGCGGTACCCCCATGGCCTGGAAGAACACGCCGGAGACGCCGAACCTGGTCGCCCCGGGGATTGATTCCACCGACGACATGCGCGGCGGCCTCGGCTACTCCGGCCTGATGAACCTGGAGAAATTCGTCAACGACGGCGGGCTGATGATCGCCGTCACCGCTTCGGCGGCGCTGCCGGTGAACGGCGGCATGACCGACATGGTCTCGATCGCCGAGACCCGCCAGCTGCAGGCCCCGGGCAGCGTGGTGCTCACCAACATCGAGGACAAGGGCAGCCCCATTGCCTACGGCTACGAAAGCTCGCTCTACGTCTACTTCCACGACGGGCCGGTCTTCCGCGTGAGCGCCGGCGGCGGAGGTGGCGGTGGCGGTGGCGGCGGCGCTGCGGCCCTGGCCGCCGCGGCGACCGGTGGTGGCCGCGCCAGCGGGCGTGGCACCGCGACCGATCCCGACGTTATCCAGGGACGCCAGTACGTCGCCCCGGAACGCGAGCCGCGCCGCTCCCCGCGCGAGCAGGAGCTTTACATTCCGGAAGAGCAGATGGAGTTCGTGCGCAACACGCTCCCGCCACGCGACCAGTGGCCGCGTGTCGTCGTGCGGTTTGCCCCGGCCACCAACCTGCTGCTCAGCGGCATGATGGAGGGCGGCAGCGAAGTCGGGGAGCGCCCTGCGGTCATTGACGCGCCCCACGGCAAAGGCCACGTGGTGCTCTTCTCCAACAACCCCATGTGGCGCGACGAGACCGGGGGCAGCTACTTCCTCGTCTTCAACGCGCTCCTGAACTGGAACCACCTCGACGTCGGCCGCGAGGCGCCGCCGCAACCGCGGCGCCCGGGCACAGCGGGAGAGGGAGAGCAGGAGTGAGCGAATACTCCTTTACGTTGTCATCCTGAGGAGCGTGGCGACGAAGGATGGCTGCGGGAGGCGAAGCTCGTTTTGCAAGATGACGTGGCCAGAAAGCCTGGAAATGCATCGGCAGGTAAGGAGCCGCGGGATCCTTCGGCCGCAAAGGGCGCGTCCTCAGGATGACACTTCTTATGAAAACGATGATGAAACAAACACTCTTACGTTGTCAGGAGCGTGGCGACGAAGGATCCCGAGACTGTTGGCGCAATGACGCCGTATGCGGGAGGCGAAAAAGCTCGTTTTGCAGGATGACGTGGCCAGAAAGCCTGGGAATGCATCGGCAGGTAAGCATCCGCGGGATCCTTCGGCCGCAAAGGGCGCGTCCTCAGGATGACGCTTCTTGTGAAAACGACGATGAAATAAACACTCTTACGTTGTCAGGAGCGTGGCGACGAAGGATCCCGAGACTGCTGGCGCAATGACGCCGTATGCGGGAGGCGAAAAAGCTCGTTTTGCAGGATGACGTGGCCAGGAAGCCTGGGAATGCACGGGCAGGTAAGCAGCCGCTGGATCCTTCGGCCGCAAAAGGCGCGCCCTCAGGATGACGCTTCTTGTGAAAACGATGATGAAATAAACACTTTTACGTTGTCATCCTGAGGAGCATGGCGACGAAGGATCCCGGGACTGCTGGCGCAGCGGTGTCGTATGAACCTTTTCGACGACAACGTCTGGTATTGCGTGTACATCATGGCGAGTCCAAGTGGCACGCTGTACATTGGCTCGACATGTGATCTTCAGCGTCGCGTGTGGCAGCACAAAGAGGGTCTGATCGCAGGCTTCACCAAGAAGTACGGTTGCACGCGTTTGGTGTATTTCGAGCGCCATGCCGAGCCGATTGACGCCGTCACCCGCGAACGGCGGCTGGAAGGTTGGACCCGCGCCAAGAAGGTCGCGTTGATCGAAAGTCAGAACCCGCGCTGGCAAGACTTGGCAAGAAACTGGGGTCGGCCCATGGCGTTACCCGGCGAAGCGATTCGCGACGCGGAACGACAGCTGCGGGAGGCGAAAAAGCTCGTTTTGCAGGATGACGTGGCCAGAGAGCCTGGAAATGCATCGGCAGGTAAGGAGCCGCGGGATCCTTCGGCCGCAAAGGGCGCGTCCTCAGGATGACACTTCTTATGAAAACGATGATGAAACAAACACTGGCGTGGGTGCTATTCGCACTCCTGTTCGCGAGTGTCGCCGGCGCCCAGGCGGCGCCGCCGCAACGCGTCGTGGTCCTTCCCGGCCGCATCCTCGACGTCAAGACCGGGCGCTACCTGACCGGGCAGGCGATCGTGATCGAGGGAGACAAGATCGTGGCCGTGGGCAACCCGGGCCCGACCGGCTCCTCGCGCCTCATCAACCTGCCCAGCCTGACGGTGCTGCCCGGCCTCATTGACGTCCACACGCACCTCACCGGCGATCCCTACCACTTCGGCTACCAGGAGCTGGGGATCTCGGCGCCGCGCGAGGCGCTGTACGGCGCCAAGTACGCGAAGATCACGCTGGAGGCGGGTTTCACCACGGTGCGCAACGTCGGCGCCAACGGTTACGCGGACGTCGCGCTACGCGACGCCATCAATGCCGGCGACGTTCCCGGGCCGCGCATGCTGGTCAGCGGGCCGGCGCTGGGCATCACCGGCGGCCACTGTGACACGAACCTGCTGCCGCCGGCCTTCAACTATTCCGCCGAAGGCGTGGCCGACGGCATCGCCGCGGTGCAACGCAAGGTGCGCGAGGTCATCAAGTACGGCGCCGATGTCATCAAAATCTGCGCCACCGGCGGCGTGCTCTCCAAAGGCGACGATCCCAAGGCCTCGCAATACACGCTGGAAGAAATGAAAGCGATCGTCGCCGACGCGCACCGCCTGGGCCGCAAGGTGGCGGCGCACGCGCATGGCGGCGAGGGCATCCGCCTAGCCTCGGAGGCGGGCGTGGATTCCGTCGAGCATGGCACCTACATCGACGACGAAGGCATCGCCACCCTCAAGCGCAACGCTACCTACATGGTCCCCACCATCTACCTGAACCAGTGGCTGATGGAGAACATGGACAAGATCGGCATGCCCGACTTCTACCGGCGCAAGGAAGAAGAGGTTGCCAAGGTTTCGTTCGACAACATGGCGCACGCGGTGCGGGCGGGGGTGAAGATCGCCTTCGGCACCGACGCCGCCGTCTACCCGCACGGCCTCAACGCGCGCCAGTTTGCGGTGTACGTGAAGATGGGAATGACGCCACTGCAGGCCATCCAGTCCGCCACTTTGAGCGCCGCCGACCTGCTGGGGTGGAGCGACCGGGTCGGCGCGCTGGAGCCCGGGAAGTTCGCCGACCTGATCGGCGTCGAAGGCGACCCGCTGCAGGACGTCACCACCCTGGAGCGCGTCAAGTTCGTCATGAAAGGCGGGCAGGTGGTGCGGCAGTAGTTGCGGGAACCATGGCCATCCTGAGCGGGCCGGCTGTGGGGGGCGACTCTCACTGCGCCCGCGGCCAGAACCAGCCATTCTCGATCGGCTGCCAGCCGAGGTGGGCGTAGTAGTCGGCCGCGATCTTCGAGGCCCGCAGGACCCACTGGATCTGCGGATCCATCGCCAGCGCCCGGGCGAGCAGTTCGCGGCCCACGCCCAGCCTCTGGAATTCGGGCAGCACGGCCAGGTCGCAGACGTAGCCGTCGTAGGCGCCGTCGGTCCAGCCGCGCAGGATGCCCACCAGGGTTTCGTCCTGCCACGCGGTCAGCACCACGTTGGCGCCCGCGTACATCGCGGCAATGCGGGCCACGTCGTCCACCGGACGAAACAAGGGCGCGGCCCGGTAGAGCGCGGCAATGACCGCGGCGTCGGGACGAACGTCACTCCGGTAGCGGATGGCGGAGGTTGCGGACATTCCTGGTTCCCTCATCCCTTTCCATTTGGTGATTCCGCGCTGCGGCAGTGCTGCAATAGAAAAGGGCCGGCGCCGGGCCGGCCCTCGCGAAAAAACCGCGGCCTCACACCGCGGCGGTGCGCGGCCGCAGCAGGTGGCTGAGCACGGGCAGCCCGAAAGCCACTCCGGTAAATACCAGGTCGCCCGCCAGCGTGTTGCGGAAGAAGGGCAGCGCGGCGACGTAGCAGGTCACCAGGCCCGGCCCCGTCAGCGGATACATCGCGCCCGAGGCCCACACCGCGAGGTTGCTGAGCACAAAGAAAGAAACGGAGAGCGCGAGCGACGCCCCCACCAGGCGGGGGAGGTTGACCTTGGTGCGCAGCAGCGAGCCCAGCGCCACCGCGCCGGCATACCAGGCCCAGGTGATCAGGTAGTCGGCGCCGAACGAATAGCCGTACCTGCGCGTGAGTACGACGTCGGCGGCGGCCAGCAGCGCCACCGGAATCCACATCTGCCGCAGCGGCCGGCGCGCTCCGAAGAAGAGCAGCGACGCCCCCACCGGGGTGAAGTTCAGCGGATGCGGCAGGAAGCGCACCACCACCGCGAGCACGACGTACAGGTAGGCCAACATGATCACCTCGTTCCCCCAGCGGCCGCGACCCGCGCCGCCGATCCCGGAAACTCTTATTTTCTGTGAGCCGCGGGGCCGCGTCAAGCATTCACCGGCGGCGGCCGCCGCCCGGCATGCCCTCGCGGCGGCGGAAGAGGCTGCCAAACGACTCCGCGGTCTCGTGCAACTCGCGGTCCAGCAGGACGACGCCGCCCAGCGGTGACTCGGTTTGCTCCAGGTACAGATAGCGCAAGTCGACGAACCGCACCCGCCACAGGTCCGGCGCCGGCTGGTCGGCGCTGGTGTAGGGATAGTCGGCCCAATCCAGGTAGACCCGGCCCAGTTGCATGCCCTTGGCCGCGTGCGTTACCTCGGTTTCCTCGGGCTTGTAGTAGGTGCGCGCGTGCCGGTCCGGGTCGACCTCGCCGGCCAGGGTGTCCACGTGCATGGTCGCGAAGCGGCTCTCGGTCTCGATGACGCCGTGCCAGGTGAAGGGCGTGATCTCGTAGGGGAAGGCCGAAGCGCGGATGGGGTCTTCGCCTTCGTAGGTGAGGACGCTGAGCGCAATCACCGCGCGCCGGTGATAGAAGTCGCGCACCCCCCAGATTGTGACCAGGAGGAGGAGCGCCACCGTTGCCCCCGCCCGGCCGCGCGAGCGCCGCGCCCCGATTTCCTCCTGGATCAGGCCAAACAGGAAGGGCAGCGCCAGCCCGCACACCAGCACCAGCAGGATGACCGGGTCGACGATGGGAACGATGTCCCAGTGGTACCAGCGCCACGAAAACGGCAGGAAGGGGCGCAGCCCGTAGGCGTTGGTGAAGTCGAGCAGCAGATGGCTGAGGGCCCCCAGACAGGCCAGCAGGGCCAGCACGCCCCAGCGCGGCGGGGGCGGGGGCGGGGGCGGGATGTGGTCGTCATCGGCGGCGCGCGGCGGCAGGGGCTGGGGCTGGCGCCAGCGGCGCCACAGCCAGACCAGCAGCAGCGTGGCCGCCACGTCCAGCGGCACTCCGATAAAGGCGTGGGTGAAGCCGCGATGGTGTGCGAACCCGGTCACCGGCCCTGCCATGCCGATCAGCATGTCCAGGTCGGCGATCTCAGCGGAGATCACCAGGACGGCGGTGGCCAAGCCGGAGGTCCGGTTCAGTCCGGTGCGCGCCAGGCAGGCGCCGGTGAGCAGATGGGTAAGGGGATCCAAGCCGTCTAATCTAACAAGGTTTCAAGTTCCACGTTGCAGTTTCAGGTTGCGACCGACCTCCCGCGCCATCAGGCTCACATCAGCAGGGTCAGCGCGTCCGGCACCATGGTGAGGCGAAGCGGGGGGCCGCCCAGCAGCTCGCCATCGGCCTGGGTGTGGACGCGCGCCGCCCGCCGCGTCCGCGGCCAGACCGCCGGCAGCGCGGCCGCCTCCGGCAGCACACGGCAATTCACCTCGGTCGCGGAAACGATCTCGATCGAGGGCACCTGCCACGCCCGGCGCAACACGGCGGCGGTGGCGTGTTGCAGGATGGGCCAGCGGCGAGGGCTGTGAAACAGCACCAGGCGCATCTCGGCGCTGCGCAGTGAGGCCCCGGGGGTCAGCCGGCTCACCAGTCCGCCAAAACGATCAATACGCCCGGCGAGCAGTTGCGCCACCACCTCGCGGCGCGGCTCCGCCTGCCCGCTGACGCGGAATTCCACCTCCAGCGGCATGAACGAGTGCGTCCAGAACAGGCGCAAGGCGTGCGCATAGTAGGCCGCGAGTCCGTGGCGCGCCTTGGTTTCCGCGCCCAGCCGGTAGAACAGCTCCGCATCCGCGCCCGCGCCCGCGCTGATGATGAAGTAGCGGGCGGCGGTAGCGCCGGGCGTGGTGGTCCACTCCGCCCGCCCCACGGCGATGCGGCAGGTGCGCAAGGCCAGCAGGTAACGCGCCGCCGCCGCGGGATTTCGCGGTATGCCGAGTTCGGCCGCCAGTCCGTTGCCTGTACCCAGCGGGATGACCCCCAGCGGCACGCGCGTGCCCGCCGCCACCATGCCTTGCAGGGCATCGTGGACGGTGCCATCGCCGCCGCAGACCACGATCACCTCGCAGCCGGCGGCAATCGCGTCTAGCGCCTGCTGGCCGGCGGAACCCGGCGCGGTGGTGGCCACCAGCTCCGCTGCCACGCCGGCGGCGCGCAGCTCCGCGGCCGCGGCTTCCACTTGCGCCTGCCGCCGCCCGCGACGCGGCCCCGCGGCCGGGTTGTAGAGCAGCGCGACGCGTCTCAATCCGTCCATAGACAGGATTTCACCACGAAGTCACGAAGACACGAAGTGCGAATGTAAATCTCTTCGTGCCTTCGTGTCTTCGTGGTGAGCTTTCGTCAGCGGCACCTATAATCTCTGGCGATGCCCACGGCCTCCCAGATCGCGCGCCGCGTGGACGCCTTGCGCGAGCAGATCCGCTACCACGAGCACCGCTACTACGTGCTCAATGACCCTGAGATCACGGACGCCCAGTTCGACGTGCTTATGAACGAGCTGCGGCGAGCTCGAGGCTGAATATCCCGCGCTGGTCACGCCCGATTCCCCCACGCAGCGGGTAGGCGGCAAGCCCCGCGAGGGCCTGGTGAAGGCCGCGCACAGCTCGCCCATGCTCTCGCTCGACAACGCGTACAACGAAGAGGAGCTACGGGCGTGGGAGCGTCGCGTGCGCGAACTCGCCGGCCGCGACGACGTCGACTACGTCTGCGAACTCAAGCTCGACGGCATGTCGCTGGCGCTGGGGTATCGCTCCGCCAAGGGGAAGAACTCCGCCGCCGTCCTCGACCGCGCCATCACCCGCGGCGACGGCGCCGTCGGCGAAGAGGTCACCGCCAACGTCCGCACCATCCGCTCGGTGCCGCTCTCGGTAGCCGCGGCCACGCTGCGGCGCGCCGGACTGCCGGCCGCCTTCGAGGTGCGCGGCGAGATCATCATGCCGCGCGCCGCCTTCCTGCGCATGAACGAGGAGCGCGAGGGGCAAAGCCTGCCGCGCTTTGCCAACCCCCGCAACGCCGCCGCCGGCGCGGTGCGCGTGCTCGATCCCAGCATCACCGCGCTGCGCCGCCTCGACTACTTCACGTACCTGCTGCTGGCGGAGGGGCGCACGTATTGCGACCGCCACGCGGAGACGCTCGAAGCCCTCTCCGCCGCGGGTTTCAAGGTCAACCCCAACCACCGGCGGGTGCGCGGCGTCGAGGAGATGCTCGCCTTCATTCGCGAGTGGGAGGGCAAGCGCGACGCGCTCCCCTACGAGATCGACGGCATCGTGATCAAGGTGAACAGCACGGCGGTGCAGCGCGAGCTGGGCTTCACCGGGCGCGCTCCGCGCTGGGCCATCGCCTACAAGTACGCCGCACGCTCCGGGGTGACCCAGATCGAGGACATCGTGCCGCAGGTGGGGCGCACCGGGAAGCTGACGCCGGTGGCGCACCTCACGCCGGTACCCATCGGCGGCACCACGGTAAGCCGCGCCACGCTGCACAACCTGGACGAAATCGAGCGCCTGGGGGTGCGCATCGGCGACTGGGTGCTGGTGGAGCGCGGCGGCGACGTCATCCCGAAGGTCGTCAAGGTGGTCGAGGACAAGCCGCGCGGGACGCGCGAATTCCACATGCCGGCACGCTGCCCGGAGTGCGGGGGGCACGTGGTGCGCGCCGAGGACGAGGCCGACCATCGCTGCGTCAACGCCAACTGCCCTGCCAAGCTGCGCGAATCCATTCTGCACTGGGCGTCGCGCGGCATCCTGAACATCGAGGGCATGGGGGAGGCGCTGGTCAACCAGCTCTGCGACCGCCGCTTGGTGAAGGACGTGGCCGACATTTACGCGCTCACCAAAGAGCAGCTCCTCGGCCTGGAGCGCATGGGCGAAAAGTCGGCGCAGAACGTGCTCGACGAGATCGAGAGCTCCAAGCGGCTGCCGCTGGAGCGCGTCATCCACGGACTCGGCATCCGCTTTGTCGGCGAGCGCACCGCCGAGCTGCTGGCGGAGCACTTCGGCGCCATGGAGGCGCTGATGAGCGCCAGTGCCGAGGAGCTGACCGAGGTCAGCGAAGTCGGGCCACGGGTTTCGGCCAGCATCCGCGAATTCTTTGACGAGCCGAAAAACGTCAAGCTGGTGAAGGAGCTGGAGAAGCTTGGCCTGCGCATGCGCGGCGAAAAGAAAAAGCGCGGCACGCAGCTCGCCGGCAAGACTTTCGTGCTCACCGGCACGCTGCCGCATTACTCGCGCGACGAAGCGAAGAAGATGATCGAGGCCGCCGGCGGCAAGGTCTCCGGCTCGGTCAGCAAGAAGACCGACTACGTCGTCGCCGGCGCCGAGCCCGGCTCCAAGCTCGACCAGGCCCGCGAGCTGGGTGTCGCCGTGCTCGACGAAAAGAAATTGCTCGAACTGTTGGGGAAGAGCTAGCGGTTGGCAGTTGGCATTTGGCACTTGGCATTTGGCCGTCGAGAGTCGTGGCCAAGGCCGACCCGAGGGCCAAGTGCTGCGGCTAGGCGCCAAACACTTCTTTCATCCGCCGATACGTCGTCTCCAGCGCCTCCGGCAGCAGCCGCGTTTCTCCTACCGTGGTCATGAAGTTCGCATCCGCCACCCAGCGCGGCAGCACGTGCATGTGGAGGTGTCCTGCCACCCCCGCCCCGGCGGCCTTGCCAAGGTTCATGCCCAGGTTAATGCCGTCGGGGCGATAAAGCGCGCGCAGCACCGTCTCCAGCCGCTGGGTGAGCGCCATCATCTCGTCGGCCGCGGCGCGCGGAAGCTGCGCCAGCTCGGCCAGGTGCTGGTAGGGCGCGATCATGACGTGTCCCGAGGTGTAGGGAAAGGCATTCAGCACCACGAAGCAAAGCTCTCCGCGATACACGATGTGCGCCGCGGCGTCGTCATGGCTTGCCAGCAGCTCACAGAAGAGGCAGCCCGTGGCCTGGTCCGCGCTGGTGATGTACTGGTAGCGCCAGGGGGTGAAGAGATGTTCCATGACCACAGTTTCAGACGTGGAGCGTGAACTTGCAACGTCCCGCGTGCGACCGCCTACGGGTGGGGCTTGCCGAAGGCCGCCGGGCGCCCCCCCTTTTGCCGCCCTAAAACCGGCTGCCACGAGGATGGGGCAACCCGCAACCCGCGTTTGACACCCCATTCCGCCGGTTGTTATAGTCTAAAGAGTCTTTGACGTGAATTCTCGTCAGAGATCCGGCCGACTGGGTTTTCTAGCCCGCTGTTGTTCCCTCCGGGAGTCCGAGCGTTCACGCAGGCTCTATCTGGGTTAAGCGACACGGGCATTGCACCCGCTGACATTCTCGCGCCCGTGCTCCGGGTGGCGTCACGCCGCGGTGGGAAATCCGCTTTGCTGGATCCGAACACAGGAACCGCCTTGCCCAACGAAACCGCCACTCACGAACAACCCGCGCCTGAAACCCAGGCCAGCCCCGAACCTCAGCCCACCACCGCCGCTGCCGAAACGCAGCCGCCAACCGCGCCGGCCGCCGAGCACCGCGAGCCTCCCAAGGAGGGGAGCCCCAAGGAGGGCAGCGAGGATTTCGCTACCCTGCTGGAGAGCTACTCCACGCCGGACAACGAGCCGCAGGTCACGGAGGACCACGTCATCCGCGGCACCGTGGTGAAGATCACGACCGACCACGTGGTCGTGGACTTCGGCGCCAAGAGCGAAGGCCTGGTGCCCATCGCCGAGGTCAAGGACCACGAGGGCAACGTCACCTTCCAGCCCGGCGACGAAATCACGGTCATGGTGGAGCGTGGCGAGACGGAAGAGGGCCACACCAAGCTCTCACACCAGAAAGCCGCGCGGGTGCGCGCCTGGGACGAGATCGAGAAAGCCTACAACGAGAAGTCGGCCATCAAGGGCCGCGTGATCGACCGCGTGAAGGGCGGCCTGAACGTCGACATTCTCGGCGCCCGCGCCTTCCTGCCCGGCTCGCAGGTGGACGTGCGCCCGGTGCGCAATCTCGACGGCTTCAAGGGGCAGGAGATCGAAGTCCGCGTCATCAAGCTGAACAAGAAGCGCGGCAACGTGGTGGTCTCGCGCAAGCAGCTGGTGGAAGAGGAAGTCGGCGAAAAGCGCGCCAAGACCCTGGAGCTGCTCCACGAAGGCGCCAACCTGACCGGCACGGTGAAGAACCTGACCGAGTACGGCGCGTTCGTCGATCTGGGCGGCATTGACGGCTTGCTGCACATCACCGACATGTCGTGGGGGCGCCTCACGCACCCGCGCGACCTGGTGCAGGTCGGCGACCAGATCCAGGTCAAGGTGCTGAAGTTCGACAAGGATAAGCAGCGCGTCTCCCTGGGCTTCAAGCAGCTTACCCCCGACCCGTGGCTCGACGCCGCCGAGCGCTACCCGGTGGGCGCGAAGGTCAAGGGGCGGGTCATCAGCGTGACCGACTACGGCGCGTTCGTCGAGCTGGAACAGGGCATCGAGGGCCTGGTGCACGTCAGCGAAATGACGTGGTCGAAGCGCGTCAAGCATCCCTCCAAGCTGGTGAACGTCGGCGACCAGGTGGAAACCGTGGTACTGAATGTCAATCCCGGCGACCGCCGCATTTCGCTCGGCCTGAAGCAGCTCGAGGCCAACCCCTGGGAGTCGCTGCAGGGCAAGTACCCGGTGGGTTCGACGGTGGAAGGGCGGGTGCGCAACCTGACCGACTTCGGCGCCTTCATCGAGATCGAAGACGGCATCGATGGGCTGGTGCACGTCAGCAACCTGAGCTGGACCAAGCGCGTGAAGCATCCTTCCGAGGTGCTGAAGAAGGGCGACAAGGTGAAGGCCATGGTGCTGGCCATCGAGCCCGAGCACCGGCGCCTCTCGCTGGGCGTCAAGCAGCTGCAGCCGGACGTCTGGGAGACGTTCTTCCAGCAGCATCGCGCCGGCGACATCGTGCACGGCAAGGTGCTGCGCGTGGCCAGTTTTGGCGCGTTCGTCGAGATCGCCGAAGGCGTCGAGGCGCTGTGCCACAACTCGGAAGCGGTGGATGAAACCGGACATGGGATGAAACTGGAGCCGGGCCAGGAGTTCGAGTTCAAGATCATCAAGATGAATCCGGAAGAAAAGAAGGTCGGGCTGAGCCTGCGCGCGGTGGGCGAAGAAGCCAGCCGCGCCGACGTCGAGGCCTACAAGCACCCGGCCTCGAGCGCCACCAGCACTCTGGGCGAGCTGGTGGGCTGGAAGAAGGCCGGCAACGAGCCATCGTAAGAGTTCGAAAACTGAGCAGGAGGCCGCCCGGTGGGGCGGCCTTCTTGTTTCTGGTACGCTGGCGATCAACCTCGACCACGACCCCGCAGCCGCGGCGCGCGTGAAGCACTGGCAGCACGGCAAGCGGCGCACCCGGCGGTCGAGTTCACCGTCGGGCAAGAGGTCTACCGCCTGATCGCGCCCAGCGAGGCGGAACTGAAAGCGGAGCTGGAACAGGCAGGGCTGCTGGCGGCCACCCGCAAGGCAGGCTGATTACCGGGTGTCGATATGCAGGTCGATGCGCGCCTTGGCGCGCGAATCGAAGGCGCTGAGCGTCTTGGTGTCGCTCTTCTTGCCGTCCCTGTTCTGCGCGTAGACCTCGTAGTTCACGTTGGGCGTGAGCGAGTTGAACTGGTACTGCCCGTCGGCCCTGGTGATAAAGCTGCGCACCGCCAGCGTCCGGGTGTTCTTCAGGTGGACGATGGCATCCGCCAGCGGTGCGTCGCCGTGCCCCATCACCTGCCCTTGCAGGGAGCGCAGTGGCGGCTGGTTCTTGTCGCGCTGGGCGGCGGCCAAACCCACCAGCAGCAGAAACACCGAAATGGCGACGCGCAATCTCATGCCAGGCCTCCCGCTGCTGCTACTGGGTTAGATGCAGCCCGATGTCGATGCGTTCATCATATTCGACATGGACCTTGACCTCGCGGCCCGGGCGCTCACCCGGCGCGGCGGGCGGCGGCGGCGACCTCCGGTATTGCTTCGGGAGCTTGAGGTCGGCCCAGACGATGTAGTCGGCGGGCCCGGGCGGGACGCGCTGCGCGAACTCGCCGCGATGGTCCGACATCAGCTCCCACCTGGCGTTCTTCTGGTCGGCGCGCCGCACCTTGATGGGCACGCCGTATAGGGGACGATCGTCGGGGCCGTACACGGTGCCGAAGATCAGGGCATAGCGCGGCGCCTCTTTTTTCGCGGGTTTCTGCGGGTCGCCGGGCGCGGCCGCGGCGGCCGCGAGTGTGCCCAGCAGAAGCGCGGCCACCCACGCCCACGCGCCGCCACGCAGCGGGGTGGCGACGGAGCGGAGATCAGGAAAAGTCGCCGTCTTCCTGCTCCTCTTCTTCTTCCTCTTCATCCTCATCATCGGCGATGGGATTCAGCTCCAGCGGATTGGCGGTCACCACCTCGTAGTCCCGGCCGCAATCCGGACAGGAGACGACCTCGCCTTCATCGACCTCGCCGTCTTCGATGTCGAGGTCAGCTTCGCATTCGGGACAAAGCACCATCCAGGCCTCCTGGGACCCGCCCGCGCCACCGGCTCCCGCTGCCAACCTGGCCGGGCACCTGCTAATATTTAGATTCTCTTCCGGGCAGCGTCAAGTCCAGACAGCAGGGCGCTGCGGAATTCCACTATGCGCACACGAACCCTGTGGATTGCCCTCCTGGTGTTGGCCTCGGGGCTGGCGGCTCAGACCCAGCCCGCGTCTCCTAAGCCCAATGCGGCGCCTGCGGGCGCGGGCCACGCCGCCGCCGGCATCCCCGCGGCCCCGGCAGATGCGCAGATCGCGGCTGCGCTCAAGAAGATCTCGGCGGAGCGGGTGCGCCAGATCATCGAGAAGCTGGTGAGCTTCCGCACCCGGCACACGCTTTCGGTCAACGACCCGTCGCTGGCCGAGAAGGGCGAGGGAGTGGTGGCGGCGCGCGAGTGGATCCGCGCCGAGTTCGAGCGCTATGCGCAGGCCTGCGGCGGCTGCCTCGAGGTGAAGACCGACAGCTTCATCCAGCCTGCCGGCGGCCGCATCAACCAGCCGACCGAGCTGGTCAACGCGTACGCGGTGCTGCGCGGCGCCGATCCCGAGAGCGCGAAGCACATCTACCTGGTCACCGGCCATTACGATTCGGTGGCGTTTCCCAGCAACACGGCAGCTGCCGCCGAGACCGTGACCCCGGAGGAGACGCAGGCCACCAACCGCACCATGTCCGACTTCTCGCCGGAGGCGCCGGGCGCGAACGACGATGCCAGCGGCACCGCCGTCAGCCTGGAGTGCGCGCGCGTGCTCAGCCAGTACAAGTTTCCCGCCACCATCATTTTTCTGACCGTGCCGGGCGAGGAGCAGGGGCTCAACGGCAGCGCGCACCTGGCCAAAGTGGCCAAGGACGAGAAGTGGGCGCTGCTGGCGGTGCTGAACAACGACATCGTCGGCGGCAACCGCACCCCCGGCGACACCGGGCAAAACCCGCGCGCCGTGCGCGTTTTCTCGGAGGGCATGCCGCTGGCGGCGACGTCGCAGCAGGTGACCACCATTCGCCGCTACGGCTGGGAGAACGATTCGCCCTCGCGGCAACTGGCGCGCTACATCGCGGACGTGGCGCGCACCTACACCCTGCCGGCGTTCCGCCCCCTGCTGGTGTTTCGTGCCGACCGCTTTGGCCGCGGCGGCGACCACACCTCGTTCAACAAGGAAGGCTTCGCGGCGGTGCGCTTCACCGAGTTTCGCGAGGACCTGCACCACCAGCACCAGATTGTGCGCACGGAAAGCGGGGTGGAGTACGGCGACCTGCTCAAGTTCGTGGACTTCAACTACGTGGCCCGGGTGGCGCGGCTGAATGCGGCGACGCTGGCGGCGTTGGCCTCGGCGCCAGCGCCCCCGGCCAACGTGCGGATTGACATGCGCGCCCCCGGCAACACCACGACGCTGAGCTGGGAGGCGTCGCCCGGCGGCCGCGTGGCGAGCTACGAAGTCTTGTGGCGCGAGACCACCGCGCCCGACTGGGAGCACGTACAGCAGGTGGTGGACGCCACACGGGCCACGCTGGACCCGTCCAAGGACAACGTGGTGTTCGCGGTGCGCGCCGTGGACCAGGCCGGACATCGCAGCCTGGCGGTGATGCCGCGGCCGAACCGCGAGCGTCCGGCCACGTATGATGCGCGCCCCGCCGACGCCACGCCGCCGGCGCGGCCGCCGTTCTAGAAGCTTCGGGCACTACCCTCACTATGCCGCGTTCGTATCGCACCATGTCGCTCAGCTTTCCGCCCTTTACACGCGCGGTGAAGTGGCTGGTCATCGGCAATGCGGGGGTGTTCCTGCTGGTGGCGCTGCTGGGCGGACTGGCGCCGGATGCCGCGCGCTACGTCACCCCGGTGTTCGGCCTGGTGCCCACCGCCGTGGTCCACGGCTGGGTGTGGCAGTTGCTGACGTATTCCCTGCTGCATGCCGGCCTCTTCCACCTGCTCTTCAACATGCTCTCGCTGTGGATGTTCGGGGGCATGATCGAGGGCACCTGGGGGTCGCGGCGCTTCCTGGAGTTTTACGTCTACTGCGTGCTGGCCGCGGCCGTGACCACCCTCGCGATCGCCTACGTGGGACTCGCGCTCTTCCAGTTTTTCCCCGCGGTGCCGCTGGTCAGCAGGGTGGCCTTGCAGACCCTGATCCCCACGGTCGGCGCCTCCGGCGGCGTGTACGGCATTCTGATGGCGTTTGGGATGATCTACGGGGAGCAGGAAATGTACATGTTCCCGCTGCCCTTCAGCATCAAGGCGAAGTACATGATCGCGATCCTCATCTTCATCGCGATCGCGGGCGCGCTACAGGATACCGGCGGGGTCGCCAACCTGGCGCATCTTGGCGGGCTGCTGTTCGGCTACCTGTACGTGAAGTTTGCGCGTGCCCGCTCGCTGACGCGGGCGCTGCCCGGCGGCTGGTCGAACCTGCGCGACCGCTACTACCGCTGGAAGCGCCGCCGCGCTGCCCGCAAGTTCCAGGTCTACATGCGGCGCCAGGGGCGCGAAACGCCTCACTTCGACGAGCAGGGCAAGTATCGCGGCCCAGAGCGGGACGATGACCCCAGCGGCAAGGACCGCTGGGTGCACTGAGCTGTGCCGTGCCTGCGGCGGGTACTTTTCGCCGTGGCCGCAAGCGGGCCCAACTGCTATCATGGCGCCGCTTTAGAACACCTCTCGGAGGAAACATGCGAAAACTCGCAAGCATGACTTTATGTGTTTTCGCGCTGCTGGCACTGGCCGCAGCGCAAACCGATCAGGCAAAGAAGCCGGCCGCTGCGCCGGCGAAGAAGGCAGCGGCGCCCGCAAAGAAAGCGCCCGCCGCAGGCGCTCCCCAGATGCCCCAGCCGGCGCCGGAACTCAAGCGCCTGGCCTACTTCGCGGGCGACTGGACTTCCGCGGGCACCCTGGAGGCGAGCGCTTTTGGTCCCGCCGGCAAGTTCAGCGGCAAAGAACACAATGAGTGGTTTGCCGGGAAGTTTTTCCTGGTGAGCCGCGGCGATACATCCATGGGCGGCATGCCGATACGAGAGCTGGCCGTCTTCGGCTACGACGCGGACAAGAAGATGTACACCTACCATGCCGTGAACAGCATGGGGGAAGCGGAAGACTCCGCGGGCACGGTAAACGGCGCGGACTGGACGTGGACCAACGACTCGACCATGAAGGGCAAGACGTACAAGAACAAGTTCACCATCCACGAGGACTCGCCCACCGCCTACAGCATGAAGTTCGACATGTCGGACGACGGTGGCGCGACGTGGAAGACGGTGATGGAAGGCAAAGTAACGAAAGCGGCGAAAGCGGCCCCGGGAACGGAAACGAAGAAGTAACCGCTTGGGCAAGAGCCCAGCTAGCCCGGCCATCGGCGGCCGGGCTTTTGCTTTGGTTTCCGCGGCGCGACGCGACGTACCGAATAAGGGGGTTAGCCGCCGTGCCGGCGGCGCGGGAGCTTACCGCCGCCGTTGGGCGGGCCTACGACGTGCAGGCGCATGAAGTTGGTGGAGCCCGCGCCCCGCTGGGTCCCGGCCACCACCCCGACCACGTCGCCGGTCTTCAGCACCTGCTCCGCGCGCAGGCGTGCTTCCGCATGCTGCACCATCTCCTCGACGGAGAGGGAGGTCTGCGTCTGCAGCGGGCGGACACCCCACCAGAGGTTGCCGCGGTTGCACACCGCGGGGTCGTTGCTGAAGGAGTAGATCACCGGTTTGGGGCGGTACTTGGAGATGAGGAGCGCGGTACGCCCGGTTTGGGTATAGACGGCGATGGCGCGCATGTCGAGGTCGAGGGCGGCGTGGGCGACGGCCTCGCAGATGGTTTCGGCGATGGAGAGCGGGCCGCGGTCGCGGCGCCGCTGCGGCCACAGCTCGGTCATGTGCTGCTCGGTCTCGACCAGGATGCGCGCCATCATGGCCACGGCCTCGCGCGGATATTTGCCGCTGGCGGTTTCGGCCGAGAGCATGACGGCATCGGTGCCGTCGAAGATGGCGTTGGCGACGTCGCTGGCCTCGGCGCGCGTGGGGCGCGGGTTTTCGACCATGGATTCGAGCATCTGGGTGGCGGTGATCACCGGCTTGCGCCACGCCATGGCGCGCTGGATGATGCGCTTCTGGATGATGGGGACGCGCTCCGGGGGGAGCTCGACGCCCAGGTCGCCGCGCGCCACCATGACGCCGTCGGCGGCCTCGAGGATTTCTTCCAGGTGCTCGATGGCCTCCGGCTTTTCCAGCTTGGCGATGACCGGCACGTCGCCCGGGTGGGCGAGCACGCGGCGCTTGGCGGCGCGCACGTCGTCGGCGCTGCGCACGAACGACACGGCAATCACGTCCACCCCGTGCTCCACGCCGAAGTCGAGATCCTTTTCGTCCTTCTCCGTCAGCGACGGCACGCGGATGCGGGTGCCCGGCAGGTTGATGCCCTGGTGCTCGCGCAGCAGGCCGCCGTTGATGACCTCGCACTCGACGTCGGCGCCCTGCACGCGGCGCACCCGCAGTTCGATGAGTCCGTCGGAGAGCAGGATGCGCGACCCCGGCCGCACGTCGCGCGCCAGCGTGGCGAAGGTGGTGGCGATCAGGGTGGGGGTGCCGGGGATGTCGCGCGGCGTGATGGTGACGCGCGACCCCGGCTGCAGCGCCACCGGGGTGTGCGCGCGCAGGCGCCCGGTGCGGATCTTCGGCCCCTGCAGGTCCTGCAGCACGCAGATGGTGCGGCGTTCGCTGGCGGCAACCTGGCGCAGGCGCGCGATGAGTCGTGCGTGCTCGGCGTGGGTGCCGTGGGAGAAGTTGAGGCGCGCCACGTCCATGCCGGCGCGCATCAGGTCGCGCAGCATCGCTTCCGTGTGACTCGCCGGGCCGATGGTGCAGACGATCTTAGCGCGGCGCAGCGGCACCGCGGGTTGCTCCGCCGGGCGTGACGTCATGCCTGTGCCTGCGCCTCCTTGGCCTTGACTTCCGCCTCGCCTACGGCGCGCGGAAACAGCAGCGCGTTGCATTCCGCTCCGAACAGCACGATGAGAGAAATGATAAACGTCCACACCAGCAGCGCAATGGCCACGCCCAGCGAGCCGTAGATCACGTCGTATTCGGCCAGGTGCGTCAGGTACCAGCCGAAGCCGAGGGTGGCGGGAAACCAGAAGGCGGTGGCGAGGACGGCCCCCGGCAGCACGCTGTGCCACGGCTGCGTCCGCGGCACGGCAAAGTGGTAGATGACGGCAATCACCGCGATGCTGGTGAGGGAAGCCAGCAGCCAGCGCAGCGCCGTCCACACCATCCAGATGTAGGCGCGGGGCACCACCCCCGCACTCTGCAGGACCATCCAGTTTTCGATCTGCGCGCCCAGCGCCACCAGCGCCGAGGCGAACGCGAGCGGCAGCAGCGACAGGATGACCAGCCCGAGCGCGATGCAGCGCGCTTTCACCAGCCCCCAGGCCCGGGGCAACCGGTAGGCGTGCAGGAAGCCCTCCATCCACGACATCATGATGCCCGAGGCCGTCCACCAGGTGATGAGGCTGGTGGTGACGAGGACCGCAACCGGGCGCTGCTGGCGGTTTTCGAAGTAGTGGAGGGCGGTGGCCGCCGTGCCCTGCGGCAGGATGTGGCCCACGGCATATCCCAATTGCGACAGAAAGGCCCGCGTCTTGTGCAGCGCGGCCAGCACCGAGGCCAGCACCAGCAGCGCCGGGAACAGGGTGAGAATGCTGGAATAAGCGGCGCCCTTGGCGATGCCGAAGATGTCGTCTTCGAAGCCGCGCACCAGGGCGCGCTTCAGCAACCTGAGGAAATGGAGCATCCGTCACTCGCTTCGCCGCGCGGGCCGCGACCCCACACCTCCGCAGCCCCAGAATCGTAGCTTACTTGGCAGCGGGAGGCGAGGCAACGGCAGCCGCCGGAACCGGAAAAGCCCGGCCGAGGGCGGCCGGGCTATAGAACGTTGGGTTGGTTACTCCGTGGTCAGCTCTTCGGTCTCGCCTTCCTGGCGCATCATCTCCAGGGCGCGTTCGGCCTCCTCGTACTCGTGCCGGACCTCTTCCTGGACCCGCTGCGCCGCCTCTTCCAGCTCCGGCGCCAGGCGGACGTTGCGGTAGAACTCCATGCCGGTGCCGGCGGGGATGAGGCGGCCGACGATGACGTTCTCCTTGAGGCCGCGCAGGTGGTCTACCGCGCCCTGGATAGAGGCTTCGGTGAGCACGCGCGTGGTCTCCTGGAACGACGCCGCCGAAATGAACGACTCGGTGGAGAGCGACGCCTTGGTGATGCCCAGCAGCAGCGGGCGTCCCGTGGCGGGGCGGCCGCCGGACTGGATGACGCGCTCGTTTTCCTCGCGGAAGCGGAACTTGTCAATCTGCTGCTCCAGCAGGAACGAGGTGTCGCCCACGTCCTCGACCTTCACCCAGCGCATCATCTGGCGCACGATGACCTCGATGTGCTTGTCGGAGATGTTGACGCCCTGCAGGCGGTAGACCTCCTGGATCTCGTCCACCAGGTAGCGCTGCAGCTCCTTTTCGCCGAGCACGGCGAGGATGTCGTGGGGGTTGAGCGGGCCGTCCATGAGCGGCTCGCCGGCGCGCACGCGCTCGCCTTCCTGCACGTTGACGTGGACGCCGCGCGGCACCGAGTACTCCTTCTCCGTGCCGTTGTCGGCGGTGACCTGGATCTTGCGCATGCCCTTGGCAATCTCGCCGAACTTGACGGTGCCATCGATCTCGCTGATGACCGCCGTCTCGCGCGGCTTGCGGGCCTCGAAGAGTTCGACCACGCGCGGCAGGCCGCCGGTGATGTCCTTGGTCTTGGTGGTCTCGCGCGGGATCTTGGCCAGGACGTCGCCGGGGAACGTGGTGTCGCCGTCCTGCACCATGAGGTGGGCGCGCGACGGCATCAGGTAGCGGCGGCTGCCCTTGGAGCCCTTGATGACGATGGTCGGCTGCCGCTTCTCGTCGGGGGAGTCGCTGACCACCCAGCGCGAGAGGCCGGTGACCTCGTCCACTTCCTCGTGCAGGGTGAGGCCCTCGGCGAGGTCCTTGAACTGCACCGTGCCGCCGATTTCGGTGAGGATGGCGAAGGTGTAGGGGTCCCATTCGACCAGCACCTGGCCCATGGCGACCTGCGCCAGTTCTTCGACCTTGAGCTTGGCGCCGTAGACCACGGAGTAGCGCTCGCGCTCGCGCCCGCGGTCGTCGACCACGGCGATGGAGCCGTTACGGTTCATCACCACCAGGTCGCCGGTCTTGGAGCGCACGGTCTGGAGGGCGATGAATTTCACGGCGCCGTTGTTCTTGGCCTCGAGGCGCGACTGCTCGCTCACCCGCGAGGCGGTGCCACCGATGTGGAAGGTGCGCATGGTCAGCTGCGTGCCGGGCTCGCCGATGGACTGCGCCGCGATCACGCCCGTGGCTTCGCCCAGTTCGACCAGGCGTCCGGAAGCCAGGTTGCGGCCGTAGCACATGACGCAGACGCCGCGCTTCGACTCGCAGGTCAGCACGGAGCGGATCTTCACCCGCTCGATGCCGGCCGCCTGGATGGAGGAGGCGAGTTCCTCGGTGATTTCCTGGTTGATGTCGACGATGATGCTGCCCTCGTAGTCCTTGATCTTCTCCAGCGAGACGCGGCCGACGATGCGGTCGCGCATGGGCTCGATGATCTCCCCCGACTCGACGATGGAGCCGACGTAGATGCCGTCGACCGTGCCGCAGTCCGGCTCGCTGACGATGACGTCCTGGGCCACGTCCACCAGGCGGCGGGTGAGGTAGCCGGAGTCGGCGGTCTTGAGCGCCGTATCGGCCAGGCCCTTGCGCGCGCCGTGGGTGGAGATGAAGTACTCCAGCACGTTCAGGCCTTCGCGGAAGTTGGCGGTGATGGGGGTCTCGATGATTTCGCCCGAAGGCTTGGCCATGAGGCCGCGCATGCCGCTGAGCTGGCGAATCTGCTGCTTGGAGCCGCGGGCGCCGGAGTCGGCCATGACGTAAATGGGGTTGAGGGTGCCGGCCTTGTCCAGTTCCTGCATGACGCTGAACATCTCGTCGGCGACCTTCTCGGTGACCGCCGACCAGATTTCGACCACCTTGTTGTAGCGCTCGCCGTTGGTGATGGCGCCGTCCAGGTACTGCTGCTGGACGCTGACCACCTGCTTTTCGGCCTCGCGCACCAGCGTCTTCTTGTGCTCGGGGATGACCATGTCGTCGAGCCCGATGGAGAGGCCGGCGCGGGTGGCGAAGCGGAAGCCGAGTTCCTTGATGCGGTCGAGCATGCGCACGGTGACTTCCAGCCCGAAGCGCAGGTAGGTGTAGTTCACCAGCTGGCCGACGCCCTTCTTCTTGAGCAGGCCGTTGATGAACGGCATGCCCTCGGGGAGGTGGTCGTTCAGGATGGCGCGCCCCACCGTGGTCTTGATGAACTGCCGGTTGAACTGCTGCAGGTCGGTGTGCAGCACGTCCTGGTCATCGTAGGCCTGGGTCAGGTCCAGCACTTCGCCGCTGTAGCGCAGGCGGATGGGGGTAAGGGTCTCCACCGCGCCCCCTTCCAGCGCCAGCAGGACCTCGTCGATGTTGGCGAAGGCGCGGCCCTCGCCCTTGGCGCGGGGCTTGGCCTTGGTCAGGTAGTAGAGACCGAGCACCATGTCCTGGGTGGGGACGGTGATGGGCTGCCCCGAGGCCGGCGACAGGATGTTGTGCGAGCTCAGCATGAGGACGCTGGCTTCCACCTGCGCCTCGGGGGAGAGCGGGATGTGCACCGCCATCTGGTCGCCGTCGAAGTCGGCGTTGAACGCGGTGCAGACCAGGGGGTGGATCTTGATCGCCTTGCCTTCCACCAGCACCGGCTCGAAGGCCTGGATGCCCAGGCGGTGGAGGGTGGGAGCGCGGTTGAGCAGGACGGGGTGGTCCTTGATCACCTCTTCCAGGATGTCCCACACCACGGGTTCCTGCATCTCCACCATTTCCTTGGCCTGCTTGATGGTGGTGCAGTGGCCGGTCTGCTCCAGGCGGTGATAGATGAAGGGCTTGAACAGCTCCAGCGCCATCTTCTTGGGCAGGCCGCACTGGTGCAGCTTGAGCTCGGGGCCGACCACGATGACGGAGCGGCCGGAGTAGTCGACGCGCTTGCCCAGCAGGTTCTGGCGGAAGCGGCCCTGCTTGCCCTTGAGGGTGTCGGAAAGCGACTTGAGCGGGCGGTTGTTGGCGCCGCGCAGCACGCGGCCGCGGCGGCCGTTGTCGAAGAGCGCGTCCACCGCCTCCTGCAGCATGCGCTTTTCGTTGCGCACGATGACCTCGGGGGCGTGCAGGTCCATCAGCTTCTTCAGCCGGTTGTTGCGGTTGATGACGCGGCGATACAGGTCGTTCAGGTCGGAGGTGGCGAAGCGGCCGCCATCGAGCGGCACCAGCGGGCGCAGCTCCGGGGGGATCACGGGGATGACGTCGAGGATCATCCAGTGCGGCTTGTTGCCGCTCCGCCGGAAGGCCTCGACCACTTTGAGCCGCTTGGCGTACTTGAGCCGCTTCTGCAGCGAGGCCTCGTGCTTCATCTTTTCGCGCAGTTCGCCGGAAAGCTCCTCCACCTCGACGCGCTTCAGCAGTTCCTTGATGGCCTCGGCCCCCATCATGGCGCGGAAGCCGGAGGGCCGGTGCTGCTGGTCGAGCTCGCGGTACTTGGGCTCTTCCTTGATGATCTCGCGCTCTTTCACCGGGGCTTCGCCGACCTCGACCACCACGTAGGCCTCGAAGTAGAGCACCGACTCCAGGTCGCGCAGCGAGATGTCGAGCAGGTGTCCGATGCGCGACGGCAGACCCTTGAAGAACCACACGTGGGAGCAGGGTGAGGCCAGCTCGATGTGGCCCAGGCGTTCGCGCCGCACCTTGGAGAGCGTGACTTCGACGCCGCACTTATCGCAGATGACCCCGCGGTGCTTCATGCGCTTGTACTTGCCGCACAGGCACTCCCAGTCGGTCACCGGGCCGAAGATGCGGGCGCAGAACAGGCCGTCGCGCTCCGGCTTGAAGGTGCGGTAGTTGATGGTCTCCGGCTTGGTGACCTCGCCGTGCGACCAGCTGCGGATTTTCTCCGGCGACGCCACCATGATGCGGATGGCGTCGAAGTCGGGGATGGTGTTCTGCATCTCGAACGGGCTTGAACGGTACAAAGCGACCTCCGTTTTGAGGCGGCCTGTGCGCCGGCCGGTGCGCTCCCACTTCTCAGTTCCCGGAACTGGTCCCTCTCCTTGCCGGTGCACCGTGGGAGTCGGTGCCCGGTTGAAAAACCGGCTAGTCCGCGGCGGCGACCGCGATCGGCTTCTTCTCGCCGGTCTTGATGAGCTCGACATCGAGACACAGCGACTGCAGCTCGCGGATCAACACGTTGAACGACTCGGGCACGCCCGGTTCGATGGCGGCTTCACCCTTGACGATGGCCTCGTAAATCTTGGTGCGCCCGTAAACGTCGTCGGACTTGGCCGTCAGCAGCTCCTGCAGGATGTAGGCGGCGCCGTAGGCTTCCAGCGCCCACACTTCCATCTCGCCGAAGCGCTGCCCGCCGAACTGCGCCTTGCCCCCCAGCGGCTGCTGGGTGATGAGCGAGTACGGCCCGATGCTGCGGGCGTGGATCTTGTCGTCCACCAGGTGCGACAGCTTGAGCATGTAGATGTAGCCGACGGTGACCGGCTGTTCGAACTTTTCGCCGGTCATGCCGTCGAAGAGGTCGGCCTTGCCCGACTCGGGCAGCCCGGCCTCGTGCAGCAGGTGCTTGATCTCGAACTCGCGCGAGCCGTCGAACACCGGGGAGGAGAAGTAGACGCCCTGCTGCATGGTGCCGACGACCTTCTCCAGGAGGTCGTCGTCGAGGTCGTTCAGGCTCTCCAGGAATGGCAGGTTCTTGAATAGCGCCTTCACCTCGCGGCGCAGGGCCTCGGCGCGGGTGTTGTTTTCGACCAGGTTGCGGAAGCGCTTGCCCAGCTCGTGGCCGGCCCAGCCGAGGTGGGTTTCCAGAATCTGGCCGACGTTCATACGCGAAGGCACGCCCAGGGGGTTGAGGACGATCTCGACCGCGGTGCCGTCGGCGAGGTAGGGCATGTCCTCTTCCGGCAGGATGCGGGCGATCACGCCCTTGTTGCCGTGGCGGCCGGCCATTTTGTCGCCCACGCTCAGCTTGCGCTTCATGGCGATGTAGACCTTCACCAGCTTGATGACGCCGGGGGGCAGCTCATCGCCCTTCTTGAGTTTCTCCTCGCGCTCCTTGGCGATCTTGCGCAGCACGTCGATCTGGCGCGAGGTCATCTCCTCGATTTCGTCGATCTGCTCGTTGACGCGCGGGTCCTTGTCGGGGTACTTGATGCGCTTCAGGTTGCGGGTGGAGATGCGCTCGATGGTGTCGCGGTCGAGCACCGTGCCCTTGGTGAGCAGGCGTTTGTTGGTGCGCTCGTCGTGCAGGTCGGCGAGCACTTCCTTGTCGCCCAGCAGCGATTCCAGGCGCTTCAGGCGCTCGTCGGTGAGAATGCGGATTTCGTCGGAGAGGTTCTTCTCGATCTTGGCGATCTGCTCCTGCAGGATCAGCTCGGCGCGGGCGTCGCGTTCCTGGCCCTTGCGCGAGAAGATCTTGACGTCGACCACGATGCCCTCGATGCCCGGGGGGCAGGTGAGCGAGGCGTCGCGCACGTCGCCGGCCTTTTCGCCGAAGATGGCGCGCAGCAGCTTCTCTTCCGGGGTGAGCTGGGTCTCGCCCTTGGGCGTGACCTTGCCCACCAGGATGTCGCCGGCGTGCACGCTGGCGCCGATGCGGATGATGCCGCTTTCGTCCAGGTCACGCAGCGCCGACTCGGAGACGTTGGGAATGTCGCGCGTCACCTCTTCCGGCCCCAGCTTGGTGTCGCGCGACTCGATCTCGAACTCCTCGATGTGGACGCTGGTGTAGTAGTCCTCCTTCACCAGCTTTTCGCTCACCAGGATGGCGTCCTCGAAGTTGTAGCCGCGCCAGGGCATGAAGGCGACGAGCACGTTGCGGCCCAGCGCCAGCTCGCCCTTGTCGGTGCAGGGGCCGTCGGCGATCACCTGCCCCTGGAAGACGCGGTCGCCTTTCTTCACGATCGGCTTCTGGTTGATGCAGGTGTTCTGGTTGGAGCGCTTGAACTTGGTGAGCTGGTAGATGTCGCTGCCCACCTCGCGCGAGAGCTGCCCGGGATGGTGCTCGCCCTCGACGCGCACAATGACGCGCTCCGAGTCCACCGAATCCACGATGCCGGAGCGGCGGGCGAGGATGACGGCGCCGGAATCGCGGGCGGTGACGCCTTCCATGCCGGTGCCGACAATGGGGGCCTCGGCGCGGAGCAGGGGCACCGACTGGCGCTGCATGTTGGCGCCCATGAGGGCGCGGTTGGCGTCATCGTGCTCCAGGAAGGGCACCAGCGACGCCGCCACCGAAACCAGCTGCTTGGGGCTGACGTCGATATAGTCCACCTCGTCGCGCGGCACCAGCACGAAGTTGCCGGCCTTGCGGGCATTGACCAGCTCGGCGACGACGCGGCCCTTGTCGTCGAGCTCGACGTTGGCCTGGGCAATGACGTGGCGGTCTTCCTCCCACGCCGAGAGGTAGAAGCTGAACGGCTCCGAGTCGATGGCCTTGCGGCGCTTCTCGCGCAGCTCCTCGTTGGCCTTCAGCAGCTCGTGCTTCTCGATGTGGTCGCCGACGCGGTGGCCGCTGTCGCCGGCGTTGACCACGCTCACGTAGTCGAGTACCCGCCCGCTCTTCACCTTGCGGTACGGCGACTCGATGAAGCCGTAGTCGTTGATGCGGGCGTAGCAGGAGAGCGAGGAGATGAGGCCGATGTTCGGACCTTCCGGGGTCTCGATGGGGCAAATGCGCCCGTAGTGCGTGGGATGCACGTCGCGCACTTCGAACCCGGCCCGCTCGCGCGAGAGGCCGCCCGGCCCCAGCGCCGAGAGCCGCCGCTTGTGCGTGATCTCGGAGAGCGGGTTGGTCTGGTCCATGAACTGCGAGAGCTGCGAGGAGCCGAAGAACTCGCGGATGGCCGCCATCACCGGCTTGGCGTTGACCAGGTCGTGCGGCATGGCGGTCGACATTTCCTGGTACACCGACATCTTTTCCTTGATGGCGCGCTCCATGCGCACCAGGCCGATGCGGAACTGGTTTTCCAGCAGTTCGCCCACCGCGCGCACACGGCGGTTGCCGAGGTGATCGATGTCATCCACCGTGCCGATGCTCTTGCGCAGCTTCAGCAGGTAGCGGATGGTGGCATAGAAGTCGTCGGGGCCGAGAGTGCGAGTGTCGAGGCTGGTGGCGTCCGCCTTCTCGAACAGCTTGATGTTGAACTTCATGCGCCCGACGCGCGAGAAGTCGTACTTGCGCGGGTCGAAGAACATGCCGTGGAAGAGCGAGGTGGCGGTGTCCAGGGTGGGCGGGTCGCCGGGACGCAGCTTGCGGTAGATCTCGATCAGGGCTTCCTGCGGCGTCTTCACCGAGTCGCGGCGCAGGGTGGCGCTGATGACCGTGCCCACGTCGTCGCGTTCGGGGAAGAAGACGTGCAGCTCGGCGATGCCCGCGTCCAGGAACTTGGCGAGCTTCTCGGGGGTGATCTCGTTGTTGGCTTCGAGCAGCACTTCCCCGGTATTGGTGTCGATGACGTCGGTGGCGGTGAAGGCGCCCTCGAGGTCGGTGATGTCGATCTCAATGTCGGTAATGCGCGCCTTCTGGATTTCCTTCAGCAGCCCGTGGGTGATCTTGCGGCCGCTGTGCACCACTTCCTCGCCCTTGGCCGACTTCACGCTGTGGGCCAGCTTCAGCCCCACCAGGTTGGTGGGCCGCTCGAGGGCCGGGTCGAGCGTCCAGTAGAGCTTGTTCTCGCGCAGGCTGATGCGGTCGGTGGTGTAGAAGGTGCGCAGGATGTCCTCGTCCGCACGCAGGCCGAGGGCGCGCAGGAAGATGGTGCCCAGGAACTTGCGCTTGCGGTCGATGCGCACGTACAGGATGTTCTTCTGGTCGTACTCGAACTCCACCCACGAGCCGCGGTAGGGAATGATCTTCCCCAGGAAGTAGGTGCGGTTGCTCGCGGTCTCGAAGAAGACGCCGGGGGAGCGGTGCAACTGCGAGACGATGACGCGCTCCGTGCCGTTGATGATGAAGGTGCCGTTCATGGTCATCAGGGGCACGTCGCCGAAGAAGACTTCCTGCTCCTTGATGTCGCGGATGGTGCGGTTCTGGGTCTCCGGGTCCTTGTCGAAGATGGTGAGCCGCATGGTGACCTTCAGCGGCGCGCTGTAGGTCATGCCGCGCTCTTCGCACTCCTTGACGTCGTACTTCAGCTGCAGGGCCACCGGGTCGCCGCACTTGTTGCAGAAGTCGGGGGTGTTGGCGTTGTAAGTGCCGCACTTGGTGCAGAGCACCTCGCCGGAGTGATACGGGTCGGTGATGACGGTAGCGCCGCAGTTGCGGCAGGTGGTCCGCAGGTGGTGCAGCCCCTTGAGGTGGCCGCACTTGCACTCCCAGTTGCCGATGGCATAGTCGACGAATTCGAGGCGCGAGACGTCGCGGAAGTCGGCGATGGGAAAGACCGACTGGAAGACGGCCTGCAAGCCGGCGTCGTCGCGCTCGCTGGGGAGCTTGTCCATCTGCAGGAAGCGCTCATAGGAGCGCTTCTGCACCTCGATGAGGTTGGGGATCTGGATGGTGGTCGGAATCTTGGAAAAGTCGAGACGATTGCGAAAGGCGTTGTGCAGGTTCTTGTTCGGCATCAGAACTCCTCCAAGAGCACGCGGCCGCTCGCCATGTGGGGCCCGTGCTGTGGCGGCCGGGCTTGCGCCCGTCCCGCTTCACCGCGCCAAAACGGCGCGCGCCATAGGAAAACCGGCAGCCACCATGGGCGGCCGCAAAATCGCAAGTGGTGGTAGGGACGGCGCGGGACGGACAGGAAACGCGAGGCAGGCGGAACCGCACACGAGCGCGCCCGTGGAGACAGGAATCTCCCCGAGCGCCGCGGGCGCGTAAAGCCCTGCTGTGTTGTAGCGTTCCGCCAGTATCGTGATTGGCCTGTTCCGGTCCCGACCCGCCGCCCTGCCGGCCCGCGGTGCTGCTTCGCGCCCGCTTCTCGATGCCCTCATCAGGGTCACCACCACGCGTGACGCGGTCACTGCCGCTGGCCCGCTGCGCCTACGGCGCAGGCGGCGACGGAACTGTTCGCCCGTTCCATCCTCCGGCGCAACCCGCGGCTTCTGCCTGGCGCCCGCGCTCCACTGGCGCGGACTTCGGATTACGCTCGCTCTGCACGGTTGGGAACCTCTGTTGGATGCGACAGCGGTCCCAGCCGGTGCAAATCCTGCTTCCCGCCGAGACGCCGAGACTTCCCCGGCGTCTCCGCGGTGAGAGCTACTTCACTTCCACCGAAGCGATGCCCTCGAACTTCTTGCGGATGGTCTCCGCTTCTTCCTTGCTGACGCCTTCCTTGATCGCCTTGGGCGCGCCGTCCACCAGGTCCTTGGCTTCCTTCAAGCCCAGGCTGGTGACTTCGCGGACGGTCTTGATGGTGTTGATCTTGTTCGCGCCCGCATCTTTCAGGATGACGTTGAACTCGGTTTTTTCTTCCACCGGGGCCGCCGCCGCCGCGCCGCCGCCCGCCATCACCACCGGGGCCGCCGCCGCCGCGGAAACGCCAAGGCGCTCCTCGAGTTTCTTGACCAGGGCTGCCGCATCCAGCAGCGACAGCCCGACAATTTGTTCTTCCAACTGCTGCAGATCCGCCATTGCTATTGTCTCCAGTCCTTTTCAGTTATCTGTGCTGCCCGGTTACCAGTCGCCGCCGTTTCCAGTGCGCGCTTGCCAGACCACCAGCCACGCAACCCGTGACCACCGATAACTGAACCCTTGCCCCGCCAGCAGCACGTCCGGCGTGGCGAAAAACGCGCTCCCCCTTACGCGGGCGCGCCGGCGCCTTCGGCGCCGCCGCCCGCGAACTTGTTTTCCTTCACCCCCTGGTTCACCACCACCGCCAGGTTGCGGCCCACGGCGTTCATCGCCGTCACCAGCCGCTGCGCCGGGGCGTTGATCAGGAAGAGCAGCTTGGCCATGATCTCTTCCCTGGAGGGCATGGTGGCCAGCGCTTCCACCTGGTTCGCCGGCAGGACGCGCCCTTCCATCACCACTGCCTTGAAGGTGATTTCCGGATTGTCCTTGGCGTACTTGGCGAGCGCCTTGGCCAGGGCTACCGGATCGCCCGAGGTGTAGGCGATGGAGGTGACGCCCGTCAGCCCCTGCAGGACCTGCTCCACCTTGGTGCCCTTGGCGGCGCGGCCGGCCAGCGTGTTCTTGACCACGCGATACTTCGCGCCCGCGCTGCGCACCGTCTTGCGCAGTTCCTCGGCCTGCGACGCCTTGAGCCTGGAGAACGAGGTGACGATGGCCGTCTCGGCGCGCCCCAGTTCCTGGTTCAGCGCCGCGGCCTGTTCCATCTTCTTCGCTTTGGTGACTGCCATCTCTTCAATCCCTTTGGCCGGGCTTTGCCCGGCTGCGCGGACGGCGTCCGCGCCACGTGGATCAGCTATGCCCGCGCCGCGGCTTCCACCGCCGAGGTGTCGATCGGGATCCCCGGGCCCATGGTCGAGCTCAGGTAAACGCCCTTCAGATACTTGCCCTTGGCCGCCGCCGGCTTGGCCTTGATGACGCTGGTGATCACGGTGGTGGCGTTGTCGACGAGCTTTTCCGGCGCGAACGACATCTTGCCCACCGGCACGTGGATCAGCGCGGTCTTGTCGGTGCGGAACTCCACCTTGCCGGCCTTGATCTCTTTCACCGCCGACGCCACGTCGAAGGTGACCGTGCCCGTCTTCGGGTTGGGCATGAGGCCGCGCGGGCCCAGCACCTTGCCCAGGCGGCCCACCGACTTCATCATGTCGGGGGTGGCGATGACGGCGTCATAATCCAGCCAGTTTTCCTTCTGGATCTTCTCCACCATCTCTTCGCCGCCGACGATGTCGGCGCCCGCCTGCTCGGCTTCCTTCACCTTCTCGCCGCTGGCGATGACCAGGACGCGTTTCGACTTGCCCAGCCCGTGCGGCAGCACCACCGTGCCCCGCACCATCTGGTCGGCATGCTTGGGATCGACGCCCAGACGCAGCGTCACCTCCACCGTCTCGTCGAACTTGGCGTACTTGACCTTCTGCAGCAGCGGCACCGCCTCATCGAGCTTGTAGGCGCGCGACTCGACCGCGGTGCGTGCCTTGGTGATGTTCTTTCCCGGCTTGCGTGCCATGTGCGACTCCTTCAGTCTCCCACCGCTTCCGCGCTACCACCGCGGGCCGTGGTGTGGTGTGGCCTAGGCCACGATGTCGATGCCCATACTGCGGGCCGTGCCCTTCACGCTCCTGATGGCCGCGTCCAGCGAGGCCGCGTTCAGGTCCGGCATTTTCTGCTTCGCGATCTCTTCCACCTGCTTCTCGGTGACGTGCCCGACCTTTTCCTTGTTGGGCGAGCCCGAGCCCTTGGCCACGCCGGCGGCGCGCTTCAGCAGCACCGCGGCCGGCGGCGTCTTGGTGATGAAGGTGAACGAGCGGTCGCTGTAGACCGAGATCACCACCGGAATGATGAGGCCCTCCAGCTCTTTCTGGCTGGTGCGGGCGTTGAACTGCTTGCAGAATTCCATGATGTTGATCTGCGCCTGGCCCAGGGCCGGACCCACGGGCGGCGCCGGCGTGGCTTTGCCCGCCGGAATCTGCAGCTTGACTTGTCCTGTTACCTTCTTTGCCATAAATCAGCTCTTAGCCTTCGCTACGCCACCTTCTCCACTTGCCCAAACTCCAGCTCCACCGGGGTCGAGCGTCCGAAGATGGTGACCATGACCTTCAGGGTCTCGCGGTCCTCGTTGACCTCGTCCACCACCCCGGTAAAGGTGGCGAACGGGCCTTCGGTGATGCGCACCGACTCGTTTTTCTCGAACTTGACCTTCAGCCGCGGCTTCTCGCGCCCGCGGTCGATGCGGTAGACGATGGAATCCACTTCCTCGTCCGACATCGGCGTGGGCTGCTGCCCGGTGCCGACAAAGCCGGTGACGCGCGGCGTGGATTTGACCACGTGCCACACGTTGTCATCCATGTCCATCTCGACCAGCACGTAGCCGGGCAGGAAGGCGCGCTCGGTGGTGTGCTTCTTGCCGCCGCGGATTTCGGTGACCGGCTCGGTGGGGATCATCACCCGCCCGATCTTTTCCTGCAGCCCGAAGGCCTGCACCCGCGACTCCAGCGATTCCCGCACCTTGCGCTCAAAACCCGAATAGGTGTGGATGATGTACCACTTCATGTTCGGGTTGCGCGGCACCTCCGGCGCGGCGGCGGGCGTGGCGCCGTCCACGTCGGCGGCGGTCTGCGGCTCGGCCGGAGCCGCTTCGTCCGCAACGGGCGCCTCCGCGGCGGCGGCGACCTGCGGCTCCGCGGCTGGTTCCGCGGCCGCGTCCTGGTTGTTCTCGAGCTCTTCCATGCTTCTTGCCCCGCGCGGGGGCGCTCCGTTTCTTAGCGGTGCGTGAAGTAGAATATCAACCGGCCAATCGCCCTGCTGAAGATCTTATCGACCACGTAAAAATACAGGCCGAACAGAAACACGGCGATGATCACCACCGTGGTGGTCGCCCGCACCTCTTTCCACGACGGCGTGGTGACCTTCTTCATCTCCATGCGCACGTCGGTGTAAAAGCTCATGGCCCGCAGCGGCCAGCTTTTCAGGGTGTCGATCGTCTGTCCGAATTTGCTTTCGCCGGCCACGCTTGCTGCTGTCGTCCTTGCCATCCTGCGCGACTGCTTTCCGGCCTCGGGGCCTGGGGTGCTGCGGCCGCTCGCGCGGCTTGAACTGCTGGCAGGGGCGGAGGGATTCGAACCCCCAAGTCCGGTTTTGGAGACCGGCAGTTTAACCGTTGAGCTTACGCCCCTGTTTATCGGCTCATCGGGCGATCGGTCCATCGGTTGATCGGAAACCCGAAGGCGGCGATTGCCAGATCACCCGATCTCCCGATTACTTCACTTCCTTGTGGCCGGTGTGCTTCCGGCACTTGCGACAAAACTTGCTGAACTCCAACCGCTCGGTCGTCGTCTTGCGGTTCTTGGTCGTCGAGTAGTTCCGGTCTTTGCACACCGTACACTGCAACGTCACAATTTCGCGCGGCATTCCTGATCCTTTTCCTTTTACGCCAGCACTTCGCTGATGGTGCCGGCGCCGACGGTGCGGCCGCCCTCGCGGATGGCGAAGCGCAGCCCCTTCTCCAGGGCCACCGGCGTGATCAGCTCCACTTCCAGGTTCACGTTGTCTCCCGGCATCACCATCTCGGTGCCCGCCGGCAGGCTGGCCACTCCGGTCACGTCCGTGGTGCGGAAGTAGAACTGTGGCCGGTAGCCCTTGAAGAACGGCGTGTGCCGCCCGCCTTCTTCCTTCGACAGCACGTACACCTCGGCCTTGAACTTAGTGTGCGGGGTGATCGAGCCCGGCTTGGCCAGCACCATGCCGCGCTCCACGTCTTCCTTGGGGATGCCGCGCAGCAGCAGCCCGGCGTTGTCGCCCGCCAGCCCTTCGTCCAGCTGCTTCTTGAACATCTCCACCCCGGTCACCACCGTCTTGCGGGTCTCGCGGAAGCCCACAATCTCCACTTCCTCCCCCACCTTCACCTTGCCGCGCTCGATGCGCCCGGTCACCACCGTGCCCCGTCCCGAGATCGAGAAAATATCTTCGATGGGCATCAGGAACGGCTTGTCCACGTCGCGCGGCGGCATGGGAATGCTCTTGTCCACCGCCTCCATCAGGGCGTCCACCTGCTTCTCCCACTTCTCTTCCCCGTTCAGCGCTCCCAGCGCACTCAGCCGCACCACCGGCACCTCGTCGCCCGGGAACTGGTAGCCCTTCAGCAGCTCGCGCACCTCCAGCTCCACCAGGTCCAGCAACTCGGGATCGTCCACCGCGTCGACTTTGTTCAGCGCCACCACGATGTACGGCACCCCCACCTGGCGCGCCAACAGCACGTGCTCGCGCGTCTGCGGCATGGGTCCGTCGGTGGCCGCCACCACCAGAATGGCCCCGTCCATCTGCGCCGCCCCGGTGATCATGTTCTTGATGTAGTCGGCGTGCCCGGGACAGTCCACGTGCGCGTAGTGCCGGTTCGCCGTCTCGTACTCCACGTGCGCGGTGGCGATGGTGATCCCCCGCGCCTTCTCCTCCGGCGCGTTGTCGATGGAGTCGAAGCTGCGGAACACGATCTTCGGGTTGTGCTTCTGCAACACCTTGGTGATCGCCGCGGTGAGCGTCGTCTTGCCGTGGTCGATGTGCCCGATCGTCCCCACGTTCACGTGCGGCTTGCTGCGATCAAACTTTTCTTTCGCCATGATGGCCTCGAACTCAAAACGTTTCGAATTGCGTATGGAACCGTTGCCGCAGTTGCGGCGCGATCTGCTCGATCCGCGTCAAATAGAACTCGCGCATCTGGGCCTGGTCACTCATCGGCAGCGATGCGTAAATCTCTTCCGCGCTGCCGTCGGGCAGCGCCCCCAGCGCTTCCACGATGCGCCGCGCCAGCACCGCCTCAAACTGCCGCACCCGTAAGCTGTGGCCCTTCACCCGGCGCAGGAACTTTTCCACCGCCGCCGGCGCCAGTACCGCGTCCAGCGCCTGGCGCAGCCGCGCAAACCGCTCCGGGTCCTGGATTGCGATGCCTGCCTGGACAAAACCCGCTCTAGCCATGACCCTGCGCGCTACCGCCAATCTCTGGAGCGGGAGACGGGAATCGAACCCGCGAGCTTCTTTCCGAGGGCTCCGCAACGCCGCTGCGCGGCTGCTCTGCCCTCGCGCTCTGCTCGCGCCCATCGCGCTCGCTCCGCGCTCACCCGGCGCGCTTCGCGCCCTACCGCGTAAAACCTGGAGCGGGAGACGGGAATCGAACCCGCGACCAACAGCTTGGAAGGCTGTGACTCTACCACTGAGTTACTCCCGCCCCGCTGACCGGGCGATCTGCCGATCGACTGATCGCCGGATCCACCGATCTCCCGATACCTGGAGCCGATGACCAGGATTGAACTGGTGACCTCTCCCTTACCAAGGGAGTGCTCTACCAACTGAGCTACATCGGCTTCGAATTTCACCTGCTCTGCCGGTCGAGGTCACCCTGGTGACGTCTTCCTTTCCTGCCGCAACAACGCTGCGCTGTTGCGGCGCTTTCCAAGGGAGTGCTCTACCAACTGAGCTACATCGGCCTAATACTTTTCGACCGGGTCGTCTTCGCTGGTTGCCTGTTGCTCCTTGCGATGATGCAGCCAGGTCCTGACTGCGAACAGGGCCAACAGCGCTAGCGTGACGCCCCGGGTTCTCCCATCGCTCAGCGTTACCGCCGCCAACAGCGCCAGCGCGGCAAAGGCGAGCATCGCAATCGCGAAACGACTCAAAACTTAATCCTGGTGGACAGGGGAGGATTCGAACCTCCGTAGCTCGCAAGGAGCGGCAGATTTACAGTCTGCTGCCATTAACCGCTCGGCCACCTGTCCCTTCATCTTCCTGCAAGACGCGCGCCTACGTCTGCATGCGTAAACGCTCGACCGCAACCCGCAGGTAGAGGTGGAGACTGCTTGAAGGAGTTTGCGCGCCCGTCCGTGGCTTTCTCTTGCCCGTGCGCCCGCCTAGCGCCCGGGGTCGTTTTCGCCCCCTCGCGCCCAACCGGCGCGCCGGGGCCCGGTAACTGGAGCTGGCGAAGGGATTTGAACCCCTGACCCTCTGATTACAAATCAGATGCTCTACCAGCTGAGCTACGCCAGCCTAGTCCCTGCCTGCCCCAAGGGACAAAGGTTAGAGGTTAGCACGACGGCACTTAACGTGCAACCAAAGCGCCTGTCCGCTGGCGTTGGGGCGAGGCGTAATCCCGTGTTGGCTCCGTGCCGGCCGCTACCGCGTCTGCGCACAAGCGGCTTTGCCGCAAAGAATTGAGCGCATCCACTGTGGTTGATTAGCCACGCACGGAGGGCTCGCCGCAAGGCGAGTTCAACCACCTGCTATTGTAGCGAAAACCATCGTTTCGCGCCACCCGAGGGGCCACGTGGGCGGCGGAAAAGTGCCCGGCCGGGCTGGTTGTGCGACAATCGGCAGCGGCCCGCAGGCTGGGGGAGCGGGCCATACCCTATGCGCCGACGCCTGGTGCCGGTGATCGTGGTGGTGGCCGTGGTGGCCGCCGCCTTGATCATCTTTATCGTTCTGCGGCGGCTGGGCCCGCCGGAAGCTGCTCGCCTGCTTCCCGAGGCCGATGGTGTCGTCTACGTCGACGTCAGCCTGCTGCGCCACCTGGGCGTGTTTGCGAGCGTCAGCGGAGCGCCGGAGGAGCCGGAATACGCCGACTTCGTGCGTGCCACCGGCTTCCACTTCGAGCGCGACCTCGACGAGGCCGCCTTCGCGCTGCATGCCGCCCCGGGTCGCGATACCTACCCCCGCTTCTCGGAAGTCTTTCTCGGGCGCTATGACGCCGACGCCCTGCGCCGCTACCTGCAACGCCTGGCGAAGAGCACGGAGCCGTATCGCGCGACGACGGTGTACGGCATTCCACACGAGGGCCGCACGGTGCGGGTGGCGCTGTTGGGCACGAACCTCGCCGCCGCCTCCAACACCGACAGCGCCGAGCCGATCCACCACATCATCGACCAGTATCGGCGCGCCGCGCTGCCCTTCCGCGGGCCCTCGCTGCTGGCCAGCGAGTACCGCCGCGTTCCCTTTGCCAGCCTGGCGTGGAGCATCGCGCGGATTGCCCCCGCCCCGCCGGCCACCGGTCCCGGTCTGACCGTGCAAGTCCTGCGCGATCTCACCCCGGGGGCGGTGCTGGTGGCCTCGCTGCGCCTGACGACGAAGGTCGAGTTGCAGGTGGAAGCTGCGGCGGAGAACGAAGCCCACGCCCGGCAGATTGCCGACAACGTGGAGGTCTACCTGAATCTCTTCCGCGCGCTCGAGGCGGGGGCGAGCGGTAGCGATCCCGACGTGAAGGCGGCGCTCGCCAGCCTGCATGTGGAACACGAGGGCGAGCGCGCCACGCTGCGGGCCGATGTCCCCATCGCCGCGCTCAAGAAGCTGGTGGCGGAGCCGCCGCCGGCCCCCGCGGTCACCGCGCCTGAACCGGCGCCCCCGGCGGCCACCCCGGCCAAGAAAAAAGCCGGCAAGACCGCGGTCCCTAGAGCCACACCACCCGCACGTTGAAGAGACCGTCGATTTCGCGGGGATCGTCGCGGCCGCGGACGAAGCTCACGCGGCGTTGCTTGCTTCCCAGTGGCTCCAGGGGATCGATCAGGCTGATCTCCTTCACCTCGAAGAGTCGCGCGTTGTTGGCGAGAATCTGCTCGTCGTAGACCGCGCCGGCGATCAGGTAGGGATGTCCGCGCCAGACCAGCATGCGCGGCTGGTTGGCGCGCAGCGCGACGATCAGTCCATCCATCGCCAGCGGCGGTCCGGGGAGGAACTCGGCCGCGAGGCGCAGTTTGCGGCCATCCTCGAGGACGTAATAGTCGGACTCGAGGGCGTGCGCCAGGTCGCCGAAGTTGCCGGCACTTTCGCGGCAGATTTCGCCGCCGTTGAGCCGCTGCACCCAATAGGTTTGGGTCAGGACAACGTCCTGCGTGCGCAGCATGGCCTCGACCCCCGCCGCCCAGGCCCAGTTGGCGCAGGGCTGGCGCGCGACCACCTGGGGCAGCGTCGCCAGCTCGATCTTCTGGTCCGGGCGCGAGTAGAGGACGCCCGGCTTCTTCTTGTCGGCGGGCGCCGCCAGCGCGTAAAGCACCATGACGGCGATCAGGAGCGAACGCTGCATGGCCTGAGAGTACGCCCAATTCTGCGGCGGTGAATTTTGATTCTTGAGTCCGGCCAGCTATTTCGACAGTGCGTGGATGGCCTGGCGGAAGAGCTGGTCGAAGCTCGGGCTGCCACCGGGGTGGCTGGCGAGGGCGCGCTCGGCGGCGGCCCGCGGGTAGCCGAGGTTGACCAGGGCGGAGAGCACTTCCTCCGCGACCGGACTGGCGGCGGGCGCGGCCGGGGTGGCGGCGATGGCTTCCAGCTTGTCGCGCAGCTCCAGCACGATGCGTTCCGCCGTCTTGCGGCCGATGCCGGGAATGCGCGTCAGGCGCACCGTGTCGGCGGAGCGGATGGCCGCCACCATGGTCTCGCTGGGCATGCCGCTCAGGATGGTGATGGCCAGCTTGGGTCCGATGCCGCTCACCGAAATCAGTTTTTCGAAGAGCCGCTTTTCGTCGCCGCGCAGGAAGCCGAAAAGCGCGATGGCGTCGTCGCGCACGTGGGTGTGGATGTGCAGCGCCACCTCGCCGCCAGCGTCGGGCAGCCCGGTAAAGGTGGGGACGCTGATGGTGACGTCATAGCCAACGCCGCCGGCCTCCACCACCGCCTGGTTCGGCGTCTTCGACAGCAGGCGTCCGCGGAGGTGGGCGATCACGACCCTATTTCACCACGAAGGCCCGCAGACACGAAGGGCATTTGGCAGCTGCGCGTGGTGGGGTTACCGGCGCCGATAAAAGATGGCGAACTCGAAGCCCGGGCTGGGCGGGAAGAGCTGCTGCACCAGGCGCAGGCGCTCGGCGAGCGCCGCCGGGGCCAGCAGCGGGTAGTCGCGCTCGCGCAGGTCGTAGTAGTCGATGTCGAGGCAGGTGGCAAGCAGGTAGATGGCGATGGCGTCGGCGAACGCCGCCTCGAAGTACTCGGTCTTGGCGCGTTCGGCTTCCGGGCCCGGCGTCGTGGCCAGCTTGCGCATCTCGTGGGCGTCGAGGCTGGTCTCGCCGCGCACCTTCTCCTCCACCTGCTTCCAGGCCAGGTCGGCGAATTCCTGCGCCACCCCGGCGAGCTCGACGAAGGCGTGCGCCACGTTGATGTAGAACTCGAAGGCGACGGAAAACTTGTCGTCCATCAGCCGCGTGGAGATGAAGACGCACTGCGCGTCACCGAGGGTGAGATTGCGGTGGCACACGGCCTGGTCGCTGAGCGCCACGTCGTAGCGGTCGGCGATGATGGTTTCCTCGCCCTGGCTGACGGTGAGGGGGACGAAGTAATACGCCTTGCGGATGAGCGCGGCGGCAATCGCGCGCGGCACGGCGGCGACCATGCGCTCCAGGTCGGCGGAGGCGATGGCAATCTCGCCGCTGGTGGCGTAGCAGATGCCGTTCGCCCCTTGCGACACCGCGACCTGGCGGATGACCTCGCTCGCCGGGCGCGTCGCCGCCTGCATTGCCTGCGTCATGCGCCTCATTCTAGCGCAACCCGTTTCACCACGAAGGCACGCAGTGGCACTTGGCAGTTGGCGGTTGGCATTTGGCCGTCCAGATTGGCGCACCCCGGCCAAATGCCAATTGCCAGTTGCCAACTGCTAGCCGCGGCCAAAGGGCATGAAGGCGCGCGCCACCAGCACGTTGCCGTCGGGATCAGTGCGGTAGGTGAGGCGGACGCGCGCGCCCACCGGCAGCTGGTCGCGCACGTTGCCCAGGAAGGTGACAAAGCGAGCTGCCTGGGCGCCGGCGGGCTGGAGCTCGACGAGAGTCTTGTTCGGCATGCCCACGCTGGATTCGAAGAACTGCAGGTCGCGCACGGTGCCGCTCTCCACGTGCACGCCCGGCTGCGCCGCGCCGCCCGCCACCCGGAAGCTGCGCGCCGGCGTCCCCGCGGACGTCACCAGGCGCCCGCCTTTCAGCTCCACCAGCGCTTCCAGCCCGAAGACGCCGGAGATGGTCAGCAGGATGAGGATCATGAACAGTCCGTCCACGGTGAACAGCGAGCCGGAAAACACGATGTAGGCGATGCCCAGGAGCGGAAGGAAGGCGAGAAAACCAGCGATGGCGGCGAATCTCATGGTGGCAAAAAAGCCGGAGCGTCTCCGGCCGTGCAGCGAGTGATTGTACACATTCCGCGTGCGGACGTGGAATTGCGGCTACTCCTCCACCACCACGTTGGTGAGCGTGCCCACGCCTTCCACCGTGATTTCGACCAGGTCACCGGCCTGGAGAGGGCCGACGCCGGCAGGGGTGCCGGTGGCGATCAGGTCGCCAGGATAGAGCGTCATGATGCGCGAGATGTAGCGGATGATGCGGTCGAGGGGGAAGAGAAAGTCGCGCGTGTTGCCGTGTTGCCGCACCTCGCCGTTGACGCGCGCTTCCACATTCACGCCCGCCCAGGGATCGGGATCGGTGCTCACCACCGGCCCCACCGGACAAAACGTGTCGAACCCCTTGGCGCGGGTCCACTGGCTGTCCTTCTCCTGGAGGTCGCGGGCGGTGACGTCGTTGACGCAGGTGTAGCCGAGGATGTAGGGGCGCACTGCGTCGTGTTCACTGAGGCGCGCGCAGCGGCGGCCGATGACCACGCCCAGTTCGGCCTCGTGGTCGACCCGCTGGGAGATACGCGGCCGGTGGATTGCCTCGTGCGGGCCAATCAGCGCCGAGGGCGGCTTCAGGAAGATGAGCGGCTCCGCCGGCACCTCGTGGCCCAACTCAGCCGCATGGTCGCGGTAGTTGCGCCCGACGCACACGATCTTGGAGGGCGCCAGCGGGACCAGCAGCTTGGTGGAGGCCACCGGAATCGGCGGGATCTCGACCCCGCCGGCGTGGTGCAGGGAGACCGGCGGCGCGCCCTTCGGCGGCTCCATCAGACGCACGATTTGCTCGACCCCGTCCACTTCTTCGATCAGCCCATACCCGGTGCCGGAATCGATTTGGAAGCGGCAATATTTCATGTCAGTTGCGAGTTGCGAGTGCCGAGTTAGCAGTTGGCACTTAGCACTTGGCGTTTGGCCCGCCGATGATTTTTCTTGCCCTTTGCTTCTTGCTTTGCGGTGTCCAGCATACTCTCAGCGGCCAAGTGCTAATTGCTAAGTGCTGACGGCTACGGCCGCGGTACGCTCTCACTCGTCTCCGCGGAGCGCGCGCTCTCGTTGCCGCGCAGGTCCACCGCGCTGACCGAGTACAGATACGTGTGGCCGGGGATGACACCGGCATCGCGCGTGGCGGGCGCCCGCAGCAGTTCGGGGTTGAGTTTCTGCGCCGTGCCGCCGGCTTCCCGCCAGTAGACGTTGTAGCCCGCCAGGTCCGGCTCCTGATTCGGTGTCCAGGTCAGGTCCATGAAGACCCGGCCGGCGATTTCCGTGAACACCGCCTGCACCCCCGCCGGTGCTGCCGGGGGAAAGACGTCGTGCACGCTGATCACGGCCGTTGACGCGGGCGTCCCCAGCACGGTAATCGGCGCCGTTGACGATGGGCTCGTGACCACGGTTTCCGGCGTCACCGTGTAGAGGTACTCCTTCTCCCACTCCGCGGTCGCGTCCGCAAAGGTGTACGTCCCTTCGGGATTCAATGCGCGCGTACCCAGGGCCGCATCCTGGCCGCGCCGCGGCGGCGGCGTGCTCTCGCGCCGCAGGACGCGATAGCGAAAAGTGAGAGGCCCGGCCGGTGCCGCGCTGTCCGCGCGCTCTCCCGTCCAGGTGAGGAGCACGCCGTCGGCGGTGACGTGCGCCTCCACCCGTGGCGGCGGAGGCAGCGTAGGGGCCAGCGGCGCCGCCACCTGGTTGGAAAGTCCGGCGCTGCGCCCGCGGTCGTTCAGCACCTCGATGGCATACACCGCGGCGCCCAGCGCGTACTGCCGCGGTATCTCGGGCACAAGAACATCGGCGAAGCTGGCGATGGGCCGGCCGCGCGGTCCGGATGCCGTGGCCTGCGGGGTGATGCGCGCTACCTCGGCGCAGCCCGTCATCTGCACCGGCACCGGCAAGGGCTCGCCCGGCGCGGCGGCCAGCTGCGGTTGCAGCACGCGGCAGATGCGCGTCTGCCCGGGGTGGCGAAGGCGTTGCTTGTCGGTGGTTTCCTGCGGCAGAGTCCAGGTCAGGACCACGCGGTCTCCCTGGCGCTCCGCCGCCAGGTCCGCGACCGGACGCGGCAGCTCCAGCGACGGCGGCTGCGGCGCTCCCGGCGTGCCGCATCCCGCGAGCATCGCCGCCAGCAGCACGGGCAGACTCCACCACAGGGTTCGCATGGGAAGCGATGAGGGTAGCAGAAAAGCCGCGCCAAGCTCTAAGCGATAAGCAATGAGCTTGCCCGCGAACGCAGCTGGCCGGCGGCGTGCAGGAGGCGGTCACGCGAGGAGGCGGGACGCGGCGGCTGAGGGGGCGCGGGCATGGCGGCTGGTAATAGCACTACTTGTGCGCCACTGCCAAGCCTCGCCGCCATGGGGGTAGGCCAGCGCTTCCCCTTCCAGTTCCGCCCGAAACTCGACTACTGGACGGGCGCGGCTGAATCGAAGAGCTTCTGCAACTTGTCAGGACCGGCGCGGAAGAGCTGGAAGGTCCAGGTGCTGAGGTCCTGGTCGTCGCGGGCGGGACCGGCGGTACGGAAGAGCAATTCGCCGATGCCGTCGCCATCGGCGTCGGTGACGTCGAGGAAGGCCAGGCGCGGTGCGATCTCCAGCCGCGCATCATCGGTCACGTAGGAAAGCAGCACGTGTAGCGGCTCGCGCGAGTCGGGATTCAGGTCGGCGCGTGCCACCAGCGTGACGTAAAAGGTGCGGTCCACCGGGGCGCCGCCGTCGCGCGGCGTCACCCGCTGCGGCTGCGCCGCGGTCAGGACCAGCTCGGGGTAATTGTCGCCGTCGAGATCGAACGCCCTGCACTGCACGTCGGCGAGTTGCGGCGCGGGAGCCGGCGGCGGTGCAGCGCTCTTCGGCCGCTGTGGACGCGCCGGGCGCTGGCCAGACCCGAGTCCATGGGCGCCGGCCGCACGCTCGCCGTCTGACCCCGGCGCCTGGATGCTGTACCGCTCGGCGGCGTAGTGCGTGATCGCCGTCGCGGCCAGTTGCTGCATGCCGCGCAGGCTGCGCTGCTGCTCCTCCGGACTCCACGTGAACGTGAAGGGCCGCGGCTCGATGGTCTTGGCGTCGGAGATGGCCACCAGCGTTTCGCCGGGAAGAGCGCTGCCCGGAGGCGGCGTCTTGTCCGCCGAGGTACGCCCGGCCGGGGCCGCCGGTCCGACACGATCTCGAACCGCGGGTGCTTCCGGCTTGGCGATCGGCTTGCCGCGGCGCAGTACCGGAGCCTCATCATCCACCGGGCTGGGCGCAGTAGTGCTGGGCGGCACGACCGGCGGCGGGGGTTCCGTCTTTGCTTCTGGCGCCGGACTCGGCGGGGGAGACGGCGGCGCCGGGGACGTTCCGCCGCGGCGCAAGCGGGGCGGCGCGTCGCTGCTGGTGATTTCCGCGGGTGGCTTGGCAGCTTCCGCGTGGCGTTTGGCGCTGGCCTCGATCTCCTCGTTGGTGCGCCAGCGTCCGTCGGCAAACCACACCCGGCGGATGCGCGTCGGCTCGCCCAGCGTAAATAGGCCCACCGACGCGCCGTTCCGCGTCGCCTCGTAGATCACTTCCGGCTCCAGCGCCATGGGCCGCGGGGACGCCTTGTAAATCTCGGCATCCCAGAAGCGCTGCTCCTCCCACACGGTGATTGGCACCAGCCACGGCGTAGGCGGACGCCGTGCGGCTGAGGGCCTAGGCGGATCCTTGACGGCTCCCGGCGAATAACCCCACACGATGACGGCCAGCGCCCGCGGACCCGGGGAAACTTTGCGGCGCTGGGCGGAAACCGGGGTCACCAGCAGCCCAGCGCCCAGGAGCACGAGCAATAGCACCAGCCACACGGGCGCCCAGGAGGCCGCCCGACCACGATGTACAATGCCGCGCGCAGGGAGAGACGCCATGCAGGTCAATGATAAAGCACCGGAATTCACGCTGCCCGACGAAGAGGGCCGCCCGGTCGCGCTGCAGGATTTCCGCGGCCGGAATGTTGTGCTCTTCTTCTTTCCCAAGGCCAACACTCCCGGCTGAACCGTCGAGGCGTGCGGGTTCCGCGACGCATACAAGAAAATCCAGAAAGCGGGCACAGCGGTGCTGGGCATTTCCGCCGATTCACCCAAGGCGCAGAAAAGCTTCCAGCAGAAATACGACCTGCCCTTCCCGCTGCTCGCCGACCAGGAAAAAAAAGTCTGTAATCTCTACGGCGTGATCAAGGAGAAGACGCTCTACGGCAAGCTCTTCAAAGGCATCAGCCGGATGAGTTTTCTGATCGGACCCGATGGCAAGGTGCGCCGCATCTTCGACAACGTCAAAGCCCAGGGGCACGCGGAAGAGGTGCTGGCCAGCCTGTGAAATCCGGCAGTCAGCTCATGCCTTCTTTAGCTTCCGGGCCGCACGCTTCTCCATTTCCGCGCGCATTTCCTTGCCAAAGCCGGTGTTGTTGATCCAGTACTGCTGCGCGATGGCCAGGAAGTTGCCGATGGTCCAGTAGAGGCACAGCCCCGCCGCCAGGTTCCAGCTGATGGCGCCGATCATCACCGGCATCATGAACGCCATCATCTTCTGCTGCACCGGGTCCATGCCCGCCTGCGGCGTCATCTTCTGCACGTAGTACATGGTGACGATGATCAGCACCGGCAGCACGTGCCACGGGTCGGGCGACGACAGGTCGCTGATCCACAGCCAGGGGGCGTGCCGCAGCTCGATCCCCACCCCCAGCATGCCGTAAAACGCGATCAGGAACGGCATCTGCAACACCAGTGGCAGGCAGCCGCCGGCGGGATTGATGCTCTCCCGCTTGTAGAGGTCGCCGAGCTCCTTGTTCATCTCCTGCCGCTTGGGATCGTTGAGCTTGTACTTCTTGTATTTCTCCTGGATGGCCTTGATCTGCGGCTGCACGCGCTGCATCTTCAACGCCGACTTCATGCTGGTCACGCGCAGCGGCAGCAGCGCCACATTGATGATGAGGGTGAGGATGACGATGGCCCAGCCCCAGTTGCGCGACCAGTGGTCGTGCGTCCACTTCAGCCACACGAACAGCGGCCGGGCCAGCCAGCCGAAGTAGGTGCCGAAGTCCACCAGCTTTTCCAGGTCCGGGCCGGTCGCCTGGCCGCCGGCGAACGGCGCGGCGTACACGTCATCGAGCACGTCGAGTGCCTTGGGGCCGACGAACATGCGCCCCGTGGTGGCGCCGCGCAGGTTGCCCACCGCCGCCCCCAGCACCACCATGTCCACGTTCTCGTTGGGGTCGGGCTTGGCCGGGTTTTTGGGAATCTTGATGCCGTGGCTCAGCGTGACCAGCGCGACGGAGTCGGGATCGTCGGGCAGGAAAACGGCGGCGAAATACTGGTCTTGCACCCCGGCCCAGTGGAAGGGCCCGCGAATCGTGTTGCCGCCGCTGACCTTCTTGGCGGCCAGGCGGGTGATGGCGTCGTTGTAGCGCGAGATCACCGTGGCCGCGGCGTAGCTGGGGAGCGTGGCCTGGTCGCCGAAGCCGGCCGGCCATGCTGGGAAAGCCGCCACCAGCGCGCCGTTCTGCGTCACGCTGGTCTCGACCCGCACCACGTAGGTATGGTCGAAGCGGAAGCTCTTGCGGACGCTGGTGGCGCCGTCGCTGAATTCGAAGCTCACGCTCCCCGGGGCCTGCACCGCGCCCTGCGCCGAGGCCACGTAGAGCGCCGTATTCAGCTTCTCCCGCAGGCTTTCATCCCAGGTCCACAGCGAGAGCGGGTAGCCGAACTGCGACGCCGCGGCGGCATGCACCAGTTCCAGCAGATTGCCCTTGTCGTCTTTGTACTTCTTCAGCACCCACGACTTCACCAGCGCGCCGCGGTTGCTGAAGACGATACGGTAGAGATCGTTTTCGATGACCGTCTCGGCTTCGGCAGTCGCCTGCTTCACCTGCGCCGGCACGGCTTTCGGAACCTTGGTGACCCTGGCCGGCGGGGCGGCGACCGCGGCCGGGCGGGCGGGCGACGGCGGCGGCGCTGCCGGCGCTGCCACCGCCGTCGGCTGGGTGGCGGCCGGGGGCGGCTGTTTCGCATACTTCGAGAGCAGCGGCTGCATCAGTGCGATGACCACGAAGGTCAGCACGAAGGCCAGCAGGATCCGTTTTTCTGTCCCCGGATCAGCCGGGGGACCAGGAGGATCGTTCATCGAAAAACTGTCCTCAGTTCTCGGTTCTCAGTGGCCCAGTTCCCCGCGCTTGTCCGGTCTGAGAACTGAGAACTGGGAACTGAGAACTGACCGGGTCGTACCCGCCCTTGCAAAACGGATGGCAACGTAGCAGGCGCCACGCCGCCCGGGCGCTGCCGGCCAGCACCCCGTAGCGCGCGATGGCTTCGGCGGCGTACTCCGAGCACGTCGGCGTGAAGCGGCAGCTCGGCGGCAGCACCGGCGACACCCAGCGCTTGTAGATGCGTAACGCTCCCAGGACGATTGCCTTCATCGATATTCTTCTGCTCCGCGGGAGAAGCTTGCCTAGCGCGGCCGCGGCCGTGCTCCCTTGCCTTGGGTGATCGACCGGAACGCCTCCTCGATTTGCCGGACCAGCGCGGCAAATTCGGCTGCCTGCGCCGAGCGCCGCGGGTTAATCACCAGGTCCACGGCCGGGCGCAGGCCCCGAAGTTGCTGCTGTACCACCGCGCGCACTCGGCGGCGAATGCGGTTGCGCACTACCGCACCGCCCAGCGCCCGCGGCGCCGTGAACCCGACGCGCGACGCCCCCTCCGGCGCCTCGCGCGCCCTCCAGAAGACGGCCATGTCCGGCAGTGTGAGTCGCCGGCCCTCGCGATACACGCGATCGAATTCGGCAGGCTTGAGCAGGCGCACGGACTTGGGAAAACGCTGGCTCCCGGCGCCCGTCGCTGGCGCCAGCGGCCGCTGGCCATGGTTCAGATCGTGCTCCACTGTTGAAGAATCGCGCTGCGACACGCCGCAGCTACTCGCGGAAGCCCGGCTTCACCGAGACGCGCTTACGTCCCTTGGCACGCCGGCGGCTCAGCACCGCGCGGCCGGCCTTCGTCTTCATCCGTTCGCGGAACCCGTGGGTCTTCGAGCGGCGTCGCCGGTTGGGCTGGAACGTGCGCTTAGGCATGGAATGACAGCTCTCCTACAGTCTCGAAAAGTCGGGGACAAAACGAAAAGTATATCAGAGCGGAACCATCCTGGCGTTCGCCGACGCTCCGCCCCGCAGGAAGCATTCGATTAACCCGCCTAACCGCGGTAGCATGGAGGTATGGCCCGCGGTTGGGAAAGCAAGTCGGTCGAAGAGCAACAGGCAGAAGCCAGCGAACCGAAGCTGGCCCCACATCTACCGGTCACTCCTGAAGAGCAGCAGCGCCGCCGCGAGATCGACCTGCTCCATCTGGCGTTGTGCCGTACTCAGAACAACCTCGCGGCCGCCACCAGCGACCGCTACCGCCAGCAGTTGCAGAGTGCCATTGCCGACCTGGAGCGCAAGATTGCCAAGCTGCAACACTCCTCGTCGTAGCCTGTTTTTCCGTACCACCGGGTCCCACGACCCTGCACCAGTACCGCTTGTGCCCGTCTTTTCCACCAAACAGAGGCGTTTTCTCGCGGGAAAGGCCGCCTTCATGTGGAGAGCCGCGCAACGCCGGTACCTTACTTTTTCGCCCGACCGCGAATTGCTCACCACCGCAGCTTTCGGACCACTTCCAAAACCACGTTGCCGCAACCCAAGCACTCCCCTTTCACGGTTGTGCCCCAGATTTCCACTTTTCCGCCCCCATCGACTGTTTCTACTGGTTTTTCTATTGATTCTGATTTGATATAAGAGAGGCAAAAGCAGAGCATTTAGCAGCGCCGGTCAAGCGTGTCGTACGCGAGCGGCGTCGAGCTGCCGATTGGCACCTCGGTGCGCCGCAGAACCTGGGGGACCGCATGGAGATCACCGTCAGCAAGTCTGAGCTGCTCAAGGAACTTACAGCGACGCAGGGCGTGGTCGAGCGCAAGACGACAATTCCCATTCTCTCCAATTTTCTTTTCGAGGCCGCTGGCGACAAGCTCACTATCACCGCCACCGACCTCGATCTGAGCCTACGTACCTCCTGTCCCGCAAAGGTGAAGAAGGACGGCGCCTGCACCATTCCGGCACGCAAGCTCTACGACTACGTAAAGCTGCTGCCCGAGGGAGACATCGCGCTCAAGCTGTTGGAGAATCACTGGGTGCACATTCGCTGCGGTCGCTCCAACACCAAGATGGTGGGCATGGCCCGCGCCAATTTCCCCACCCTCCCCGCTTTCCCCAGCGCCGACGTGGTGAAGATCCCGGCCAACGTGCTGCGCACCATGATCGCGAAGACCATCTTCGCCATCTCCAACGAGGAATCGCGCTACACGCTGAACGGTGCCCTCATGGTGCTCAAGCCGGAGTCCATTGTCATGGTCGCGACCGACGGTCACCGCCTGGCCCACATCGAGAAGTCCAACGCGCAGTTCGAGGGCGTACACGGCGAGCTGAAGACGCTGGTACCCAAGAAAGCGATGAACGAGCTCAAGACGCTGCTCGACTCCACCGACGTCGAGTCGGTGGACTTCGCCAAGGACGAGTCGACGCTCTTCTTCCGCATCGGCGACCGCCTGCTCACCTCGCGCCAGCTCACCGGCCAGTTCCCCAACTACGAAGCCGTGCTGCCGCGCGACATCACCAAGTTCGTCACCGTGAAGTGCGAAGACATCTACAGCGCCATCCAGCGGGTGGCGCAGTTTGCCGACGAGCGCTCCGGCGCCATCCGCCTGAAGCTGGAAAAAGACGAGATCAAGATTTCGTCGTCGAGCACCGAAACCGGCGAGTCCGAAGACTCCATCGAGACCACCTACGCGGCCGATCCGCTGACCATCGGCTTCAATTCCGTCTACCTGCTCGACTTCCTCAAGGCCACCAGCGGCGGCGAGGTCCGCCTCGAGTTCAAGGACCCGCAGTCCGCCGGCCAGCTCCGCCCCGAAGAAGCCCCGGACGACTACAAGTACCGCTACATCGTCATGCCGATGCGGATTTGAGTGATGCACAATCCAATGCACTCAGCGAGCAGGGCATTTGCGCTGTTCGCGTTGGTAGTTGCGGCCGCGCCCTCCGTCCATCCGCAGACCACCGGTTCGCTGGATCCCTACACGTCGATACGCCTGCACGACCGGCAGTACACAAACTACTTCTTTCGCTTTTCCTACATTCTGCCCGACGAAATGCAAACCAACTTCGAAACGGCGGCAGCGGCTCTCGTGTCCAACCGTGCAGGTGCGAAAGCGGCAGTCGATCAGACGCTTAAGCAACAACAAACAGCGGGAGTCCTTCTCTCCGCTACCGGACGGTCGGTTCACGAGTGGGGTCCACCGCGGAAGCCGGCCGATCCATCAAAGATTGATAATGCGCCGTTAGGCGACCTTTCACGAGGGACCTGGTACGTCGCGGAGCCGACGATGCTTGTGCTAACAGCGCGTCCACTCTCTTCTTCGGGCGTCCATTCGGCCAAGGAAGCGATAGAGGACGTAGCCGCCAGAATGCGGGCTCAGCTGCTCGATCCGCAAGTAACCTCACGAGGCGCAAGATTCGGCAGCCAGGACTTTTTCCGCGTGGATTGCATCAGTTGGATTGTTGTCCCGAGCAGAGACATCAGAGACTTCTTCGATCTACCTCATCCCGGGAAACCGAAGAAAGCCAAGCTCTACACCACCGTGCTTGCTACCGAGCGAAGTGGTTACGCTGTCCTCTTCACCTTCGCGGCTGATTCCGAGAAGCATCTAAAATCGCTTGTATTCAGCATGGACTCGCTAAAATTCGAGGCGGAAGGAGTGACGAAATAACTCGAACGCCGGGTCCCAATCATGCCGATGCGGATATGACCTTCGACACAATTCAGACGGGTGGACGCGGGCGACTCGCCTGCGTTTTGTCTCTCGCGTTACAATGTAGCCAGCCTGCGGATCGAGGAGCCGGCTATGAGGCCCTCGCGAGCGATCCTGCTTGCTCTCATCGTGTGCGGCGTAGTCCTGGCCGTGGCCCAGGCGCCGCCCGCCGCGGCGGCAAATGATCCGTTCAACACCTCGCTGCTGACCGGCCGCTCTTACCAGAACCTCTTCCTCGGTTTCTCCTGGACCATCCCCGACACGGCCACCGACGTGGAGCAGGCGGCCTGGGCGGGACATTTCCGGCGCAGTGAGGAGGCGGCCCGGCAGGCGCGCGCCCGCAACCACGCCGCCGGCATCCTGCTGCAGAGTGCCGTGGTCGGCTCCTTCGTCATGCCCACCGCGCTGATCACGCCCGACCCGCAGTCCGGCGGCTACCCCGGCGGCTACCCCGTCGGCAACCGGAACGGCTACCCCGAGTACGGCGTGATGGGACCCAACGGCACACCCTGGGGCACTTATGCGCCTGGTAACGGGGAAGTGCGGTGGAATAACAACGACTTTAGCAACTCCATGCCCGGGGGACGCGTGCCCGCCCGGCCTTTTCAGTCGGCCCTCAGCGCCTTCCGCCTCACCGCGCGGGCGCTTAAGAGCGATGAGCAATCGCCGTGCAGCGTGCTGGTGGCACAGATGACACAAGTCAGCCAGCGCGGGGCGCAACTCATGTTGCCGGCGCAGCCGGAGACCGTTGCCGGGCAGGAATTTTGCCGCGCCGATTGGGCGCTGGTAGGAACCCAGGGGAAGAGAGCTTATCCGGGCTGGGCAAGCGTGGTGGCGGTGGCCCGCACCTACGTCACGCTCCGCCGCGGCTATGCCCTCACTTTCAACTTCGGCGCCCCTTTGCGGCGGGACCTCGATGGGCTCGCCGCTTCCCTGCGCACCCTGCGCTTCCAGCCCTGAAGTGCCCAGGCGCAGGCCTGGAAAACTCTGCAGCCCGACCGCGAGCGGTCGGGCTTTTGTCTTCGGGCGAGCACACCTCTTACAGAAAAAAAGCGCCCCCGTCCTGAGCGCAGCGAAGGACCTACTCCGTTGCCGCCTCGGACCGAGTGCGGTTTGCGGGGATCAGCTTTCGCCTTGTTCTCCTCCGTGCCTCCGTGATGAACATGCCGTTTTGCAATTTCCCCTTCCACCCGCGATCATGGTTGCATGATCCGCTCCCTCCTCGCCGTGCTGCTGCTGTGCTCGCTCGCCGCCTTCGCGCAGAAGAAATCCGATCAGGCCACGCTCCCGCCCGACGCCGGCGCACTTACCGGCCGCGAATACCGCAGCGCGTTTTTCGGCTTCACCTACGAGCGTGGGCTGAACTGGCGGTGGCTGGAGGCCGAGCAACTGCAGCAGATGCGCGACGAGGCCGCGCAAAAAGCGCAGGCACGGCTGGGCGCGGAGGCGGGCGCGCTGGCCAACCAGCGCACCTACTTTCTCGCGGTCGCGATGGCGCCCATGCCCGGCACCGCGGTGCTCATCACCGCCGAAGACCTGCTGATGGAGCCGGGCGTCCCCAGCGCCGCGCAGTATCTCGACACCGTCATCGCCAACAGCCCCGAGTTCATGCCCCAGGGCGCGGCCGAGGCGCGCCCCCTCGGCGGCGTGCCCTTCACGCGCCGCTACTTCACCCAGAAGTCCGGCGAGCAGACCGTCTACCATGCCATGACCGCGACCATCCTGCGCCGCTTCGCGCTCAGCTTTGACTGCGTGGCCGCCTCGCGCGAGCAACTCGACGAGGCGCTGAAAACGCTCGACAGCGTGCAATTCGCCGAAAAAAAGAAGTAGCCACAGATCGGCACGGATGCACACAGAGCATCTCGTCTTGATCTGTGGCGATCAGCGGAAATCTGTGGCCAGCTTGCTCTACTGCCCCGCCCCAGGCATCATCGGCGCCTCGATCATGCCCTTCACGGAATACTCAATCGGCACGATGCGGTAGCGATAAATCATCCCGTGATGGCTCACGACGTAGCCACGCTGGCGGGTGGGAAGACTGAAAGCCGTGACCTCGGCAGGAAAACGCACCTCGCGCGAAGACCAGGTTTTCCCTCCATTCACCGTGTAGGTCAGCTTTGAGCCATCCCACGACCATCCCACCTCGGGGTCGGCAAACTTGATCTTGCCGCGCGACGTTCCCACCACGCTGCGCCAGCTTTCTCCCCCGTCACTCGTTGCCAGGATCTTTCTGTCGTTCAGGGTCACGAATCCCACATTCTCGCTGGTGAAGAACACTTCCTGCCGGAAGAAGGTCGAGTCGTTCGTGGTCAAATCCGGGCTAACGGCGACCTTCCAATTCTCTCCACCGTCGTCGGTCCGCAGGACAAATAGCGCCTTCGCTCCGCTGCCGACGGCGTAACCAACGTTCTGCGAGGGGAAGTGCAAGCTCTTGAGCCGGCAGCCCACTTCTCTGGTCAGCCCTTCGATTTCCATCTTGGCCGTGCAAGCGGGCACGACCGGGCGCCAGGTCTTGCCGCCATCAGTCGTGCGCGCAATGTCGTAGGGTTCATCGCGAACTTGAAGGCCGCTGGTCGCCGAGAAAAAGAAGTAGTCGGACCCGTAGCCGAAGTGGCCCCCGAGTTTTCCGACTTGTTCCCAACTCTCCCCGTCGGTGGTGCGCAGCAGCTTGTTGCCGCCTCCAGATCCCTGGTGGGCCCAGCCGTGACTTCCGTCAACGAAGCGAAGATCGTGGATCGAGGCGTCCGCCGACTGTGGGTCTCCCCCGAGTTGCGCCGTCCAGGTGGTGCCGCCGTCTTTCGTGTACAGAATCGTGCCGTGATCGCCGCTGACCCAACCCACCTCGGCGCTGGTGAAGAACACGTCGGTAAGGTTTATGTCCTCCTTGTAATTCACCGGCTCCCAGACGGCCTTAAACTTAGGCCGCTCTGCCGGTTGTGCCGGCCGTGCGGCCGCCGGCGCGGACTTGCGCGGCGCGGGGCGTTGTTGGGCGAAGGCGCCCAGGGTGACGAGGAGCGTGAGAACGGCGAGGAACCAACGGCAAGCCGACGACATGACAATCCTCCGAGAGATATTGGCGAAACGGGGCCTACTGGTGCGACAAGCTACTGTGGGGCGGGAACCGGTATCAAGCCGAGATCCTGCGCGGCGCTCCGGATGACCTCGCCGCTCGCCAGTGTGGTCGTTGGCAGCAATTCTACGCTATGCTCCCCCGAGAGGAGGCAGTCATCATGTTCAAGGGCTTCAAGCAATTCTTACTGCGCGGCAGCGTCGTCGATCTGGCCGTGGCCGTGTTGATGGGCGCGGCGTTTGGCGCGGTCGTCGCCGCCCTCGTCAAAGACCTGCTGACGCCGCTCATCGCCGCCATCTTCGGCAAGCCCAGATTCGAGCAGCTCAACTTCACCGTGAACGGCGCTGTTTTCGCCTACGGCGAATTCCTCAACGCTCTGGTGTCGTTTCTGCTGGTCGCCATCGCGGTGTACTTCTTCGTGGTTGTCCCGGTGAACCACGTCGTCGCCCGCCTCAACCGCGGCGACGCCCCCGCCGACCCGACCACCAGGAAGTGCGCAGAGTGCCTGAGCGAAATCCCCATCGCCGCCAGGCGCTGCGCGCATTGCGCCCAGGCCGTGGCGTAATTCGCAGACGGTGTAGCCCGTCGTCCTCGACCGGGCACACCTCTTTACAAAGTGGGTGGACGCGGGCGACTCGCCCGCGTTTTTCGCAGCCAAGGACCCACTCCGCGGGTGGCCCGCACGAGCCGGTCTTGCTCGTGTGGGATCCCCGAAAGCCCCCCGCCGCAACGGCCCCGGATGTGGTAAAATCTCGTGTCGTCGAGTGCCCACTAAGTGACTTAATAATCAATAGTTTTGCTCGGGTTTCAGGGCTGCGCCGCAGAGCGCAGACCAGGCTCCTCCTGCGTCTCCTGGAGGCGTCGTCGCGACTTGAGAAATCAGCCTGGTAATGACCGCGAAAAATTCGACAGCAGGTGCCAAAGTGGCGGAAGCCAAGCCAGAAAAAACAAGAAACAGCAAACACGTGGAAGCTGCGTTCACCGTGAATACTGAGTCGCTAAAAGGCGTCGCGGCAGATCACGAGTACACCGCCGACTCCATCAAGGTCCTGGGCGGCATGGAAGCGGTGCGCAAGCGTCCCGCCATGTACATCGGCTCCACCGGAGAGCTTGGGCTGCATCACCTGGTGTACGAGGTGGTCGACAACTCGGTGGACGAAGCGCTGGCCGGCTTCGCCGACAAGATCGAAGTCACCATCCACATCGACAATTCCATCACCGTGATCGACAACGGCCGCGGCATCCCCGTGGACAACATGGACATCGACGGCGAAAAGATTCCCGCCGCCCAGGTGGTGATGACCACGCTGCATGCCGGCGGCAAATTCGACAGCTCCACCTACAAAGTTTCCGGCGGCCTGCACGGCGTCGGCGTCTCCGTGGTCAACGCGCTCAGCGAACTAGCTGGACCTCGAGATCTGGCGCGACGGCAACACCTGGGAGCAGACCTACTCCCAGGGCGAGGCCACCACCAAGCTGAAGAAGACGGGCAGCGCCGCCAAGAAGCGCGGCACCAAGGTCCACTTCCATCCCGACCGGGAAATCTTCGCCGCCATCGAATACAACTTCGACACCCTGGCCCAGCGCCTGCGCGAGCTGGCCTTCCTGAACAAGGGCCTGAAGATCACCCTCGAGGACGAGCGCACACCGACCAAGACCGGGGAAGCGAAGTGCGTCGAATTCAGCTACACCGGCGGCATCGCCGAGTTCATCAAGCACCTGAACCGCGGCAAGAGCGTGCTGCACGATCGCCCCATCTACATGGAGGCCGAGCGCGAACGGCGTGGCGATGGAGATCGCGCTGCAGTACAACGACGGCTACTCGGAAAACGTCTTCGCTTTCGCCAACAACATCAACACCGTGGACGGCGGCACGCACCTCTCCGGCTTCCGCTCCGCGCTGACCCGGACCATCAACTACTTCGGCCAGCAACCGGGCTGTTCAAGGACCTGAAGGAAAACCTCACCGGCGACGACGTGCGCGAGGGCCTGGTGGCCGTGGTCAGCGTGAAGCTGCCGCAGCCGCAGTTCGAGGGGCAGACCAAGGGCAAGCTGAACAGCGACATCGCCGGCAGTCGTGCAGGCCTTCATCAACGAGAAGCTCGGGCGCCTGCTTCGAGCAGACACTCCGCCGGTGGCGCGCAAGATCATCGGCAAGGCGCATCGACGCCGCGCGCGCCCGCGAAGCGGCGCGCAAGGCGCGCGAGCTGCACGCCGGCGCAAGGGCGCGCTGGATTCGAGCGGGCTGCCCGGCAAGCTCGCCGACTGCCAGGAGCGCGACCCGGCGCGCTGCGAGCTCTTCCTCGTCGAGGGCGAATCGGCCGGCGGCTCGCGCCAAGCAGGGCCGCGACCGCCAGCTACCAGGCCATCCTGCCGCTCAAGGGCAAGATCCTCAACGTCGAGAAGGCGCGCTACGACAAGATGCTCGGCGCACGAGGAGATCCGCGCCATGATCACCGCGCTGGGCACCGGCATCGGCAAGGACGATTTCGACGCCGCCAAGCTGCGCTACCGCAAGATCATCCTCATGACCGACGCCGACGTGGACGGCAGCCACATCCGCACGCTGCTGCTCACGTTCTTCTTCCGCCACATGAAGGAGCTGATCAAGCGCGGCCACGTCTACATCGCCCAGCCGCCGCTCTACCGCATCAAGAAGGGCAAGAGCGACCAGTACATCAAGGACGACCGCGAGTTCGTCCGCGTAATGGTGAAACGCGCCGCCGAAGGCCTGGTGGTGCGCTACGGCGAAGGCGCTGCCAAAATGGAAGGCGCGCCGCTCGCCAAGTTCATGACCACGCTCAACGAGTACCTCACCTTCTTCGAGAAGGTGGACAAGCGCCTGCGCGACGAGCACGTCACCGAGCTGCTGCCCCGCCTCGACCTCGCCAAGCGCGTGGATTTTGAAGGCGAAAGAGAAGCGCCGCCCGCCAAGATTGACCAGACTCGAAAAGGAGCTCAAGGGTCTGGCAAAAGAGCGCGAGCTGAAAGAGCGTCGAGCTCGAGTACGAAGACGAACACAGCCTGTGGGAGGCCGCTTCGCCGAACTCCAACGGCGCCGTGCGCAAGATCAACTGGGAGCTGGCTTCCGCCCCTGAATACCGCCAGATGATGTCGAAGTTCAAGCAGATCGAGGCTTTCATGGAGCCGCCGTTCGTGGTGGAAGGCGCCAGCAAAGCCGCGCCCTCGTCCAATGGCGAGGTCGAGCCGGCGGGCGAAGCCGCCGCCGAAGAAGCGGAGCCGCGCGCCGAGAAGAAAGCCGCGAAAGCCGCGCCGCGCAAGAAGGAAGTCGAGGTGGTCGAAAAGCAGAGCGTGCGCGAGCTCTTCAGCTACGTCCTCGACGAAGGCAAGAAGGACTTCATGGTGCAGCGCTACAAGGGCCTGGGCGAGATGACCGCCGGGCAGCTCTGGGAAACCACCATGGACCCGGAAAAGCGCACCCTGCTCTCCGTCAAGGCGGAAGACATCGAGGCCTGCGAGGTCATCTTCACCACCCTGATGGGCGAAGACGTCGAGGCCCGTAGACGTTTTATTGAAGAGAATGCATTGGATGTGAAGAATCTCGACATCTGAGAGACCGTTCGACAAATGACCGCGGGGCCCCCGCCACGCCCGGCTTTGGCGTGGTGGGGTTGAAGTTCATCGAGGAAAACGCGCTCGACGTGAAGAACCTGGACATTTAGCAGCGAGCCGCGAGCCTTGAGCAAAACTTCTTGTGGGTGGACGCGGGCGACTCGCCCGCGTTTTCTTTTGCAGAATGGTGTAGCCCGGCCGCCCTCGGCCGGGCATTTTCCTGGATGCCTAGTCCGTATTCGTCTGCGTTTATCTGCGGCCCGCCTTGCATTACAATCGCGTCGCCCATGAAACACTTCATTGCCATGCTCGCGCTCGCCCTCTCCGCTCTCGCCCAGCAACCTCCCGCCACGCTGGTGCTGAGGAACGCCAACATCTACACCGTGGACGACAAGACGCCGCACGCCGAAGCCGTTGCCGTAACCGGCGACACCATCACCTTCGTTGGTTCCAACGCCGACATCCTGCGCTACATCGGCCCCAACACCAAGCTCCTCGACCTCCGTGGCGCCACCGTCCTCCCCGGCCTCACCGACGCGCACTACCACTTCATGGGGGTGGGGCAGCGCGAGCTCTCGTTCAACCTCGAAGGCACAGCGTCGCTCGACGATCTGCTGACGCGCGTGAAGGATCGTGTCGCACAGCACAAGCCCGGCGAATGGATTGTTGGCCGCGGATGGATTGAGACCTTCTGGACCCCGCCCGTCTTCCCCTCGCGCTGGGACCTGGACAAGGTCGCGCCCAACAATCCCGTGCTGCTGGGCCGCGCCGACGGCCACGGCGCCGTGGTGAACTCTGCCGCGCTGAAGCTCGCCGGGATTGACGGCAAAACGCCCGACCCCTTTGGCGGCAAGCTGCTGCGCGCCAAGGAAGGCGTGGGCGCCGTGCCCGCGGGCGTCGCCGCCAATGAGCCCAACGGCATGCTGCTCGACCACGCCCGCGGCCTCATCCGCGTTTCCGACGACAACGCGGCCGATCCCGAAAAAGTTGTGCTCGCCGCCGACCAGCGCTCCATCTCCCTCGGCTGGTGCCAGGTGCAGGATCCGGGCGGCAGCTGGCGCGACGTCGAGCTCTATCGCCGGCTCTACCGCGAAGGGAAACTCAAGGTCCGCATCTACAAAGCGATCAGCGGCCCGGGCGCGGAAGCCGACCGCCTTATCCAGCTGGGCCCGTCGGTGGGCGAGTTCGGCCACCGCCTCACCGTGCGCAGCATCAAGGTAGTGAGCGACGGCGCGCTCGGCTCGCGCGGCGCCGCGCTGCTGGCGCCCTACAGCGACCTCCCGGAAACCTCCGGTTTCCTTTTGGTGCGCGAAGAGGAGCTGCGCCCCATGCTGGTGGCCGCGCTGAAGGCCGGCATCCAGGTAGAGACGCACGCCATCGGCGACAAAGCCAACCGCTTCATGCTCGACGAATACGAGCGCGCCTTCAACGCGGTGCCCAAAGCGCAGCGCAAGGAGGCCGATCCGCGCTGGCGCGACGAGCATACCCAGATCGTCACTCTCGCCGACCTGCCGCGCTTCGCCCAGCTCGGCGTGATTCCCTCGATGCAGCCCTCGCACGCCATCGGCGACCTCTTCTTCGCCGCGCGCCGCCTCGGCCTGGAGCGCCTCAAGGGTGGGTACGCCTGGCAGACCCTGATCAAGTCCGGCATGCCGGTGGCCGGCGGCTCCGACGCTCCCGTGGAGCGCGGCGAGCCCATGATCGAGTTCTATGCCGCGGTCGCCCGCCTCCCGCTGCCCGCGCGCATGCAGGGATACACGCCCGCACCCGAAGTCTGGCATCCGGAAGAGGCCATGACCCGCGAGCAGGCGCTCAAGGCCTTCACCCTCTGGCCCGCTTATGCCGCCTTCGAAGAAAAGTTGAAGGGCTCCATCGCCCCCGGGAAGCTCGCCGATTTCACCGTGCTCTCCGCCGACATCATGAAGATTGCCGCGCCCGAAATCCTCAACACGCGCAACCTTTTCACCATCATCAACGGCGAGGTGGTGTACGCGGCGAAATAAGATCGCGCGGCGCCGCAAAAACAAGAAAGGGTAGCTCGCGCTACCCTTCCTGCCAAAGCCAGCTTCCTGAAAGCGATTATGCGAGCAGCTTGCGCCGCAACCGCTTGGCAACGCCCAGCACTCCCAGTCCCAGCAAGCTCAAGGTCCCGGGTTCAGGCACGGGAGAGGAGCTCACTCGCACCACCAGGTCGTTGTAATCCTTGTCGGAACTGGAGGACGCAAGGTCCTCGGCGCCGAGCCAGAACGTCCCGGGTGTGGTGTTCCCGAAGATCGAAAAGTGCTGAAAGGTCGAGTCGCTCGAGTTCAGCGACGAATCGGTGTAATAGGTATTACCGTCGCCCGAGACGATAAAAAACGAGTAGGCCCCGGTGGCTTGGAAAGACGCCGTGGCGCCCGCGCCTTGCGGACCGGTAAACAGAATGTGATCGCCGCTGGCATCGTGATAGCCGAACTGGTTCAGGTTAGCGTAACCGGCAATCTCAATCTGCAAGGCCGCCGTGTCCTGGCCGCTAGGCGTGAAGGTCACATGCAAATCGGCCGTGCCATTGGAATTCCCCCAGTAAGCGATTGCACCTGGAGCACCCGGCATACCGCAACTGGCGGCCCCGGCCATGCAATAGCCGATGTTCTTCTGGCTGCCGTCACTGCTGGTGTTATCCCAATAAGGCGAGCCGTTCTCGTTCGTAGTGTAGGATGACTGCCAGCCCGCGCCCGCGGTGCCGTTAATCGTATCGGCATTCAGAAAAGATGCCGAGAGCATGACCACCACCGCTACCGCGCCAAGCTTCCATCTCGTCGAAGTCATTTCCTTGTCCCCTTCATGTCCACAAATATCCATAACCTCAAGTGCACGTCTCTGGCCTATCGTATGTAATTGAATCTAATTGCCTTAGTTGAAAAACGGAACTACTGAAGTGAAAAGTGTTGCACAAAAGTTACCTGCGGTTGCTCACGTAGTATATCGCGGATGACCGCTTGCGAGTCCGGATTCAGTCCCGCGATGTCCCATTTCGTATAATCCCCGCATGCCCATCGCCGACAAGGTCGCGGCCGCGCGCCAGATCGAACAGTTCCTGAAGCTGGTCATCACCGCCGGCGGCTTCAAGCTGAAGTACCGCATCACGGTGGACCCGCCGCTGCCCGAAGACCGTGACTGGGAGCGCCCGGAAATCCTGGTGGAGCTCGCCGGCCCCGACAGCCCGCTGCTGCTGGAGCGCGGCGCCGAACTGCTGCGTTCCCTGGAGCAGCTCGCGCAGGAGATGCTGCACCTGCGTTACGACGAGCACGAGCGGCTCAGCTTCGACTCGCGCAACTACCGCGCCATGCGCCTCGAGGAACTGCGTCTGGCCGCCGACGTGGCCGCTGAGCGCGTGCGCAAGAGCGGCATGCCCTACGAATTTGGCCCCATGACCTCGCGCGAGCGCCGCATCGTCCACCTCGCTCTGCGCGATTGCGGCGACCTGGTCACCGAAAGCCGCGGCGAGGCCGGGCAGCGCCACGTCGTCGCCTTCCCCAAGGGCTACGACCTCAGCAAGCTCGCTGACCGCCCCGCCTTCTCCGCCCGCCGCCGCCGCTGAAAAAGAAGGTCCCACGCGAGCCCGCAGGGCGATTGAAGGCAGCCCAGCGATTTATCGCTGGGTAGAGTTGCAAAGCGTCTCCAGTCCGGCAGGACGGTTGAGAGCTCACCCAACTGCCCCCGAGCGCAGCGAGGGACCTGCTTTTCCTCGCTCTTGCTCGAAACTCGAAACTCGAAACTTTTTCTTGCGTGACCCGAGGGGAGTCGTGGCCGACAGAATCCATAAGTCCGACGCCGAATGGCGCGCGCAACTCACCCCGGAGCAGTACCACGTTACCCGCCAGAAAGGCACCGAGGCGCCCTTCACCGGCGAATACACCGACACCGAGACGCCCGGCACGTATCGCTGCGTCGGCTGCGGCGCGCCCCTCTTTACCTCTGCGGCCAAGTACCACTCCGGCTGCGGCTGGCCCGCGTTCTCCGCCCCGGCCGGCGAGGACATGGTGGAAGAGCATGCCGACCGCAGCTTTGGCATGGAACGCATCGGGGTCACCTGCACCAGGTGCGGCGCCCACCTCGGACACGTCTTCCCCGACGGCCCCCACCCCACCGGCCTGCGCTACTGCATCAACTCCGCCGCCCTGGAATTGGACGAAAAGCCTGCCGCGGACGACACTGAAGACGCCAAGGGCCGCTGAGCGGAAGCAGAAGCGAGGCATTTGCGTGCAAACCTCAGCGGGCGTCTTCCGCGGTAAGAAGTTGTGAACCTCGACGACACCATCGTCGCCATCGCCACTCCCGCCGGCCGCGGCGGCATCGGCGTGGTGCGGCTCGCCGGGCCTGACGCGCTGCCGCTCGCCGGCGTCATGCTGCGCCTGCTCCACCCCCTCGAACCTCGCCGCGCCACCTTCGCCGACCTCATCCAGCCTGGCGACGCCGCGACTTCCACTTTTGCTCCCGGGGAAAAGATCGACGAGGTCGTCGTCACCTGGTTCCAGAAGCCGCACTCCTACACCACCGACGACATCGTGGAAATCGCCGCCCACGGCGCCCCCATCGTGCTGCGCCACATCGTGGAGTTGGCGCTCGGCCGCGGCGCCCGCCTCGCCGAGCCCGGCGAATTCACCCTGCGCGCCTTCCTCAATGGCCGCCTCGATCTCACCCAGGCGGAAGCGGTGCGCGACCTCATCGAATCGCGCACGCTCTACCAGGCCAAGGTGGCGGCGCAGCAACTGGAGGGCGCGCTCGCCCACCGCCTTCGCCCTATCAAGCAGGAGCTCGTCGAACTCATTGCGCTGCTCGAAGCCGGGGTGGACTTCGCGGAAGACGACGTCGCCGTCCTGCCCGCCGCGCAAATCCTCGAACGCCTTGCCCGCGTGCGCGCGCCGCTGGAGCAGCTCGCCGCTTCGTTTGCTTACGGCAAGGTGGTGCACGAGGGCCTGACGCTGGCCATCGTCGGCCGCCCCAACGTCGGCAAATCGAGCCTCTTCAACCGCCTCGCCGAGCGCGACCGCGCTATCGTGACCGCCACCCCCGGCACCACCCGCGACCTGGTCACTGAAACCGTCGCCATCGGCGGCATTCCCGTGCGCCTCGTCGACACCGCCGGCCTCCGCCCCGCCACCGACGAGGCGGAAAGCATCGGCGTGAAAAAGACGCTGGAGGCCATCGCCGACGCCGACGTGGTGCTGGTCGTGACCGATCTCGTTTCCCTTGCGGGCGACACCGAAGCCGCGAAGCTCGACCTGGATCTCGAGGAGCGCACGCGCGGGCGCAAGCGGATTCTGGTGGCCAACAAGTGCGATTTAGCGCCAGCTGGTTCGTGTAGCGCCGGCCGCCCTCGGCCGGCGAGCCGGAGCGAAGCTCCGGAGCTTGAGCCGCCCGCGAGAGAGGATTTCTATGACACGTCAGCTCTCACCGGTCAGGGCATCGCCGAACTCCGCACCGCCATCCTGCAAGCGATCGGCGGCGAGGCTGCCGAGCACGAATCCGGTTTCCTGACCAACGCCCGCCACCAGTCGCTCGTCGGCGCCGCACTTAACGCGCTCGCCAACGCCGTGCGCGCCGCCGAACAGAAGCTCCCGCACGAAATGCTCCTGCTCGACCTCTACAGCGCCCTCCGCCCACTCGACGAAATCACCGGCGCCACCACCGCCGACGACATCCTCAACCTCATCTTCTCCACCTTCTGCATCGGCAAGTGACCGCGCCGGAGCCCCGGCGTCCCGGAGCGCCGGCGTCCCGCCGGCCGGCGCACTCTCTCAGAAAAATTGTCATCCCGAGCGAGGCTGAGGAAGCGCAGCGCCCCGCGGCCGAGTCGAGGGATCTAGGTTTCTTCTGCCCACGGGCAACGGCTCTTACGCGCCGGCTCACCCGCGTTTCTCCGCGTGAATCCGCGGGATGCATTTGTTACCCTTTGCCCGCCATGAAACGCGCCCTGCTCGTTTGTCTGCTCCTCACCGCCGCCTTTGCCCAGCAGCCACCCAGCCCGCAGCCGCCGCCAGCCGCGCCCGGCTTCGACATGATCTGGGGCCTCAAGGTCCCGCTGCGCGACGGGGTGCGCCTCAACGCCACCGTCTACCGGCCAAACCGCCAGGCGGGGCCGCTCCCAGTCATCTTCACCCTCACCCCGTACATCGCCGACACCTACCAGGAGCGCGCGCAGTTTTTCGCGCAGAACGGCTACGTGTACGCGCTGGTCGACGTGCGCGGTCGCGGCAACTCCGAGGGCAAATTCGAGCCCTTCGCCAACGAAGCCCGCGACGGCCACGACGTGGTGGAATTCCTCGCTCGCCAGCCCTGGTCCAACGGCAAGATCACCATGTGGGGCGGCTCCTACGCCGGCTACGACCAGTGGGCCACGCTCAAGGAACTCCCGCCGCACCTCGCCACCATCGTGCCCGCGGCCGCCGCGCAGCCGTCGGTGGATTTCCCCTTCTTCAAGAACATCTGGTCGAGCTACGACATCCAGTGGCTGACCTTCACCTCGGGCGTCACTCCCAACAACAACCTCTTCGGCAACGCGGGCTTCTGGACGGGAAAATTCAAGGAGATGTACGATCACCACCTCCCCTTTCGCGCGCTCGAAGAAATCGTCGGCAACCCCAGCACCGCCTGGAAGCTCTGGATGCAGCATCCCACGCCCGATGCCTACTGGCTGGCGATGAATCCCACGCCCGAGCAGTACGCGAAGATGAGCATCCCCATCCTCACCATCACCGGGCACTACGACGGCGACCAGCGCGGCGCCCTCCGCTTCTACCGCGACCACATGCGCTACGGCGCCGCCGCCGCCAAGCAGCAGCACTATCTCATCATCGGTCCCTGGGACCACGCCGGCACCCGCACTCCGCGCACCGAGGTCGGGGGCGTCCAGTTCAGCGAGAAGTCGAAACTCGACCTCAACCAGCTCCACAAAGCCTGGTACGACTGGACCCTGAAAGGCGGCCCCAAGCCCGATTTCCTGAAGAAGCGCGTCGCCTACTACGTCCCCGGCCCCGACCTGGCGAAGGAAGAGTGGAAGTACGCCGACGCGCTCGACCAGATCGCCGGCGAAATTCGCGTCCTCTACCTCGGTTCCGACGGCCACGCCAACGACGCCTTCCACTCCGGCACGCTGCACGAAGATCCGCCGCCCTACCAGTCAGCGACCGACCAGTGGACCTACGACCCGCTCAACCTCGCGCCCGGCGAGCGCGAGCGCGAAGAAGTGAAGGACTACCTGCTCGACCAGCGCGAGGCCATGAACCTCTACGGCGAGGGCGTCATCTACCATTCTGAGCCCTTCCCTGCCGACACCGAAATCACCGGCGAGCTCAAGCTCACCCTCTGGCTCGCCATGGACGTCCCCGACACCGACCTGCTGGTGCAGGTCTATGAAGTCATGCCCAACGGCCGCAGCCTGGGCCTCACCGACGACATGCTGCGTGCCAGCTACCGCGACTCGCTCACCGAGCGCAAGCCTGTCCCGGCCGGCGAGCCGGTGAAATACGAGTTCAACGCCTTCCAATGGTTCTCGCGCAAAGTGGCGCGCGGCAGCCGCTTGCGGCTCATCGTCAAGTCGCCGAATTCCATCCAGCTGGAGAAGAACTACAATGCCGGCGGCGCGGTTGAAGACCAGACCGCCAGGGACGCCCGCACGGCGCACCTCACCGTGCTGCACGACGCCACGCATCCCAGCGCCCTGGAGTTGCCGATTGTGAAGTGAGGGAATTTGTGATTTGAGATTTGTGATTTGCGATTGAGGTCAAGTGCAGACTCCGTTCCGCACAATCGCAAATCGCCAATCACCAATCGCAAATCATTGGAGCCGCTTGCCGATGACCAACGATACGAAGCTCTGGGCCCGCCAGGGGCGCATCGCCGCCTCCGAGCGCTGGGAGCGCCAGTCGGCCGCCATGGGGCGCGGCGTCACGGACACCATCGTCGAATTCGCCGCCCCGGCCCCCGGCATGCACGTCCTCGACCTGGCCAGCGGCACCGGCGCGCCCGCCATCCCGCTGGCCCGGACCGCCGCCCGCGTCGTCGCCACCGACGTCAACCACGAGCCGCTGCGCATTGCCCGCACCCGCGCCACCGAGCGCAGCCTCGCCAACCTCCGCTTCGCCGTGGTCGATGCCCACGCTCTGCCCTTCGTCGACGCCGCCTTCGACCTCGTCACCTCGCGCTACGGCGTCATGTTCTTTCGCGACGTCGTCCGCGCCTTCCGCGAAGCCCGCCGCGTCCTGCGTCCCGGCGGCCGCATCGCCCTCATCACCTGGGGCCGCGAGGGCCAGCCCTACCACGCCAGCATGGCCGGCGTGGTCCACCAGCTCATCGGCGGCCCCATGTGGCCCGTGGGCCCGTTCACGCCCTACCGCTTCGCCGACCCGGAATCGCTGGCCGCGCCGCTGCGTGCCGCCGGCTTTCACGACGTGCACACCGAGTGCCGCACCGTGGAGTGGGCGTGGCCCGGCGCCGCCGAAGAATTGTGGGAGTATTTCCGCGAAGTGACCACGCCCTGCCGCGCGCTCATCGACCGCATCCCGCCCGCGCGCGCGCCGGAAATCAACACTGCCGTACTCGCCAGCTTGCGCCGCTACCAGCGCGGCGATCAGATCGCCTTCGGCGCCGAGGTCGTCCTCGCCGGCGCCACGGCGTAGAGGTTCTTCGCCGCTGATTTGCTGGAAGTATCTGTGCCGATCTGTGTAAATCTGTGGCGAAAGCTTTCAGACAACCGAAATCAGCGGCTTCCCCGCCGGCACGACCTCGCCGATGCGCGCGCTCCGCACTTTCGCCTCGGCCAGCGCCGCCTGCAGCGCGTCCGCGTGCGCCGCCGCCACCGCAATCAGCAGTCCGCCCGCCGTCTGCGGGTCATACAACAGCGTGCGCACATCTTCCGGGACGCTCGCGGCGTACTCCACGTTGCATTCCGCGAACTCACGGTTGGCCTTCAGCCCCCCGGGAATGTCGCCGCGCTGCACGCACTCCAGCGCGCCATGCAGCAGCGGCACCCGCGCCGCCTCCAGCCGCAGCGAGACGTTCGACGCTTTCGCGACCTCGCGCGCGTGCCCGATCAGCCCAAACCCGGTGATGTCGGTCGCGGTGTGGACTTCGAACTCCTCGCGCAGCAGCACCTCGGCCGTCACCTTGTTCAGCGTGGTCATGGCCGCCACCGCCCCCATCACCCACAGCGGCTCGGCGCTCCCTTTCTTGATCGCGGTCGAAATCACGCCTGTCCCCAGCGCCTTGGTCAGGAGCAGCGCATCGCCGGCGCGCGCGCCATCGTTGGCAAAGACGCGCCGCGGATCGATCGTCCCCGTCACCGCGTAGCCGAATTTCGTCTCATCGTCGCGGATGCTGTGCCCGCCCACCACCGTGCACCCCGCCTCCTGCATCTTCGCCAGCCCGCCCGCCAGGATCCGCTCCAGCACCGCCAGGTCGCCGTTCGCCGGGAAGCACACGATGGCCAGCGCCGTCCGCGGCCGCCCGCCCATCGCGTACACGTCGCTCAGCGCGTTGGTCGCCGCAATCTGCCCGAAGAGGTACGGGTAATCCACCACCGGCGTGAAGAAGTCCACGGTTTGCACCAGGGCCAGCCCGTCGGCGATCAGGTACACTCCGGCGTCGTCGGCATGCTCGAAGCCGACCAGGACGTTAGGATCATTCTGCCGGGCTAATTTCCCTAGCACTAAGTCCAGCGCCGCCGGACTCAGCTTCGACGCTCAACCGGCAGCTTTCACCGTCTCCGTCAACCGCACGGGTTTCGGCGCATCGGCCATGAGGGGGATTGTAACAACCGGCAGGCGCAGGCCTGGAATCCTGAGCGCAGCGAAGGACCTATTCCGTTGCCGCTGCGGACCGAGCACACTCTCTCCGGCCAAATGCCAAGTGCTAAATGCTAAATGCTAAGTGCCAAGTGCTAAATGCCAAGTTCCGCCTACTTCGTCGCCACGTCCGTGATCTTCACCTCCGGATACTCCCGGTTCCAATCACTCGAGACGTGCTCCAGGGTCAGCCGGAAGGGACGCGCCTGTCCCGGCGCCAGCGGCAGCATGGCGAGGTCCACCGCATCGGTGTATCCCGGACGCTCTTCCAACACGCGCAGCGGCAGTTGCTCCTGCTGCACCACCTGCCCCAGGGAATTCTTGAAGGTGAGGTTCACCACCGCGTGCGTCACCGTCTTATCGCCCGCGTTCGTCACCTTGCCTTCCAGGTAGGTGACGCTGGCACCGACAAAGTTCTGCGCCGTCGCCATCTTGATGTCACCCAGCTTGATCTGCGCCGCGTAGGGATGCGGCGCTCCGCTGCCCGCCGCGCCACCGGGGCTGCGGGTGAAGAACCAGATGCCGCCGACTACCAGCACCACCAGCGCCCCGCCCACCCCAAACGCCGCCCACGGCCGCTTTTCCGCGGCCTGTCCTCCCGGCGCTCCCAGGAACGGCGTCACCATGCCGGAATTCTATCCCTTCGTGACTTCGTGGTGAGTCTTACTTCCGCTTCGGCACCGTCACCGTGGCCGCGAACATGGAATCGCTGATCCCCACGTTGTACTTCACCACGTGCAGGAAGCGCTGGTTGACGGGCTGCCCGTTGTGCAGGCGCGCCGTGTCGAACGGCGTCGCGACCCCCTGCACCGTGTGGTAGTTGTCGTAGACCTCGTCTTCCACGTCCTTCTCGCGCGACGCCGGGTCGCGGTGGGTGTAGGTCCTCTTGATCGGCAGGTGCGTCGTCCGGTCCAGGTACAGCGTCACCGACTCGTTCTTGGCGTTGATCACCGTCACCTGGTCGGCCTGCTTGCGTTCGGCGTAGGCCACGCCGTCGTAGAAGAAAGTCGCGCCCGGCTCGTGGATCCACTGCCGCAGCACGTACTCCAGCGAATAATGCCGCCGCTCCACGAACCCCGCCAGCGCCTCCTTGTCTTCCGGCTGGGTGCCGCGGAAGGTGATTTCGTACCCCTGGTCGCCGTTGTGGATGATGATCCAGTCGCGCTGCTTGGTCAGCTCGAGGCGGTCTTTGTCGGGCCACTTCCAGAAGCGCCAGAAGGGCGCTCCCGTGCCGCTTTGTCCCTGGCGGGTAAACCCGTAGGTGCGGCCTTCCTGCTCGATGTCCTGGATCGTCAGGTAGGCCGGTCCGCCCAGCGCCGCGATGCCCTGTTCGATGAGGGCACGCGCCTGGCGCGCGTTTTCCTCCTGTGGAGCCGCCGCCGCCGGACCACCGGCCACACAGCACGCCACCAGCGCCATGAATATCCAGCGTCGCATGAGAGACTGATATTGATTCTAGACGAAGGTGCGCCGCGCTGCTGGCCAGCGGCCGGCAGCCAGAAGCGAGCAGCTAGCAGCCATGACTGACGGTGTCTCCCTCTCTCTCGCCAACCAGGTGGCCCTTATCACCGGCGGCTCGCGCGGCATTGGCGCTGCCTGCGTGCGTATGTTTGTCGCCGCCGGGGCGCGCGTGCTCTTCAGCTACCAGCAAGCGCGCGCCGACGCCGAGCGCCTGGTCGCCGCCTGCGGCGCTGAACGCTGTGCCGCCCTCCCCGCCGACCTCAGCGGCCTCGACGCCGCGGCTGGCCTGGTTCAAGCCGTGGTCACGCGCTACGCCCGCCTCGATCTCCTGGTCGCCAACCACGGCATCTGGCCGCCCGACGATGTCCCCATCGACCGCATGTCCGACGCGCAATGGCGCCGCACCCTCGCCACCAACCTCGACAGCGTCTTCGCCCTCATCAAGCACGCCGTCGCCCAGATGAAGCGCCAGGGCCAGGGCGGAAAAATCGTGGTCATCAGCTCCACCGCCGGGCAGCGCGGCGAGGCCTTCCACGCCGACTACGCCGCCAGCAAGGGCGCCCTGATCAGCATGGTCAAGGGCCTCTCCACCGAGCTTGCCCGCGACCGCATTTACGTCAACTGCGTCGCTCCCGGCTGGGTCGAAACCGACATGGCCCGCCCCGCCCTCGCCGATCCCGAAATCAGCCGCCGCACCCTCGCCCTCATCCCCCTGGGCCGCCCCGCCCGGCCCGAGGAGATCGCCGCCCCCGTGCTCTTCCTCTGCACCGCGCACGCCGACTTCATCACCGGCGAAATCTTCAACGTCAACGGCGGTGCCGTGCTCGTGGGTTGATCCCGTCGCCACCCGGAGGGCGCCGGTTTCGCGTCCGCAAGACGATGCGCGCCTGGCCCCCGCAAACCCGCCTCTGGCGTTGACTTTAGGACTTGGAATCAGTACCTTTGCGGGCAACCGCTTCCCCGCCCGCGAGGGTCCTGTGAAAGTCCTGCTTGCCGACGACAGTATGACCGCCCAGAACATGGGCAAGAAGATCCTGACCGAAGCCGGCTTTGAGGTCATTGCGGTCTCCAACGGCGCCGCGGCGATGAAGAAGATCGCCTCCGAAAAGCCGCAAATCCTCGTGCTCGACGTCTTCATGCCCGGCTACTCCGGCCTCGAGGTCTGCGAAAAGGTCAAGAGCTCCCCCAACCCCGTTCCCGTTCTCCTCACCGTCAGCAAGTTGGAGCCCTTCCGCCCCGAAGAAGGCGCCAAGGTGAAGGCCGACGGCCTCATCATCAAGCCCTTCGAGGCCAGCGACCTCGCCAACGCGGTGAAGAGGCTCGCCGCCAAGCTCGCGCCGAAGGAGGAGACTCCCGAGTACGAAAAGACCGTCCGCATCGCCGCCCCCATCGTCAGCGACGACGAGTGGCAGGAAGCGCCGGCTGAAGAAGCAGCCCCGGACCGGGCCCAGGTGCCCCAGGCAATGGCCGAGTCCCCGGCTTTTGATCTCGGCGCAGAGCCCCCATCGGTCGCCGCCGAGCCGCCCGCTTCCTCCATCTGGGACGCCGCCACCGCTCCCGCTCCCGTCGCCGAGCAACCCGCGCCCGAGCCGTCCTTCTTCAGCCCCGAGCCCGAGGCCGCTCCCGAGCCGGCGCCCGAGTTCCCGGCCCACGCCGCTGCTCCCAGCGTGGCCCCCGGCCTCGAGCCCACCTCCGCCCCCCAGGTCGAAGTGGCCGTCACTTCTGCCCCCGGCTTCGAGCCCACCATCGACACCTCGGTCGCCGACCTCATCCCGGCTACCGATCCGGCGTTGGTGACCGGCGCCGGCGTGAGCGAGTTTGTCACCACCTTCAGCGACGAGGCCTCCGAACCCGTTCCCGTCGGCTACGCTGCCGACCTCGATATCGCTCCCGCTGAGCCCGAGCCTCCCGCGGTGGACCTCGCGCGCCCCCCGTCGCGCGACACCACGCCCGAGCCCATCATGCTCTCCGACGTGTTGCCGCCCGAGCCCGAGATCCAGCCGGTCGAGGCGCTTGCCCCCGAGCCCGTCGAGGCCGCGCCTGAACCTCCGCCCGCTCCCGAGCCGCAGGTCGATATGCTCTTGCAGCAGATGCAGGAGGTCGTCTCCAGCCTGCCGGTGGCCACGGCGCCCCTGGAAGAGGTGGTTGCGGCGCCGGAACCGGTCCCCGCCCCGCCCGCGGCGGAACCCATCCCCCCGCCGCCTCCTCCTGCCGACGAGCAGTTCGCCGCCGAACTGGCCGCCGCCATCAGCAGTGCCCCCCTCGCCGCTCCCGAGCACGCCGCCGCGCCGGAAGCCTTGGCGGGCGTCCCCGCCGAGTTTGATTCCGTGGCCCGCGCCATCGAGCGCGTCCTCGACCGCTTCAAGGCCGAGCTCATCGGCGAAATCATGCGCGAACTCAAGCGCTAGCTCCCGCGGGTGCCCCATCCTGAGCGCAGCGAAGGGTGGGTTGCGGACTTGGAATTGTCATCCCGGGCGTGCCGGGGTCCCCATCGAGCCCGGGTTTGGCTTGATGGGGTGACAGAGCGAGGGATCTGCTTCTTCTGAGAACTGAGAACTGAGAACTGAGAACTGAGAACTGAGAACTGAGAACTGAGAACTGAGAACTGCTCTAGCCCGTCAGCGTCTCCGTCAGCTTGTTCAGCATCCGGTTCAGGTCTTTGTCGGTCTTCCGCTGCCCGTCGATCTTCTCCACCGAGTGCAGCACCGTGGTGTGGTGCTTCCCTCCGAACTGCCGCCCGATCTCCGGCAGCGAATGTTCAGTGAGGTGCTTGGCCAGGTACATGGCGATCTGCCGCGGGAAGACGATGGCGCTGGAATTGTTCTTGGCCTTGATTTCCACCACCCGCATCCCGAACTGTTCCGCCACCGTGCTCTGGATGTACTCGATGGTCACCTTCGCGTCCTGCGAGTCGATGAAATTCTTCGGAGCACCTGCTGCGCCGTGCAAGGTTGATCGGCGTGCCCGTCAGCGAGGCATAAGCCATCAGCCGATCAGCGCCCCTTCGAGCTCCCGCACGTTGGAGCGGATGGTCGCGCGATGTACAGCGCCACGTCGGTCCGGGAGTGTTCACTCGCTCGCTTTCCGCCTTGCGTTGGAGGATCGCGATCTTCGTCTCCAGGTCCGGCGGCTGGATGTCGGCGATCAGCCCCCACTCGAAGCGGCTGACCGCAGCCGGTCCTCGATCGCCGCAAGCTCCTTCGGCGGCCGGTCGCAGGCGATCACGATCTGCTGCGACGTCTCGTAGCAGCGCGTTGAAACGTGTGAAAAAACTCTTCCTGCGTCCGCTCCTTGGCGCCAGGAACTGGATGTCGTCCACCAGCAGCACGTCGACCTTGCGGAACTTGTCGCGGAAGCTGGTCATGCTGTCGTAGCGCAGCGAGTTGATCACCTCGTTGGTGAACTTCTCGCGCTCAGGTAGCAGATCGACGCCTGCGGCTTGCGCTGTTTGATAGCCTGCCCGATGGCCTGCATCAGGTGCGTCTTCCCCATCCCCACCCCGCCGTACAGGAAGAGCGGGTTGTAGGCCTTCGAGGGCCGCGCCGACCACCGCCTGCGCCGCCGCGTGCGCAAACTGGTTCCCCGACCCCACCACGAAACTCTCGAAGGTGTAGCGCGGATTCAGGAGCGCCGCGCTCTCCCAGTCGAAGCGCTGCTGCTTCGCCGTCGCCGGCGTGGCCGCACTCGCGCTGCCCGCCGTGCTGAAGCCCCCATCGTGCCGCAGCGTGGTGCCCGTCGTGGCCGCCGGAACGCTCACCGCCTGCGGCGGCTTGGGCTCGTCCTCCGGGGTGATGAACTGCACGTCGGAAAAGTCCATCGCCAGGTTGTCCAGCGCTTCCTGGATCAGGTCGGCGTACTTCTCGCCAATGTGCCGGAACTCCGGCGTCGGCACCCGCACGAACAGGATGCCCCCCTTGGCGTGGCTGTAGCGCGTCGGCTTCAGCCACGTCTCATAGGAATGGCGATTGATCTTCTTCTCGAGTGCGTCCAGGATGCGGACCCAAGGATTTGGAACGGCGGTGGCAGCGGAACCAGTCGACATAGCGGGCCAGTGAATGCGCCGTCTCTCGCGGGCGGCTTCTCTTTACTTGATGGCGTTTTGCGTGAGTGCCGGACACGCGGCTGATGCGCGCTGCCACTCACTGCACTGCTAGTTGGGCACTTGGAAAACCAGCGGCTGTTGCGATACTAGCACGATTTTTTTTTCGCGCCATCTCCTTCGTCGCGCTCGCTCGCACGCGATGCCGCCCATCAAAGTTCTTATTCGCCTTCCCGTCAAGTACGCAGTTGGTCAATGCCGAAGAACGGTGCAACTTCGTTCCCTTGTCATCCTGAGCGAGCGCGCCCGAGCGAAGAGAGGAAGCGCGAGTCGAAGGATCCCTACCCCGCCGACGCTGCTCTGCTGCTCGCCCCTTTCCCACCAACCGCCCCGCGCCGCCCTCAATTCCGCAGTTCCGCACTTCGGCAATTCGGCAATGACCACTCGCTGTTACACTATCCCGCGCCATGCTCCAATACCTGCGCTGGGCCGATGTCGAAAGCGAGCCGCTCAACCCCCGCCTCTCCCGCCAGATGATTACCGGCCGGCACCTCATGCTCGCCCGCGTCCTGCTGAAGAAGGGGGTCATCGTCCCCGAGCACAGCCACGAAAACGAGCAGCTCACCTACATCCTCGAAGGCGCGCTCAAGTTCTGGATCGACGGCCGCGAAATCGTCGTCGCCGCTGGCGAGGTGCTCTGCATTCCGCCCCACATGCCGCACAAAGCGGAGGCGCTGGAGGACACCGTCGACCTCGACGTCTTCTACCCGCCCCGCCAGGACTGGCTCAGCAAACAGGACGCCTACTTGCGTCAACCACCATCCAAATGAAAACTAGCAACTGGCAACCGACAACCGGCAACTGGCAACTGCCAACTGACAACTGCTTATGAAAGCCATTCGCGTTAAAGAATTCGGCGGCCCCGAGCGCCTCACCCTCGACGAGGTTCCCGACCTCCAGCCCGGCGCGCGCCAGGTAGTGGTGCGCGTGCGCGCCGCCGGCGTCAATCCCGCCGACACCTACATCCGCACCGGCACTTACGCCATCAAGCCCGCCCTGCCCTACACGCCCGGCTTCGACGCTGCCGGCGAAGTGCTCCGCGTCGGCGACGGCGTCACCCGCGTCGCTCCCGGCCAGCGTGTCTACGTCGCCATGAACCTCACCGGCGCCTATGCCGAGCAGGTGCTCTGCCTGGAGACGCAGGTCCACCCGCTGCCCGCGAACGTCAGCTTCGCCCAGGGCGCCGCCATCGGTGTTCCCTACGCCACCGCTTGGCGCGCTCTTTTCCAGGTCGCCCGCGCCCAGCCCGCCGAGACCGTGCTGGTCCACGGCGCTTCCGGTGGCGTTGGCATCGCCTGCGTGCAACTGGCGCGTGCCGCCGGCTGCACCGTCCTCGGCACCGCCGGCACCGACCGCGGACGCCAGTTGGTGCTCGACGAGGGCGCCCACCACGTCCTCGACCACACCGCCCCCGACCTCGCTGCCCAGGTCGCGCAACTCACCGCCGGCCGCGGCCTCGACCTCATCCTCGAAATGCTGGCCAACAAGAACCTCGGGCACGACCTGCCCATGCTGGCACGCTTCGGCCGCGTGGTCGTCATCGGCAGCCGCGGCACGGTCGAGATCAACCCCCGCGACACCATGTCGCGCGACGCCAAAATCCTCGGCATGGTGCTCTTCAACGCCACCGAGCCGGAGACCGCCGCCATCCACGCTGGCATCCGCGCCGCCCTCGAAACCGGCGCCGCCCGCCCCATCGTCGGCCAGGAGCTCCCGCTCGCCGACGCCCCCCGCGCCCACGCCGCCGTCCTCCAGCCCGGCGCCCACGGCAAAATCGTCCTCCTGCCCTGACAGCCAAGGGATCTGTTTTTCAGCCAACAGCAAGCAGCCCGAGTCGAAGGATCCCTACCCCGCCCCATCCCCAAACGCTCCGTCATCCTGAGGGCGCCACGCCCGAAGGATCCCTACTCCGCCAGCACTGCGTTCCCGTTTGCCCCTTTCCCACCAAGGCGCCCTGCGCCATCCTCACTTCGGCACTTCCGCAATGCGCCCCGTCATCCTGAGCGAGCGCGCCCGAGCGGAGAGAGGGAGCGCGAGTCGAAGGACCCCTACCCCGCCCCATCCCCAAACGCTCCGTCATCCTGAGGGCGCCACGCCCGAAGGATCCCTACTCCGCCAGCACTGCGTTCCCGTTTGCCCCTTTCCCACCAAGGCGCCCTGCGCCATCCTCACTTCGGCACTTCCGCACTTCGGCAATTCCGCAATGCCGTTCAACTGGGAACTGGTTTTCAGGGCCTCCCGCTGACCACCGGCACCGCCGAGAACGGGCCGTAATCGTCCTCTAGCGCAATCGCCGCTACCGGCACGCTGCTATGCACCACCAAGGCGCCCAGGAAGTTCCCACTCGGCAGCGACGGAAACAGATTCTGCAGGCTCACCACGGTTTGCGACATCGCGCCCAGCGACAGCGTCGTCGTCGCGCTCGTACTGCCGTCCTGGTTCAGCAGCGTGAGTTGCAGGTCAGTGGGCACGCCATTGGCGTTGGCGATGGTCAGCCCGACGGTGCGTCCCACCGGCGTCGCCGGCGTCGGTGGTTCCAGCTCCACCGGCAGCGTGAAGTCGGTCAGCTCGGGCGCGTTGTTGAACCCGATGGTGTTGATCACCGCCGTGCTCTGATCTTCGATCTCAAAGAACAGGTTCGCCCCCAGCGGCGATGAGGCCGTAATCAGCGCCCACTCCACGAAGACGGTGTTGCTGAAGCGCTGCGCCTCGGGTGTCGCGATGCGCACCGCGCCGTTGGCCGGAATGATCAGGCTGGTCGGCAAGTTGAACGGGTTCACCTGAACGCCGCTCTGGTTGAAGTAGGCGATGGTCACGCTGTTCGCCGCCTGCGCCTGGTTCACCAGCAATAGCTTGGTGACATACCCCGCCCCACCGCTGTTCCCGGTCACGATGTGCGGCACCACCAGGCGTGTCCCGCCGGTCATCGGCGGCGTCGCAAAGAACGGCCCAAAGTCGTCGCCCAGCGCCACCACGTTCACCGCCTGCGGCGCCGTGCCGGTGACGGTGCCGACGAAGTTGCCCGCCGGCAGCACGCTCTGGAAATCCGCATTCAGCGCCCGCTGGGTGTGGCCGTAGGGCGGCAGCGTGACACTGCTGGTGCCGCGGTTAGCTCCGCTGGTGTCGCGCAGGGTGAGCGCCACCTGCACCGACACGTTGTTGGGATTCGAGAGCGCCAGCCCCACCGTCCGCCCGATGTTCGCCCCCGGCGGCGCCGGCTCGAACTCCACCGGGATGGTGAAGCTCTGCGCGCCGGCATCGTCGTTGAAACCCACGGTGTTGATGATGTTGTTCTGCGGCGACTGGTCGGAGATCTCGTAGAAGAGGTTCGCCGCCACCCGTCCTTGCGCCGAGATCGAGGCCCACTGGGTCGCAATCGGCCCGTTGCGCAGCGCTTCGTCGGTCGCCACCCGCATGGTCTCCGCCGGCTGCAGGACCCGTGTGGCCGACGACAACACCGTGCCCTGGTCGTCCACGAAGTTCACCGCGACGTTGTTCTCGTCGGCCGCCATGTTCACGATCGTCAGCTTGGTCACGTAGCCGCCACCGGTCACCACGTGCGGCATCATGGTGCTGAACGTCGCTTGCGGCACCGGCGAGTTCGCCAGGAAGCCGGGCGTCACCACGGCCAAGCCGCCATCGCCAATGGTCGCCGTGATCAGGACCCAGACGTCCTGCCCGGCCCCGACGGTGTAGGACGACTTGGGCTGAAGGATGGTGCGCTGTCCGCTGCGCGAGACGCGCAATTGAGACTCCGTGCAATCCACCAGTTGGAGGGTTCCTGCCACCGGCGTAAAGAGGGTCAGCAGCGTCTGATAGTTGCTGCCGGCAAGATCAATCGTCACCGTGCCGGTCACCGGCGCCGTGTACTTCACCCAGACCCCGTGCGCCACGCTCTGCGACCCGCACGTCGGCCGTATTCCCGCTGCCGCCGCCCCACTACTGTCAATGCCCCGCTGCTGCCCGGTATTGATCATTCGCCGCGCGGTACCGATAGCGCGAACGCGATGGTTCGACGTATCCGCAACGAGGATGTTCCCCGCCCCGTCCATGGCTACACCGGCAGGAGAATTCAACGACGCATCCACCGCCAGTCCGCCATTGCCGTTAAAGCCGGCCGTTCCATTGCCTGCCACGGTGGTGATGATGCTGGTGCTCGCGTCCACCCGGCGGACCCTGCTGTTGTCCGTATCGGCGATGAGGAGACCGCCGGCGCTGTCCACGGCAACACCAGAGGGCATCCTCAGCGAAGCGGAGGTTGCCAGCCCGCCGTCGCCGCTATACCCGAGGGTTCCGCTGCCGGCCACGGTGGTGATGATGCCGGTGGTAGCGCTGACGCGGCGAATCCGCTGGTTGAGGGTGTCTGCGATCAGGATATTGTCGGCGCTGTCCACGGCAACACCGTAGGGATAAGCGAGCGAAGCGGAGGTTGCCGGCCCGCCGTCGCCGCCTGAGCCACCACCCGCCACCGTGGTGATGAGGCCGGTGCTGGCGCTCACCCGGCGGATCCTGCTGTTGCTCGAATCGGCGATCAAGAGATTGTCGGCCCTGTCGACGGCAACCGCCTTCGGGAAGTTCAGCCTGGCCGCCGTGGCCGGCCCGCCATCGCCGCCATAGCCCCCGTTCGTAAAGCCGACGGGTCCACTCCCCGCCACGGTGGTGATGATGCCCGTACTGGCGCTCACCCGGCGTATGCGGTTGTTGGCCGCATCGGCGATGAAGACATTCCCGGCGCTGTCCACGGCAACACCGTAGGGTTGCGAGAGCGAAGCCGACGTTGCCGGGCCGCCATCGCCGCTAAAGCTATAGGCTCCGTTGCCCGCCACCGTGGTGATGATGCCGGTGCTGGCGCTCACCCGGCGTATCCGGTTGTCGCTCATATCCACAATGAAGAGATTGCCGGCGCTGTCCACGGCCACCCCAGTGGGCGCGCTGAGGGTGGCTGACGTGGCCGGGCCGCCGTCGCCGCTGAAGCCCGAGGTGCCAGTACCGGCAATCGTGGTGATGACCTGATTGGCCGCACAGCCAGACCCCGGGGCGCACCGCGAAGCCGGCACCACGAGCCCGGTGCCGGTGAGCGTCACGGTGCGCGGGCTGCCCGCGCCGCTGTGGTTGACCGTGACGGTTCCCGCCCGGACGCCGTCCCCGGCCGGCGCAAAGGCAATCAGCAGGTAGCACGTCGCTCCCGCCGCCACCGCGAGCCCGTTCGCGCAGGGGTTGGTCGGTTGTGTCTGCAGCACAAAGTCAGGCGATATCGCAATGCTGCTGATGGTGACCGGGGCCGCAGTACCGTTGGTGAACCCGGCATGCTGCCCCACTCCGGTTGCCCCCACGTAGATGCTCTCGAAGCTGAGACCGGCGGGGGTGACCTGCACGACCCCGCTGGTAGCGGGGGCGAGTGCCACCCGGCGCACACGGTGATTACTGCTGTCCGCAATGAAGAGATTGCCGGCGCCATCGACCGCCACCCCGCGGGGGCCGGCCAGCGAAGCCGCCGTTCCCGGCCCGTAGTCCCCGCTGAAGCTTGTGGGTCCGTTGCCCGCGACGGTGGTGATGATGCCCGTACTTGCGCTCACCCGGCGTACCCGGTTGTTGAACTGGTCCACGATAAAGACATTCCCGGCGCCGTCCACGGCAACCGCGGGGGGAAGGGTGAGCGCCGCCGACGTGGCTGGCCCACCGTCCCCGCTGAAGCCTTCCGTTCCGTTCCCCGCCACGGTGGTGATGATGCCGGTACTGGCGCTCACCCGGCGGATTCTCTCGTTGAACTGATCGGCGATGAGGAGGTTCCCGGCGCTGTCCACGGCAACCGCATAGGGATAGCGGAGGGAAGCCGCGGTGGCCGGCCCGCCGTCCCCGCTATAGCCATAGGTTCCGTTCCCCGCCACGGTGGTGATAATGCCGGTGCTGGCGCTCACCCGGCGGATCCGGTTGTTGAAGAAATCGGCGATAAAGAGATTGCCGGTGCTGTCCACGGCAACACCACTTGCCCAGAGGGAAGCCGCAGTTGCCGGCCCCCCGTCCCCGCTGTAGCCCAACGTTCCGTTGCCTGCCACCGTGGTGATGATGCCGGTACTGGCGCTCACCCGGCGGATATTACTGCTGCTCACCAGGAAGAGATTGCCGGCGCTGTCCACGGCAAGACCCGTGGGCGTGCTCAGCGCGGCCGCCGTTGCCGGCCCGCCATCGCCGCTGAGCCCGGATGTTCCGTTGCCCGCCACGGTGCTGATGATGCCGGTACTGGCGCTGATCCGGCGAATGCGATTGTTGCTCGCGATGAAGACGTTGCCCGCAGCGTCCAAGGCTACGCTTTGGGGAGAGGCCAGCGCGGCCGCGGTTGCCGGCCCGCCATCCCCGCTAAAGCCCTGTGTACCGTTGCCGGCCACCGTGGTGATGGTTTGGGCTGGAATCGCCGGCGACAGCGCCAGCAGAAGAAGAAGCAGGCGTAGTGCAGTTCCGCAAGGACTCGACGGGATCATCGGTCGCGTACCTGCCTTACTGCGACCCCCGTCTGATATTGGATGCGCAAAACTCTGCCGCGTCAATCACCGTCTGCCGCGTCAGCAGCGTTGCGGCGGTGTAGCCCGGCCGCCCTCGGCCGGGCCCGCTGCTTTTCCGATCACCCGATGAACGGATGAGCCGATCACCCGATGACCCGATTCCCTATATATCGTGTCACGATATATTACTTCCCCAGCGCCTGCACTACCCGGTCGAAGTCTTCCAGCGAGTTGTACTCGATCACGATCTTCCCCCGCCCCCGCTTGTCTTTGATCCGCACCCGCAGCCCCAGCGTCCGCTCCAGCTCCTGCTCCGCCTGGCGCACGTTCGGATCCACCGGCTTGATCGGCCGCTCCGGCTTCTCCGCCGGCATCAGCATCTCCGTCACCATCTCTTCCGTCTGCCGCACCGACAGCCCGTCGCGCACGATGCGCCCCGTCACGTGCTCCACCATCTGCGGCGTCGCCAGCGCCAGCAGCACCTTGGCGTGCCCGAAGCTCACCGTGCCCCGCGCAATCTCCAGCCGCACCGCCTCCGGCAGCCGCAGCAGCCGCACGTAGTTGGCGATCGTCGCCCGCTCCTTCCCCGTGCGCAGCGACATCTGCTCCTGCGTCATCGCGAACTCCCGCGCCAGCCGGTCGAACGCCGCCGCATGCTCCATCGGGTTCAGGTCCTCGCGCTGCAGGTTCTCGATGATCGTCATCTCCAGCGCTTGCTGGTTGGAGACGTGCTTCACCACCGCCGGGATGCTGCTCTTCCCTGCCCGCTTCGACGCCAGCCACCGCCGCTCGCCGGCGATCAGCTGGTAGCGCCCGCCGTCGATGGGCCGCACCAGCACCGGCTGCAACACGCCCGAGGCGCGGATCGACGCCGCCAGCTCCTCGAGCCGGTCCTCCGGCATGACGTCGCGCGTCTGGTACGGGTTGCGCTCCAGCAGCTCCAGCGGGATCTCCATCGTGATCTCGTGCCCCACCGGCGTCGGCGCCGCCGCCGGCCGGTTCGTCGGCAGCAGCGACTCCAGCCCGCGCCCCAGCGCCCTGCGTTTGTCCTGGCTCATCACTTCCCTCCCTTGGCGGCCGTCGCCGCTTGCTCCGCCGCATCGCTCGCCGCGCTGAGGTGGCGGCCCATCAGTTCCTTCGCCAGCCGTATGTAGCTCTCCGCGCCGCGCGAGCGTACGTCGTACAGCAACACCGGCTTGCCGTAGCTCGGCGCCTCCGCCAGCCGCACGTTCCGCGGAATGGTGCTGGCGCACAGCTTCTCCCCAAAGAACTTCTTCAGCTCCGCCGCCACCTGCTGCGCCAGGTTGGTGCGCTCGTCGTACATGGTGAGCACCACGCCCTCCACCTCCAGCCTGGGGTTGAAGGCCTCGCGCACCCGCGCCACCGTGTCCAGCAGCGCGCTGACCCCCTCCAGCGCGAAGTACTCGGCCTGCATCGGGATCAGCACCGTGTCGGCCGCCACCAGCGCGTTCAAGGTGAGCAGGTCGAGCGCCGGCGGGCAGTCCAGGATCACGTACTGGAAGCGGTTGCGGATAGGCTCCAGCGCCGTGCGCAGGTGGAACTCGCGGCGCTCGTCGCCGACCAGCTCCAGGTTGGCGCCGATGAGGTTGCGGCTCGAGGGGATGGCCCACAGGTTCTCCAGCGCAGTCGGTTGCAGGACTTGGTCCGGCGGGGTGTTGGCCATCAGCAGCTCGTAGGTGCTGAGCCGCTGCGGATCGCGGCCAAACCCCAGGCTGCTGCTGGCGTTGCCTTGGGGGTCGCAGTCGACCAATAGCGTGGGGACCTCGGCGGCGGCCAGTGAAGCCGCCAGGTTGACGGCGGTGGTGGTCTTGCCCACCCCACCCTTTTGGTTGGCGACGGCGATCAGTCGGGACATGCGGCAGGCTGCGGAGAATCGTCCGGCAGCTTACTGCACCGCGACCCTGGCGGGCAACGTAAGAAACGGTGCAAAATTCGGAAAAACTCGCAAAATTGTTCCACGTGGAACAATTCTGGTGGTTGGCCCCCGCGGGAGCAAATTGTTCCACGTGGAACAATTTGCGCCGGCTAGCCCCGCACCGACTCCAAATTGTTCCACGTGGAACAATTTGGAAACAAGATCGCATTAACTATTATGGTACAGGTGCTGAACATTCCCACTTGTGCCGCAGAACAACTTGTTTATGAGCATTACCAACCACCAAACGGCCGCCATTATCGTTCTTGCGGCCCACTAGTAACGACATAGTAAACCTGTACCAAAGATCGCCAACACCCAAGTGGGTTGGGCTTGGCCCGCCGGTCATGGGATCCAGGGGGTGTGGGTGACTCGGCGGCGTCCACTGATAATCAAGGGGACTGTCGCCAGCCTGGTTGGGAACGGGATGGGGCGGGGCGGGGACTAGTTCCGGCAAGTTGCTGGTTAAATCCCACTGGCCCTGCAACAGACGCGGGTGGAAGCGGGAAAACGGTGCCGGCGACATGGAAATCAGGGGCAGCCGGTCCACTGTTACGAAGTTGGTTCGTGGCGCTCGGGGTTCGTGCCGAGGAGCAGGACGCGAGCGTCAGAGAGCGGCACGGGAAGGGCAGTGGACCACGCGAGGGTGGGAGCGAGGCGTTGTGCCGCGGGGAGCTGAGCGGCGCCGATCAGCAGGGCCAGGCGGCCGGCGGGCGCGACCATGCGAGCGGCCAGGGGCAGGGCGCGCTCGAAGTGCTCGACGGCGCGCAGGGTGACCAGGGCGGCGCGGGCAGGGAAGTCTTCGGCGCGGCCGGCGAATACGGTGAGGCCAACGAGGCCGAGGGCGCGCACCACCTCGCGCAGGAAGGTCGCCTTCTTGTGGTGCGACTCGATGAGGGTGACGGAGACGGCGGGGGCCCAGAGCTTGAGCGGGATGCCGGGGAAGCCGGCGCCGCTGCCGAGGTCGTTGATTTGAAAACCGCTGGTAAGCTCGCCGCGGCGTGCCGGGGGCAGGAGCGCGTGGCGGGCGAGGAACAGAGATTCGCCGAAATGTCGTGTCACGATACTTTCCGGATTGCGCACGGCGGTGAGGTTGAGGCGCTGGTTCCAGCGCACCAGGAGATCGAGGTAGCGGGCGAGCTGGTCGAGCTGGGCGGGGGAGAGGCGCTGGTCGGCGAGGAAGGGAACCAGGAGGGCGGCGATGCGGTCGGGGTGCACGGAGACATTAAAGCAGTTGCCAGTGGTCAGTTGCACACCATTGCCGAATTGCGGAAGTGCGGGTGGGGCAGGGCGCTTTGGTGGAAAAGGAGCGAGCGGCAAAGCGGCGCCGGCGGAGTGGGGATCCTTCGGGCGCAAGAGCGGCGCCCTCAGGATGACACCCTGTCAGGAACAGCGAACCACAAAGGACACGAAGGGTGCACGAAGGACACGAGGGAAGGCACTGGGGAATTGCCGAAGTGCGGAACTGCGGAATTGAGGCCAGTTTGGCGGGAAAGCGAACGGCGGCGAGGTTGTGCCGCCAGGGGTAGGGATCCTTCGACTCGCGCTCCGTCGCATCCGCTTCCTCGCGCTCGCTCAGGATGAGGAATCAGGTAAGGGGAGCGGTATGGCACGGCTGAAGCCGTGCCCTGATACAAAGCGTGCGGAAGTGCCGAAGTGCGGAATTGAGGGTGGGGCAGGGCGCTTTGGTGGGAAAGGGGCAAACGGCAACGCGGTGCTGGCGGAGTAGGGATCCTTCGGGCGCAAGAGCGGCGCCCTCAGGATGACGGGGCGTTTCTTTGGGATTGGGGTATAGGGTAGGGATCCTTCGACTCACGCTCGCGGTGCTCGCGCTCGCTCAGGATGACGGAGCGTGGCCCAAATCGATCGCCTTATAATGACGAGATGAGTCAAGTGCCACCGGGAAGCAGGGCGGGGAGGCTGCGTCACCGCCTGTGGCCGCCAGCGCAAGCAGGTTGGCTGATGATGGTTGCGGCCGCCCTGGTCCTGGGGGTGACGCTGGGGCTGTGGCTGCGGGGCAGGCCGGCAGAGCCGCCGACCGCCGGGGGCCCGGCCAATCGCGGGGCGAGCGCGGCTCCAGCGGCGGCGCCACAGCAGGCTTCGGCGCCACCGCCTGCAGTCCAGAACCAGCCCGAGCAAGCCGCCAGTCCGGTAGCATCCGGCGCGGTGCCGCAACCGCCGCAGACGAACGCCGGCAACGCCGGCACATCCGCGAGCGGCATCGACCCGGCGGCGGTGCAGGCGGCATTGGCGCAGTTGACCCAGCGCGGCGGGCAGACCAATGCGTCCGCGGCGCCAACTGCGGCGTCTCCTGTAGGTTCCGACCGCTATCCCGGGTCGCAGGCGGTGAACGTGGAGAACGCGGGCCTTCCCAACATCGGGATTCCTGTGGCCACGGAGGTTTACACCACCACTGATTCCGTCTCCACGGTTGTCAACTACTACAAGCAGCGCTACCCGGAGGCGGAAGTCACGGAGATCAACGGGCAGCAGATCATCGCGATCAACCGCCCGGGCGGAAGCAAGGTGATCGCCATCGGCAGCACCGGCCAGGAAACGCGCATCGCGATTGTGCAGCCGGGCGGGTGAAGTTGTCAGTTGCCAGTGGCAATTCTCAGTAAGACCTGTGGGAAGTGGGCAGCGGCGCTTTGGGGCGGTGAAATGCATGGATCCTTCGGGCGCGGCGCCCTCAGGATGACGCGGGTATTTTTTGGGGGAAAATAGAAAGGGCCGCGACATTGGTTACGGTCTAGCCGCCGACTCCTGCGAGGGAGTCAAACAGCGTGGAGCCGTGCACCATCGCGACCCTTGACGCGACCACCGCTTTCGCGGTCCCAGACCCCGGCTGCCCCTCGCAGGGCCGTCGGTTTTTTCAGGTCTGGTTGCCTAGCGGGTCTCCCCGCCCGACTGATCACCCAGCCTACTTCGGATCGGCGATTATTAGGCCGCCAACCCTTTCAGCCGTCGACGGGAGTGAAAGTAAATGCTGGGGTGGAAATTGTCAACGCGCATGATTGGTGCAGGGCGATTTTTTTTGCCGACGCGGGCTAAAGTCTGAAGAGGCTTGTCCAGAGCCGGTTTTGGTTGGATCGCGCCAAGATTTCCACAGCTCAGCCACAGCTTTCCAACAAATTTCGGAGTACTCTCGGGCATGGTCCGGCGGGACGCGCATCAAATCAATGTCTTGCGGTGGAAAAGTTTTCGGTGCATGGTGGCTGCGAAACCACAGGGAGAGCGATGTCGGAGCTGATTGCCTACGTAGATGGCGGCTCGCATGGGAATCCGGGGCCGGCGGGTATCGGGGTAGTGCTGCAGGACGCGGCGGGGCGCAAGCAGCGGGTGGCAAAATGGGTTGGGCGGCAGGACAACAACGTGGCCGAGTACCTGGCGCTGCTGGAGGCGCTGCAGCTGGCGGTGGCGCGGAAGGCCAAGGCGCTGCGCGTGTTTTCGGATTCCGAGGTGGTGGTGCGGCAGATGCGCGGCGAATATGCCTGCCGCAGCCCGCAGCTGTATACGCTGAACTGGACCTGCCGTAAGCTGGCCAGGTCGCTGACCTTCAGCATCGCGCACATCCGGCGCGAACATAATCTGGAAGCCAACCGGCTGGCCAACCAGGCAGTGCAGCAGCGGCGGCGGGCGGTCCGCGCGCGCACACACGCGGGATGACAACCAAGAAGAAGTTTCGAGTTTCGAGCCCAAGCCATGTTCTTCCCTGAATGGGCGAGCTTCAACCGTCCTGCCGGACTAGACGCGCCCGGCAACTCTACCCAGCGATAAATCGCTGGGCTGCCATCAATCGCCCTGCAGGCTCGATTCTGCGGGTCCGGCGCCATGCCCTGGTACTTCCCAGACGAGCAAAAGCGGCTCGTCTGGGGCACCCCGGGAAGAACGCGGGCGAGTCGCCCGCGTCCACCCACCCTGAGGGATTGACTAGTCACCAGCCGGAGTAGGTCCTTCGCGGCGCTCAGGACGGCGAACCTCCCAGACGAGCAAAAGCGGCTCGTCTGGGGCACCCCTTCCTGGCACTCTTTTCTTTGCTAAGATGGCCCGCTCGATTTGAACCCCTTAAGGAAGAGGGCGCAGAGATAAGCGAGGAGACCGTTATGGCACGGAAACTGGCGAGTGTGGTGTGGAGCGTGGTCGTGCTGGCGTGTGTCCTGCCGCTGGCGGCGCAGGAACGCCTGAATGACGAGATCAACTGGCGCATTCGCCAGGAAGAGACGGAGCATTCGCAGATCATGCGGACGCTGCACTACCTGAGCGACGTTTACGGGCCGCGGCTGACCGGCTCGCCCAGCCTGAAGGCGGCGGGGGAGTGGGCGATCAAGCAAATGCAGAGCTGGGGCTTCCAGAACGGGCACCTGGAAGGGTGGAACTGGGGGCATCCGGGATGGTCGAACGAGAGATTTTCGGCGTACATGGTGGCGCCAGTGAAGGCGCGGCTGGTGGGCGAGGTGGTGGCGTGGACGTCGAGCACCAACGGCACGGCCACGGGGGTGGCGGCGCGCTTGACGCCGCCGGAGCGGCCGACGAAGGAAGAGCTGGCGGCGTATCTGGAGACGCAGAAGGACGCGGTGCGCGGCAAGATGGTGCTGGTGGGGAAGCCGGCGGTAATCCCGGTGAGCTTCAACCCGCCAGCCAAGCGGCGGGACGAGGCGGAGCTGAGGTCGCAGTACGATCCCAACAATCCGAACCCCGTGAACCCGTTTGGTCCGCCGGCCGCGGCGCTGCAGGCGCAGCAGAACCAGCGTCCGGGAGTGCTGAACAACAACCAGGTCACGCAGCAGATTGACGAATTCCTGATCGCCAACGCGGCGCTGGTGCGGGTGAACGACGCGGCGCGCGAGCACGGGCAGCTGATCGCGTACGCCAACCGCGCGTACGACGTCAGCAAGGGGCTGCCGACGGTGATCCTGCGCAACGACGATTACGGGCGAATCTGGCGCATCCTCGACGACGGCACGCCGGTGCAGCTGGAGTTCAACATCGTGAACCAGACGTATCCGGAGGGGGTGACGGCGTACAACACGATCGCGGAGATCCCGGGAAGCGATCCGAAGCTGAAGGATGAAGTGGTGATGCTGGGCGGGCACCTGGATTCGTGGCACGCGGCGACGGGAGCGACGGACAACGCCATCGGGTGCGCCACCATGATGGAAGCGGCGCGCATCCTGAAGGCGATTGGGGTGAAGCCGCGGCGCACCATCCGGGTGGCACTGTGGAGCGGGGAAGAGGAGGGACTGCTGGGGTCGCTGGCCTACGTGAAGGAACACTACGGGTCGGCGGAGGAGCCGAAGCCGGAGTTCGCGAAGTTTGCCGGCTATCTGAACATCGACTCGGGTACGGGGCGGGCGCGGGGAGCGAGCGTCTTCGGGCCGCCGGAGGGAGCGACGATCGTGCGGCAGACGCTGGCGCCGTTTGCCGACCTGGGAGTGATGGGGGCGATCGCGACGCGCAGCCGGCGGGTCGGCGGGACCGACTCGACCTCGTTCAACAATGCCGGGCTGCCGGGGATCGGGTTTGGGCAGGACCCGATCGAGTACAACACCCACACCCACCACACCAACCTCGACACCTACGAGCGGATCATCGAGGGGGACGTGAAGGCGTCGGCGATGGCGATTGCGGCGACGGTGTATCAGCTGGCCATGCGCGACGAGGCGCTGCCGCGCTTCGCCAAAGACCAGATGCCGCCTCCCGCGCCGGCGACGACGAATCCGACCCCCGCACCGGCGGGGAACCAGTAGAGAACAAGTTTCGAGTTTCTGGTTTCTAGTCTCGAGCAAGAGCTCTACGTGGCTGGCAGAGATTCAGAGGCGATGTTCTTCCCTGAATGGGCGAGCTTCAACCGTCCTGCCGGACGGGACGCGGTCGGCAACCTTACCCAGCGATCAATCGCTGGGCTGCCTTCAATCGCCCTGCGGGCTCGATTCTAGAACCAGTTGCCAGTTGCCAGTTGCCAGCAAAAGGCAGCCGGCAGGTTGTGGTGGAGAAGGGCCAGGCGGCACCGCGGTGCCGGCAAGATAGGGATCCTTCGACTCGCGCTCAGTCGCGTGCGACCACCCCAGCAAGCCAAACCCAGGCTCGCTGGGGCCCCCGGCTGCGCTTCCTCGCGCTCGCTCAGGATGACAGTCCGTTTGCGGAGGGTATTGTTGACCGCGAGATGCTAGAATTTAGGGAACTCTATTCGTTGAGAAGCCCTGTTGATTGAGCTAGCGCCTTCGATATTGTCGGCCGACTTCGCGCGTCTGGCCGAGCAGGTCCACGCCGCGGCCGAGGGCGGGGCGACGCTGCTGCACGTGGACGTGATGGACGGGCACTTTGTGCCGAACATCACCATTGGGCCGCCGGTGGTGGCGTCGTTGCGGAAAGCCACGCAGCTGCCGCTGGACGTCCACCTGATGATCGAAGACCCGGACCAGTACATTCCCGCGTTTGCGGATGCCGGGGCAGACTGGATTTCGGTGCACCAGGAGGCCACGCGGCACCTGCACCGCACGCTGGAGCTGATCCGCAGCCGGGGGCTGCGGGCGGGCGCGGTGCTGAACCCGGCCACACCGGCGGAGACGCTGAGCGAGGTGCTGGAGCTGGTGGACTTCGTGCTGGTGATGTCGGTGAACCCCGGATTTGGGGGGCAGAAGTTCATCCCGGCGACGTTGCGCAAGGTGGAGCGGCTGGCGGAAATGCGCACGGCGCGGCGGCTGGGGTTCCGCCTCGAGATGGACGGCGGGATGGCGCTGGAGACGGTGGGGGAGGCGGTGCGCGCCGGGGTCGAGGTGCTGGTGGCGGGGAACGCGGTGTTCGGCAAAGGGGACCCGGGGGAGAACGTGCGGCAACTGTTGCGGGCGGCCCAGCTGGCGACCATGGTGCGCGCCTGAAGAAATTGAGCGATTGAGTCATTGGGGAATTAAGTCATTTAGGGATTGAGCGATTGAGTCATTGGAAGCGCAAGAGCCGTCCGTTGGGACGATCCTTACAATGGCGCAATGTCTCAATCGCTCAATCGTCATTGAGCAATGAGGTTTGGATGATCCGTCGTATTGCAGGAATCCTGGTGATCGGGGCGGCGTTGGTGGCGGCGGGCTGCCATCACGCCAAGGTCATCAACCCGATCGCCAACGTCAACTCGAAGCAGCCGGACAAGGTGCTGTTCGACCGCGCCATGGAAGCCATGAAGAAGGGGAAGTACGACGTGGCGCGGATCACGCTGCAGACGATGATCAACGCCTATCCCGACTCGGAGTTCGTGGCACGCGCCAAGCTGTCGGTGGGCGACTCGTGGTACGCCGAGGGCACGGGCGCCGCGCTGCAACAGGCGGAGATCGAGTACAAAGACTTCAGAACCTTCTTCCCCAACATGGCGGAGGCGGCGGAGGCGCAGCTGAAGATCGCCACCATCCATTACCGGCAGATGGAGAAGGCGGACCGCGACTTCACGCACGCCAAGCGGGCGGAAGAGGAGTACCGGCAACTGATCCTGGATTACCCCGACAGCAAGCTGGTGGAGGACGCGAAGCAGAAGCTGCGCGACGTGCAGGAGGTGCTGGCGGAGAAGGAGTACCGGATCGGGCGCTTCTACCTGCTGCGGGAGTCGTGGGCGGCGGCGATTGCGCGGCTGAAGTCGATGACGGACGCGTATCCGCTGTACAGCAAGGCGGACGACGCGCTGATGCTGCTGGGCAGCGCTTATGAAAGAGAAATCGACCAGCTGCGGGCCAACCGGAAAATGAACGACGAGCAGGTGAAGGGGAAGCTGATCGAGGACTTCGCCGGCAGCGCGGCAGAAGCGTACGCGCGCGTGGTGGCGCGGTATCCGGCGGGCGGGCGGGCCGACGCGGCGAAAGAGCGGCTGGCGGCGCTGCATCGGCCGGTACCGGAGGTGACGGCGGAGGCGCTCGCCGCGAACAAGGCGGAAGAAGAGAGCCGCGACGCTACCGGGCGCTTCGGCCGGGTCATGCTGAACCTGAAGAAGCATCCCGACATGGCTGCGGCCGCCAAGGTCGGGGAGCCAACGATGAATCTACCGCCGCAGACGAACGCCACCGACATCATTGCCAAGACCACGCTGGTGGCGGTGCAGGCGCTGGCGGCCGAGACCCAGAAGCCGGGACAGACGCCGGCCGCGGCGAGTGGGGGAACGCGGTCCATGTCGGTGGAGATGGTGCCGAGCGGCGCCACGCCGCCGGCCGCGGGGGCAGCGGCGCCCGCGCCGTTGACGGCGCCGCAGACCCCGCCGCCGGCACAGCCCGACACGGGGATCGAAGATCTGGCCGCGAGTCCTGCGGCCAAGCCCGCGGCCACCGCCCCCGCGGCCACGGCACCCGCGGCCACCGCGCCCGCGGCCACGCCCGCGAACACGGCGCCGGCACCGCGGCAGGTAAACGACGCGCCGAAGGATGAGAGCCAGGCGTCGTCGGCGAGCCAGGGCAAGCCGCAGGATTCGACGTCGAACAAGAAAAAGAAGAACAAGAAGAAGCCATCGCAGTAGGGGTGGCAAGGAAGGCCCGGCGGGAAACCGCCGGGCTTTTTTTCATTGCCGAAGTGCCGAAGTGCGGAATTGCCGAACTGAGGGGCGACTCAGGTCCTTTGCGGGAAAGGGGCGAGCGGCATTGCGGTGCTGGCGGGGTAGGGATCCTTCGACTCGCGCTCAGTCGCTGCGCTTCCTCGCGCTCGCTCAGGATGACGACTCTCATTGCCGAATTGCCGAAGTGCGGAATTGCCGAAGTGAAGGGCGACTCAGGTCCTTTGCGGGAAAGGGGCGAGCGGCATTGCGGTGCTGGCGGGTAGGGATCCTTCGACTCGCGCTCAGTCGCTGCGCTTCCTCGCGCTCGCTCAGGATGACGACTCTCATTGCCGAATTGCCGAGTTGCGGAATTGCCGAAGTGAAGGGCGACTCAGGTCCTTTGCGGGAAAGGGGCGAGCGGCATTGCGGTGCTGGCGGGTAGGGATCCTTCGACTCGCGCTCAGTCGCTGCGCTTCCTCGCGCTCGCTCAGGATGACGACTCTCCTTGCCGAATTGCCGAGTTGCGGAATTGCCGAAGTGAGGGGCGACTCAGGTCCTTTGCGGGAAAGGGGCGAGCGGCATTGCGGTGCTGGCGGGGTAGGGATCCTTCGACTCGCGCTCAGTCGCTGCGCTTCCTCGCGCTCGCTCAGGATGACGGAGCAGTTGTCAGTCGTCGGTGAAAGCCAGGGCGCCTGCGCCACGCGGGCTCAGGATGACCGCTGATCCTGTTGGCGGGCGTGCCACTGGCGGGCGGCGGCGACCAGGGCGTGGAAGAGGGCGCGGGAGGCGGGATCGTCGTCGGCAGAGCGCTCGGGGTGCCACTGGACCGCCAGCACGAAGTGCTCGGGGGCGGTGCCTTCCACGGCTTCGACCACGCCATCTTCGGGGCAGCGCGCGACTACGCGCAAACCATCGCCCACAACATCGGCGGACTGGTGGTGGCTGGAATTGACTTCGACCTCCTCCGCCGGCGTCGCAGCGCTCCCCAGGATGGTGGCGAGGCGGCTGCCGGGCGTGACGCGGATGTGGTGAGCGCGGGCGACGGCGCGGCCGGCGGCATGATTGACGTCGCCGGCGAGGTGCTGCACCAGGGTGCCGGTGCGCCACACGTTGAGCGCCTGCAGGCCGTAGCAGATGCCGAAGAGGGGCTTGCGCATGTTGTAGGCGTCCTGGAGGAGGAGCTCGTCGACGGTGTCGCGCGCGGGGTCGGCGGAAGTGGTGTGCGGGTCGCGCGAAGCGTCGTACTTCTGCGGATCGATGTCGGCGGGGCTGCCGGGGAGGAGAACGGCGTCGCAGTCGGCGAGGAGGTGGGCGACCTCGTCGGGAGGGCGGTCGAGGGGGATGCGCACGGGCTCGCCGCCGGCGTCGCGGATGGCCTGCTCGTACTGCGGCAGCGAGCGCTGGTTGTAATCAGGCTGGGCCGAGTGCGGCAGCGGGATGGCGATGCGGGGAGGCACAAGACCAGTTTCGAGTTTCTAGTTTCTAGTTTCAAGTGCAATCGGGGATTGAGGCCGGCGAGAGGCTGGCGCTCCAGCTATTCAAAGGTCTGGCTGGGGACCTCGCCGGTGGCGGCGGCAGAGGCCGGCGGAGGGAGGGTGGCGCGCTGGTAGTACATGTCGGAGATGGCCTGGCGGACGCGGGCGGAGAGCTTTTCCATGTCGCGGGTGGTGTAGCCGGCGGTGGGGATGGGTTCGCCGACGATGACGTCGAGGGGGCGCGGGCGCACGTGGAAGGTGTTGATGGGAAGCGCTTCGAAGGTGCCGACCAGGGCGACCGGCACGATGTCGCACTGCGCCTTGATGGCGAGATAAAAGACCCCGCCCTGGAAGGGCTGGATATGGCCGTCGGAGCAGCGGCCGCCCTCGGGATAAACCAGGAGGGGCATGCCGGAGCGCAGGGTGTCGACGCCGCGGTTGAGGGTGCGCAGCGTGGTGCGGGGATTGCCCTGGTCAATGGCGATCTGGCCGGAGCGGGTGAGGTGCCAGCCGAGAAAGGGATAGCGGAACAGCTCCTTCTTGGCCAGGATGCGGAAGGGGACCGGGATGGCGACGTAGCCGACCGGGATGTCGAGCGCGGAGCCGTGATTGAAGGCGAACATCACCGGGCGGTGGACGCGCAGGCGCTCGCCGCCCTCGAGGCGCAGCGGGCACATCACGGTCTTGAGGATGAGCCACGCCCAGAAGCGCGCAAAACCGTGCTGGGTGCGGCCGGTGCGGTCGAAGAGCGACGACAGGACGGAGAGGCCGCCGAGCACGATGGTGTAGAGGTAGACGAGCGGGTCGAGGATGAAGATGGAGCGGAGCCAACTGAGGGCGTCGGCGAGTTTGGAGCGCGGGGGCACGTGACCAATTTACAAGAATTGCGGAATTGCGGGGCAGTTGTCAGTTGCCAGGGGTCAGTTGCCAGAAGTTCTCAGTTCTCAGAAAACCAAGATCCCTCGCTGCGCTCGGGATGACAGAACGGCAGTTGCCAGTGAAAGCCAAGCCGGTAGGTTGTGGTGGAAAAGGGGCAAGCAGCACCGCGGTGCTGGCAAGGTAGGGATCCTTCGACTCGCGCTTAGTCGCGTGCGACCACCCCAGCAAGCCAAAACCAGGCTCGCTGGGGACCCCGGCTCCGCTCCCTCGCGCTCGCTCAGGATGACGGAGCAGTTGTCAGTTGCCGGTTGCCAGTGGTCAGTTCTCAGCAAGAACCAGTGGGCGGGTGAGTGCTACCGGTGCCGTGAGGCGCACGAAATACAGAGATCCTTCGGGCGCAAGAGCGGCGCCCTCAGGATGACACTCTGTTTAGTGAAAGCCGAGGGCCGGTGCTGCCAGCGCACGCGGGTAGAGGTCACATGTAGAAGAGGCTGAGGCGGGGGAGGTGGTGGCGCTCGAGCAGGCGCTTGTGGACGTACTGGCGGTGGAGGCGGGCGATCTGCTCGGTGGTGAGGTTGCGGCGGTAGGGAGCGAGGTCGCGGTCGGCCTCGGCGCGGACGGCGAGGAGGTCGGCGTCGGTGGCGGAGACGAGCAAGGCGGCGAGCAGCTTCTCTTCGAGCACGGTGAGCAACTGCTCCAGGGCTTCGAGGGCGCGCGCGGAGCCCTGCCTCGAGTTCGGCGGCGGCGCCACTGAGCGAGGCGGAGCACTCGCGGGCGACGGCCTCGGCGGCCGCAGGCAGAGCGGCGGCGAGCTGGCGGAGCTCGGTGGCGTTACGGCGGAGGTAGGCGGCGATGGCAGCGCGGTCGAGACCCGGGGCCTCGCCGGCAGGCGCGCGTTCAGCGCCCACCGCGGCTTCCTTCATGTCCTCGGCGGCAGCGAGCACGGCCTGCGCGCACCAGGCGAGGGAATTGATCTTGCGGGCGCGGGACTGGCGCTGGTCGTAGCGGTCGAAGGCGTCGTCCATGCCGCGCAGCACGGCGGCGAGCGGGATGCCAGCGTCTTTCCAGGTTTCGATCAGGGCCCAGTCGAGCGTGGAGAGCAGCAGGAGAGTGCCGCGGCGGCGCTGGAAGTGCTCCTCGATCTCGGTGAAGTAGTTGAAGTAGTTGTGCACGACGCGGCCCAGCGGCTCATCGGCCCAGCGGGCGATGGCACGAATGCGAGCAGGTTATCGCGGAAAGCTGCCGGCTGCTAGCTGCTCGCTACTGGCGGGAAAAGCGCAACACGAAGGACACGAAGGACGCACGAAGGGCACGAAGGAAAATCACAAATCAGAAATCGCAAATCAGAAATTCAAGTGGCGCGGGACTTGGCGCCGCGGGCGGTGGCGGCGGAGTGGCGCTCCCAGATGAGGCGCAGGCCTTCGAGGGTGAGCAGGTCGTCCACGGCCTCGATGTACTTGGAGCCAGCGCCGATGAGGGGGGCGAGGCCGCCGGTGGCGATGACGTGGGGCTTGGCGCCGACTTCGGGGAGCATGCGCTCGAGGATGCCGTCGATCAGGCCAATGTAGCCGTAGTAGAGACCGGACTGCAGGTGCTCGACGGTGTTGGTGCCGATGACCTTGGGGGGCTTGCGGATCTCGACGCGCTGCAGGCGGGCGGCGCGGCTGAAGAGGGCGTCGGCGCTGATGCCGAGGCCGGGAGCGATGGCGCCGCCGAGGTACTCGCCCTTGGCGGAGATGACGTCGAAGGTGGTGGCGGTGCCGAAATCGACGACGATGCAGGGCCCGCCGTATTTGGCGAAGGCGGCAACGCCGTTGACGATGCGGTCGGCGCCGACTTCGGCGGGATTGTCCACCAGGACCGGCATGCCGGTCTTGACGCCGGGGCCGATGAACAGCGGGCGGCGGTCGAAGTAGTGCTCGCAGACCTCGCGCAGCGTGGGGTCCATGGGGGGGACGACGGAGGAGATGACAATGCCCTCCATGGCGGTGAAGTCCACGCCCCCCATGGCGAAGAGGTTGCGGAAGAGGACGCCGTATTCATCCACCGTCTGGCTGCGGGTGGTGGCGACGCGCCAGTGGGCGAGCAGGTAGCGGAAGTCGCCGCCGACGGCGGAGGAGGGCTCGAGGGCGCGGTCGGGCGGCGCGCTGCGGGCAAACACGCCGAGCACGGTGTTGGTGTTACCGACGTCGAGCACCAGGAGCATGGTTTCTAGTTTCTCGTTGCTAGTTTCTCGTTTCTTGTGGCATTGCGCCAGCAGTTTCGAGGCGAGCGACGAGAAACAGCGCTAGAGCGGGCGCACGCTGCCGGAGAGGACGGTGCGGACGCCGGTGGCGGTACGGACGCGGAGGAAGCCGCGGTCGTCGAGGCCGTCGGTGACGCCCTCGTAGCCGCCTTCGTCTTCGACGCGCACGCGGCAGCCACGCGCGGTGGAGGAGGCGGCTTCAAAGCGACGAATGAGTTCGGGGCGCGTCTCCGTGGGCGCCGCGGCGAGGCGGCGGTACTCGCGGTCGAGCGCCTTGAGGATGGCGGCGGCCAGCATGACGCGCGAGGAGGGGTGGCTGGTCTCGAGGCGCAGGGAGGTGGCGGCGTCCTGCAGCGGCGCGGGAAAGCTGACCTGGTTGACGTTGACCCCGATGCCGACGACCACGTGGCGGAGGCGCGTGGCCTCGGCGGTGAGCTCGATGAGGATGCCGCAGAACTTGCGGCCGGCGAAGAGGAGGTCGTTGGGCCAGCGCAGGTCGGGGCGGTGGCCGCTGGTTTCGGCGACGGCGTCGGCGACGGCGAGGCCGGCGAGCAGCGAGAGCACCAGGACGTCGGCGGGGGCGAGCGGGGGACGCAGCAGGACGGAGGCGTAAATGCCGACGCTGCGCTCGCTGAGCCAGTCGTGGCCGCCGCGACCACGGCCGGCGGTCTGCTCCTCGGCGAGGAAAACGCTGCCTTCCAGGGCGCCGGCGGCTGCGGCGGAGAGCGCGGCGGTGTTCGTGGAATCGACGCGGAAGTAGTGCTGGAGCTTGCCGGCAAACAGCGTGCCGCGGAGCAGCGGGTCGAGCACTTCGGGGAGCAGCAGGTCAGGGACGCTCTCCAGGCGATAGCCGGTGTGGGGGTGGCCGGCGATTTCGACGCCGAGCGAGCGCAATTGCTGCACCACGCGCCACACCGCGGAGCGCGTGGTGCCGATCTCGGCGGCGAGCTTGGTGCCGCTGACCACCAGCATGGGATGGTCGGCGAGCAGGCGGATGATGCGGCCGAGGCGGGCGTCGGTGCGACCGTCGGGGGCAATGAGGTCAAGCGCGGCGCGGGTTTTCAGGGTGCGGGCGATGGCGGCATTATCTACCCTTCACCGGCAGTTGTCAGTTGCCAGTTGTCAGTTGCCAGAAAAACCCAGAAGTTTCGAGTTTCGGGTTTCGAGTTTCGAGCAAAGCTTAGAAAAGCAGATCCCTCGCTGCGCTCGGGGAGTCTGGAAAGGAAGCTGGGACGTCGCGCATGAGGGCGCATTTTCTTGGGATTTGGGTAGGGTAGGGATCCTTCGACTCGCGCTGAGTCGCTTCGCTTCCTCGCGCTCGCTCAGGATGACAACATCAAGGCGGCGGCCAAGTATGACGGGGTCGTGGTGCGGCGAAATACATGGATACTTCGGGCGCAAGACCGGCGCCCTCAGGATGACGCCCTGGTTTTTTTAAGCGCCCTGAGGCGGGAGTTCACGCCGGGGTGATGCGCAGGCTCATGTCGACGGCGGGAGCGGAGTGGGTGAGGGCGCCGACGGAGATGTATTCGACGCCGAGCTCGGCGTAAGCGCGGACGTTGTCCAAGTTGATGCCGCCGGAGACCTCGACGGGAATGCGGCGGGTGTGGCGGCGGATGCGGTCGAGGGCCAGGCGCACGTCGGCGACGCTCATGTTGTCGAGCAGGACGGCCTCGGCGCCGTGTTGCAGCGCGTCTTCCAGCTCGGCGAGGTTGCGGACCTCGATCTCGATGGGCTGCTCGCCGCGGCGGTTATGCAGGGCGCGCTCCAGGGCCGGGGCAATGCCGCCGGCGAGCGCGATGTGGTTGTTCTTGATGAGGACACCGTCGCTGAGGTCGAGGCGGTGGTTCATGCCGCCGCCGCAACGCACCCCGTACTTGTCGAGGACGCGCAGGCCGGGGATGGTCTTGCGGGTGTCGAGGATGTGGACGCGAGTGCCGGCCACGGCATCGATGAACTTGCGGGTCAGGGTGGCGATGCCGCTGAGGCGCTGCAGCATGTTGAGGATGACGCGCTCGCAGGCGAGCAGGACGCGGGCATTGTGGCGCACCACGGCGATGGTCTGGCCGGGGTGCAGGCGGACGCCGTCGAAGACCTCGGGATGGCTGGTGACCTCGGGATGCGCGACCACGGCGCCGTCGAGGGCGGCGAAGACTTCGAGGATGCGCTGCACGCAGCCGAGGCCGGCGAGCACGCAGTCCTGCTTGGCGAGCAGGATGCCGGTGGCGCGCTGTTGGGGGTCGATGCAGGCGTAGGTGGTGGCATCGCGGGTGGCACGGTCCTCGGCCAGGGCGTTTTCCAGGATGGCGGTGATGGAGCGCGAGTTCCAGTTCATGGTAAGCCTCGGGCTTACGCCCTCGGGGTGTGGTGCCGCCCTTAAAGGGGCTCGGGTTTTCTTTGGTGCCTTACCCCGGGCTTAAGCCCGGGGCTATTCTCGGCCGCGCCTCCGGCGCGGTTTGTATCGCCCGCTAAAGCGGGCTTGGAAATTCGCATTGCGCTCTAACCCAGGGCTTACGCCCTGGGCTAATCTCTGTCGCCGCCTCCGGCGGCTGGTGCACGGTAATGCATAGATCCTTCGGCGGCAACCCCGGCCGCCTCAGGATGACGAGTGGTCTCTAGCCGCCCAATTCCTGCAGCGCGCGAGACGTTTTCCCTATCAGAACGTTCAGCTCGGCGGCGCGGGCGCGGAGCTTCTCGACCACGGCTGGCGGTGCCTTGCCGAGGAACTGCGCGTTCCCGAGCTGGCGCTCGGCGTTGGCCTTCTCGCCTTCCATGCGGGTCAGCTCTTTGGCCAGGCGCTCGCGCTCGGCGGTGGGGTCGAGGACGCGATGGTACACGACCGCGACGTCAAAGCGCGCGGTACTGCGCGTGTTGGGCCGGCTCGAAAGCGACTGCGCGACCCACTCGAAGCTCTCGACCCCGGCGAGCTTTTCGACGGCGCCGCGGTTTTGCTCCAGCAGGGCGCGGGCGTCGGAATCGGCGTGCAGCTGGATGGGAACGCGGGCGCGGGCCTCGATCTTCATTTCGGCCCGCAGGTTGCGGATGCCGACGATCAGGTCTTGCAGCAAGGCCATCTCGGTTTCCGCAGCGTCGCTCATCTGCCGCGGATCGGCGGGCGGGAAGGGGGCGAGGGCGACGGACTTTTGCGGCGGCTTGCCATCGTAAACTGCATGCCACAACTCCTCGGCAAGGAAAGGCATAAAGGGGGCGAGCAGGCGCAGGGTGGCCTCGAAGAGGGAGACAAGGTTGTCGAGGGCGGCGCGGGTCGAGACGCGCGCGGCTGCGTCGTCGCCCTGGTTCATGCGCAGCTTGACCAGCTCGATGTACCAGTCGCAGAACTCGCCCCAGAGGAAGTGGTAGACGGCCTGGGTGGCCTCGTGGAAGCGATAGCCGCGCAAGGCGTCGTCCACCTGCTGCACGGTGCGCTGGAAGCGGGAGAGGATCCAGCGGTCTTCCAGCGTCGCGGGGACGAAGCCGGCGAGCTGCCCGCCGGTGGCGGCGGCGCGCTGAGCGAATTCGGGGAGCGACCAGACGCCGGCCTCCTGGGCGCGGTCCACGTTCATGAACAGGAAGCGGGCGGCGTTCCAGATTTTGTTGGCGAAGGCGCGGTAGCCCTCGGCCTGCTTCTCGTCGAAGGCGATGTCGGTGCCGGGCGCGGCCTTGATGGCGAGGGTGAAGCGCAACGCGTCGGTGCCGAAACGGCGCAATTCGTCCACCGGGTCCACCACGTTGCCCTTGGTCTTGGACATCTTCTGGCGCTCGGCATCGCGCACCAGGGAGTGGATGTAAACCTCGCGGAAGGGGACGGAATCGTCCGGCTGGCCGGCATCGCCGCTGGCCTGCTTGATGGCAGGGTCCTGGTGATGGTCGCGCAGGAAGTGGCAGCCGAACATGATCATGCGCGCCACCCAGAAGAAGAGGATCTCGTAGGCGGTAATCAGCAGCGACCCGGGATAAAAGACTTCGAGGTCGCGCGTCTTCTCCGGCCAGCCCAGGGTGGTGAAAGGCAGGAGGCCGGAGGAGAACCAGGTGTCGAGGACGTCGGTGTCCTGCTCCAGGTGGGCGGAACCACATTTGGCGCACTGAGCGGGCGCTTCGCGCGCAACGTTGATCTCCCGGCAAGCGGCGCAGTGCCACGCGGGGATGCGGTGTCCCCACCACAACTGGCGGGAGATGCACCAGTCGTAAATGTTTTCCATCCAGTTCAGGTAGATGGTCTTGTAATTCTCCGGCGTGAAGCGGACAGCGCCGCTGGTGGCGGCCTGGCGGGCGCGTTCGGCCATGCTGAGGCCGCCAGACCGGGGCGTCTGGTTGACGGCGAGGAACCACTGGGTAGAGAGGCGGGGCTCGACCACCGTCTTGCAACGGTCACACTTGCCCAGCGGGATGACGTGGTCTTTCACCGCGCCCAGCAGGCCGCGTTCGCGCAGGTCGTTGAGGACGCGCTCGCGCGCCGCGAAGCGGTCGAGCCTGGCGTAGGGCCCGGCGTTCTGGTTCATGTGCGCGGTCTCGTCCATCACGTCGATCTCGGGCAGGTGATGGCGCTTGCCGGCGGCGAAGTCGTTGGGATCGTGCGCGGGCGTGACCTTGACGGCGCCGGTGCCGAACTCGGGGTTGGCGAGTTCGTCGAGGATGATGGGGATCTCGCGCTCCATGAGCGGCAGGCGGACTTGCTTGCCGTGCAGGTGCTGATAGCGCGGGTCGCGCGGGTTAACAGCGACGGCGGTGTCGCCGAGCATGGTCTCGGGGCGGGTGGTGGCGACGGTGATGAACTCGCTGGTCCCCGCGACCGGGTACTTGATCTCGTAAAGCTTGCCGTTGACCTCCTGGTGGACGACTTCGAGGTCGCTGATGGCGGTGATGCAGCGCGGACACCAGTTGACGATGTACTTGCCGCGATAAATCAGGCCGTCATCCCACAGGCGGACAAAGACCTCGCGGACGGCGCGGGAGAGGGCGTCGTCCATGGTGAAGTACTCGCGCTGCCAGTCGACGGAGTCGCCGATGCGGCGCATCTGGGCGACGATGGCGCCGCCGTAGTGGCGCTTCCACTCCCAGACGCGGGCGATGAACTTTTCGCGGCCGAGGGCCCGGCGGCTGACGCCTTCGCTGAGCAGCTGCCGCTCCACCATCATCTGGGTGGCGATGCCGGCGTGGTCGGTGCCGGGAAGCCAGAGGGCGAGGAAGCCGGACATGCGGCGCCAGCGCACGATGATGTCCATCTCGGTGTGGTTGAGCATGTGGCCCATGTGGAGGCGGCCGGTGACGTTGGGTGGCGGCAACTGCAGGGTGAAGACCGGGGTCGCCGCGCCGGGCGGGGGCGTGGCCGCGGCGAAGAGGCGCTCGCGGTCCCAGAATTCGGCCCAGCGGGCTTCGATGGCGGCCGGGTCGTAGGCCTTGGGAAGATCGTGCGGCATGCAGGAGTACGCGTGCGAACGCGGGTAAAACAAGCAGTGTAGCAGAGAGGCTACTGGCTGTTAGCGACTGGCTGCTGGCAGAAAGACAGGTCCCTCACTGTGCCTGGGATGGCAAGAAAACAAGTTTCGCGTTTCGGGTTTCGAGTTTCGCACCAAGGCCTGATGAGCAGCTCCCTCGCAGCGCGGGGCTGCGGTGCGTGCGGATTTGCTGCGCGCTGGCGGCGACGGAGTAGGTCCTTCGCTGCGCTCAGGACGGGGGAGCTTCTTGGGGGGAGAGGTGGGCTCGCCCGGTGCTCGGGAAAATCCCACACGAGCAAGAGCGGCTCGTGCGGGGCACCCGCGCAGTGGTGAGGTAGGGATCCCTCGACTCGGCGTCAGTCGCAGCGCTCCCTCCGCCTCGCTCAGGATGACAACCAGGAAGGCACGAAGGACATGTGCGCGGGCGAGTCGCCCGCGTCCACCCAGCTTGTAAAGAGATGGCGCCTAGAAGCGCAGCAGGTAGGAGAGCTTGACGAAGAACTGGCGGCCGTCGTTGAGGAAGTCGCTGCGGGTGGTGGCGAGGCCGTTGCTGGTGGGGATAAGGGCGCGGTCGAGGTTCTGCAGGTTGGAGTTGTAGCCGACGTAGACAGCGGTGCCGGGGTTGAGCAGGTAGCTGACCAGGAAATCGAAGTTCACGTTCTTGGTGCGCGCCAGGGAGCTGATGGCGGGGTTGGAGAGGACCGAGCTGTACTGCACGATGGCACGCACGGAGAGCTCGCGGGTGAATTGCCAGTTCCACTTCGTCCGCAGGATGTGGTTGGTGACGGCGGTGAGGCGGGTGTGGTCATCGCGCAGATGCTCGAGCAGGTAGGTGTTCTCCACCTTGAGGCGGCGCGGGCTGCGGTAGATGACCTGGAAGCGCCCCGAGTCTTCGTGGGTGCGCGCCGGGGCCACGCCGGGGACCGGGTTGTAGTTGACGCCGCCACCCGAGACCAGGGAGGCGTGCAGCTCCAGCGCCTTGAAGTAACTGGAGTCGAAGCTGAAGCCCCAGAAGGGCTGGGGATAAGCCGTGGTGCGTGCCAGCGCGGAGTAGTCGGAGGGGCGCAGCTGAACGTAGTCCTGGGCGTAAGGGAAGAAGGAAAAGGAGGTCTGGCCCTGGAACTGGAATTGCATGGCGGGCTGGACGTAGCCATCGACCAGCGTGCCGTGATGATCGTAAGCCTGGAAGGCGGTGAGGGTCGGTCCCCAGGCGATGAGGTGGCGTCCTTCGGGGCGGAACTGGTAGCTCACGGTCTCGTTGGCCTGGCGGAGATCGGAACGGGGAATGAAGCCCGCCTGGGTGCTGAAGTCGGGAGCAATGTCCTGGTAGCTGAGGTTGGCGTTGAAGAGGCGCCCGGCGCGGTTGGCGGCGAAGGTAAATGCGGAGCCGGAGGAAGACCGGCCGCTGTTGTCCAGGGTGGAGCTGGCAACGGCCTGGCCGGTGAGCTGCCAGTGGGGGGAGACGCGGAAACTGGCATCCACGCCGCCGACGCGGTTGTAAGTGCCGGCGAACTCATGGTCGGTGAAGATGGCGCCGATGGTGGACTGGCGGAAAATGTCGCGGCTGACGCGGGCGAGGACGAAATAGGCGCGCTTGCCGAAGTTGGGGTCGGAGGGTGGGACCACCTCGCCGGGGCCGCGATCGTCGCTGGCGAGCAAACCCAGGGCCCAGGGGCCGGTCCGGCCGGTGAGGCGCGCGCCGAACTCGGGATGCGCGATGCGGCGCGTGAATACCAGGTTGAGCGGCGTCTGGAAGAAATTGGCGTTTTCCAGGAAGAACGGGCGCTTTTCCGGGAAGAAGACCTCGAAGCGCTGGTTGACGGTGACCTGCGGCTCGTCGGACTCGACCTGGCTGAAGTCGGGGTTGACGGTGGCGTCGAACACCAGGGAGTCGTGGAGGACGAACTTGGAATCGAGGCCGATGTCAGGCTTGAATTGCCGGCCGGTGAAGGCGGGGTGGCTGGGGTCGCGCTGGTCGATGTCGCGGTAGGCGCGAAAAACGCCGTAGGGAATGAGCTGGATGTTGCGTCCGGGAGAGATGTCGGAGAGGCCGGTGAGGGTAGCGGCCTGGTTCATGCGTCCCTGGATGCGGTTGGTGATGCGCGGCCAGAAGAGGTTCTCGGCGGTGCGCGGGATGCCGCGGTTGAGGATGATGCCCCAGGTCTGCTGCGGGTCCTGGGAGAAGCGCAGGCTTTTGAAGGGGAGGGTGATGATGGCGATGTAGCCGCCCGGGGTGAGGCGGCCGTCGCTGTACCAGAGGGTGTCGAAGGTCGAGTCGAAGCCGCCGAAATCGGCGGGGGCGCTGCCATAGCGGCCCTCGGTCCAGAGCGCGTCCCACTGCACGCCGAAGGGATTCACGGTGAAGGTGTAGGCGCGGCGCTGGTCGTGGAAGGTGTCGAGCATGACCTCGACGGCGTCGTCGCTGAAGATGTCTTCGCGGCGGCTGAGGCGGGCGCGGATGCCCGCCGGGTCGGTATCGAAGGCCACAAAAACCAGGTAGAGGTTCTTGCGGTCGTAGCCGAGATAGACATCGGTCTTCTGCGTGGGCGGCGCGCCGTCGCTGGGCTCGCGCTGGATGAAGCCTTCGACCTTCACCATGCGGGTGGCCACGGGGCCGCTGGGTTGCATGGTGAGGAAATCGGCGAGCTTGGGCGCGGCGTCGAGGCGCGGGACCACGACGTCGGCGGCGCGTGCGGGCCACGCGATGGACAAGAGCAGCCCCAGCAGAATTTTTCGGATCAGTGCAGGCACACCAGCCCCTAATCGGGAAGGAAGCAGTTTAGACGATGAGGCGGGGGCGACGGGAGCGGGTTGCGTTACCACCGAGGCACATGTCTAGAACAACGCGCCCGGCTTGCGCGGCGGGATGCCGAAGTGCTGGTAGGCGAGCGCGGTGGCCACGCGGCCGCGCGGGGTGCGGTCGAGGAAGCCGATCTGGATGAGGAAGGGCTCGTAGATTTCCTCGATGGCGTCGGGCTCTTCGGCCAGGGCCGCGGCCAGCGTGTTCACCCCCACCGGACCGCCCTGGTACTTCTCGATGATGGTGAGCAGGAGCTTGCGATCGATTTCGTCGAAGCCGTGCTGGTCGACTTCCAGCATGGCGAGCGCCGCCTGGGCCGTGGGCTGATCAACATGGCCCGCGGCTCTCACCTGGGCGAAGTCGCGGACGCGGCGCAGCAGGCGGTTGGCGATGCGCGGGGTGCCGCGGGCGCGGCCGGCAATTTCGGTGGCGCCGGCGCGGTCAATGGCGACACCCAGGATTTCCGCCGAGCGCTCGACGATGACGCGCAGGTCGTCGGTCGAATAGAACTCCAGGCGCAGCACGATGCCGAAGCGGGAGCGCAGCGGCGCCGAGAGCAGCCCGGCGCGCGTGGTGGCGGACACCAGGGTGAACGGCTTCAGCTCGAGGGTGTGGGTGCGGGCGGAGGGCCCCTGGCCGATCATGATGTCGAGCCGGTAATCCTCGAGCGCGGAGTAGAGCAGCTCTTCCAGCGCGGGTTGCAGACGGTGGACCTCGTCGATGAACAGCACCTGGCGGTCGCGCAGGTTGGTGAGGATGGCGGTGAGGTCGCCCTTGATCTGCAAGGTGGGGCCGGAGGTCTGCTGGAAGGCGGCCCCCATCTCGTTGGCGATGATGGTGGCGAGCGTGGTCTTGCCCAGGCCCGGGGGACCGTAGAGCAGGACGTGGTCGAGGGGCTCGGAGCGCTCGCGGGCGGCGGTGATGGCGACGCCGAGGTTCTCCTTGACCTTGGGCTGGCCGATGAACTCGCGCAGCCAGCGGGGGCGGAGCTTGAGCTCGAAGGAGGCGTCGTCGTCCACGGGAGCGGCGGAGACGAGGCGCTCGGGAGCGGTCGGCGGCGGCAGCCCGGAGTTTTTTGCGCTGGGGTCCGGCACTGGCGCGATGTTAGCGTGAAGCGCCGCCGCAGACAATCATTTGAATTCCACAGCCGGCGCGGCCGCGGCCCGGCAGCGACGCCTCACGCGCCGTTGAAACGTTTCATGAAGCGGCCGACGCTGACAAAAGCGCGGTGGACGGTGCCGCGGCCGAGTTCGCGCTGCTCGTCCCAGGCGCGCACGCGGTAGATGTACTGGCGGCCCTCGATGCGCTCCAGCACCGCTTCCGCCTTCACCAGCGCGCCTTCACCGGTGGCGGCGACGTGCTCCACGTGGATGGCGGTGCCGACGGTGGTTTCGTCGCCCTCGCAGAAGGGCACGGCCGCCTGGTAGCAGGCCCACTCCATCCAGCCGATCATTTGCGGTGTGGAGAGGACCGGCGGCAGCTCGGGATGGAACTTGGCGAGGGTGTGCTCGTGCTCGACGCGCGCCTCGACCTCGGCGCGGGTCCCGATGGGGATGGGCTTGGACATCGTTGAAAGTCTAACCACGAAGGCACGAAGACACGAAGCGATTGTTTTCCCAGTTCCCGCACGGCCACGGGCCCAAGGGCGTCACGCCTGCGGGCGCAGCTGTTCCTCGATGTCCCCCAGCTTGTCACCCAGCAGATTCAGCTTGTGGGCGAGGCCCTGGATCTCGGAGTGGGCGCGGCGGTTCACGTCGTAGTCGAGTTCGCCGCGCAGGCGGTCCTTCTTGTCCTGGCGATTCTGGCTCATCATGATGACGGGCGCCTGAAGCGCCGCGAGCATGGAGAGGAACAGATTCAGCAGGATGAACGGATAAGGGTCCCAGGCGCGGTTGGCGATGGCCACATTCATGGAGGTGTACGCGACCATGAAGACGCCGAAAATGATGATAAAGATCCAGGAGCCTCCGAAGGTGGCCACGGAATCGGCGAGGCGCTCGCCGAAGGTGGCTTCTTCCTCGATGACTTCGTTGGGGTGGCGATTGGCGCGGATGCGGACCAGTTGCTGCGCGGCGTGAAACTGGTGTCCGAGCACGGCCAGCATGTCCATGCCGGAGTGCGGCTTGCGCTGCAACAGGACCAGGATGTCGTTGCGGTCAACCTCGATGCACACCGTCTCCTCCAGCGCGATGGCCTCGGTCTGATGGGACTTCTGCTCCAGCATGGAGGCGAAGCCGAAGAATTCGCCCGGCCCGGGCTCGTCGAGCACGACTTCCTGCTTGTCTTCGTCGACGGTGGCGACCTGCACGCGGCCCGAGACCAGGACGTAACCGCATCCCCCGGCGTCGCCCATCTTGTAAATTCGCTGGCGGGGAAGGAAGGTCTTGATCTCTACCTGGCCGGCCAGGACCGCGGCCTCTTCGTCATCGAGGCCGGCGAACAGGGGAACTTGCTTCAGCACTTCGGGGCTGCAAGACATGGTGGTCACCTCGTAAGCAGTGGAACCGAACCCTGGGTGGTGCGAGTGTAAGCGAAGTCTAGCCAGCCGCGGGGCCGGGCGCCACCGTCCACCAGCGCCTTACTGGCCGGCGGGGGGTGGCGGGGCGGCGGCCAACCTTGGCGCCAGGTGCAACTCGCGCCATTCTGGCAGCCGGGTACACAGCGCGGCGGCGTCCGCATTGCTAGAATCGAAGGGGGGATCGTGTCCTGGAATTTACGGAACAATACGACGTGGTGGTAGTGGGGGCGGGACATGCCGGCTGCGAAGCGGCCATGGCCGCGGCGCGCTTGGGCCTGCGGACGGCGCTGTTCACGCTGAATGTCGACCTGATCGCGCAGATGTCGTGCAATCCGGCGGTGGGCGGGATCGCCAAGGGCCACCTGGTGCGCGAGATCGACGCGCTGGGCGGCATCATGGGGGAGGTGACGGACGCGGTCGGGATTCAGTTCCGGCTGCTGAACACGTCGCGCGGCCCGGCGGTGTGGTCGCCGCGCGCGCAGTGCGACAAGCAGCAGTACCGCGTCAAAATGCGCGAGGTGCTGGAGTCGCAGCCGAACCTCACCATCAAGCAGGCGGAGGTGGCGGAGCTGATTGTGGAGCAGTTCTCAGTTCCCAGTTCTCAGTTCGCAGAAAACCACGCGGGCGTGACTGAGAACCGAGAACTGAGAACTGGGAACTCGCGCGCACGCGGCGTCCGGCTGCGGGATGGGCGCACGGTGGGGGCGCAGGCGGTGATCATCACCACCGGGACGTTTCTCAACGGGCTGATTCACTGCGGCGAGCAGCAATACCCGGCGGGACGCTCGGGCGAGCCGCCATCGCAGTTGCTGGGCGAGTCGCTGAAGCGGCTGGGGCTGCGCGGCTGCCGGCTGAAGACGGGGACGCCGCCGCGGCTCGATGGGCGGACGATCGACTGGTCGCGCTTCACGCCGCAGCCGGGCGACGCCGACCCCACGCCCTTCAGCTTCCGCACCCGGCGCGTCGCCCACGCGGGACGGCAGGTGCCCTGCTACATCGTGTTCACCACCGAGGAAACGCGGCGCATCATCGCCGCCAACGTGCACCGCTCACCCATGTACAGCGGGCAGATCAAGAGTATCGGGCCGCGGTATTGTCCCTCGATCGAGGCCAAGATCGTGAAGTTTCCCGACAAGCCCACCCACCAGCTCTTCCTCGAGCCCGAAGGGATGAACACGCACGAGATTTATGTGAACGGCATGAGCACCTCGCTGCCGGTGGAGGTGCAGTTGGCGATGGTGCACTCGGTCCCGGGGCTGGAGCGCGCGGAGATGCTGCGGCCGGGCTACGCCATCGAGTACGACGCCATCGATCCCACCGAGCTGGAGCGCACGCTGGAGACCAAGCTGATTCGCGGGCTGTACCTGGCGGGCCAGATCAACGGCACCAGTGGCTACGAAGAGGCCGGCTGCCAGGGGCTGATGGCAGGGATCAATGCCGCGCTCAAGATCCGCGGTGCGGCGCCGCTGGTGCTGGACCGCACCGAGGCGTACATCGGGATCCTGATTGACGACCTGATCTCCAAGGGCACGAACGAGCCTTACCGCATGTTCACGTCGCGCGCCGAGTTCCGGCTGCACCTGCGCATCGACAACGCCGATCGCCGGCTGACCCCGCACGGACGGCGCGTGGGGCTGATTTCCGACGCCGCGTGGGCGGACTTCCAGGCCAAGCAGCAGCGGCACGCGCGCCTGCGGCAGGTGCTGGAGACGACGCGGGTGACGGCGGGAATGCTGGAGGAGATAGAGCAGTCAGCACTCAGCAGTCAGCATTCAGCCGTTGAGGCAAGTGCTCGACCGAGCGGGGATGATTCAGCCGCGGCGGGAAGTCTCGCCAGCGCGCTGGGCTCCACGCTGGCGCAACTGCTGCGGCGCCCGGACGTCACGATTGAAGACCTGGCGACGGTACTGCGGCGGCTGGAGCCGGCGTTTTTTGACGGGCGACGACCGCCGGCCGACGTCTCGGCCACCGACCACCGACCAGCGACCAACGGCCGCTCTCTCTACGAAGCGATGGTGCGGGCGGGTGGCGGCGTGTGGCCGGAGGAAGCCGCCGCCGCGCGGCCGCTGCCGTCCGACGTCTGGAACGAGCTGAAGTCGGTGGAGACCGAGGTAAAGTACGCCGGCTACCTCGAGCAGCAGCGCAAGGCCATCGAGCGGCTGAAGAAGGCCGAGCAGCGCACCATTCCCGAGTGGTTCGACTACGCGACGGTGAGCGGCCTCTCGCGCGAGATGAAGGAAACGTTCCTGCGGGTGCGTCCGCGCACGCTGGGGCAGGCGCTGGGTATTCCGGGGGTCACGCCGGCGGCGGTCTCGCTGCTGCACGTGTACATCGAAATCCAGGCGCGAAAGCCGCACGCCGCCGCGGACTAAGAAAACCATTGAGTCATTGAGTCATCGGGCCATTGAGTCATTAAGGGCAGGCCTCGATGGCGCGATCTCGGTCTGCGTCGGCCGGCGCTCTTAGCCGTGCTCGTAGTCGTGTTTGGCCAGGAGGGCGCCGAGGGCGGCTTCCTTTTCGTGCGCAAAGTCCGGCGCCAGGGCCAGCAGCTTCTCGGTCGCGGCGGCGAAGCCTTTCGCCAGCGTCGCCAGGCCTTCGGATTCGAGCCGGCGGGCGGCGGCGATCATGCGCTCTTTGGTCGCGTTGAGGTACTCCATGTCGCAGGGATCGGCGAGGCGCGCTTCTTCCGCCACGCGCGCGTGCAGCCAATACACCTTGCGGCGCAGGAAGAGGTAAATCTGCTCGTCGTTAGCCGCGGCGAAGATGAGCTTCTTGTTCCTGGAATCGTAGTGGCGGCTGGAAACCGGCACCGGCTGCCGCTTGCCGCTCTTGACCAGCTCGAGCTGCTGGTTGTCGAGGTCTTTGCGGGTAGCGTTCACCACCGCTGATTCGGCATGCTCGGACGCCAGCGAGGGCAGCGCTTCCTTGATGACCTGGGTAAGGTTCACGGCGACGTCGGCGTGCAGGCCGGAATCGTCATCGAGCCAGACGCGGCCATGCAGGCTGAACCAGTCGGCGCCCGACTGCGAAGGACGAAATGGCCATTCCAGTTCGAGACGCACCGGCAGGCCCGAGAGCGTAACGTAGGGAGCCCGGGGATTGCGATCCATCGCGGCATTTTAGCGGATGGCGCGTTGGCTCGTGGCTTGCCTGCCAACCCGGCTCTCACTACAATCAAGGGTTCGGTTATCGCCGGAATTCATCTCTGGAGGAGTCATGCCACTCAATGTAGGAGACACGGCGCCGGACTTCGAGGTTCCTGCCGTCGTCGGCGAGCAGAAGCAGCGCTTCCGGCTCGCGGACTACAAGGGCAAGAAGCACGTTGTCATCGCTTTCTATCCGCTCGACTGGACCCCGGTTTGAACCGCGCAGATGCCGGCGTACAACGCGGACTTGGAAAAGTTCGCCGGCTTCGATGCCCAGGTCGTGGGCATAAGCGTGGATTCGATTCCCAGCCACGTCGCGTGGCAAAAGCGCGACATCGGGATGCTGAGCTATCCGCTGGGCAGTGATTTCTATCCGCACGGCACGGTGGCGGAAAAATTCGGCGTGCTGCGCAAGGGCGATCCCATTCCCGGGATCAACGAGCGCGCCGTCTTCATCGTGGACAAGCAGGGAAAGATTGCTTTCGCCAAGGTGTATCCGCTCGACAAGCAGCCCGATAACGAAGAATGCTTCGAGGTGCTGCGCAAACTCGGCTAAAGGACCCGCAAGCCACCAGCCCGGCTGCCGGCCGGGCTTTTTCTCATGCGGCATCTGCGATCAGGCGGCGTAGGCGCGTTCTTCGGCGGGAGAGAGCGCAAACAGCGCAAAGCGGATGAGGCCACAATCGACGCAGTACTGAAACTCTGCGCCGGCGAGCGACGGCATGTGGAACCAGCCGCGGCCACACTGGTGGAATCCCTTGTAGACACCGGAGACGGGCGCCATATCGCCCGAAAGCAGCAGCCCGGATTCGTCCGGCTCCAGCATGGCTCCTTCAATTGTAGCGCCGGGAAGCGTCACTTCTCCCGCGGCTTTTTCAGCGCCCACTTCCACAGCATGTTCAGGAGGAAGATGAGGAAGGCGCCTTCAAAAGCGGGCCAGAAGCCCTGCACCTCGAAACCGGGGACCACCGCCGCGGCCATCTTCAGCATGAGGGCGTTGATCACCAGCAGGAAAATCCCGAAGGTGAAGACGGTGAGCGGCAGGGTGATGACCTTCAGGAACAGGCCGAGGGTGGCGTTGATCAGGCCGATGACGACCGCCGCGATGAGGGCCGCCACGAAGCCGCGGACCACGAAGCCGGGCACGAAATGCGCGACCAGCAGCAAGGTGATGGCGCTGAGCAGCCAGTGCAGCAGCAGGCGCATGGCTTCATGATACGCGCGGGCCGCCCGCAGCCATTACACTGAAACCATGCGCCCGCCATCGCCAACCGTGCCGCCGCCGAAGAAGGTGAAGGTCCAGGTGACCGCGGGGACGGGTGTGGACATCGTGTGGGGCGACGGCCACGAGAGCCACTACAGCTTCCCCTACCTGCGCGATGCGTGTCCGTGCGCCATGTGCGAAGAAGAGCGCGATAAGAGCGGACGGCGTCCGGGCGAGGCGCCACAGCCGGCGCCGGGCGCGCTGCCGATGTTTCGCGAGGCGGCGAAGGCGGTGTCGGCGGAGAGCGTCGGGCGGTACGCGCTGCGCTTCGAGTGGAAAGACCGGCACGAATCGGGAATTTACTCCTGGGACTTCCTGCGCGAATACTGCCCGTGCCCCGAATGCCGCGCGCGGCGGGCGATGCGGGTGGACACCAGCGCGGGGCGCCCGCAATAGCCGACACAGGAAGGCAGCGTTGACGCATCTCGACCAACTCAACCCGCAGCAGCGCGAGGCGGCGACGCACGTCGCGGGCCCGGTGCTCATCCTGGCGGGCGCGGGCAGCGGCAAAACGCGTGTCATTACCTACCGCATCGCCTACCTGATTGACGAAGTTGGAGTGGCCCCCGATTCCATCCTCGCCGTCACCTTCACCAACAAGGCGGCAGGGGAGATGCAGGAGCGCGTGCAGCAACTGGTCCGGCCGGCGCTGGCGCAGCCGTGGATTTCGACGTTCCACTCTTTCTGCGTGCGCGTGCTGCGGCGCGACATTGAGGCGCTGCAGGTCGGCGGCAAAGGGTTTCGCCGGGACTTCGGCATCTACGACGAGGCCGACCAGCAGAACGTGGTCAAGGTGGCGATGCGGCGGCTGGGGCTCGACGACAAGCAACTCACGCCGCGCGCGGTGCTGGCGCGCATTTCGTACGCCAAGAACCACATGCTCGACCCGCAGGAGATGTTCCTGCACTCGGCCGACCCCAAGGGCGAGCAGGTGGCGCACGTTTTCGAGGTCTACCGCCAGGAGCTGCGCAAGGCCAACGCGCTCGATTTCGACGACCTGTTGCTGGAAGCGGTGCGGCTGCTGAAGACGGCGGCCCCGGTGCGCGAGCGCTACGCGCGCCGCTTCGCGCACATCCTGGTGGACGAATACCAGGACACCAATCGCCCGCAATACGAACTGCTGCGGCTGCTGGCGGGCGTCCACCACAACGTGTGCGCGGTCGGCGACGAAGACCAGTCCATCTATTCGTGGCGTGGCGCCGACATCCGCAACATCCTGGAATTCGAACGCGATTTCGCCGGCGCGCGCATCGTGCGCCTGGAACAGAACTACCGCTCGACCCAGAACATCCTGGAAGCGGCGTCGAGCGTGGTCGGGCACAACCAGAAGCGCATCGGCAAGCGGCTGTGGACGTCGCGACAGGGTGGGGGGAAGCTCGGCTACTACGAGGCGCCCGACGGCGAGAACGAGGCGCTCTTCGTCGCCGACACCATCCAGAACTACTTCCAGACCGGTCATGGGCGGGGACAGCGGAGAGCGGGTGCGGAACCCCTGGACAAAGACAAACTGAGGGCCGCCGTGCTCTACCGCACCAACTTCCAGTCGCGGCTGTTTGAAGAGGCGCTGCGCCGCTACCAGCTCCCCTACCACGTGGTGGGCGGCTTCAGCTTCTACGAGCGCGCCGAGATCAAAGACCTGATCTCGTACCTCAAGGTGCTGCAGAACCCCGACGACTCGGTGGCGCTGTTGCGCGTGGTGAATACGCCGGTGCGCGGCGTCGGCAAGACCACGCTGGAGACGCTGGAGCGGATCGCGCTGGAGACCGGCATGTCCATGTGGGGCGCGATGGGCGAGGCGGTCGAACGCAAGCTGCTGCCCGGCCGCGCCCTGGCCGCACTGGAGAGCTTCCGCGCGATTATCCTCGACGCCCGCGCCCTGCTGGTGGGCGAGCTCCGCGAGCGCCAGGAGACCACCGCGACAGAAGAACTTCACCACGAAGGCACGAAGGCACGAAGCGAAGAAACGCCAGGGGAAGGCGACGTGCAGTTCGAGTTCGGGGTCGGGGCCGCTGAAGCGGGCGAGTCCGCCGGCCCGCCCGCCGGTGACGAGCAACCGGCAACGGCCGCAGCCGCGTCCACCGCCGAGCTGCTGAAGTTCCTAATCGACCGCACGGAATACATCAAGCGGCTGGAGGAAGAAGACACGCCTGACGCCTTCGCCCGCATCGAGAACCTGCGCGAGCTGGTGAACGCGGCCATGGATTCGCGGGATCGCGGCGAAACCCTCACCCAGTTCCTGGACCACGCGGCGCTGGTCAGCGAGACCGACCAGTACGACGAACGCGCCCGCATCACGCTCATGAGCCTGCACGCCGCCAAGGGACTGGAGTTTCCGCTGGTCTTCCTGGTGGGGATGGAAGAGGGCCTTTTTCCGCACGCGCGCACGCTGCTGGCGCCCGACGACGTCGAGGAAGAGCGCCGCCTGTGCTACGTGGGAATGACGCGCGCCATGGATTCCCTGGTGCTGACGCGCGCCCGCTTCCGCCGGCGCTACGGCTCGGAACTGCCGGACGCGACCGTGGCCTCGCGCTTTCTCGACGAGGTGCCGCCAGCGCTGCTCGATGACCTGGGCTCGCCGCGCCGCCGCGAGCCGGTCTTCCCCTACGGCACGGAACGCGCGCCCGGCAGCGGGACGCGTTACGTCGCCGACGGCCAGCACTTTGCGTACGAAGATGAAGACCAGAGCGCCACCCAACGCACCGGGGCCGCGAGCGGGCGGGGTCGCGGAAAAGGCAGCTACGGCGGCGCCACCTACAACTCCATTGAAAACATCGCCGAATTCTTTGCCTCGCGCGGCAAGCGGTTCAGCCTGCCCCGGGTGCCGGTGGAGAAGCCGACCGGGAAAACCGGCTTCCGGCCGGGCCAGAAAGTCCGGCATCCCAAGTACGGCGAGGGCACGGTATACAAGCGCGAAGGAGAGGGCGACGCGGCGAAAGTCACCGTGGCATTTGATCGTCACGGATTGAAAAAGCTGGTAGAGAAGTACGCGCAGTTGGAAAAGGTCTGAATGCAGCCCAGCGCGCGGCAGGCTGGGGCTTTTAGCCCGGACTCGGGAAGCGATCCCTGGGTTCGCGTCGTTTATAGTGGAGAAACCCGCCAACACGCGCGCAGGTTGATCCGAGTCGCGCGGGGACGACACACAGGAAAGGATTCATGGCCAATACCAAAGCACTGAGCAAAGAAGCACGCAAGAAGGCAAAGCGCGGGGCGCGCAAGCAGCGCGCCACCACCAAGCCGCTGGGCAAGCGCACGTATGCGCGCGGGTCGGCCAAGCGGAAGGTCAAGAAGATGGCACGCGGCCAGGCCAAGCGGTAGAGAACACCTGCCACAGAGGCGCAGAGACACAGAGGAGTTGATCGAGGCTCTGTGCCTCCGTGTCTCTGTGGTGGATTTTGGGAGAACGACGCTGCCGAGCCAACTCTTCGCCACCAAGTCGATCGACAAGCTCATCGCCGCTTCGCAGGAGCCCGGGCACCGGCTGAAGAAGACGCTGGGGCCGTGGTCGCTGACCGCGCTGGGCATCGGGGCCATCATCGGCTCGGGCATCTTCGTGCTCACCGGGACAGCGGCCGCGGGCGAACAGTTCGAGGTGCCCTCCATTTTGCACGCGCAGGTGCTGGACGTGATCGTGAACCTCTTCCGCCACGGCTCGACGGCGGGCGTCCTGATGCACGGACGGCCGGCGGCGGGACCGGCGATTGCGATCTCGTTCATCCTGGTGGCGATTGCGTGCAGCTTTGCCGGCCTGTGCTACGCCGAGCTGGCTTCGATGATCCCTATCGCCGGCAGCGCCTACACCTACTCGTACGCGACGCTGGGCGAGATCTTCGCCTGGATCATCGGCTGGGACCTGATCCTGGAATACGCGGTCAGCAACGTGGCGGTGGCGGTCGGCTTCAGCGGCTACCTGAAAGCGCAACTGGCGGCCTTCGGGGTGGTCTTGCCGGACCGCTGGTCGAGCTCGGTGTGGGCCTCGGGGCACTGGACCGGCGCCTTCTTCAACGTGCCGGCGTTCCTGGTGGTCTTCGTCCTGACGGTCCTGTTGATTCGTGGGGTGCGCGAGTCGGCGGAGGCGAACAACGTCATGGTGGCGATCAAGATCGGCGCCATCGCGGTGTTCCTGGTCATCGGCGGCATGCTGGTGAAGACCGCAAACTGGCGGCCCTTTGCCCCCAGCGGCTTTGCCGGCGTGGTGACCGGCGGGGCCATCATTTTCTTCACCTACATCGGTTTCGACTCGGTTTCCACCGCGGCCGAAGAGGCCCAGGAGCCGCAGACCGATATTCCCTTCGGCATCATCGCCTCGCTGATTGTCTGCACCGTGCTGTACGTGGGGGTGGCGCTGGTGCTGCTGGGGATGATGCGCTACTCGACCTTCGTCAACGGGCCCGCCGCCGAGGCGCCGGTGGCCTACGCGCTGAAGCAACTGGGCGCCAGCCGCCTGGCGCAATCGGTGATCATCATCGGCGCGCTGATGGGGATGCTGTCGTCGCTGCTGGTGTTTCAGTACGGACAGACGCGCATCTGGTTTGCCATGTCGCGTGACGGGCTGCTGCCGCGGCTCTTCTCCGCCGTGCATCCCGTGTTCAAGACCCCGCACTGGTCCACCTGGATCGCCGGCTTCGCGGTGGGAATTCCAGCGGGACTGGTGGACATCGGCGACGCGGCCGACCTCTCCAACATCGGCACACTCTTCGCCTTCGTGCTGGTGTCGCTGGGAGTGCTCTTCCTGCGCCGCGCCCAGCCGGAGCGTCCGCGCGCCTTCCGCGTGCCCCTGGTGCCGCTGTTTCCCATCCTCTCCGTGGTGCTGTGTGGCGGGCTGATGACCGGCCTGACGGTCATCACCTGGATCCGCTTCGTGGTGTGGCTGGCGATAGGACTGGTGATCTACTTCCTCTACAGCCGGCGGCATAGCGAGTTCGCAAGCCAGCGGTAAGCCCGCGGACGTTCAGACCCCCTTCACCTGCGGGTCCCAGATGAACTTGTGGAGTTGCAGGCCGAGGCGGACGTTGAGGCCGTCGGCGAGAATCCAGCGCACCAGTTCGCGGGGATCGAGCAGCGCGTTTTCTGCGGTGCGGCCGCTGGCGTCCTGGCGAAAGGCGGGCGAGAGGAGGACGGCGGCGCGCTGCTCCAGCGCGTGCCGGCGCACGAAGTCGCGCGCGAATTCATAATCGGCGCGGCCGGCGAGCACGAACTTGACCTCGTCGTTCTGGGTGAGCGCTTCCAGGTTGTCGGCGCGAAAGGTGTTGGGTTCGCCGGACTGCGGACACTTGACGTCCACGATCTTGTGCACCTCGGGGGGGACTTCGGCCAGGGGGCGCTCGCCGCTGGTTTCCAGCAGCACGGTGTACCCGGAGTCCACCAGCCGCTGCATCAAGGGGACGACCTCGCGCGCCTGCAACATGGGCTCGCCGCCGGTGACCTCGACCAGGCGAATGGGCGCGAGCTTTTCCACTTCGGCGAGCACTTCTTCCAGCGCCATCTTGCGGCCGCCGGTGAAGGTGTACTCCGCATCGCACCAGGTGCAGCGCAGGTTACAGCCGGTCAGCCGCACGAAAATGCAGGGCAGGCCGGCGAAGGAAGATTCACCCTGGATGGAGGCGTAGATTTCCGTGACTTGCATGGCACTGGCAACGCGCTACTCGAAGTAGGTGGCGGTGGTGGTGTCGGTCTCGAACACGGTCACGTCCTTGACCGAGACGCGGCCGTTGGTGAGCCGGGAGAGCTGCGCATTCGTCTGGTCGTAAAAATACTTGGCCAGGTTCTCGGCGGAAGGATTGAGGGTGGTAAAGGGCTCCAGGTCGTTGATCATCTGGTGGTCGAGCCGCTCGATGGTGTGCTTCATCACGTCTTTCAGGTCCTTGAAGTCGAGCAGCAGGCCGGCCTTGTCGAGCTCGCGGCCCTGCAGCGTCACCCGCACCTTGTAGTTGTGGCCGTGCGGGTTCTCGCACTTCCCTTTGTATTCGCGCAGGTAGTGGCCGGCGGCAAACGAGCGTTCTACGGTGACCTGGAACATAGCGCCTCAAGCCGCGGGAACCGGCGGCAACGACGCTTCATTGTAGCGCGAGGGCCGGCCGGGCGAGGCGGCGGTGAACACGCCACTCGGCGCCGCTCGCGCGCAGCAGTGCCGCGGCCAGTTCATTCCGGCGGGGAGGCATCAGCGGCCTCCTGGGTCGGCACTTCTTCCGCGGCCAGGTCGTAGGGCTCCCGCAGCGCCGCTACCAACAGGATGACCGACTGGTCGACCAGTGCCAGCGTGTCCTCCTGCTGCGGCGACGTGTCGGCGGCCCAGTAGTGCAGCACGCCAAGATACAGGCTCCAGTAGATCTGCAAATGAACGACCGAAACCATGCTCGCCCCGTGGCGCGCCAGGACCTGCATGACCTCTTCCAGTTGCTCGGCGCGCAGGGCATCGCCGGGGCCGGGCTGCGGCGGCCGCGCAAGCGGGCTGAGCATGGTGTCCAGCGCCGCCCTCAGAAAGCCGCGGTAGGGCAGCAGCCGGCGCAAGCCCGTCCAGATCAGGCTGAACAGCTCCTCTTCAAGCGATTCATCCCCCCGCAGCTGCTCCAGGAATTCGACCCGCGCGTCCACCAGCGCCGCGTACGCCAGCGCGGCCGCCACCGCTTCCTTGGTCGGGAAGTAGTTGAACAATGTCCCGGTGGCGATGCCGGACGCGCGGGCCAGGCTCTTGGTGGTCGTGGATTGCCAGCCGTCGCGCGAGAAGAGCGCGGCGGCAGTCGCGAGGATGCGGCGACGGGTCTCTGTTTTCTGGGCTGGGGCTATGCGCACGGCATTAAACGACTACAGTCATATTAGATACGAAAGATGAACAATGCTTGTCAACACAAATATGACTGAGGTCATTTAATTGTTTACTAATTGTGGCCGAAGAACTTAGCCACATCTTCCAGCCGTGTGGTCCGCTGGTAGTCAGGCAGGCTGTTGAGGAAGATGCGGCCGTACTGCTTCTTGAGGATGCGATTGTCGAGCAGCGCCAGCAGGCCGCGGTCGTGCAGCGAGCGGATGAGCCGCCCGAACCCCTGCTTGAGGGTGATGACGGCGGCGGGGACCTGGTAGTCGAAGAAGGCGTTGCCGCCGGCCTCATCGATGGCGCGGATGCGGGCGGCGACCACGGGGTCGCTGGGCACGGCGAAGGGCAGGCGGTCAATGATGACGCAGCTCAGCTGCTCCCCCTGCACGTCCACGCCCTGCCAGAAGGAGGAAGTCCCAAACAGCACGGCGTTGGGGGTGAGCCGGAACTCGTCGAGCAGGGCGCTGCGCGGCGCCGTGCCTTGCAGCAGCATGGGGAATTCGAGTTCGCTCTCCAGGCGCTCGAAGACGTCGTGCATCTGGGCGTAGCTGGTGAAGAGGCAGAAGGCGCGGCCACGCGTGATCTCCAGCAGCTCGCGGATGCGGGTGGCGGCCTGCGCCGCGAACTGCGGGGTACGCGGGTCGGGCAGGTCGGGTGGGACATAGAGCACCGCCTGGCTGGCGAAATCGAAGTGCGAAGCCACGACCAGCTCGTGGGCGCGGTCCAGCCCCAGCCGCGATCGGATGTAGGTAAAGCTGCCGGTGTTCTCGCCGTCGTCGGCGTGCAACGTGGTGCGCGGACCGGCCACGGCCAGCGTCGCCGAGGTCAGGATGGCGGTGTCGACCTGCTCGAACAGCGTCTGTCGCAGGATCTGCGAGACGTCGATAGGCGTGGCCTGCAGGAAGACGTTCTCGCGCGCCCCGCGGCCACGCTGCTTGGTTTCAGCGGACGCGTGTCCGCTGCGCCGGCGATCGATCCACACCACGATGTTGGGATCGTTGTTTTCTAGGATGAAGCCGAGCTGCACGCGCAGTTCCTCGGTGCGGCGGACGAGCGTGTAGACCTCGTCGGGCTTGTTGGGGATGCCCTGCAGCTCGGTGACCAGGCGCGCCAGGCCGCGCTGCAAGGCGAGGAATTCGTCGCCGTTTTCTTCCAGGAATTCGGGGCGCGCGGTGAAGGCAAAGCGGCCCTCGCCCGGCGGCAACAGCGCAAAGAAAAACTGCGCCCGCTGTCGCAGACCGGAGAGCACCGTCTCCAGCGTGCTGCTCAGCACGCGCTTATGGCGCAGCGTGGATTCGGCGTCGCGCACCAGCTCGTCGCAGCGCAGGTTGCTGACGCTGACCCCGAAGTAGCTCCCCGCCACCTCCTCCAGTTCGTGCGCCTCGTCAAAGACCACGGCCGCATATTCCGGCAGGATGCCGGCGTCGGGGGCGCCCTCCGCCGACTGCTTCACCGCCAGGTCGGCGAAGAAGAGGTGGTGGTTGACGATGATGATGTCGCTCTCCGCCGCCCGGCGATGCATCTCGGTGATGAAGCAGCGGCCGAACTGCGGACACTTCTGCCCGGTGCAGGCCTCGGCGCGCGCGTCCAGCTTGGGCCAGAGCGGCGCGGCTTCCGGCAGCGCGCCGAGTTCGGCGCGGTCGCCGGTTTCGGTGTGCTTGTCCCAGTCGGAGATGATGCGGAAGTGCTCAATCTCCTCCAGGCCGCTGAGCACCGGCGCATGCTCCAGGTCGTAGAGCTTCTGGCGGCAGAGGTAGTTGTTCCGCCCCTTCATGTAGCAGACGCGGAACGCGCCTTTGCCGTCGGGGAAGAACACCCGCTCCAGAAAGGGCACGTCCTTGCGAAAGAGTTGCTCCTGCAGGTTCTTGGTGCCGGTGGAGATGACGACGCGCTTGCCGGAGCGGATGGCGGGCACCAGATACGCCAGCGTCTTGCCGGTGCCGGTGCCGGCCTCGACCACGAGATGCCGCTTCTCTTCCAGCGCCGCTTCCACCGCCTGCGCCATCTGCAGCTGGCCGCGCCGGAACTCGTAGGCCGGGTGCGTCTTGCTGAGCATGCCGCCGGCGGCAAAGAACTGGTACAACGACCATTTCCCGGCCACGAGCGCGGATTTGGGTGGGGCGGTCACGGGCGTTGGAGGGTGGGTTCTTATAATAACCGGAGGATGCACGCGGACTGCGTGCGTAACCAACGCAACTGGTAGTCTGGCGACTCCTTTACTTTCTTTGAGCTGAGTCTTGCGACGAATCTCAAATCACGATGCGAGCGAGCGCGCCGGCGAGGGCCTGCCGGTGATTGCCATCGTCGGGCGGCCGAACGTGGGCAAGTCCACGCTCTTCAACCGGCTGATTGGGCGGCGGCGCGCGCTGGTGGGCGACGAATCGGGCATCACCCGTGACCGCATCTACGGCACGGCGCACTGGCGCGGGCGCGAGCTGCGCGTGGTCGATACCGGGGGCATCCTGCCGCACGACAAAGCGCTCATGCCCACGGAAATCTTTCGCCAGGCGCGCACCGCGCTGGACGAGGCCGCGGCCGTAGTAATGGTGGTGGATGCGCGCACCGAGCTGGCGGCACCCGATCACGACCTGGCGCGCCTGCTGCTGCGCAGCGGCAAGCCATTGTTCCTGGCGGTCAACAAGGTGGATGCGCCGCAGCTCGCCGCGTACGCCGAGAGCTACCGCGAGCTGGGAATCCAGCGGCTGTATCCGGTTTCCGCCGAACACGGCGCCGGCGTCGCCGAGCTGTTGGACGCGATCCTCGATCTGCTGCCGGTGGCAGGCGGAGAGCGGAAAGCGGAGAGCGAGGCGCCGCTCGAAGACGCGGCTCAGGCCAACGACCAACGGCCAACGACCAACGGCGAAATCCGCGTCGCCATCATCGGGCGGCCGAACGTCGGGAAATCCACGCTGCTCAACCAGCTCACCGGCACCGGGCGCGCCATCGTCTCGCCGGTTCCCGGCACCACACGCGACGCGGTGGATGAGCGGGTCGAACGCGACGGGACCGCCTTCCGCTTCGTTGATACCGCCGGCATCCGCCGCAAGGGCAAGACGGAGCTGGTGGCGGAAAAGCTGGCGGTGGTGATGGCGCGCAAGCACCTGGAGGCGGCGGACATCGCGCTGCTCATGATTGACGCCACCGAGGGCGTCACCGCGCTCGACGCCAACATCGCCGGTTATGCCCACGAGAGCGGCCGCTCGCTCATCATCGTGGTCAACAAGTGGGACCTGCTGAGCGAAGCGGTGCGGGCGCAGTCGCCGAAAGAGGCACGGAGAAACGCGGTGCGTGCGGGGCGCCCTATGGACCGCCGCACCCTGACGCTCATGGCGGCGCAGCACCATCGCGTCGATCCCGCGCTCTACGAGAAGCAGGTGCGCGCAGAGCTCAAGTTCCTGGCCTATGCGCCGGTGGTGTTTACCTCGGCGGTGTCGGGCAAGGGCGTCGCCAAGCTCTTTCCGTTGATCGAACGCGTCGCCGCCGAGCGCCGCAAACGCATCCCCACCGGCGAGATGAACCGCTTCCTGGCGCGCGTCGACCTCGATCGTGCCCCGGTGCCGGTCGCCAAGCGGGTGAAGATTTTCTACCTGACGCAGGCTTCCGCCTCGCCGCCCACCTTCGTTCTCTTCACCGACCGGCCGGTGGACCTGCACTTCAGCTACGAGCGCTTCCTGGAAAACCAGATCCGGAAGGCGTTTGGCTTTGAAGGCGCGCCGATCCGTTTGCTGGTCCGCGCGCGCAAACAGAAGAAGTAGCCACCGATCACATGGATGGGAACGGATAGAGCAGAACAAAATCTGTTTTATCCGTGTAAATCTGTGGCGAATCTGTTCTCGGTGGCGAACCAGGCGTCGAAGGCGTCCAGCGCGTGTTCGCATTGCAGGCGGTGGCGCTCTTTCTTGTCGCGGACGCGCCGGCGCGTGCCTTCATCGAGGGGCGGCAAGAGATCGAAGGTGATGTTCGCGGGCTGGAAATTCTTCGGCGAGGCGTGCGTGATGTAGTGCACCAGCGACCCCAGCGCCGACGCGCGCGGCGGCGCCACGAGCTCCTCGCCGCGGGCGAGCCGCGCCGCCAGGATGCCGGCCACCTGCCCCATCGCCATCGATTCCACGTATCCCTCGACGCCGCAGATCTGCCCGGCCAGGAAGACGCGCGGGTGGGCGCGCAGCTGCAAGGTCTCGCCGAGCAGCGCCGGGGCATTGACGTAGGTGTTGCGGTGGATCTGGCCGTAGCGCAGGAAGCGCGCGTTCTCGAGGCCAGGAATCAGCCGCAGGACGCGCGCCTGCTCGCCATAGCGCAGATGGTTCTGGAAGCCGACCAGGTTGTAGGAATCGGCGCGGAGGTTTTCCTGGCGCAACTGCACCACCGCGTGTGGCCGCTGGCCGGTGCGCGGATCGATGAGCCCGACCGGCTTCATCGGCCCAAACCGCAGGGTGTCGCGGCCGCGGCGCGCGATCTCCTCGATGGGCAGGCAGCCCTCGAAGTAGTTCAGCTTTTCCCACTCATGGCCTTCCACGGACTGCGCCGCGATGAGCGCGTCGTAAAAGCGGTCGTACTCCGCCGGCGTCATGGGGCAGTTGATGTAGTCGGCGGTGCCTTTGCCGTAGCGCGCCGCCAAGTACACCTTGGTCATGTCGATGGAGTCGGCTTCGACGATGGGCGAAATGGAATCGTAGAAATAGAGATGAGCGTCGCTGGCGCTCTCGCCCGCCCCGCATAAGCGAGCCAGGTCGGGGGAAAGTGCGTCGCTGGTCAGCGGCCCGGTGGCAACGATGGTGATGCCGGAGCTCTCGTCGATGCGCGTCACCTCTTCGCGGCGCACCTGGATGAGCGGCGCGCGCGCGATCGCATCGGTAACGCCGCGGGCGAACTGGCCGCGGTCCACCGCCAGCGCGTGACCGGCGGGAACGGCCGTCTGGCGCGCGATTTCCAGCAGCAGCGAGGCGGCGCGCCGCATCTCTTCTTTCAGCAGCCAGGGCGCGGTGTGCTCGCTGGCCGACTTCAGGGAATTCGAGCAGACCAGCTCGGCGAAGTCGGCAGTCTGGTGCGCGGGGGTGGAGCGCCCCGGGCGCATCTCGTAGAGTTCGACGGCGGTGCCGCGGCGCGCCAACTGCCACGCGGCTTCACAGCCGGCTAACCCCGCGTCGATGACTTGGATTGCAGAAACCATCTTCGCCACTGATGCGCACAAACCTGAACAGATCAAGCCGAATCAGGGTCGCCTCGTTCAATCTGTGGCTGATTCATTTTGATTCCGCCAACCGCCGCAGCGCGTCGCCTTCGAGGCGCATGGTCAACCACTCTTTCATGACCTTGGCGCCGAGCGCCTCGTAGAACTTGATGGCGGGCTCGTTCCAGTCGAGCACCTGCCATTGGAAGCGGCCGCAGTTGTCGCGCACCGCGATCTGCGCCAGGTGGACCAGCAGCGCTTTCCCGATGCCCTTGCCGCGAAACGGCGGGCGCACGAACAGGTCTTCGAGGTACAACCCCGGGCGGCCCTGCCAGGTCGAATAGTTATAGAAGTAGAGGGCGAAGCCGGCGGGTTCGCCCGCCCACTCGGCGATGGTGACGCGGAACTTCGGCTGCGGCCCCCAGCCGTCGCGCAGCAGGTCTTCCGGGGTGGCGACGGCGGCCTGGGGATCGCGCTCGTACTCGGCGAGATCGCGGATGAATTGCAGGATGACGGGAATGTCGTCGCGGGTTGCGGGGCGAATGTTCAGCATCGGGGTGAGATCGCGGAAGATGCGGCGCGCGCGAACCGTTATTATACGGGCCTGCTTTTCGCAGGAGGGAGCCATGGCGCGAGTGCGCTACATCGATCCGGCAGAGGCGTCGCCGCCGGTCAAGGAAATCTACGCGCAGAAACTGCGCGGCAAGCCGGGCAACATCCAGAAGGCGCTGGCGCACCGCCCGGAGCTGCTGGCCAACTTCCTGAACTTCTATGCCAGCGTGGGGAAATCTCTGGAGCGGCGGCTGTTTGAGCTGCTGTACCTGAGGGTTTCGCTCGCCAACCAGTGCCACTATTGCCTGCAACACCATCTCGTTTCGTCGAAGCGAGCCGGACTCACACGCGAGGACTGGGAGGCGGTGAAGGATTTCGCCGGCAGCCCGCGCTTCAGCGACACGGAAAAGGCGGCCTTGCGCTTTGCCGAGCGCATCACGCGCACACCGACCTCCGCCGCTGCCGCCGAAGCCGATGCCCTGAAGCCGTATTTCAACGACGAGCAGATCGTGGACATCGTGGCCACCGTGGCGCTGGCCAACCTCACCAACCGCATCACCGATGGGCTGGGGATCGAGCTGGAGTTCGCGGCAGAAGCGATCTGAGCCGCGGCTAGAGGATTTCGCGCGCGTCACCGACGCGGCGGGTGACGTGCTCGCGGTCGAGGTACTCGAGCAGCGGGATGGCGTACTTGCGGCTGACACCGGCGAGGTCTTTGAAGCGCGCAATGTCGATCTTCGCGGCCGTGGTCTTGTAGGCGAGGAGGCGGCGGCGCAACTCGGCGAGCGCTTCGCGGTGGAAGACGAGGTCGTCGGCGAGCTTCACCAGCACGCGGTCACGCAGCAGGAGCGTGACCAGCTTCTGGGCGCGGCTGCGGTCCACCGGCAGCGCCGCCAGCACTTCCTTGAGCGCGGGCACCTTGAGGCCGGCGACGGCGAAGGCGCGCTCGATCTGCTGCTTCGCTTCCGCTTCTTCATCCTTCATGACCACGCTGCGGCCGGCGGCGCGGACGAGCTCGCCCGTGAATTCAAGTTTCCTGGCGCCCGTCATCGCGTCGAGCAGGGCGGCGAGCACTGCCGGCGGAACGGCGAGCTTCTCGCGCAACTCCTCACGGCCGATCCCGGGGGCCAGCGGGTTGGCGGCATGGAAGGCGGTGACGGCGGCGAGGGCGTCACGCGCCGCGCCTAGGAAGGCTTCGGCGGCAACCAGCGCGTCGCCGGCACGCACTGCGCGCTGGTCCGCGGCCAACTGCGTGGCGACGGCTTCGACCTCCCCCGGAGGCCAGCCGGTTTCGGCAACCGCATCGGTGAGCGCCAGCCCGGCAGCGGCGCGGCGGGCGACGCGGGCGGCGAGCGCGGCGTCGCGGGAAGCGTCGCGCAGCCCGGCGAGAAACGCGGCGATCGGCGCGGCCTCGCGCTTGCCGCGCAGCGGGAAGGCGTCGAGCACGCAGCCGCCGCCGATGGTCACCACCGGCGAGAACTGGCGCAGGATGAAGTGGTCGCCGGGTAGAAGCAGCAACGCTCCGGCGCTGCGCAGCTGCGCGAAGGCGGTGGCGCCCGGCGCGAGCGCGTCTTCGCTGAGCAGCACGACCTCGGCGACGGTTTCCGAAGCCTGCGCGTGGAGATGAACGCGGGCCCGCTGGGGGAGCGGGCGCGCATTCCGCAGCAGTGTGAGTTCCACATCGAAGCGGCGGGTCGAGCGCAGCAGCCCGGGAGCGGCCAGCGTCATGCCGCGCGCCAGCTCCTCGCGGGCGACGCCGGCGAGATTCAGCGCGGTGCGCTCGCCGGCAACGGCACGCTCCGCTACCGCGCCGTGTACCTGGACGCCGCGGACGCGGACGCGCTTGCCCGCGGGGAAGATTTCCACCTCCTCTTCCTTGCCGACGGAGCCGGAAATCAAGGTGCCGGTGACGACGGTGCCGAAGCCGCGCATGGTGAAGACGCGGTCGATGGGCAGGCGGAAGAGGGCGCGCGCATCCTTGGCCGGAACTTCTGCGGCAACGCGGGCCAGCTCGCGGCGCAGCACGTCAAGCCCCGCGCCGGTAAGGGAACTGACGGGGACGATCGGCGCCCGCGACGCGTCGAGAAACGACCCGCGCACGAAATCTTCGACTTCCAGCCGAACCAGTTCGAGCGTGTCGCGGTCGACGGCATCGGACTTGGTGAGCACGGTGAGACCACGGCGCACGGCGAGCAGGCGGCAGATGTCGAAATGCTCGCGCGTCTGCGGCTTGATGCCTTCGTCGGCGGCGATGACCAGGAGCACGAGGTCGATGCCGCCCACACCGGCCAGCATGTTGCGCACGAAGCGCTCGTGGCCGGGCACGTCCACGAAGCCGAGGCGCAGCGGCTCGGCGCCGGGCGTGGTCAGCTCAAGGTGCGCGAAGCCGAGGTCGATGGTGATGCCGCGGCGCTTTTCTTCCTCCAGGCGATCGGCGTCGATCCCGGTGAGCGCTTTCACCAGCGCGGTCTTGCCGTGGTCGATGTGGCCCGCCGTTCCTACGATGACCGATTTCACGGGGTAGGGTTCCCTCGCGGCGCTGGGGACTTGCCCAGTCTACCGAATCTGCTCGAACGCTCCCGCGCGACGCGATTGCCGTACCGCCGAAGCGCGGAAACTGCCGAACTGGGCGAACAAATGCCGGGCTCGTTCTGAGTCATAGCTAATAGAATGAATTACTTACACGAAATGGAAGATTTTGCTTGACAGATAGACATCAAAATGATATCAAACTGATGTCACGAAAGGAGAACCTGCCATGGCTCGCGAAATTCAGATGCGCGGCGTTTCGGGCTGGTTGATGGTGTTCGTGCTGGTGGCGGTCTTCATCGGCGCGATGTGGTCGCTGGTAGGCGGCATTCGCGAGCAGTCGGGATGGGCGATTGGGGGGTGGGGCCTGGTCCTGCTGCTGGACCTCGCGTGCTTTGCCGGGCTGACCGTGGTGAACCCCAACGAAGCGCGGGTGGTCACGCTGATGGGTGTGTACAAGGGCTCGATCAAGGAGCCGGGGTTGTGGTGGGTGAACCCGCTGACCCTGCGCCGGCGGCTGTCGCTGCGGGTGCGCAACTTCGAAAGCGGACACCTGAAGGTGAACGACCGCGACGGCAACCCCATCGAGATTGCGGCGGTGGTGGTGTGGCGCATCGTGGAGACCTTCGAGGCGGTGTTCAACGTCAACGACTACGAGCACTTCCTGCACGTACAGAGCGAGGCGGCGGTGCGCAACCTGGCCACCAGCTATCCCTACGACGCGCACGAGTCGGAACAGATCTCGCTGCGGCTGTCGGTGGGTGAAATTGCCGAGCGGCTGCGGCACGAGGTCCACCAGCGGCTGGAGAAGGCGGGGATCGAGGTGATCGAGGCGCGCCTGAGCCACCTGGCGTACGCGCCGGAGATTGCGGGCGCGATGCTGCGGCGGCAGCAGGCCACCGCCGTCATTGCCGCGCGGCAGAAGATCGTGGAAGGCGCGGTCGGGATGGTGGAGATGGCGCTGGACGCGATCAGCCGCAAAAACCTGGTCCAGCTCGACGAAGAGCGCAAGGCCGCCATGGTGAGCAACCTGCTGGTGGTGCTGTGCAGCGAGCGCGGGGTCGAGCCGGTAGTGAACACGGGAACGCTGTATCAGTAGTCTTCGGCCGTCGGTCTTCGGTCGTCGGCAAGCGCGGCGAGAGCAAGAACTGGGAACCGCAATGGCAGAGCGCAAGGCATTTCCGCTGAGGCTGGATCCGAAGCTGCACGCGGCGTTGCAGCGCTGGGCCGACGGCGACCTGCGCAGCCTGAACGCGCAGATCGAGTTCCTGCTGCGGCGGGCGCTGCAGCAGGCGGGGCGGCTGCCGAGTACGCCGTCCCCGGGCGAAGCGGCGGCGGGAGGCAGCGATGAATGACACAAGAGCCATCCGCGAACGCGAGGCCGGGCGCATCCCGCCGGAGTTGCAGCGGTCGGTGCCGCGCGAGGTGGAGCTGACCGGTGCCGGCAAGGCCGCGGCCGGCGCCCTGGTAGTGCTGCTGCTGGGCGCGATTCTGGGCCCACTGTGGGTGTACGGGATCGCGAGTCGCGACGCCGCCGCGCGGCAGCAGTACTTGCGGGAGGGCCTGCCCACGACGGCGCGCGTGGTGGAGATCGGGCGAGCCAGCGGCGATCCACCACGGCAGCCGGTGAGCTACCGCTATGAAGTTGCCGGCCAGAGCTACGCGGGGCGGGTGCGGATGGGAAAGCGCGCCGCGGCGCGGCTCGCACCGGGCGCGCCGCTGGTGGTCGACTACCTGGTTTCCGCTCCCGGGCGCAGCTGGGTGCCCGGGGAGGAGCCGCGCGGAATCCCGCTGGGCCTGGCCCCCGCGGCCGCGGCGCTGCCGCTGCTCATCGCGGGATTGGCGGGGTGGAAGCTGCGACAGGAACACGAACTGCTGGTGCACGGACGGGCGACGATCGCGCGGGTGACGGCGGTAAAGCGCGTACGCGTGGGCGGTCCGCACGGCGGCCACCAGGTCTACCGCGTACGGGTTGAGTTCCAACTGCTGAGCGGCGCCGTGCACAGCGGAGGCTTCGACGTGCAGCGGCGGCCGCCCGCTCCCGAGGCGCTGATCCCGATTCTTTACGACGCGGAGCAGCCCAAGCGGGCGGCACGCTATCCGCTGGCGCTGGTGCGGCTGGCGATGTACTGATCCCGCGGCGCCGCGCTTGCCCGGACATGCGACAATCAGCGCATGCCGCACTCCCCCGAGGCGACAACCGAAATCTCTCCCGCGGTCATCCGGCAACACGGGCTCACGGCCGAGGAGTACGAGCGGATCGTACAGCGGCTGGGGCGGCAGCCGACCCTCACCGAGCTGGGCATCTTCAGCGTGATGTGGAGCGAGCACTGCTCCTACAAGTCGTCGCGGGTGCACCTGGGGCGGCTGCCCACGCGCTCGCGGCGCGTAGTGCAAGGGCCGGGCGAGAATGCCGGGGTCATCGACATCGGCGACGGCTGGGCCTGCGCCTTCAAGATCGAATCGCACAACCATCCTTCCTTTCTGGAGCCCTTCCAGGGCGCGGCCACGGGTGTGGGCGGCATTTTGCGGGACATCTTCACCATGGGAGCGCGGCCGGTGGCAGTGATGGATTCGCTGCGCTTTGGCGACATCACGAAACAGGTCGTCGGTCGTCGGTCTTCGGCCGCCGGCCAGAACGGTGCGGCCACAATCCATAAGAATCATTCGCTGCTCGAGGGCGTGGTCAGCGGCATCGCCGGCTACGGGAACTGCTTTGGCGTGCCGAATCTGGGAGGCGAGACCAAGTTCGAGCCGTGCTACAGCGGCAATCCGCTGGTGAATGCGTTTGCGCTGGGCATCATGCGGCGCGACCACATGTTCCTGGCCAAGGCGCGGGGCGAGGGCAACCCGGTGATCTACGTCGGCGCCAAGACGGGGCGCGACGGCATCCACGGCGCCACCATGGCGAGCGAGGAGTTCACCGAAGGCAGCGAGCAGAAGCGGCCGAACGTGCAGGTGGGCGATCCCTTCCTGGAAAAACTGCTGCTCGAAGCCTGCCTGGAGGCGATGGAAACGGGGGCGGTGGTGGGAATCCAGGACATGGGGGCGGCGGGCCTGACCTGCTCGACCTGCGAGATGGGAGCGCGCGGCGGGGTGGGGCTGGAGATCGAGATGGACCGCGTGCCGCAGCGCGAAACCGGCATGACCGCCTACGAGATCATGCTGAGCGAATCGCAGGAGCGCATGCTGCTGGTGGCGGAGCGCGGACGCGAGCCGGACGTTTTCCGCGTCTTCGAGAAGTGGGGGCTGGACGCGGTGACCATCGGCGAAGTCACCGGCGACGGGCGGCTGCGCGTGCGCGAGCACGGGGAAGTGGTGGCCGACATTCCGAATGCGGCGCTGACCGACGAAGCGCCCGTGTACCAGCGCCCGATGCTGCGCTGGGAGCCGCCGGTGGCGCGCGAGATGCCGGCGCACGTGCGGCTGGGCGCGCGCGGCGATCTCACCGCCGACCTGCGGCGCCTGTTGGCGTCGCCCAACATCTGCTCCAAGCGCTGGGTCAGCGAGCAGTATGACTCCATGGTCCAAACCAACACCGTGGCCGGGCCGGGCGGCGATGCCGGGGTGATCCGGGTGAAAGAAACGGGGCGCGGGCTGGCGATGGCGCTCGACGGCAACGGCCGCTGGTGCTACCTCGACCCGCGGCTGGGAGCGATGCACGCGGTGGCGGAAGCGGCGCGCAACGTGGCGTGCACCGGCGCGGTGCCCGTGGCCGCGACCAACTGCCTGAACTTCGGCAACCCGGAAAAGCCGCCGGTCATGTGGCAGTTCTCACAGGTGATCGACGGGATGACGGCGGCGTGCGAGGAGCTGGAGATCCCGATTACCGGCGGCAACGTCAGCCTCTACAACGAGACGCTGGGCGAAGGCATCTACCCGACGCCGGTGTTGGGGGTGGTGGGAATCCTCGACGACGTGCACACCGCAATCGGGCCGTGGTTCCGCGGACCGGGACGCGCGGTGCTGCTGCTGCATACCGGCAACCAGGCCGACGCCAGCGACGCCGAGGCGGAGTTCGGGTCGTCGGAATTCGCGCGCGCGGTGCTGGGGGAGCTGTGGGGATATCCGCCGGCGCTGGAGCTGGAAAAAGAAGCGGCGCTGCAAAAGGCGCTGGTGGAGATGGTGCGTGCAGGCCTGGCGGATTCGGCGCACGACTGCGCGGAGGGCGGGCTGGCGGTGGCGCTGGCGGAATGCGGCTTTGCCCAGGGCGTCGGGGCGCGCGTGGACCTCTGCCCCGACAAGCCAAAAGCAGGCTTGCCGGGGATCCCGGAAGACCTGACAGCGGAGCTGGCGCCGGAGTTCGTGCTCTTCGGCGAAGATGCCAGCCGGGTGGTGATCTCCTGCGCCCCGGCGCACGTGCCGGCAATCCAGCAAATAGCGCTAAAATACTCGCTAGCCGCCGATCGCATCGGGGAAACCGTCGCTGACATTCTGGAATTGCGCCTTAACGGAGCGCTCGTGGTGTCGGCAGCGGTAGCGGATCTGCAAGCAGCGTGGGCGCAGGCGCTGGAGCGCGCGCTGCACGCCGAGACGGAGGAGCGGCTGGTGAAATGAGATACGCGGTGGTCTACGAAAAAGGGAAGACGGGCTACGGTGCCTACGTTCCCGATTTGCCGGGCTGCGTCGCAGTGGGCAAGACGCTGCGCTGCGTGCAGCGGCTGATTCGCGAGGCGATTGAATTTCATCTCGAAGGCATGAGGGAAGACGGCGAGCCAATCCCCCAGCCGACGAGTCTGGCGGAGTCTGTGGCCGTCCGTATTCCGGCTCACGCCGCCAAGGCTTCGCTCGGCAACGGACGGAAACGGGTCACGGCTCGCGGCAGGTAAATTGACCAGTCGCAGCGACAAATTCCGGGACGAATGCGGCGTGGTGGCGGTCTATGGCCACGCCGAAGCCTCGAAGCTCGCCTACCTGGGGCTGCACGCGCTGCAGCACCGCGGGCAGGAGTCGGCGGGCATCGTGTCGTCGGACGGCGAGCGCCTGCACGCCTACAAAGCCATGGGGCTGGTGGCCGACATCTTCAACGAGACCACGCTGGCGCACGTTCCGGGGGAGCTGGCCATCGGGCACACGCGCTACTCCACCACCGGGGATTCGGCGCTGCTCAACGCCCAGCCGATCATGGTCATGTGCAACAAGGGGCAGATCGCGCTGGCGCACAACGGCAACCTGGTGAACGCGCACCAGGTGCGGCAGAAGCTGGAGCAGCAAGGCTCGATCTTCCAGACCAACAGCGACACCGAGGTGGTGGTGCACCTGATTGCGCAGTCGCGGGAACAGCGCCTCGAGGATGCAATCGGGGACGCGCTGCGGCGCATCGAGGGCGCGTTTTCCCTGGTGCTGCTGACCCGCGACCAGGTGTTCGCGGTGCGCGATCCGCGCGGCTTCCGGCCGCTGGTCATGGGGAGGATCGCGGCCACGCCGGGGCAGCCGGCGTTGCCCGGAGCGCCCACGCGCGACACCCTGGTATTCGCCTCCGAGACCTGCGCCTTCGACCTGATCGGCGCGCGCTACGAGCGCGAAGTGAACCCCGGGGAGATGGTCGTGGTCGGCCCGGAGGGCGTGCACTCGCGCTTCTATGTAACCCGGCAGCAGCCTGCGAGCTGCATCTTCGAGCACGTGTATTTTTCGCGGCCCGACAGCGTCATCTTCGGGCGCGCGGTGCAGGAGAGCCGCGAAGCGCTGGGCCGGCAACTGGCGCGCGAAGCGCCGGTGGACGCCGACCTCGTGGTGCCGGTACCCGATTCCGGCGTGACCGCGGCGATGGGTTATGCCGCAGAGAGCGGCCTGCCGTTCCGCATGGGGCTGATCCGCAATCACTACGTCGGGCGCACCTTCATCGAGCCCGAGCAGTCGGTGCGCGATTTTGGAGTGAAGCTGAAGCTGAACCCGGTGCGCTCGCTGCTGGACGGGAAACGCGTCATCCTGATTGATGACTCCATCGTGCGCGGCACCACCAGCCGCAAGATCGTGCGCATGGTGCGGGATGCGGGCGCGCGCGAAGTGCACCTGCGCATTTCTTGCCCGCCGACCATTTCGCCGTGCTTCTACGGGGTGGACACGCCGTCGAAGAAGCAGCTCATCGCCGCCAACAAGTCGGTGGCGGAGATTCGCGACTTCATCGGGGCCGACTCGCTGGCCTACCTGTCACTGGACGGGATGCGGCGCGCCTGTGGCGAGGAGCCGGGCGATCCCCGCTACTGCACGGCGTGCTACACCGGGGTTTATCCCACCGAGTTCGTGGACGTGGCCGACGTCAAGCCGGCGCCGGCCCTGGCGACGGTGAAATAACCGCGCCCGCCACCGCGACACCTTCATTTCTTCGCCGCCACCACGCGCGGAATCTGCTGCAGGTCGGGGACCACGCGGAGCTCGCTCCAGTCGGCCAGCAGTGCGCGCACTCCGGGCTCGACCGCTTGCCCGATCTCCATCACCAGCCAGCCGCCGGGACGCAACGCGCGCGCCGCCTGCGGCACCAGGCGCGCGTACACCTCCAGCCCGGTGGGTCCGGGAAAAACGGCGTGGTGCGGCTCGAAGCGCCGCACCTGCGCTTCCACGCTCTCGGCCTCCGACTCGGGCACGTACGGTGGGTTGGCGACCACGAAATCGAAGACGGCCGGCTGCGGCACTGCGGCCAGCACGTCACCGGTTAAGAAGCGCACGCGCGCGTCGAGCTGCAGGCGCGCGGCGTTGGCGCGCGCGACCTCCAGGGCCTCCGGGGAAATGTCCACGGCCGTGATCGCCGCCGTCGGCAGCTCGCTGGCCAGCGCCAGCGCGATGCAGCCGGAACCGGTGCCGACATCCACGATGCGCAGCGGCTCCCCGGGAACGTGCGGCGCCTCTTTGACCAGCTCCAGCACGGTCTCCACCACGTGCTCCGTCTCCGGCCGCGGGATCAGCACCGCGGGCGTGACGATCAGGTCGAGTCCCCAGAACTCCTGGTGGCCGGTGATGTACTGCGCGGGCACGCCGCGGGCGCGCTCGGCGAGCGCCGCGTCGTAGCGGGCCTGCTCCCCGGGCGTGAGCTCGCGCTCAGGATGGGCGAAGAGATACGCGCGGTCGCATCCCAGCGTGAACATGAGCAACGTCTCGGCATTCAGGCGAGGCGAGGGGACGCGTTCGTCGGTCAGCCTCCGGATTGCTGTTTGTAGTGCTGCGCCCAGGACCATGGAGAAGAGAAACCAATCCTAAAGGACACAAAGGTTACACGATGGGCACCGCGGGGACTTGTAGAATGCGCCTCAGGAAACCCTGACCATGAAAAAGCTCATCCTCGTTTTCGCTGGTGTGGTCGCGCTCGCCGCCAGCAGTGCCGCGAAGACCTCCGCCGAGGAAGCCATCAAGCAGGCGGACCGCGACTTCGCCAAGGCGTTCGCGTCGCGCGCGGTGGAGCAGCTCGCCGCGTTCATCGCCGACGACGCGCGCTTCTCCTCGGGCGCCGGCACCTGGCTGGAAGGGAAGGCCGTGGTGCTGGAGCGCTGGGGCGGTATGATGAAGAACCCGAACCTGACGCTCACCTGGGAGCCGCGGCTGGCCACCGTCTCGCCCGACGGCAAGCTCGGCTACACCAGCGGGCGCTCGGAGTGGATTCTGAAGAAAGACGACGGCAGCAGCGAGACCAGCCACGGCATGTACGTGACCATCTGGCGCAAGGAGCGCGATGGCCGCTGGCGCGTCATCCTCGACATCGGGCAGCCGGAGCGGAAGTAGGCGGGCCGGACTTTAGGAGACCGCGGCCACTTCCTGCTTCAGCTTTTCCGCCTGGAAGTGGTGGTTGAGGGCGTCAATGATCGCCTGCAGCTTGCCGTCCATCACTTCGCCGAGTTGGTGGAGGGTGAGGCCGATGCGGTGGTCGGTGACGCGGTTCTGGGGAAAATTGTAGGTGCGGATCTTTTCGCTGCGGTCGCCCGAGCCCACCATCGCCCGCCGCTCCTTGGCCAGCGCCTGCTGCTGCTTTTCCAGCTCCATCTCGTAGAGCCGCGAACGCAGCACGCGCATCGCCTTGTCGCGGTTCTTGATCTGCGACTTCTCGTCCTGGCAGCTCACCACGGTGTTGGTGGGAATGTGGGTGATGCGGACCGCCGAGTAGGTGGTGTTCACCGACTGCCCGCCCGGCCCGGAGGAGCAGAAGGTGTCGATGCGCAGGTCTTTGGCCTCGATCTTCACGTCCACATCTTCGGCCTCGGGCAGCACCGCGACCGTGACCGCCGAGGTGTGGACGCGGCCCTGCTGCTCGGTCTCGGGGACGCGCTGCACGCGATGCACCCCGGACTCGTACTTCAGGCGCGAATAAGCGCCCTTGCCTTCGACGATGGCGATGACTTCCTTGAGCCCGCCGATGCCCGACTCCGACGACGAAAGCACCTCCACGCGCCAGCGCTGCGTCTCGGCGTACCGCGTGTACATGCGGAAAAGTTCGGCCGCGAACAGGGAAGCCTCGTCGCCGCCGGTGCCGGCGCGGATTTCCAGCACCACGTTCTTGTCGTCGTTGCGGTCCTTGGGGAGTAGCAGGACCTTGAGCTCCTCTTCGGCGGTGTGCAGACGGCGCTCGAGCTGCGCCAGCTCCTCCTGCGCCAGGGCGCGCATCTCGGCGTCGTTATCTTCGGCGAGCAGCGACTTGGTTTCGGCAACGCCGCGCCGCAGGTCCTTGTACTCGCGATATTTCTCCACCACCGCGGCCAGCTCGGCGTGCGCCTTGGCGGTCTTCTGGTACTTGGCGGAGTCGGAAATCACCTCCGGCGTGGCGAGCGCCTGGGTGAGCTCGTCGTAGCGGGCTTCGAGTTGGGCTAAGCGGTCAAACATCGTCTAGTAAATCGTCGTTGGTCGTTGGTCTTTGGCCGTTGGCGTCAGGCGCTGGCGGCGGAAATATGAGTTTCCAGCGAGTTGATCAGCCCGGCGAGGCTTCGACCAACAGCTTCGCACTTTTGCAGCAGCACCACCGCGTTGCGCTCTGTCAGATACTGGAGTTCTCGCGCGATCATGATCTGCGTCTGCAGTTCCATCAGCGAGCCTCGCGCGTGATAAAGGAAGCGCGCAAAGTCAGCATCCGTGCGCAGCCCCTTACCTTCTGCGATGTTGCTGGCGATTGAAACGGCGGCGCGGCGCATCTGGCTGATCAAGCCGTATTGCTCTTCCTTCGGGAAGCCCTTCGTAGCCTGGTAGGTCTCGATGACCAGCTCCATCGCGAGCTGCCAGACGCGCAAGTCTTTGAATGTGCTCGCCATCCACACCTCCCGTCGGCCAACGACCAACGGCCAAAGACCAACGACCTGATGGAAGTTTAACAGTAGCTGGGCTCTTGATTGCTACGCCAGTACTAATTCCCCGCCGCGCTGCCGTTCCAGCTCCATGGCCTGGTTCAGCGCCAGGATGGCGCATTCCACCTGGTCGTCGGCGGGCGGCTGCGTGGTGATGTGCTGCATCCAGAGGCCGGGACGGGTCATGAGCGCGAACAGCGAGCCGCGCTTCCGGGCGGCGTAACGAATGATTTCGTAGGAGACGCCGGCAATCAGCGGCAGCAGCGCCAGGCGGATGCCGAAGCGCGTCCAGAAGGTCGCCAGCGGAATGGCGGTGTACACCACGATCGAGATCAGCATCACGGTCATGAGGAAGCTGGTGCCGCAGCGCGGATGGAAGGTGGAGTAGCGCTGGGCGGCGCCCACGTCGAGCGGGTCCCCGGCCTCGAAGCAGAACACCGTCTTGTGCTCGGCGCCGTGGTACTCGTACACGCGGTGAATGTCGCGGAAGAGCGAGATGGCCCAGATGAAGAAGAGGAAGATAGCGATGCGGATGACGCCGTCAATCAGGTTGAAGACCACCTGCTGGCCGAAGATCGGATGCACGCGCCGCAGCCCGGTGGCGGCGACCAGCGGCAGGAACTTGTACATGAAGATGAAAAACCCGAGGGAGAGCAACACATTCACGGCCGCCATCCAGCCGCTGATCTCCACCTTCTTCACGCCTTCCTGTTCGGCGATGTCTTCCAGCACCACGTCGGTGGAGAAGCGCAGGGCGCGGAAGCCCAGCACCATCGCCTGGCCGAGCGTGACCACGCCGCGCACCACCGGCCACCCCATCCACTTGTGCTTTTCGGAGGGACGGTCGAGCGGCTCGGAGTGCGTGGCGATCTGCCCCGAGGGCCGGCGCACGGCGATCCCCCAGGCATGCGGGGAGCGCATCATGACGCCCTCCAGCACGGCCTGGCCGCCCACCAGCGTCTCCTCGCCGCTTTCCAGCGCGGGCAAAAGCTGCGTGGCCACAAAAAGACGGACGAATTGGCGCAAGCGTGACATCAGGTAATTAGATGATCGTTCAGGGGGATACGGCGCACGGACCGCTCGCATTAGATTACCTGAAAACGGGCTAAAAGACACGTCACAGCGGTATGTTCCCATGCTTCTTGGGCGGGTTTTTGTCGCGCTTGGTGTCGAGCATTTCCAGGGCGTTGATGATGCGCGGGCGGGTGTCGCGCGGCGGAATAACGGCGTCAATGTAGCCGCGCTCGGCCGCCACGTAAGGGTTGGCGAAGCGCTCGCGGAATTCGTCCGTCTTCTCTTTCGCCGCTGCCGCCGCGCCCTTCTCTGTCGTCTTCGCTTTCTCCAGTTCGCGCTTGTAGACGATGTTGACCGCGCCCTCGGGGCCCATGACGGCGATTTCGGCGGTCGGCCAGGCGTAGTTCACGTCGGTGCGGATGTGCTTGGAGGACATGACGCAATACGCGCCGCCGTATGCCTTGCGGGTGATGACCGTGATTTTCGGCACGGTGGCCTCGGCGAAGGCGAACAGCAGCTTGGCGCCGTGCTTGATGATGCCGCCGTACTCCTGGTTGGTGCCGGGGAGGAAGCCGGGGACGTCTTCGAAGGTGAGGAGCGGGATGTTGAAGGCGTCGCAGAAACGCACGAAGCGCGCGCCTTTGAGCGAGGCATTGATGTCGAGAACGCCGGCGAGGAAGGCCGGCTGGTTGGCGACGATGCCCACCGGGCGCCCGTTCATGCGCGCGAACCCCACCACCAGGTTGCGCGCGTAGTGTTCGTGCACCTCGAAGAAGTTGCCATCGTCGATGACCGCGGTGATCACCTGCTTGATGTCGTAGGGCTGGTCCGATTCCGCGGGGACGATGGTGTCGAGCGCGGCCTCGCGGCGGTCGCTGGGGTCGGAGCCGGGCTTGCGCGGCGGATCGTCGAGGTTGTTCGAGGGCAGGAAGCTGAGCAGCTCGCGGATCATGGCCAGGCACTCGGCGTCGTCGTGGGCCTCGAAGTGCGCCACGCCGCTGGTCTCGTTGTGGGTAGCGGCGCCGCCGAGCTGCTCCTTCGTGACCTCCTCGTGGGTCACGGTCTTGATGACGTCGGGCCCGGTCACGAACATGTAGGCGGTCTTGTCGACCATGAAGATGAAGTCGGTGATGGCGGGCGAATACACGGCGCCGCCGGCGCACGGCCCCATGATGGCGGAAATCTGCGGGATAACGCCGGAGGCCAGCGTGTTGCGCAGGAAAATGTCGGCGTAGCCGGCCAGCGACATCACGCCTTCCTGGATGCGGGCGCCGCCGGAATCGTTCAGGCCGATGAGCGGCGCGCCCACGCGCATAGCCAGGTCCATGATCTTTACGATCTTGGCGGCGTTGGCCTCGGAGAGCGAGCCGCCGAAGACGGTGAAATCCTGCGCGAAGCAGAAGACCAGGCGGCCCTCGATGCGCCCGTAGCCGGTGACGAAGCCGTCGCCGAAGACCTTCTGCTCCTGCATGCCGAAGTCGGTGCAGTGGTGGGTGACCAGCTTGTCGGTCTCCTCGAAGGTGCCTTCGTCGAGCAGGAAGGCGATGCGCTCGCGCGCCGACATCTTGCCTTCCTTGTGCTGCCGCGCTCGGCGCTCGGCGCCGCCACCCTCTTCGGCCAGCGCATCGCGGCGCTTCAGTTCAGCAAGCTTTTCTTCCAGATTCATTTGCGCGGCATTATAGCGGGCAGCCGGGGCAGGACCGCTGGGATATAGTTTCGCCACAGATCAACACGGATCACCACAGATTGTTTGTTCTCACAGCTGCGGGGAAGCGATCGGTGCTGATCCGTGAGAATCTGTGGCGAAGTCATTGCGGCGGGTGGCCGGCGGCGCGGTCGAGCGCGAGGTTCACCAGGCGGTCGGCCTTGCGGTTCTGCTCGCGGCGGACATGCTGAATCAAGAACCACGGCAACTGGCGCTGCAGCGCGCGCGCCCGTTCAAACAGCTCCTTGAGCCCGGGCGACTTCACCTTGTACTGCCCGCGCATCTGTTTGACCAGCAGCTCGGAATCGCTCAGCACCTTGAGCGCGCGATGGCCGTGCCCAAGCGCGTATTCCAGGGCCGCGAGCAGGCCGGAATACTCGGCGTAGTTGTTGGTGCGGGCGCCAAGACACGCGCTGAGTTCCGCCACGTGCTGCCCCGCCTGGTCGGCGATGACGACGCCATAGGCCGCCGGCCCGGGATTGCCCCTCGCCCCGCCATCAATGTGCGCCACCAGGTACTCGGCCGGGCGCGCCTCCGCGGGCGCGGGGAAGAGTTCCTGGGATACCGGCTTCCGGGATCGTGGGCGAATGGGCATCGGTTGCTGCGTTACAGGATGTAGCGCGAGAGGTCCTGGTCCTTCACGATCTCGCTGAGCGACTGGCGCACGTAGTCGGCGTCGATGTTCACGTCTTTGTCTTTCATGTCGGGAGCGCTGAAGCTGACCTCATCGAGCACGCGCTCCATGATGGTGTGCAGGCGCCGCGCGCCGATGTTCTCGGTGTCTTCGTTCACCCGGAAGGCGAAGTTCGCGATCTCGTCGAGCGCCTCGCGGGTGAATTCCAGCTTCAGGCCCTCGGTCTCGAGCAGCGCCGTGTACTGCTTCACCAGCGACGTCTTGGGCTCGGTGAGGATGTTGATGAAGTCCTCGATGGTGAGCGATTTCAGCTCCACGCGGATGGGGAAGCGCCCCTGCAGCTCGGGGATGAGGTCGGAGGGCTTGGAGACGTGGAAGGCGCCGGCGGCGATGAACAGGATGTGGTCGGTGCGCACCATGCCGTAGCGGGTGTTGACGGTGGTGCCTTCGACGATGGGCAGGATGTCGCGCTGCACGCCTTCGCGCGAGACGTCGGGCCCGTGGCCGCTCTCGCGCCCGGCGATCTTGTCGATTTCGTCGAGGAAGATGATGCCGGAATTTTCCACGCGCTCGACCGCGAAGCGCGTCACCTGGTCCATGTCGACCAGGCGCTGCTCCTCTTCCTGGATCAGGTACTCCATCGCCTCGCTGACCTTCAGCTTCCGCTTCTTGGTGCGCTGGCCGAAGATGTTGGGCAGCATGTCCTTGATGTTGATGTCCATCTCCTCGATGCCCTGGTTGGAGATGACCTCGAAGGCGGGGAAACTTTTTTCGCGCACTTCCAGCTCGACCATGCGGTCGTCGAGCTTGCCTTCGCGCAGCTGCTGGCGGAGTTTTTCGCGGGCGCGCGAGCTCGAGTCGAGCGTGCTGCCCTCGAAGCCGATGGCGCCGCCGCCGGGGGCCGACGGGCCGCCGGGAAACAGCAGGTCGAGCAGGCGCTCCTCGGCGTTGAGTTCGGCCTTGTCGGCGACGTCTTCCAGCTTTTCTTCGCGCACCATGTCGATGGCGATCTCGACCAGGTCGCGCACCATGCACTCCACGTCGCGCCCTACGTAGCCCACCTCGGTGAACTTCGAGGCTTCGACCTTCAGGAAGGGCGAGTTGGCGAGCCGGGCCAGGCGCCGCGCAATCTCGGTCTTGCCCACCCCGGTGGGGCCGATCATGATGATGTTCTTGGGCATGATCTCTTCCGCCAACTCGGGCGCCAGCTTCTGCCGGCGCATGCGGTTGCGCAGCGCAATGGCCACCGCGCGCTTGGCCTCGTGCTGCCCGACCACGTACTTGTCGAGCTCGGCCACGATTTCGCGCGGGGTCAGCTCGTCCAGCGTGAGCTGTTCTTCTTCCGCGGTGCCGGGGAGGTAGATGGCCATAAAGATGATTGCCCGATTACCCGATCGCTAGAGCTCCTCGATGGTCACATTGTTGTTGGTAAAGATGCAGGTCTTGCCCGCGATCTTCATGGATTCTTCCACGATGCGGCGCGCGCTGAGCTGGGTGTGCTCCAGCAGGGTGCGCGCGGCGCTGAGCGCGTAGGGGCCGCCCGACCCGATCGCGGCCACGCCTTCGTCGGGCTCGATCACGTCGCCCGCGCCCGAAATCAGGTACGTCTGCTCCTTGTCGCAGACCAGCAGCAGCGCTTCCAGGTGGCGCAGCGCCTTGTCGGTGCGCCAGTCCTTGGCCAGCTCGACGCAGGCGCGCCCCAGGTTGCCGTGATACTGCTCCAGCTTGGCCTCGAAGCGGCTGAACAGCGAAAAGGCGTCGGCGGTGGAGCCGGCAAAGCCGGCCAGCACCTTGTCCTGGAAGAGCCTGCGGATTTTTTTCGCCGAGTGCTTGACGATGGTTTCGCCCATCGTGACCTGGCCGTCGCCGGCCATCACCACCTTACCTTCGCGGCGCACGCACAGCACGGTGGTGGAGCGGACACGCGGCGCACGCGCAACTGATCCCAATTTTTTCATGAGGCTAATCGCCAATTATACCGCGCCCGATTTACTGACAACTGAGAACCGGCAACTGGCAACTGCCCCCGGCCTTGCATTCCGCGGTTCGGCAGGGAATTTGTGCTTCGCAACCGCCCCTCTTCGTGGTGAAATCGCGCGGATGCCACCGCGCACCCGCGTTCTCGTCCTGCTCTCGCTGGCGGAGCTGCTGGCGATGTCGCTGTGGTTTACGGGGACGGCGGTGCAGCCGCAGTTGGCCCGCGCCTGGACCGGAGGCCTGGGGCTGGTGTCGTGGCTGACCATCATGGTGCAGCTGGGGTTTGTGGCCGGGGCGCTGCTGATCGCCATCTTCAATCTCTCCGACGTGTACCCGGCGCCGCGCGTGTTCGTAGTGTCGGCGCTGCTGGCGGCGGCGGCGAATGCCGGGTTCGCGTGGTGGGGCACCCGCAGCCAGCCGAACATCGGGGCGGCGCTGGTGTGCCGCGCCCTCACCGGCGCCTTCCTGGCCGGGGTTTATCCCACGGGCATGAAGATCATGGCCGGCTGGTTCCGCGAGGGACGCGGGCTGGCGCTGGGGATCCTGATCGGCGCGCTGACGGTGGGGTCGGCGATGCCGCACCTCATGCTGGCGCTGGAGTCGTTCATTGCCGTGCCGCCGGGGATGGTGGTGCTGCACGCCAGCGTGCTGGCGGTGATCGCCGCCCTGATCGTGGCGGTAGCGGTGCACGAGGGGCCGCTGGCCGCGCCCTCGCCGCGCTTCGACCCCACGCAGATCGGGCAGATCCTGCGCCACCGCCCCCTGCTGCTCGCCAATCTCGGCTACCTCGGGCACATGTGGGAGCTGTACTCGCTGTGGGCGTGGATTGCGCTGCTGCTGGCGGCGGCGGGCGGGGAGCCGCTGTTCACGCGCGAGCTGACCGCCTTTGCGGTAATCGCCATCGGCGTGGTCGGGTGCGTTTGGGCCGGCTGGGCGAGCGACCGGATGGGCGCCCGTGGCTCGCCGGTGGCCGGGCGGGCCCGCGTCACCATCTGGGCCATGGCGGTGAGCGGCGCCTGCTGCCTGCTGGCGGCGGAGGTGTTCGAACATTTCTGGCTGCTGGTGATCGTGGCCCTGGTCTGGGGGATCGCGGTGATCGCCGATTCGGCGCAGTTTTCCGCCATCGTCAGCGAGGTCGCCGACCAGCGCTACGTGGGGACGGCCCTCACCACCCAGACGGCGCTGGGCTTCCTGCTAACCACCGTATCGTTGCGCGCCACGGCCGCAATCGCGGCGCACTGGGGATGGCGCCGGGCGGCGGCGTCTCTGGCCATCGGGCCGCTGCTGGGGATTTGGGCGATGGTGGCGCTGGCGCGGAGCAGCTCACCGCGAAAGGCCGAAGAAACCTGAGGGCGGCATCAGCCGCTCGCGCGCCGCAGCCGCTTCGTTTCTGCCAGCATGGACATGCTGTGCAGCACGTTCTGCAGGGTGACGATGCCCACCAGGCGGCCGTCCTCGACCACGGTGATGAGGTTCAGGCCGCGCGCGGTGAGCCGGCGGAAGGCCGCCGCCAGCAGTTCGTGGCGGTCGGCCACCTCGAAAACACGCTCCATCGCCGACTGCACGTAGCCGTTGCCCTCGGCGCGCAAGGCGCGCAGGATACCGCGGCGCGATATCACCCCCACCAGGTCGGTGCCGCGAATCACGGGAAAATCCTCCTGCAGCGAGTGCACCGACTTGGCGAGAGCGTCTTCCAGGGTGTCGGCGGGCGAGAGGGTGGCGAAGTCGGTGAGCATGATGTCTTCCATGTGCACGCCCTCGAGCACCGACTGGAAGAACATGCCCCGCTCCTCCAACTGCGCCCCCACGAAGAGGAAGAGCCCCACCAGCATCAGCCACGTGTCCTTCCACACCCCGAGCAGGATGAAGAGCGTGGAAAAGACCTGGCCGAGGGTGACCGCGCGGCGGGTTGCCTCCGCCCAGGGCAGGCGGCGCGCCCACCAGGCGCGCAGCACGCGCCCCCCGTCCAGGGGATAGGCGGGCAGCAGGTTGAAGGCGCCGAGCGCCAGGTTGGTGCAGGACCAGGCTGCGCAGCAGCCCGCCGGAGTAAACCAGTGGGTGCTTCCATAGCGGGACCTCGGGGGCGATGCCGCGGACGATGGCCGCCGCCAGCCCGGCCAGCAGGAAGTTGACCAGCGGCCCGGCGATCGAGATGCGCAGGTCGCGGCGCCAGCGCGGCCCGCCCTGGCCTTCGGGCGCGTCGTAGGGCATCTCGTCCATCAGGGTGACGCCGCCGATGGGCAGCAGGACAATGGCCCGCACCGTGACCCGCTCATGCATGGCCACCAGCGCGTGGCCCATCTCGTGCAGCAGGACCGAGCCGAAAATGATCCCCAGGAGCGCCAGACCGCGCTCCGGCGCCACCCCCTGGGGCGCCGCCGACTCCGTGAACCACACCACGATCAGGAGAAAGAGGAAGGTCAGGTGGAGGCGCAGGTTGACGCCGAACAAGCGGCCGACGGGGATGGACCAGGTGGTCATGAGGTCTGCGGACAACGTCCGCAAATGACATTCTTACACGGCGGCGCCCCCTATACACTGCGGAGACGCCTTCCGGCGTTCGATTCGGATGCGCATTATTGCCGGCCAGTACCGCAGCCGTCCGCTCCACGCGCCGCGCGGCCGGGACGTACGTCCCACCTCCGACCGGCTGCGGGAGACCCTGTTCAACGTGCTGACCGCGGGGAATCCGGCGGCGCTGGCCGCCAGCGTCTGGCTCGATCTTTTTGCCGGGTCGGGGGCAGTGGGCCTCGAGGCGCTGAGCCGCGGCGCTCGCCGGGTGTACTTCGTGGAGTCGTCGCGCACCGCCGCCGCCACCATCCGCCGCAACCTCAAGGCGCTCGGCATCGCGGAGGGGTACGAGCTGCACGAGCGGCCGGTCGGGCTGGCGCTGCGCCAACTGGACGCCGCCGGGGTGGTGGCGGACGTCTGCTTCCTCGACCCGCCGTACGCCGACGCCGCGGCCTACCACGAGACCCTGGAGTTCCTGGCACAGTCCCGCGTGCTGGGTGCGGCAGGCATCGCGGTTGCCGAACACGACCAGCGCTTCGACCCCGGCGAAGCCTGCGGCGAATTGCGACGCTACCGGCACTTGACGCAGGGCGACGCGGCGCTCAGCTTCTACCGCCGTGTGTGAGCCGGCGCCGCCTGCCGTCCACGCCCTTAACCTACTGGTAAATTGAACTGCGGTAACGATTTAACTCATTTGGCAGCAACCGAAATGGTTGACAGTCCCATTCCGGGCTGTTAACTTTGCCTCGCTGTTCCCGTAGACCTCTGGCCGGGGCGAGACGGTAACCGCCGTCAGGGCATCGTGAGTTGCATCGCCGCCGCAACCCGCTGCCGTAGGAAGAAATAAGCCCGGCAAAATCGAGCATTATCAGGAAACGCTTGCGAAAGCGCTATTACATCCTGTTCGTAGCCCGCGGGTCTGAGGGAGAACTCCGCAAGATTCCCATTCCCCTGCACTACCTGTACGTGTTCCTGGTGGGAGCGCTCATCGGCATGATGACCATCACCGGCATGGCGGGGTCCTACACCCGCATGCTGATGAAGGTGGCGCGCTTCAACCAGCTGCGCTCGGAAAAGGAAGCGCTGAAGCAGCGCTATAACACGCTGGAGCAGGTAGCTCTGGAAAAAGAGATCCAGGCGGCGTCGTTGAGTTCCCTGGCCGACGAGGTCTCCTCGCTCTACGGCCTGAAGACGGAATCGCTGCTCACGCGCAACGCCGCCCCGCTCAGCACCGACCAGCTCGACTCCTCGTTCCAACGCCTGTACGCGCTCAAGACCACGGCCATGAGCGGCGCCGCCACGCTGGGCATCGGCTTCGGACCGCAGCACAACGCCACCATGGCCGACTGGCTGCAGCTGGCCTCCTCGCCCATGGTGTGGCCGGTGGAAGGGACCGTGACCGGCTCCTTCGGGGAGCGCATCGACCCCTTTAACGGGGAGGGCGCGTTCCACAGCGGCGTCGATATTTCCACCAGCTACGGCCGCGCCGTGGTGGCGCCGGCCGACGGAGTGGTGACCTTCGCCGACCAGCAGGCCGGCTATGGACGCCTGGTGATCGTCGAGCACGCGCACGACATCAGCACCCGCTATGGGCACCTCGGCGGCTTTGCCGTTACCCCCGGCCAGGTGGTGCATCGCGGCGACGTCATCGGTTATGTCGGACTCAGCGGCCGCAGCACCGGTCCCCACCTGCACTACGAAGTGCGCATTCACGACGTCCCCGTCAATCCCTACCACTACCTGCGCACCACCGTGGCGAAACTCCGGCCCCTGAGCACGTCGGCGGACTAATCTCGAAGCTCTAAGCCATAAGCTCTACACCCTAAGCTCTAAGCGACTGCTGCATTTGGGCGAAGCACTCACCACCGCCAGCCTGGCGCCCCGTCCTTCGCTGCGCTCAGGACGCGGGCCTGCTGGTTGGTTCAGGGAGCAGTCCTACGGAATGCAGTGGCTGGAGCTTCAAGCTCAGAGCTTACGGCTTCGAGCTTACAGCTGGCTCTCCGCCACCGCCGGCACGCCGACGGGCGCTTCCGCGGGGGCGGCATCGTCGGTGGTCTCTTCCCAGAGGTCGTGATCGCGGAGGAGGCGCGAGACCAGCGCGGTATGCATGGCGTGGCCGGCGCGGTCGGCCACCACGCGCCCGATGATGCGCCGCCCCAGCAGTGCCAGGTCGCCGATCAGGTCCAGCACCTTGTGGCGCACGAACTCGTCGGCAAAGCGCAGCGGCGGGTTCACCAGGCCTTCGCGGGAGAGCACGATGCAGTTCTCCAGCGAGGCGCCGCGGATCAGGCCGGAGTTGCGCATGGCCTTTTCCCAGTCCTGGTAGCCGAAGGTGCGCGCGGGTGCCAGTTCGCGGCGGTAGCGGTCACCCGAGAGGTCGATTTCGAACGTCTCGCGGCCGATCAAGGGGTGCGGGAAGTCGATGGTGTACTGCACCGAGTAGCCGGGGGCGGGATAGACGCCGATGAACTTGTCGCCGTCGCGCAGTTCCAACTCGCGCCGCAGCCGCAGGTAGGTGCGCGCCCGCCGCTGCCGCCGCAGCCCCGCCTTCAGGACCATTTCGACGAAGGGCTGCGCGCTGCCGTCGAGGATGGGCACTTCCAGGTTGTCGAGCTCCACGATGGCGTTGTCCACCCCGATGCCGATGCACGCGCTCAGCAGGTGCTCGGTGGTGGAGATGAGGACGCCGCGCTTCATCAGGCTGGTGGCGTAGCTCACCTTGGCCACATTGCGGCTGGAGGCTTCCACCACGAAGTCGTCGAGGTCCACGCGCCGGAAGACGATCCCACTTCCCGCGTGGGCGGGCAGAATGCGCAGCGTCGCCGGTGCGCCGCTGTGCAAACCAACCCCGCGGCACTCCACGGCTGACTTGATGGTTTGTTCGAAGTTCAAACGACGAAGCCGCGCCCTATCCAGCGGCGACTCAATAGATTACCGCCGAAGCGGTGATCCTTGACTGTGGTAAAAGAGAGACAGTCCGTGGTAGAAGCGCGACGCCGGAGGGACTGCCCTGAATCAGGTTCAGGCCGACCGCAAGTGTGGTTGGGGCTGCGCCAGCAGTGCGCGGAAGAAGCCATCCACCGCCGCCAGAATCTGCTGTTCGGTGCGGGATTCGTACACCGCCTTACGCAGCGCGGCGCCGCCGGCGACGCCGTGGGTGAACCATGAGGCGAATTGCTTCATCTTGCCTGCGTTGCCGGGCAGGCCTTCCTCGACCAGCATGGCGAAGTAGGTGCGGATCATGTGGTAGCGGTCGGCTTCGCTGGGCTCGTCCCAGCCACCGGTCTCCGCGTACTGGCGAATCTGGCGGAAGATCCACGGATTGGAAGCCGCGGTGCGCCCGATCATGACCGCGTCGCAGCCGGTCTCGGCGAACATGGCGGCCGCGTCCAGCGGGGTACGGATGTCGCCATTGCCGATGACGGGTATCTTCACCGCCTGCTTGACGGCCCCAATCCACTCCCAGCGCGCGGCGCCGGCGTAACCCTGCTCGCGGGTGCGGGCGTGCAGGGCGACCGCGTCGAGGCCGCAGCTTTCGGCCAGCTGCGCCAGGTCGAGGCAGACGATTTCCTCGTCGCTCCAACCCAGGCGAAACTTCACGGTGAAGGGAATCTGCACCGCGGCGCGCACCGTCTGGAAGATGCAGCCGATGAGCGGCAGGTCGCGCAACAAGCCGGAGCCGCCATTGCACTGGGTGACCTTCCTGGCCGGGCACCCGAGGTTCAGGTCCACCAGGTCGAAGCCCAGGTCCTGGACCATGCGGGCGGCGTCGGCGAGCACCCGCGGATCGCTGCCGAAGAGCTGCGCCGAGATGGGGTGCTCGTCCGCGTAGAAGTGCAGGTAGCGGTCGAGCATCTTCTGGTTGCGATGGTCGCGGGCGCGCAGCACGCCGTCGGCCGAGGTGAACTCGGTCATGATCAAACCACATCCTGATTCGCCGGCAGTGACCAGGCGGTCGGCGCCCGGCCGCAGGTTCGCATTGCGGATGAAGCGGCGGAAGACGGTGTCGGTGACGCCGGCCATGGGGGCCAGCACGGTAGGGGGCGCGATGGTGACGCCGCCGATCTGGACCGCCCGGGGCAGGGCAACGGCCGAAGCCGCCGCGGCCCGCTCGGTCGGGTTGTCCCAGAACTTCCTCATCGTCACACGCAACCGTGACCGGCGACATAGACGGTCCCGGCGGTCTTTGCTACGGCTTCCATTCTGTTCCAGAAGGAGGGCAGAATGAAATATGCGATCTTCGTCTGCGCGTTGCTTCTGGTCGTTAGTGTAGTCGCTATCGCCGGCAGCGAGAAGCCCGCGACGGGATACCGCAGCATCGAGATCGTGCAATTCACGATCAAGCCGGGGGTCGGTTTCCCGCAGGACTACATGAGCAAGATGCAGGCCGACCTGATCAACGAGATCAACGCACGCAAGAAATTCCAGGCGTTCGCTACCGAAAACAAGCCTGCCGACTACCCGCAGCCCTGCGTAAAGCTGGTCGGCGAGGTGACCGAGTACAAGGCCGGCAACCAGGCCATGCGCTACATGGTTGGCTTCGGCGCCGGCAAGACCAAGATCGTGGCCCACGTCAAATTCATCGATCCCAACACCAATCAAGTGGTCTTCGAGAAGGACGTGGACGGCAAGGTGATTATGGGTCTGCTGGGCGGAACCTCGGGCGGTGCCACCCGCGGTCTGGCCAAGGAAGTTGCCAAGGTAGCCGAAGACAAGCTCTCCAAGTGATCCAACCCGGTCCTAACAGCCTCCGCCTCTGCGGAGGTTTTTTGCTGCACCGGGCAAGAACAAGGCCCGGTTTGCCGGCCGGGCCCCATCGCCAATCCCAAATCCAAAATCGCAAATCACCAATCGCAAATCGCAAATTCCCTATTCTTCTTCCTCTTCCTCGACGCCCGCCTTGGCGGCCCGGGCGGCGGTCACGATCTTCTCCTGGATCTGGGCCGGCACGATGTCGTAGTGGTCCATCTCCATGTTGAAGCTGCCGCGCCCCTGGGTCATGGAAGTGAGGTCGGCGCCGTAGCTCAGCATTTCCGCCATCGGCACCAGGGCCTTCACCACCGTGTTGCCGGCTTTGTTGTCCATGCCCTGGATGCGGCCGCGCCGCCCGTTCAGGTCGCCCATGATGGCGCCGGCGAACTCGTCGGGCACCACGATTTCCGCCTTCATGATGGGTTCCAGCAGGGTGGGTTTGGCCTGCTCCATGGCCTTCTTGAAGGCGATGCGGCCGGCGGTCTTGAACGACAGTTCGCTCGAATCCACGTCGTGGTAGGAGCCGTCGTAGAGGATGACGCGGAAGTCCACCACCGGGTAGCCGGCCAGGAAGCCGCGCTGCGCCGCCTCGACAATGCCTTTCTCGACCGCGGGAATGTAGTTCTTGGGGATGGAGCCGCCGAAGATGTCGTTGACGAACTCGAAGTTTCCGCCCCGCGGCAGCGGTTCCATCTTGATCCGGCAGTCGCCGAACTGCCCGTGTCCGCCGGTCTGTTTCTTGTGCCGCCCCTGCACGTCGGCCTTGCCGCGGATGGTCTCGCGGTAGGGCACCTTGGGCGCCTTCAGGTTCACTTCCGTGTGGTAGCGCTTCTTCAGCTTGGAGACCACCACCTCGATGTGCTGCTGTCCCGTGCCCGCGATCAGGAACTCCTTGGTCTGCGGGTCGCGGAAGAAGCGCAGCATGGGGTCTTCTTCCATCAGCTTGTGGATGCCGTTGCCCAGCTTGTCTTCGTCGGCGCGCGACTTGGGCTCGATGGCGAAGGTGATGGCCGGCTCCGGCAGCAGGACCTGCGGATACTCGATGGGGCTGGCTTTGTCGCCGAGGGTGTCGCCGGTCAGGGTGTCGCGCAGCTTGGCGACCGCGCCGATGTCCCCGGCGTGCAGCTCGGCCACCTGGGTCGCCGTCTTGCCCTGCATCACCGAAATGTGCGCCAGTTTCTCGCTGCTGTTCTTGGTGAAGTTCTGCACCGTGGCGTCGTTCTTCAGCACCCCGGAGAAGACCTTGAAGAACGAGATGCGCCCGGAGAATGGATCGCTCACCGTCTTGAAGACGTAGAGCGAGGCCGCCTCGCTGTCGGTGACGTGGTGCTCGGGCGGCTGCCCGTTGCCGGCTTGCGGGACGCCCTTCACCGCCGCGTGCTCGCTGGCGGCGGGCAGGAACTCGACCGCGAAGTCGAGCACGCGGTCGGCGCCGATGTTCCCCAGCCCCGAGGTAAAGAGCACGGGAAAGATGCGGTGCTCGCGGATGGCGTCGCGCAGGCCGGGCAGCAGGTGCTCGTCGGGGATGGTGCCTTTGTCGAAGAACTCTTCCATCAGGGCATCGTTGCCCTCGGCCACCAGCTCCACGATCTTCTCGTGCCCCGCCTGGGCCAGGTCGGCCAGCTCGGCGGGGATCTCGCCTTCCCTGCCCTTGCCGTTGCCGCCGAGTTCGTAGGTGTAGGCCTTCAGCCGGACCAGGTCCACCACGCCCCGCAGGCTTTTCTCGCTGCCGATGGGCAGCTGCACGGGAATCACAGTGCGGCCGAAGGCGTTGGTCAGCGACTCCAGGGTGCGGGCGGCGTCGGAGCGGTCGCGGTCCATGCGGCTGGCGACGACGATGCGCGGCAGCTCGAATTCATCGGCGTACTGCCACACCCGCTCGGTCATCACCTCGACCCCGGAGACGCCGTCCACCAGCACCGCCACCGCCTCCACCGCCGGCATCGCCAGCTTGGCCTCGTGGACGAACATGTTGAGGCCCGGCGTGTCCACCAGGTTGACCTTGGTCTTCCCCCACTCGACGTAGCCCAGGCCGCTGGCCACCGACATGCCGCGGGCGATTTCTTCTTCGTCGAAGTCGGTGACCGTGGTGCCCTCGTCCACCCGGCCCAACCGCTGGGTGGCGCCACCGGTATAGAGCATGGCCGCCACCAGCGATGTCTTGCCGGCGTGAGAGTGGCCCACGATGGCAAGATTGCGAACGTTCGCGCCTTCGTAAACCTTCACACCAAACTCCCTTCAGGACATTCCCCGGAGAGCACCAGAACCAGGCGGGGCAGGCAGGCGGAACTGCTGTGTCCCTACAGAGGATTGCGAAACTCAGCATGCTAGCACACGCAAAATGACTCGTGTAGCCCAGCGTTGGTCCGGCCGGCCGCCCCACACCAGCCGGTTGTTGCTCGAAACTCGAAACCCGAAACCCGGGTTGAGCGCGCGCTCGCAACCGGTGTATCCTCGTGGCCGGGTCGTTCTCTCGGTACATGCGTCGTTTCCTTGCATCCACAGTGGTCTGCGTTCTGCTGGCGGCGATCTTCGCCCCGGTGGCCCTGGCGATGGCCGCGCCCGCCGCGCCCCCGTTGCATGCCTGCTGCCTGCGCGGGCACCATCACTGCGGCGGCGGGATCCCGGACAACCACGACTCGGTGCGCCCCTGGGCGAGCTGCTGCGAGCAGCCGCAACGCGCACTGGCCGGCAGCCCGGCGGCTGTGAGGCTGCGACCGGCGGTCATGGCTGCGCCCCGCGATCCGCGTCCCTACCGCGCCGAACCCGTCCTCGCCTTCGCCTCCGCCGCCAGCGCCGGTGGTGACCGTGACCGCGCTCCCCCCGCCCTCTCCCGCCTGTAAGCCGCAACACCCCCAACTCGACTCTTTCCCGCGAGGTCATTGCATGCTGCAACGATTTGCCGTTGCCTGTGCGCTGCTCTTGGCAGCCGCAGGCGCGGCGGGCACGATTTTCGGAACTTTGCAGGGCACCGCCCACGATCCCCAGCACCGCCCGATTGCCGGGGCGAAGGTGACGGTGCGCGCCGCCGCCTCCCAGTGGTCGCAGGCGACGGTCACCGACGCCGACGGCTACTTCCGCTTCCCCGCGGTGCCGCTGGGCGAATACACGGTGGAGGTCGGGGCGAGCGGCTTTGCCCCGCAGGAGCAGCGGGTCACGGTCGCCTCGGGCAGCGCGCCCATGCTGCACTTCCCGCTGGCGCTCGAGACCGTGCGCCAGTCCGTGGAGGTCAGCGCCGAGCCGGCGGCCATCGATCCCGAGTCCACCACCTCGCAGAACCTGGTCAGCCGCCGCGAGATCGCGCACACCCCAGGCGCCGACCGCGCCAACAGCCTGGCGATGATCACCAACTTCGTCCCCGGCGCAGTGGTGGCGCACGACCAGCTGCACGTCCGCGGCGGCCACCAGACCACGTGGATGATCGACGGCGTCCCCGTCCCCAACACCAACATCGCCAGCAACGTGGGGCCGCAGTTCGATCCCCGGGACATCGATTACCTCGAAGTGCAGCGCGGCGGGCTCTCGGCGGAAGCCGGAGACCGCACCTTCGGCGTCTTCAACGTGGTCACGCGCTCCGGCTTTGAGCGCTCTCGCCAAGCCGAGCTGGTGCTGGATTACGGCAGCTTCAACAGCACCCACGACCAGCTCAGCTTCGGCAGCCACACCGAACGCTTCGCCTACTACGCCAGCCTTGCCGGCAATCGCACCGATCTCGGCCTGGAGACCCCGGCGCCCGCGGTGCTGCACGACCTCGGCGCCGGCCTGAGCGCGTTCACCTCGCTCATCTACAACCGCACTCCCCGCGACCAGCTGCGCCTGGCGGCTTCCGCGCGCGGCGACCACTACCAGGTGCCCAACGATCCCGGGCAGCAGGCCGGTGGGACGCGCGACGCCGACGACGAGCGCGACGCCTTCGCCAACTTCACCTGGCTGCACTCCACCGCCGGCGGCGCGGTGTTTACCGTCTCGCCGTACTACCACTTCAACCGCGCGGCCTATGCGGGCGGGCCGCTCGACACGCCGTTCGCCGCCACCGACCAGCGCAGCTCGCACTACGCGGGCGTGCATGCCACCGCCGCGGTCACCCGGCGCCGGCATCGCGCCCGCTTCGGCGCCGACGTCTTCGGGCAGCACGACGCCTCGCTGCTGGCGCTGGTGGCCAACGATGGCAGCGGCGCAAGCCTGCGGCAGACCAAGGCGACCAGCGGCAGCGTGGCGGCGGTGTTCGCGGAAGATCGCTACGAACTGACGGATTGGCTGACGCTGAACGGCGGCGTCCGCCTGACGCGCTTTGCCGGCGATCTCGGCGAGACCGCCGCCGATCCCCGCCTCGGCGCGGCCCTGCGCGTCCCGCGGCTGCACTGGGTGCTGCGCGGCTTCTACGGCCACTACTACCAGCCGCCGCCGCTGACCACGGTGGCCGGTCCAGTGGCTGACTTTGCGGTGCAGCAGGGCTTCGGCTTCCTGCCCCTGCACGGCGAGCGCGACCACCAGTACGAGTTCGGCCTGGGCATTCCCGCGGCCGGCTGGGCGCTGGAGTTCACGCACTTCCGCACCGCCGCGCGCAACTACTTCGATCACGACGTGCTGGGCAACTCCAACGTCTTCTTCCCCCTCACCATCGCGCGCGCGCGCATCCGCGGCTGGGAAGCGTCGCTGCGCTCGCCGCGGATGGCGGGCGCGGTGCAGCTCCACCTGGCCTACGCCAACCAGCAGGCACAAGCGCGTGGCGGCGTGACCGGCGGCCTCACCAGCTTCGAGCCGCCCGCCGACGCCTACTTCTACCTCGACCACGACCAGCGCCAGACCCTCAGCCTGGGCCTGGAAAGCTCGCTGCCCTGGCACAGCTACGGCGCGGCGCACATGGCCTATGGCTCCGGCTTCCTCGATGGCGACGGCCCCGGCCACCTGCCGGCGCATACCACCGCCGACGTCTCGCTGGGCAAGGAGTTCGAGCGCTTTTCGCTGCGCCTGACGGCCTTGAACTTGTTCGACCGCCGCTACCTGATCGACAACAGCAACACCTTCGGCGGCACCCACTGGGCCGACCCGCGGCAGCTCGCGGTCGAGGTGCGCTACCGCTTCAAGTACTAGGGGGCGTCTGGCTCGGTTGTCCTGTCGGTCAGGTCTCAGTGGCTGCGGATGAACGCCAGGATCGCGGGCAACGCAGCGTCGTCCGGCTGACCCAGCTTGCGCACCTCGTCCATGTGGCGCGCGCCGGAAAGGATTTGGTAGCTGGCCTGGCAGCCCAGCTTGCGCGCGGCGGCGATGAATTGCTCCGCTTGCGCCAAGATCGGCGGCTGCAGCTTCTCGTGTTCCGCAATGATGAACAGAAACGGCGGCATGCCGGCCTGGACATGCTTCATCGGCCACGATTTGAGGTAGTCGTCGGGGGAAGCGAATCCGCGATAGATGGCGTAGCGCGCGAAGCGGGCTTCCATCTGCTCGCGCGGAAGTTGCGCCATTGCCTTCTCGAACTCCTCATCCCAGAGGATCGTGCCCATCGGCACCACGCCCCGCACATCCTTGAGGCGCAGGCCGGCCTGGCGCAGGAATTCCTCGTTGGTGCCCAGGGTGGCGACCAGCCGCGCACCGGAACTGTGGCCCACGAGGAACACGTTCGTCGGATCGCCGCCGCGACTGGCAATGTTGCCTTTCACCCAGGCGAAAGCGGCGGCGGTGTCGGCGGCGGCGGCGGGCCAGGGGGCATCCTGCAGCAGGCGGTAGTTGATATTGGCGCACGCCACGCCCGCGTCTACGAAGGGACGACACACGGCGCCGTAATCGGCGTCCGCCTTGTCGCCGCTCTCCAGGCTGCCGCCGTGCACGAAAACGACGGTCGCAAACTGGTGCGCGCTTTCCGGCAGGTAGAGATCGAGCCGCTGCCGCGCGTGTCCGCCGTAGGCGACGTCCGGCTCGACTCTCGTCTTCGCTCCCGCCGCCGCTGCGCAGGCCGCGATCAGCAGACAACTGGCCACAAGTCTCACGTCCACCTCCACTAGGAATCGACGCAGCCAAGCCCATTTCGTTTGCGCGCGGTTTCCGCCCGCTGCACCGAATCAGGTAGGATAGACGCAACCCTCGTTTCTGGAGTCCTGTCGCGATGAAGCGCTTTTTCTTGGTTCCGTTGGCCGTCCTGCTGTGCGCCCTGGCGGCGTGCGCCGACACCTCGTTCCTGAAGCCGCCGCCGGGCGCCAGCGTCGCCCTGGTGGTCTTTGAGGACATGCAGTGTCCCGACTGCGCCCGCGCCTTCCCGCTGGTGACCGACGCCGCGAAGCGGTACAACATCCCGCTACTGCTGCACGACTTCCCGCTGCCGCAGTGGCAGCATCCCTGGGCGTACGACGCCGCGGTGCTGGCGCGCTTCTTCGACGCGCAGTCGAAGCAGCTGGGCGACGACTTCCGCGCCTACATCTATCAGAACCAGCCCCTCATCACCGTCTTCAGCCTGCGCGGGTGGGCCGACCGCTTCGCCAGCCAGCACAAGGTCGCGGTGCCGTTCATGTTTGATCCGCAGGGCGAATTCGCCGCCAAGGTGCGCGCCGACCGGAGCCTCGGGGAGCGCATCCCCCTGGAACACACCCCGACCATCTACATCGTCAGCAACAAGGCGAGCGGCACGGTCGTCACCGAGGTGCAGATGGAGGACCGCCCCCGGCTTGGCCAGCTGATTGAGCAGGCGCGCCGGGAAGCGGCGCCGGTGCCAAGTGCAGCCAAGACTGCGGCGACCAAGGCGGACCCGAAGGGTAAGAGCAGCGCGGCCAAGGCGAAGGCCGACCCCAAGCCCCAGTAGCGCGTGGCCGCCGGAGCAAATTGTTCCACGTGGAACAATTTTGGGGAAACCCAGCCGTTGCAACAACTTGCCTTTTTCCCTGCGCCTTCTTACCTTGTAACGCTATGGAGATCCGCCCGGCTGCCGGGGACGACCACGATTGGGCGGCGCGCCTGATGGCGGCCAATGATCCCTGGATCACGCTGCGCCGCGGACCCGACGCCTGCCAGGAAGCGGTCCGCCGCTCGGGCAGCGAGCTGTTCATCGCCGCGGAGGGAGAGGAACGGCTGGGCTTCGTGCTGCTGGCGGAGCGCGGCCTGGCCGGATCGCCCTACGTCGCCTCCATCGCCGTGACCGAGGCCGCACGCGGCCGCAGCGTTGGCTCCGCGTTGCTGCAATTCGCCGAAACCCGCTACCCGGCGGCGCAGCACATCTTCTTGCTGGTCTCCTCCTTCAACCCGCGCGCCCGGGAGCTCTACGAGCGCCACGGCTATCGCCAGGTGGGGGAGATTCCCGACTACGTGGTGGACGGCCACGCCGAGCTGGTCATGCACAAGAGGCTGAAGTGAGCGGCGAGCCCGGCGCCCCGCGGCGCTTGCTGACGCTGCTCGTCCTGGTGGCCTCCGCCGGCTACATCTGCCGCGTGGCCATCAGCGCCGTCGCGCCGCAGATGATGGCCGACCTGGGACTCTCGCAGACCGAGATGGGCACGGTATTCAGCGCCTTCCTGCTCGGCTACGCGCTGCTGCAGGCGCCCTCCGGGTGGCTTGCCGATCGCGTCCCCACCCGGGCGCTGTTCGGCTGCCTGACCATCGCCTGGGCGGTCCTGACCGCGGCCACCGCCGGGGTGACCGGCCTGGGCGCAATCGGCGTGCTGCCGCTGCTGCTCGGGGTGCGGGCGCTCTTTGGGGTGTTCGCGGCGCCGACCTATCCGGCTTCCGCGCGCGCCGTCGGGCTGGCGTTCCCGCCGGCCATGCATGGCCGCGCCAACGGCCTGGTGCTGGCTAGCATCGGGATCGGTTCCGCGCTGACGCCGCTGCTGGTCGTCCCCATCGCGCGCAGCCACGGGTGGCGCGCCGGCCTGCTGCTGCCGGCGGGGATCGCGGCCGTGGCCGCCGCCTTATGGCTGTGGTATGCGCCGCTTACCGACACCTTCCGCAGTGACCTGCGTGAATCCTCGGCGTCGCTCCGAAGAGCCAATTGCAATGGGCAGGAAGCGTCGCCGTTCAGTACGCGCAGCTTTTGGTTCCTCTTCGCCAGCTACTTCCTGCAAGGCTACGTCGGCTACATCTTTGTCTTCTGGTTCTACAGCTACCTGGTGGAGGTGCGCGGCTTCGCGCTGCTGCAGGCCGCCGCCGTGACCGCGCTGCCGTGGGTGGCCACGCTGATCGCCATTCCGCTCGGCGGCGCCGTTTCCGACGCGGCCGTGCGCCGCTGGGGAGTGACGTGGGGCCGCCGCAGCCTGCCGCTGGTGGCGTTGCTCGTAGGCGCCATCGCGCTGGCGGCGGGCGCCCGCGCTGCGGGCGCCGTCTTCGCCGTGGCCGCGCTGACAGCCTGCACGGTGCTGGTGCTGTGCACCGAAGGACCCTACTGGGCAACGCTGAATGAGATTGCCGGCGCACGCAGCGGCACCGCCGGCGGGGTCATGAACTTCGGCTCCAACCTCGGCGGCATGATCTCGCCCGCGTTGACCCCGTGGCTGGCGAAGTCCCTGGGGTGGGCAGGGGCACTCACCGCCACCGCCGCCCTGGCCGCCGTGGCGGGAGTGCTGTGGCTGGGCGTCACCATTCACCAGGAAGACCCGAGCGGGGGAAGCTAGCGGCGGGCCGCGGTTTGCGGAAGCCGGCCAAAAACCGGTAAAATAGCGTTTTCAGCGAGAGGTTTCGAGGTCCTATGAAGGCCGCCATCCATCCTGACTACCACGAGGTGCGGGTGCACTGCGCCTGTGGCAACACCTTTACCACCCGCTCGACCCACCGCAGCGACATCAACGTGGAAATCTGCTCCAACTGCCACCCCTTCTTCACCGGCAAGCAGAAGCTGTTGGACACCGCCGGGCGTATCGAGCGCTTCCGCCGCAAGTACGCCAAGGCGGGCGAGGAGAAGAAGACCTCGTAAGCCCCGCGGCGGAATCCGCACAGCCTCCGGCGACGGAGGCTTCTCGCTGCCTGGCTTGCGAGCGGGGAACTGGATGTCGCGGCGATCGCCTAGGCGCTGGCGGCGCGGGAGTCGCCCTCCAGCGGCAGAAAGTACTGGGTGCCCTTGATGGGCTCGGAGAGCCGCCGCAGCAACTCCTGCAGGTCTTCGCTGCGGTCCACGAAGTCGATGTCGGTGGTATTCACCACCAGCAGGTCCGACGCGGTGTAGTGAAAGAAGAAGTGCTCGTAGGCGCGCACCACCTCTTCCAGGTAATCGTCGCTGATCTGCAGCTCGCCGGGCGCGCCCTTCTTGCGCAGCCGCTTCTTGAGCACCTCGGGCGTGGCTTGCAGGTAAATGACCAGGTCGGGGGTGGGCACCTGCTCGCGGAACAGCTGGTAGTAGCGGTTGTAGACTTCCAGCTCGGTGTCGCTGAGGTTGATGCAGGCGAAGAGCTTGTCTTTTTCGAAGATGTAGTCGGCGACCACGGTGCGGCGGGAGTTGGGTTCGAGGACGCGGAGCTGCTCATAGCGCTCCACCAGGAAGGCAAACTGCGCCTGGAAGGCGGCGCCGGGTTCGCCGTCGTAGAAGGGGCGCAGGAAGGGGTTGCGCTCCGGCTCGGCGATGCGCTGGGCGTGCAGGCGCTCGGCGATGATCTGCGCCAGGGTGCTCTTGCCGACCCGGATGGGTCCCTCGATAGCGATGTAGCGAGGCAGCTCGAAGAGTTTGGCCATGGGTCGGAAAAGGACTCGGGTCGGACGCAGCGGAGCATAGCGCCGTCGCGGGCGGCTGGCAATTGCCGAAAAGGTAACAAAGCTATAAACGGCGCGGGACGCGGTTTTCCACCGTTTTCAGCGCTTGACAGCGCGCCCGTTGGGGCGCTTAATAGGCGGCCAGCGGTCGGCCCGGGCCAAAGCCCGGTTCGCGCAGCGCGCCGGGAGACGCCGACCTGCCCCAGGAGAGACGCATGAACAAGGCGGACATCATTGATCGCATCGCATCCGCTTCCGGCACTACCAAGGCCCAGGCAGGGACCGCAGTCGAGACCCTGGTGGGCAGCATTACGGGAGCGCTGAAAAAAGGGGAGCGCGTGGCGCTGGTGGGCTTCGGCACCTTCTCGGTATCGCAGCGCAAGGCACGCAACGGGCGCAACCCGCAGACCGGCGCGGTCATCAAGATCGCGGCGCGCAAAGTGGCGAAGTTCACACCCGGCGTCGAGTTAAAGAAAGCCGTCAACCGCAAGTAGGTCCCCCGGGCCCCGGAGTTCCCCGCGGCAGCCGCGCTGCCGCGTTTTTTTATGGGTGGGGAAAAAGGCGCGACGCGCGCGTGGCGGGCGGGCGCGACTTTTCCACATTTGCGCGCGAATCACAGCCGGGCGAGGGTTGCGCGCCGCCGCCCATCGTCCTACAGTCAGCACAATGAGTTCCACGGCCACGGCGCAATGTCCCATTTGCTCCGGCTCGGGCTGGAAGCCGGTCGCGGGCGAGAGCGGGGAGCCGCGCTTCACGCGCTGCGACTGCGTGCGCAACGCCCGCGCCGAGCGCCTGCGGCACCAGGCGCGCATTCCCACGCGCTACGACCACTGCGATTTCCGCGAATTCGCCGCCCTCAACGATTCCCTGCGCGCGGCCAAGGTCAAGGCGGAGGGCTTTGTCCGCGAGTACGAGCCGGGCGCCGACGGGCTGCTGCTGGTGGGGCCCATCGGCGTCGGCAAGACGCACCTCGCGGTCGCTATCCTGCGCGAGTTGATGGCGGCCAAGGGCGTCGCGTGCCTCTTCTACGACTACCGCGAGCTGCTCAAGGAGATCCAGAACTCCTACAACCCGACGGTGCAGAGCACCGAAATGGACGTGCTGCGCCCGGTCTTCGAGGCGGAGGTGCTGGTGCTGGACGAACTGGGCGCGAACAAGCCGACGGAGTGGGTCTGGGACATGGTGAGCCACATCCTGAACACGCGCTACAACGACCGCCGCACCACCCTCATCACCACCAACTTCGAGGACCTGCCGGAAGCTACCAGTATCAGCGTGCGGCCGGCGAGTGAGCGCGAAGCGGCGCAGCGCGCGGCGCGCCGCGAGACCCTGGGCGACCGCATCGGGGAGCGCATGCGCTCGCGGCTGCACGAGATGTGCCGGAAGATCGAGATGCAGGGCGACGACTTCCGCCAGCGGGTGCGCAGCGCCAGCTTCCGCTAGCGCAAGACCCGCGCGGGACGCGGCCGTCACCCGCGGTCAGCGCATGCTAAAATCTGCGTAGTTCCCGCCCATGAATTCCGACCTGGAAAAACTGCTGGCCCTGGAGCGCGCCGACCGCGAGATTGCGCGCCTCAGCCAGGAAATCGCCGGCCTGCCGCGCAAGGTGGCCGCCATCGAGCAGAAGCTGCATGCCACGCAGGCGCAGTTGGAAGGCGCACGCGCGGCCCTCAAGAACGGCGAGGCGCAGCGGCGCAAGCTGGAGACCGAGATCCTGGGGGCGCAGCAGAAAATCTCGAAGTATCGCGACCAGTCGCTCGACGTCAAGACCAACGAGCAATACAAGGCGCTGCTGCACGAGATCGGCTTCGCCGAAAAAGACATCCGCGAGTGCGAAGACAAAATCCTCGAATTCATGGTCGGGGCCGAGACCCAGGAGAAGGTCGCCCGCCAGGCGGAGGCGGAGCTGAAAGAGGAGACGGCGGAGATCGAGCGCGAAACGGCGGCGGCGCGGGCCGTCACCGCCGAGGACGAGAAGCTACTCGCCTCCCTGAGTGCGCAGCGCGACCAGCTGCGCACCGGCATCGACGACGATGGGCTGCGCCACTACGACCGCGTCTTCAAGCTGCGCGGCAACCCCCTGGCGGAGGCGCGCGACCACAAGTGCATGGGCTGCCAGGTCATGCTCCGCCCCCAGACCTACAGCGACGTGCGCAGCAACGAGCACCTCCTCACCTGCGACTCCTGCCACCGCATTCTCTGGTACGACACCAGCCGCGACGCGCAGCCCGCCGTCGAGGCCGGGGCCTCCTAGCGGGCCGAGCTCCCCGCAGCGTTCGCAATCCTCCGTTCCACCGTTGGGCAATGGATTTACACTAAGCGGTTTGCCGCCCACCTCTGCCAACGTGGTGAGCATCACCCGGCGCGCGGCCAGCCGCGTGCGCAGCGGACACGTGTGGGTGTATCGCTCCGACTTGAAAGCGCCGCCCGCCGCGGAGCCGGGAGCGTTGCTGCTGGTGAAGGATGATCGCGGCGCAGTGCTGGGCTCGGCGCTCTACAGCAGCAGCTCGCAGATTGCGCTGCGGCTGCTGGCGCGGCATGCCCTCGGTTCGCGCGCGGACCTGGCAGAACTGGTGCGGCAGCGGCTGCAGGCGGCGCTGGAGTACCGGCACGGCGTGGTGCGCAACAGCGACGCCTTCCGCGTCGTCTTCAGCGAAGCCGATGCGCTGCCCGGCCTCATGGTCGACCACTACAGCGACATCGTCAGCTTCCAGATGCTCACCCAGGCCTTCGACCAGCCCGACCTGCGCGCCGAGGTGGTGAGCTGGATCCAACAGGCGCTGGGGCCGGCGAGCATCGCGGAGCGCATCGATCCGCATATCCGCGAGCTGGAGCAGTTGCCGCCGCGGGAGAGCGGCATCGTGGCCGGCGCGGACGCGCACACCCGCACGGTCTTCACCATGAACGGCGTCCGCTTCCACTACGATGCGGGGGCTGGACAGAAGACCGGCGCCTTTCTCGACCAGCGGGAAAACTATGCGGCGGCGGAGGGCTACGCCCGCGGCGACGCGCTCGACGTCTTCTGCTACCAGGGCGGCTTTGCGCTGCATCTGGCGCGCGCCTGCGAACGCGTGACCGCTATCGACAGTTCGCGTCCGGCGCTGGAAGTCGCCGAGCAGAACGAAGCCCTGAACACCCGTGCCGGCGTTCCCCTGGTCGAATGGATCGAGGCCAACGCCTTCGACCTGCTGCGCGACTACGCCGACGCCGGCCACCAGTACGACACCATCGTGCTCGACCCGCCCGCCTTCGCCAAGTCGCCGCGCAACCTGGCCACCGCACTGCGCGGCTACAAGGAACTCAATCTGCGGGCGCTGAAGATGCTGCGGCCGGGCGGGGTGCTCGTCACCTGCTCCTGCTCGTATCACGTCGCGGAGGCGGATTTCCTGGCCATGCTGGCGGCCGCCGCCCAGGATGCGCATCGCACCCTCCGGCTGCTGGAACGAGCCGGGGCGGCGAAGGACCACCCGGTCCTGCTCTCGATTCCGGAAACGGCCTACCTGAAGTGCATCATCGTCGCTTCAATCTGAACTAAGGTCGCGCAGCCTGCACGGGCAGCGGCCCGGGCTACCAATTTCGCCAGCCCCAAGGTAAGATTCCGGCGCCCGAAATTCATTCCCATCCGACGCGGACCCTAGCCGTACCCTGGCTCCGCCGTGTCAAATCGAGGAAATTCCGTGAACATGAAAACTATTGTTGCGCGCCGCATGCTGGCGCTGGTGCTGAGCGCCCTGCTGGTCGTGCCGTCGTTCGCCTGGGCGGCCGGCCCCGACGACCTGGACTGGGACGCCATGACCCGCATCCGCGATGAAGGCTTCAGACACTCGCGCATCATGGAAACCATGAGCCAGATCGCGGACCAGATCGGGCCACGCCTGACCGGCTCGCCCAACATGAAGCGCGCCAACGACTGGACGCGCGACCAACTCGCCGCCTGGGGCCTGGCCAACGCCCACCTGGAAGCCTGGGGCCCGTACGGCAAGGGCTGGTCGCAGGACTACGTCAACGCCCGCATGATTTCGCCCGACGTAGCGCCGCTCATTGTCTATGCCCAGGCCTGGACGCCGGGCACCAGCGGCGCGGTCCGCGGCAAGGCCGTGGCCGTCAATATCCAGAGCAAGGAAGACCTGGAGAAGTATCGCGGCAAGCTGGCCGGCGCCATGGTCCTCTACGGCGATATGCGCGACGTGAAGCCGCACGACGCGGCGGAGATGAAGCGCTACGACGAGAAGGGCCTGGAAGAGGTGGCGCAGTACAACATCGCGCCTCCGGGCGGACGCGGACCGCTCGGTCCCGGGGGGCCGAACCGCGGTGACTTTGCCCGGCAGCGCGAGCTGCGCGACGTGCTGCGCAAGTTCTGGGCCGACGAGAAGGTCGCGGCCATCATCACGCCTGGGCGCGGCGACGGCGGCACCGTCTTCGTGCAAGGCGGCGGCAACTACCAGGCGGGCCAGGAAGCGCTCGTCCCTATGCTGTCGATGGCCATCGAGCACTACGGGCGCATTTCGCGGCTGGTCAGCCGCAACGTGCCCGTCGAGCTCGAAGTCGACGTCCGCACCACGTTCTACGATTCGCCCGAGCAGTGGAACACGGTGGCGGAAATTCCCGGCACCGATCCCAAGCTGAAGGACGAAGTCGTCATGCTGGGCGGCCACCTCGACTCGTGGCACACCGGCACGGGCGCCACCGACAACGGCGCCGGCTGCGCGGTCATGATGGAAGCGGTCCGCATCCTGCAGGCGCTGAAGGCTTCGGGCGCCATCAAGCCGCGCCGCACCATCCGCATCGCGCTGTGGTCGGGCGAGGAAGAGGGCCTGCTGGGCTCGCGCGGCTATGCCAAGGAGCACTTTGGCAGCCGCACCGGAAGCCCCAGCCCTGCCGACAGCAACCTGCCGGAGTTCATGCGCGCCGCCAGCGGCCCGCTGCAGCTCAAGCCGGAGCAGGCGAAGATCTCCGCCTACTTCAATGTGGACAACGGCACCGGCCGCATCCGCGGCATCTATACCCAGGAGAACGCGGCCGTGGCCCCGATCTTCACCAAGTGGTTCGAGCCTTTCCACGATCTCAGTGCCGCCACCATCTCCATGCGCAACACCGGCGGCACCGACCACCAGTCGTTTGACGCCGTCGGCATCCCCGGGTTCCAGTTCATCCAGGACGACGTGGAGTACTTCACGCGTACCCACCACTCCAACATGGACGTGTACGAGCGCATCCAGGCGCCGGACATGATGCAGAACGCGGTGATCGTGGCGGCGTTCGTCTACAACGCGGCGCAGCGCGACGGCATGATGCCGCGCAAGCCGCTGCCGCCCGCCCCGCCGGCGCCCGGCGCCCAGCGCGCGGCCACCGACAGCATCATCCAGGCCCCCGCCAACACGCCCGCCGTCGCCAGCCCGGCCGTCAGCACCGGCCAGGGACAGGGGGACGGGCGCCCGCACCAGTAGGCCATTTGCTGATTTTCTGATTTGTTGATTGGGTGATTGGGGCCCGGCGGAAGACGCCGGGCCCGTTTCTTTGGGTCGGGTCGTATACAGTCTCCGAGTGCTCCTCACCATCGAAAAACTGATCTACGGCGGCGACGGCCTCGCGCGCCTTCCCTCCGATGCCGCGCACCAGCAGGGCAAAGCCGTCTTCCTGCCGTTTGTCCTGCAAGGTGAGGAGGTGGAAGCTGCCGCGGTCAAGGAGCGCCCGGGCTTTGTGCGTGCCCGCGCGGACCGCATCGCGCAACCTTCGCCGTCGCGCGTCGCACCGCGTTGTCCGTATTTCCAGCGTTGCGGCGGCTGCCATTACCAGCACACCGGCTACGAGCATCAGCTCGAAATCAAGCGCGCCATTCTGCAGGAAAACCTGCGCCGCCTGGCCAGGCTCGACTGGCAGGAGCCGATCGCGCTCCACCCCTCGCCGCCGTGGCAGTACCGCAATCGCACGCGGCTCCAGCTTCGGTGCGCGCCCGAGTTTTCGCTGGCTTACTACCAGCTGGGGACGCACGAGCTGCTGCCGGTCGAGGAGTGCCCCCTCAGTTCTCCCCTCATCAATCGCGCCCTGGCCGCGGTGTGGGACGCGGGGCGCAGCGGCGTCTTTCCCGCCGCCGCGCACGAGATCGAATTCTTCGCCGACCACGCCGATGAGCGCCTGCTGATCGAGCTGTACCTGCAGGAGGCGAGCGGCGACGTTTCGCCCGAGCAGTTGCACCGGGAATTGGCCGCGCGGCTCGGCGCGGTCGCCACCGTGGCGCTGTTTGCCGCCGATCTGCCCGGCCGCGAGCCACGGCGGCTGGGCCTCGCGGGTGATGCGGTCCTGGAGTATGCGGTCGCGGGCGAGCGCTATCGCGTCAGCCCCGGATCGTTTTTTCAGACCAATCGCCACCTCGCCGAAGAGCTGCTGCGTCTCGTGACCAGGGACCGAAGCGGGGCGCTCGCGCTCGACCTCTACGCCGGGGTAGGACTGTTCTCGCTGCCGCTGGCGCGCAGCTTCCAGCGGGTGATGGCGGTGGAGTCCGCGCCCATCGCCGCGCGCGACCTGGCGCAGAATGCGCCGCCGAACGTGAAAGTGGTGCGCGCCACCACGCAGCAATACCTGGAGCAGCACGCCGCCGCGAAGCGGCGGCCGGACCTGGTGATCGCGGATCCGCCGCGGGTGGGGCTGGGAGCGGCCGTGGTGCGCGGACTGGCGCAGCTGGCGCCGCCGCGCCTCATCTACGTTTCCTGCGATCCGGCCACGCTCTCGCGCGACCTGCGAATGCTGCTAGAATCCGGCTTCCACGTGGAAACCGTGCACCTGGTCGACCTCTTCCCGCAAACGTTTCACCTGGAAAGCGTGGTCGAACTAGGGCGCTGACCGGCACCCAAATGAACGCGTCTTCCGCGGCCCCGCCGGGTCCCGCTGCGCCGCCTGCCGCGCATCGCGCGCGGGCGCCGGCGCTCTGGATCGCGCTGGCCTTCGCCGGCGGCATCGCGCTGGGCCGCGGCGCGTGGCGCCCACCGCTGTGGTGGCTGCTGGCGAGCGCCGGGCTTCTCCTCTGCGCCGCCTTCCTCGCGCGCACCCGGCCCCGCAGCGCGTTTGCCGCGGGCCTGGCTGCGATCGCCGCGCTGGGCGCGCTTCGCCTTGCAGGACAGCTCGGCAGCGCGCAGCTTCCCGACCTGGCCGCCTTTGCCGGGCGCGATACCAACGTCTACGTGGTCGCGCACGTGGTGCGCGAGCCCGCCCTCAGCCGCGATGACCGGCGCTCGCTCGACGTGGAGACCGAAAGCATCCAGTTCGCTGCCCAGGGGCAGCCGCAGGGCGAGCCGCAGGCGCTGCGTGCGACCCTGCGCCTGAGCGTCTATCCCCGCACGGGCGACGAAGACGAGGACGAAGCCGTGCCCGATTTCGTGTATGGCCAGCGGCTGGGATTCGCCGGCCGGGTGCGCCGGGCGCGCAACTTCGGCAATCCCGGCGCCTTCGATTACCGCGGCTACCTCGCCGAGCGCGGCATCGCCGGCCTGGCTTCGGCGCGCGCCGATCGCGTCGTGGCGTTGCCGGGATTCGCGGGCAGCCGCCTGGGAATGTGGCGCAACCGTATTCGACGCGCCCTGCTGGCGCACATTGCGGCGTTGTGGAGCCCGCCCGACGCCGCGTTGCTCAATGCCATGCTGGTCAGCGAGCACGCCCTGGTGGCGCGCGACACGCGCCTGGCGTTTCAGCGCAGCGGCACCTACCACCTGCTGGTGGTGGCCGGGCTGCACCTCGGGATCATCGCGTTCTTCGTGTACTGGACGCTGCGGCGGCTGCGCGTGCCCGACCTGGTAGCCACCGCCGCTACCGTGGTCACGGGCGTGGCCTACGCCTGGCTGGCCAATGACGGCGTGCCCATCTGGCGCGCCACCCTCATGCTCACCGTGTACCTGGCCGCCCGGCTGGTGTGGCGCGAACGCGCCACGCTCAACGCCATCGGGGTGGCCGCGCTGTTGCTGCTGGTGCAGGACCCGCGCGCGCTGTTCGGGGCCAGCTTTCAAATGTCGTTCCTGGCGGTGCTGGCAATCGCGGGCATCGCGCTGCCGCTGCTGGAGCGCAGCTCGCGCCCGCGGGTGCGCGCCCTCTGGAACCTCGACGCCACCGACTACGACCTCCGCCTGCCACCGCGGCTGGCGCAGTTTCGGCTCGACCTGCGGCTGCTGACGGAACGCCTCGCGCTCCTGCTGCGCAGCCGCCGCGCCGCCGAGTTCCTGCTGCACGGCGGCCTGCGGGCCGGGCTGCGCGGGTTCGAGGTGCTGGTGGTTTCCGCGGTCATGCAACTGGCGCTGGCGCTGCCCATGGCCGTGTATTTTCATCGCGCGGTCACGCTAGGGCTGCCCGGCAACATCGTGGCGGTGCCGCTGGCCGGCTTGATGCTGCCCGCGGCCGTCGTCGCGGTGGCACTCAGTTTCGTCTGGACCAAGCTGGCGGTGGTTCCGGCGGGGCTCGCGGCGCTGCTGCTGCATGCCATCAGCGGTGCGGTGGGCTGGGTCGGCGGCCTGCGCGCCGCCGATCTCCGGGTCGCGACGCCGTTGCCCGCAGTCATGCTCGCGGCGGTGGTTGCCTGCGTCTTCGCCGCCTACGCCGTGCGCCGGCGCCGCTGGATGGCGACCGCGGGCATTGCCGCCCTGGTGCTGTCCGCTGCCTGGTTCGCCGCGCCGCGGGTCCCGGAACTGCGCCCCGACGCGCTCGAATTCACCGCGCTCGATGTCGGCCAGGGCGATTCGCTGCTGGTGGTCACTCCCGGCGGCAAACTGCTGCTCATCGATGCCGGCGGCGCCACGGGGTTTGCCCGCAGCGAGTTCGACTACGGAGAAGAAGTCGTCTCCACCTACCTGTGGCAGCGGGGCATCACGCGCCTCGATGCCATCGCGCTCACCCATGCCCACCAGGACCACATCGGCGGGCTGCACAGCATCATCGCGAATTTCCGTCCCCGCGAGTTGTGGTGGGGGAAGGCGCCGCCGACCCCGGCGGTGCGCGACCTGCTGGCGACGGCGCAGGCGTTTGACCTGCGAGTGGTGCCGCGCACGGCGGGCGACCACTTCGCGTTTGGCGGGGCGGAATTTGAGGTGCTGGCGCCGGCCGCCGACTGGCAGGTGGCGGCGCAGCCGCGTAACAACGATTCGCTGGTACTGCGGGTGGTTTATCGCGCGACCGCGGTGTTGCTCCCGGGGGACGTGGAGCGGCAGGTGGAGCGCGTCGTCACCGCGCAGCTGTGTCGCGCGGACGTGCTAAAGGTGCCGCATCACGGCAGCGCCACCTCCACCGGCGACGCCTTGCTGGCGGCGGTGCAGCCGCGCTATGCCGTGATCTCGTCCGGGGAACGCAACCCCTTCGGCCATCCGCGGGCCGATGTCTTGCGGCGCCTGGCGGCAGCGCACGTGGCGACCTTCCGCACCGACACCCATGGCGCGGTCACGTTTTATCTGGATGGCCGCAGCGTGGTGGCTACGCTGCCGGGCCGTTGACGGGTGGCTCCTCTTCGCTGCCGGCGTCTTCTTCGAGCGGCTCGGGGCCGGCGGCACGGTACTCCGCGATCAGGCGCCGCGCTTCCTCTGCCTGTTCCGGCGCGACCCGCAAGGTGACGCCGCCGACGCCGGGAAGCACGTCCTGCGGCGCCTCGAGCCCGGCGATCAGGGACTCGATGCCGGCCGACTCCAGCAGCCCGCGCACCACCATGGCTTCGGATTCCTGCTTGGTTTCGAAAACCGCCACCAACTCGTCGTGCTTCTGCGGCCTTTTCTCCTGCTTGCCGAAGAGGTAGAAGCCGGCAAACAGCGCGGTGAACACCACGCCCGGGACATACTGGGCGGCGGGAGCATAGTCGCTGCCCAGTTCCCATCGCGCCCAGGCGGAGCTGGGATCCCACGAAGGGATTCTGTGCCCGTTACAGATGGCCCAGGATCCGGAACGGAAGGTCCACCAGTACTCGCGAAGGAGCACCGAGCGGTCTACCGTGAACCATTCGGTTGCAGTCCGCGACTCGGGGAGCAGGGCGGGTGGGATTAGCCGGGCGATGCCGACGAAGTCGACCGAGAACAGCAACCAGAGTGCGGCGAAGACGACCCCGGCAATGCGCGCCACTTGGCGCGCACGGGTGTCGCGGCGGACGAGGCGAACAATCCCCATGCAAGGCAACACCACCAGCAACCCGCCCAGGAGCAGGAAGGGAAACAGAATGCGGACGAGCTTGAAGGGGTCCTCTCGTTCAGAGAGCGCGCCAATGATCGACTGGGTGTATCCGAAGTAGAAGATAGAGAGATTGAGCGCGCCCGCGGCCAGGAGGGCAAAGCTCAGGACTACCAGGAACGCTCTTCCCGCCGAATGAGAAGGGGCCCCGGATTTGCTTTCCATTGAGAACCTCCTTCTTGAGCCCCCAATGCCTTGCAATGGTTTCTTTTCCTTATTGCCCGACTCACCGCGGTCCTGTCTGTGCGGCTGGTCACCCCCGGCCGTGACCCTGCGGGTGGAACTTGCCAATTCTGGAAGAAACGGTGGAGGAGGTCTTGGAGAGCGCCCCGGAAATCCTCCGCGCCGAGAGGCAGGGGTCAGGCACGTTTCCTGTGTATGATGCAGCCAAGCGAGTGGGAGAGGGCTACATGGGAATCCCGGAGCGAAGAAGGCAGGAACTTACTACCAGCCAAGCCGGCATCGCGGACGAAAACCGCCGGCTCCGCCGCCTGCAGATCCTGATGAGCATGGTGACGTCGGTCATCAGCCAGGATCCGGAGATGACCGTGGAAGAAGCCGCCGAAATGGCGGCCAACACCCGCCGCGCCGCCCTGGCCATGTTTCCCGGCAAGGAGTTGGCCTTCGACCTCCTCTACAAGCCGCGCCTGCAGCGGCTGCTGAGCGAGCGCTTCCGCCTGCAGTAGAACCTCAGCGCTCCACCCGCAGCAGCCGCAGCGTCAGCGTCCCCCAGAACAGGCGGGCGCGCATCTGCACCGGAATGTGCTGCGCGTCGTCGCTGTACCAGACCCAGATTTTTCCTTTTTCCTTGAGCACGCCCCTGGGGGCGGTGGGTTGCACGCGGATGGTGGGGTACTCGCCGGCCGGCGTCTTCACCGTTTCCCGCGCTTCCACCTGCGCCGTCACCTCCACCGTTTCGCCGCCGTCGTTCAGGGGAAAGCGCAGCGTCGTGCCCGGTTCCAGCTTCTGCGAAGCGACGTAGTAGATGCCCGAGACCACGTCGGTGACGCACCCCGGGATGTCGCGCTCGACCAGCTTCTTCTCGTTGGAGCGCAGGTTGGTCTCCTGGAGCACGGCTTTGCGCCGCGGATAGTCGAAGCGGATCGACGTATCGCGCCGCCGGAAGCCTTCTTCCGTGTGCTTGAAGATGTGCGACGAGCAGAAGGTCCTGGGGTCGAAGCCGGTGTCGAAGCGGTCGGCCACGTGGTAGAGGAGCGCCACGAACCCCTGGCCCTCGGCGGTGGCGTGCACAGTGCCCGCAACCGCGTCCAGACGCAGCGTCCCGATGCCCGCGTTCCACAGCCGCCACTCGGCCTGGTAGACCCAGGTCTGCGTGTCGGGGAACCTGTAGGCTTCGGCGGGAGGCCGCACCGCGCTGGGCGGCACCGGCGCAGGAGCCTGCTGCGTCGGCAGCGCGGCGGCCAGGACCAGGGCAGGCAGCGCGAGGGCAAAGCGGGGTTGTGTGCGTGCGCGGTTCAGCGGATCACCCTTAGCGAGCTGCGCCCCAGAAACGCGCCTTCACCACCAGCGCGAGGATCATGGCCATGGAGCCGATCAGGGCATTGTACTCGCGGTGCTGCAGATAGAGCGCGCGCGAGAAGCTGCCGGGCGGGCCGCCGGCGGCGCGCAACCGCGGCAGCAGGCGCGGCACTTGGCGCGCGTATTCAGCGTAGCCCGGGAACTGCCGGCGCAGGAATTCCTCTTCGGAGAGAATCACCGGCCAGTAGATCGCGAGGAACAGAACGACCAGCACCGCGGCGAGCCACAGGTTCCATGCCGCGATGCCCAAGCCGATCCCCACCAGCACCGAGCCGAGATACAACGGGTTGCGCGTGTAGCGGTAGGGGCCGGTGGTGGTGAGCTCGGCGTCTTTGCGCACGTGGCCCGAGGCGACGCCGCGCAGCCATAGTCCCAGCGCCAGGGGCGCGGCGCCGGCGGCGAGCGAGAGCGGGCTCGGCTGCGCCAGCCATAGATACACCGCAGCCAGCACGAATCCCAGCGGCACACGAATGCGGCGCGCGATGCGCTGCCACGTCCAGGCCGGCGCGCTCACCGCACCGGCTCCGCCAGCAGCGTGCGTGCCGCTGCGATGGCTTCCTCGGCGCTGACGTTCAGCAGGCCGGCCTCGGGTTTTGGGCGGCGCGCGTGCGAGGTCACGCTGGATTCGTGGCGCAACACGATGGCGCGCGACCCTAGCGGCCCGTTGCGCGCCGGGTTGGTGGGGCCATAGATCGCAACCAGCGGCACCCCCAGGGCGCCCGCCAGATGCGTGGGGCCGGTGTCGCCGCCGACGCAGAGCCGCGCCCGGCGCGTCAAGGCGATCAGCTCTCCGACGCCGCACGCGAGCGCTTCCGCGACGCCTCCGGCGGCTTGCACCACGTCGTTCGCCAGGTCGGCTTCGCCGGGACCGTGATTGACAATGGCCGTCAGGCCATGGCGCTGCAGCGCACGCGCCACCTCGCCGAACCGCTCCGCCGGCCAGCACTTCGCGCCCCAGCCTGCTCCCGGATTGATGAGGACAAACGCTCCGGCGCGGCGGCGCTGGGCTTCGGCCCAGTCCTCGTGCTGCTCATCGCGGGGCAGCGGAAATTGGAGAGCTGCCTCGCCGACTTCCGCGCCAGCCAGCCGCAACGCGGCTTCGGCGAGCGAGAGGTTCTGCTCCGCGATGTGTTTGCCGCGGGCCGGGATGCGCCGCGTATACAGCAGCGCAGCGGGAGCTTCCCGGGGGCGCGCGAAACCCAGGCGCACGGGGGCGCCCGCGGCACGCGCCACCACCGCCGACTTGACCGCACTCTGCAGGTCGATCACGAGCTGGTAGTGCTCGGCATGCATCGCCGCGCGCACCGCGGCGAGTTGCGCCAGGGTGGGGCGCGCGAACGGCCGCCGGCGCCAGGCGTGTGTATCCACGGTGTGGAGCACGTCCACCAGCGGCTTGGCCGCGCTGCGCGGGCCGCCCCGCAACTCCGGCCGGCTGCACAGCAACTCCGCCCAGCGTTCCTCCACCACCCAGCCGAGGTGCGCCTGGGGCAGAGCGCGCCGCAAGGCAGCCACCGCAGGGAGGGAATGGAGGATGTCGCCCATCGAGCCGAGCCGCACGATGAGGATGCGCTGCGCGGCGGTCTCCGCGACCCGTGAAGACGCGGCCGGCGGCGCTGCTTCGGCCACGGCGCTCAACCCCGCTCCCCGGGGCGGCGGGCGGCGCGGATCAGGTCGCTGGCGGAATGCTGCTTGAGATCGCCCACGATGACCACGCGGCCGCCGCACGCGGCGACGGTGTCGCGCTCCGGGACGCTGTCGGCGGTGTAGTCGGTGCCCTTGGCGTGGAAGTCGGGCCGGAGTTCGCGTACCAGCGCGTGCACATCCGGCTCGGAGAAGATCACGACGGCATCCACCCCGCGGATGGCCGCGAGAATCTCGGCGCGCTCGTCGGCGGGCATGAGCGGCCGGCCGTCGCCCTTGAGGGCGCGCACGCCGGCATCGTCGTTCAAGGCGACCACCAGCTTGCCGCCCAGCGCCGCCGCCGCCTGGAGGTAGCGCACGTGCCCGACGTGCAGCAGGTCGAAGCAGCCGTTGGCCAGCGTGACGCGTTCCCCGGCGCGCCGCCAGGCCGCCACCAGGGCCGGCAAATCGGCGCGCGCCACCACGGGCGCGTTCATGCGCCCGACTCCACCGCGGCCCGCAGTTCGTCGTGCGTGACGGTAGCGGTGCCGCGCTTCATCACCACGATCCCCCCGGCGTAGTTGGCCAGCCTGGCCGCCGCCACCGCATCGGCGCCGGCCGCGATAGCGGCGGTAAAGGTGGCGATGACGGTATCGCCGGCGCCGGTGACGTCGGCGACTTCGTCGCTGCCGTGGATGGGGATGCTGACCGCCGGACCGCGCCGCGGGAAGGCGACCATGCCGTCGCGGCCGCGCGTGATCACCAGCGCATCGAGCTTCATGCGCTCGAGCAGCGTCCGCCCCGCCGCCAGCAGCCGCTCTTCGTTCTGCCCGATGCGGGTTTGCAGCGCCTCTTCCACCTCGGGCTCGTTGGGCGTCGCCGCGGTCACGCCCGGGTAGTGCAGCAGGCGGTAGCGCGAGTCGAGCGTGACCGGGATCTCGGGCAGCGATTCGCGAATCGCCTTCCACACCTCGGGGCGGCCGCGCCGTAGCCGTAATCGGAGATGAGGAGCGCGTCGCTCGCGGCGGCATATTCGCGCGCCGACTCCGCCAGCCCGCGCAGCGTGTGCCCGTCGAGAGCGGAGTGTGGCTCGCGGTCGAGGCGCACCACCTGCTGCCGGCTGCTGTGGGCGTGGCCGGCGAGAATGCGCGTCTTGGTCACGGTTTCGTAATCGCGCAGTTTGAGGATGCCGCTGGTGGGAATGTGGTGCTTGCGGAAGTGCTGCAGCAGCAGGCGGCCGGCTTCGTCGTCGCCCACCACGCCCACCGGCAGCACGCTGACGCCCAGGGCGGCGAGATTGCAGATCGCGTTGCCGCCGCCGCCGGGCACCACGCAGCTTTCGCGGTGCTTCAGAATCAGGACCGGGGCCTCACGCGAGACCCGCGCGATTTCCCCGAAAACGAATTCGTCGGCCACCAGGTCGGCCAGCACCGTGACGGTGACGTCCGCCAGCGCATCCACCAGGGCGGCCAGGCGCTGCGCCTCGGTCGGCGGTGGGTGCTTCCCCGGTTTTCGTTTTCCTGTTGCCACCATGTGACCTGGAAGAACGGATGATTCTCTCACGTCCCGCGCGGCGCAGGGCTTCCCTTCGCGACACCTTCGCCGCGCTTGCGGGCGATCGCGGCCAGCATGGCGTCCAGCGCCGCCTCCGCATTCTCCAGCGCGATGCGCACCGGCACGATGGCCAGCGGCTGCAGCAGTTCGGCGAGCGGGCCGAGGTTGACCGCGTCTTTTTCCGTGGTGACGAAGCCATCGGCCCCGGCGCGCTGCTGCACTGCGAGCAGCTGGGCAATGCTCTCGTGGGTGTAGCGATAATGGTCGCGGAAGGCGGCTTCGGCCGCGGCTTCTACGCCTGCCTTGCGGAGCTGCAGAAAAAAGCTCTGCGGCCGCGCGATGCCGCAGAAGGCCAGCGGCCGCGCCGACGCCGGCGGCGGCAGGATGCCGCGGCGCACGCGCCATACCAGTTGACCGCGCAAAGGGAACGCCTGCGGCTCGGCGCCGCTGATGAGCGCCACCGCATCGGCACGCGCCACCGCCGCCAGCGGCTCGCGCAGCCGCCCGGCGGGCAGCAGGCGGTCACGCGCGTCTTCCGGGGTGACCAGCACGATGTCGAAATCGCGGGCCAGCGCGCGGTGCTGGAAACCGTCGTCGAGCAGGAAGAGTTGCGGCGCGAACTCGCGCTCGGCGGTGCGCCCGGCCGCATAACGGTCTTCCCCGACGACCACCGGGACCCCCAGCTTGCGCGCGATCAGCAGCGGCTCGTCGCCAAACTCCAGCGCCGTCCCCTGCGGATCCACGACCCGCACTCCGCGGCTGCTGCGCCCGTAGCCGCGCGAGAGCACAGCGATGCGCAGGCCGCGCTGCCGCAGCAACTCGCCCAGCAGGATGACGAACGGCGTCTTGCCGCTGCCGCCCACGGAGAGGTTCCCGACGCTGATGACCGGCGCCCCCAGCCGCCGCGCCGGCAGCACGCCGCGCTCGTAAAGCGTGTTGCGTACCGCCACCGCCGCGCCGTACATGCCCGCCAGCACACTCATGAGGTCCGGCTCGCGTGGGGGAGCGGCGCGGCTGCGACAGCCACCGGCGCCGCCGGCTCTTTCGCCAGCACCTCATCGAGCGCGGCCAGGGTGCGTGCGGTCGCGCCGGCATTTTCGCGGACCACGCCGGCGGCGCGCGCGCCGAGCTGGCGACGTGCAGAGTCATCCGCCAGGAGTTCGAGCAGCGTGGGCGCCAGCGTTTCGCGGGTCACCACGCGCACCGCGCCGGCGCGCGCAAAGGTCTCGACTACATCGCGGAAGTTGTACGTGTACGGGCCCACCAGCACCGGCACGGCCGCGGCCGCCGGCTCGATGATGTTGTGCCCCCCCGCCGGCACCAGACTGCCGCCGACGAAGGCGACGTCCGCCAGTCCGTACACCGCGCCCAGTTCGCCGATGGAATCGAGCAGGAGCACACCGCCGCGCAAGGCGGCTCCGGGCGTGAGTTCCGTGCGCCGCCAGCCGGCGACCCCGCTGCCGCGCAGCAGGTCGGCGACCGCGGCAAAGCGCTCGGGACGGCGCGGCGCCACGACCATGACGGCCTGCGGATAGCGGGCCAGCACCTCGCGCATCGCCGCCAGCAGGATTTCCTCCTCGCCCGCGAGCGTGCTGCCGGCCACGATCACCGGGCCCGCTCCGCCGGCGGCAAAGGCGGCGCGCAACTCCCCGACGAACGCAACTGCCGCCGCGGGCTTGGCGTCGAACTTCAGGTTGCCGGCCGCCACGACTGCGGGCGCCGGCGCGCCAATCGCCACCAGGCGCCGCGCGTCTTCCTGGCTCTGCGCCAGGATGGGCGCAACGTGCCGCAGGATGCGGGCCATCAGCGGGCGGAAAAAACGATAGCGGGGGAACGAGCGGTCGGAGATGCGCGCGTTCACCACCGCCACGTCCGCGCCCGAGCGCCGCGCCAGCCGCAGCAGGTTGGGCCAGAACTCGGTTTCGGCCAGAACCAGCAATTGCGGTTGCAGCGTGCGCAGCCATGGGCGAATCGCGAACGCGAAATCGAACGGCAGGTAGAAGACGTTGGCTTCGCCAAAGCGCTCGCGCGCCAGCTTCTGCCCCGTTTGGGTGGTGGTCGAGACCACGAGGCGGCGCTGCGGATGCCGGTCCCGCAGCTCGTTCGCGATCGGCGCGACGGCCAGCACCTCGCCCACCGAAACCGCGTGGATCCAGATCGCGCCCCGGGCGGAGGCTGGCGGGATACGGGGCGGCACGCGGCCCAGCCGCTCGCGCAACCCGGCGCGGTATCGGCCGGCCAGCGCCATGTGCAGCAACCAGTAAGGACTGGTCAGCAGCAGCAAGACGGCCAGGCCCAGGCTGTACAGGAGATACACGGTGGGCTCATTGTACCGAGGCGCGCGGGCGCCCCCGCTTGTTTTCCCGCGTCCCCAACCTTGATAATCCGGGCATGACCTGCCCCCGTCGCGCTGCGGTGACGTTCGGACTTCTGGCACTGCTGAGCTGCGCACTCGCCACCGCGGGGTGGGCAGCGAAGGAGTTCCTGCGGCCGCGCGCCATGCACGCGCGCACTTACCCGGCCCACGACGAGCACCCGCAGGAGAAGGTGACGGTGGCGGCCGAGCCCTACGACACTCCGGAGAAGCTGGCCATCTTCGTCAGCAAGTACCAGCAGCACCACCTGCTGCCCGTCTTCGTGGTGATCTCCAACGACGGCGACCAGCCGGTCGCGCTCAACGGCATGAAGCTGGAGCTGGTGACCGCGCAGAAGACGAAAATCGAGCCTTCCGACGAAGACCAGATCGACCGGCGCTTCGGACGCGAGGCGCGCCGCAAGCCGAAGACGGGTCCACGCGTCGGATTACCGATTCCCCTGCCGCGGCGCTCCGGGGACGGAGGGCGCGAGCAAAGCGAACTCGACCTCGAGCTGGACGCGGCCATGTTCCACGCCAAGGCGGTTGAGCCGCACGCCACCCAGGCCGGCTTCGTCTTCTTCGACGTCACCGACCTGTCCAGTCCGCTGGAAGGCGCGCACTTCTTCGCTTCCGGTATCCGCACCGGCGACGGCCAGGAGCTCTACTTCTTCGAGCTGTCCATGGACAAGTACCTGGGAACCAAGTCGGCGAAATAGCTTCCCACGCACTTCAAGGCTTTGGGGCGGGCGCCCCCTGGCCGGCGAGCATTTCGCCGATGGTCACGAAGCGGTAGCCCTGGTCGCGCAGGCGGGGGATGAGCCGGTCGGTGGCGGCGACCGTGGCGCTGCGGTCGGCGCCCATGCCGCGATGGCTGCCATCGTGCATCAGGATGACGTCGCCGCCGCGAAGATGCCGCAGCACCTGCTGCTCGATGGCAGCGGCGGAGGGCAACGTCCAGTCGCGCGCGCTCACGCTCCACATCACCGTGGTCAGGCCGAGGCGGCGCGCCACGCGCAGCGAGCCCGGCCGCCGCCCGCCGAAGGGCGGACGAAACAGCCGCGTGGGTTGTCCCAGCGCGTCGTCGAACGCCCGCGCGCAGGACTCCAGCTCGCGCTGCACCGCGGAGTTCCGGCGAAAAGATGAGGTTGGGATGGGTGAAGGTGTGGTTGCCGATCTCGTGGCCGGCGTCGCGCACGGCGCGCGCGACTTCTGGGCGCGACGCGACGTACTCCCCGATCATGAAGAAGGTCGCCTGCACCGCGTGGCGCGCCAGCACTTCCAGCAGCCGCGGGGTGTGCGCGTCGTTGGGGCCGTCGTCGTAGGTGAGGGCGAGCAACTGGCGGCCGGCAGGATCGCGGCGGCGGACGAACGTCGCGCCGTAGAGCTGCGAGGCGGGGTCCATCGCGGCCCAACTTGCGCCGGTGGCGCCGGCGAGCAGGCCGGCAGCGCCCAGCAGCGCGGGTGTCATGGTTTCGGCCCGCGCACTGCCAGCCCGCGGCTGGTGACGAGATAAACCGCGAAACTCCCCAGCCAGTGCCCGCTTTCGTAGTGCTCACCGGTCACGGAAGCATCCGGCCTGGCGATGTTGCGCCGCCACCGCGCGCAGCGCCGGCACCCGCGCGTCCGCTGGCGGCAGCGCCGCGACGATGCCCGCGAGCATCCAGGCGCGGCTCAGGTTCAGGCCGTCGAGGTGCGCCAGCTTGGGATCAGTGGGGTCAGTGACGACTCGGGCGTGAGCCAGCCGACGCGCCCGTCCCGCGGATCTGCGGCAAAAACGCGCCGAGCCAGCGCGCGAACTCCCGCGGCGGCAGCACGCGCCGCATCAGGTCCGCTTCCGCAAGACACGGCGAAAGAAAGTCTTCGCCGGAAGGTTCGTAGGCCAGCGGGCAGTTCTGGTCACGCCGATAGAAAGCGCGCGACCTTGCGAGCAGCAGCTCGGCCAGGGCGGTGTCGCCCCCCTGGCGCGCCGCGTCGAGCAGCAGTCCGAAACTAAACGCCGTCTGGTTGTGCTCCCCGATGCGGATGGGATGCATCAGCTTGGGCAGCCACTGTTGCAGGCGCGCGCTGGCCGCCGCTTCCAGCGGATGCAGCGTGCGGGCCATCTGCTGCGCCTCCGGCGTGTTCCACTCGCGCAGCTCCTGCCCGAGCTGCAGCAGCCACGCCAGCCCGTACGGACGCTCGAAACTCTGCCGTCCGGCGGCGTTCAGGTAGCTCACCTCCGCCGCGATGTGCTCGGGCGTGAGGCTCTCGCGCAGTGCGGCGAGCGCTCTGGCCGTGAACGGCGCTTCCGGCCAGGTACGGGCGGCGCGCGCCAGCAACCAGTGCCCGTGGACCGACGAGTGCCAGTCGTAGCAGCCGTAGAACGCCGGCGTGAGCTGGCGCGGCGGCGCCACGTCTGCGTCGTTGTTCAGGACGTGGCCGATCTTGTTGGGATACTCCTGGTGAACGCAGGCGAGCGCGAGGTTGACAAAGCGCGCAGCGGCAGCGGCATCGAATGATGCCGGGGCCGGTGGGCGCGCCGGGGCCTCCTGCGCCGCCATCGTGGCAGCCAGCAGGACCGCGGCCATTACGCGGAGCGCGTTCATCGCCAGCAATGTAGCACGCAACCCGGGTGGCAGCCGCGGTGCCAACGCCTTCCGGCGAGCGGCCGCCGCAAGTCTCCTTGACTCGGTCCCGCCCCGCGTTTAGCCTCCGCTCGACTCCCCAAAACCAGCGTCCGGAGGTAAGCCATGCGCCGGGCAACGCGACCTGCTGTGCCGCTCCTGCTGCTGCTCGGGTATCTCGCCGTGTTCTCCGGCTGTCAGCGTACGGCCGTCGAACCGGAGCCCACCGATCCGCTTCAACGCGAGCGCTTCCGCTTGTTGGCCAAGGTCAAGCAGGTGGCCGGCAAGAAACATCCCGAATTCCGGCAGCAGATGGCCAACGACGTCGACAAGGCCATCCAGGCCGGCACCGACGCGCAGTACACCATCGGCGCCAGCCTGACCGACACCGGCAAAGCCTATCGCCTGTACTGGGTGGAGCAGACCTTCATCGCGCAGGAATTCACGGCCGACGACGCCCACTGGGAGCGGATCGAGCCCAACTCCGTCGCCTACCAGCGGCGCGGCCCGCCGCCGGAGAAGCCGGACGTACCGCAGTTCACGCAGCGCGAAACCTTTGACCGCGGCCTGCCCTACTTCCTCGCCGAGGCCGCGGCGGGCGAGCCGCCCGGCACGGTGCTCTACGGAAAAGACATCCCAGTGCACGTGCGCATCCGCCGGGGAGGGAAACCCGTGGCCGCCGCGCTCTCCCTGCAGATGCCGACCACCAGCGGCAACACCATGCTGCTGGCGTACCCGGAGTTGGTCAACGCGCCCGCGGATCAGCAACTCACGCAAAGCTACAAGTGGGCCAACGGACTCAGCCCCGGCAGCACGGTGCACGGCGTGCTCGCCATGGTGGAGTCGGAGAGCCTCGCTGGCGGCGGCTCGCCGCACTGGCTGAGCAACCCGGTGGTGGTGACGTTCCGCGTGGCGGTGAAGCCGCTGGCCGCGCCGTAGCACGCTATCCGGTCGTTCACGGAGCTCGCGATGCCGCCGGGAATGCTCAGCGCGCCGTCTTCAGCTGGCGCGACTTCGAGTCCACGTCGTCGGCCAGCTTCTTTTTGTAATCAGCCAGCTTCTTGGCGAGCGCGGCGTCCGCGGTGGCAAGGATCTGCGCCGCCAGGATGCCGGCATTACGCGCGCCCGCTGGGCCGATGGCGACGGTGGCGACGGGAATGCCGGCCGGCATCTGCACCGTGGAGAGCAGGGAATCGAGTCCGGCCAGCGGGGTGGAAGGAATGGGCACGCCAATGACGGGGAGCGTGGTTTCGGCGGCGATGACGCCCGCCAGGTGGGCCGCGCCCCCGGCCCCGGCGATGATGACGCGAATCCCGCGCGCCGCCGCCCCGCGCGCAAGTTCGCGGGTACGCGCTGGCGAGCGGTGCGCCGAGGCAATGTCGATTTCGTGCGCGATGCCGAATTCCGCCAGCGCTTCCGCCGCCTCGCGCATGATCTCAAGGTCGGAATCGGAGCCCATCACAATTGCAACCAGTGGCTTGCTCATGAGAGTCAAAACCTACCACAGAGACACGGAGACACAGAGAAAGGCAAAAGGCAAAAACGAGAACGACCGCGACCGCCTCTGATTGCACAATGAGCAGACAAGGCTTGTTTTCCTCTGTGTCTCTGTGCCCCTGTGGTGGACGTTAGAAATCCAGCGTCTTCAGATACTCTCTGAACTCCTCGCCCAGCTCCGGCCGCTTCAGCGCGAACTCCACCGTCGCCTTGAGGAAGCCGAGCTTGTCGCCGGCGTCGTGCCGCTTGCCCTCGAAGACGTAGCCGTAAATCTTCTCGCGCTTCAGCAGCGTGCGCAGACCGTCGGTGAGCTGCAACTCGCCGCCGGCGCCCAGCGGCGTCTTCTCCAGGCACTCGAAGATGGCCGGCGTCAGGATGTAGCGCCCGATAATCGCCAGGTTCGACGGCGCCTCTTCCGGCCTGGGCTTCTCCACCAGGTTGCGGATGTCGAAGAGGCGGCCATTGAGCGGCCCGCTGACCGGCTGCGCGTCGAGCACGCCGTAGGACGAAATCGCCGGCCCGTCCACCCGCTGGATCGCGATCACCGACGCCTGCGTTTGGTCATAGACCTCGATCATCTGCCGCAGGCACGGCACCTGGGAATCGATGACGTCGTCGGCCAGCAGCACCGCGAAGGGCTCGTTGCCCACCAGTTCGCGCGCCATCAGGACTGCGTGCCCCAGCCCCAGGGCCTCTTTCTGGCGCACATAGGCGACGTGAATCATGTCCGAGATCTGGCGCACGATGGCCAGCAGCTCGGTCTTGCCGCGCTCCACCAGCATTTTTTCCAGCTCGTAGCTGACGTCGAAGTGGTCCTCGATGGCGCTCTTGCCGCGGCCGGTGACGATGATGATCTGGTCGCACCCCGCCGCCAGCGCCTCTTCCACGCCGTACTGGATGATGGGCTTGTCCACCAGGGGCAGCATTTCCTTGGGCTGCGCCTTGGTGGCGGGAAGAAACCGCGTTCCTAACCCGGCAGCGGGGAACACGGCTTTGCGGACGCGCTGGGCCATGGTGGGAAGTCTCGGCGAAACCCAACAAGCTAACACAGCCGGCGCGGGTATGGACGGCTTCCTCCAACGCAGTCCCAAGGATGGTGATCCGGCCTCGCAGGAACGGCGGTGTACGTCGGCTACAACAGCAACCTGCAGAACCTCGACCGCTCGCTCGGTTTCGATCCCGACGGCAACCTGCTGCGCACCCGCTCCCAATTCCTCAACGACGGCCGCCAGATCTTCGTCAAGGTCAGCTACCTGTTCCGCTACTGAGTGCTGCCTTATGCCCGGCCCAGGGTCGCGACCCAGGCGCCCAGCAGCGGCTTGAGGTTCGGCAGCCAGTCAATGGCGGCGTGGGCGATCACCACCAGCCAGGGATTGTGCGTGCGCGCCCACATGGCGCCGAAGAAGAGCCCCGTCACCGAGGTCACGACCACACCGTACCCGATCGCCCGCAGGGCCGAGGGATGCGGCCCCAGCCCCTCCATCGTCAGCGAGGTGCGGAAGTAGTAGCCCGGGGCATGCGCCAGGCCGAAGAGCAGCGAAGTGACCACGATCCCCGCGGTCTCCGAGCGCAGTACCGCGGCCAGCCGCGTCTGCAGCAGGGCACGGAAGAAAAACTCCTCCACCAGGCCGGCCTCCAGGGCCAGCCAGGCGAAGACCAGCGGGCCGCCGAGCACAATCAGCAATGCCGGGAAGTGCGCCGCTGCCAGGTCGTGCAGTCCGCGCCCGAAGACCGCCTGCAGCGCAATCCCGGCCAGCGCCAGCCACAGCGTTGCCCCCAGGTCCCGGCCGCGCGCGGCACGCAGCGGAAAGAGCTCTTCGAAGCGGTATCCCCACCCGCGCTGAAACAGGAGCGCGGGTCCCGCCACAAACACCACCAGCTTCGCCGCCGCCAGCGCCGCCTGGTAAGCGGTGCGCCCCGGGATCACCTGCAGCGCGCTAAGGCCATAGGTGAGGAACCACACCAGGAAGAGCAGGCAAGCGCCCAGGGCGGCGACTTCGGCCGCAGGCCGGCGGATGGGGAGAGGCAGCGGTTCGGCGCGGCGCAGCAGCACCCAGGCCAGCGCGGGAAACCCCATCCCGATGACCACCAGCACGAAGAGCGGTTCACCCACCGGGAAATGCTCGCGCGTGTGCAGCAGGGCGAGCAGCGTGCCATAGACCGCGGCGTAGCCGCCCAGCCAAAGCGCGGCCCGCCAGCGCGATCCTGGTCCGCTGCCATCGGTCGCCATGCCGGCTGGTACGCGCGCCGATCCTGTGCGGTTCCCGGCGCAGCGGTCGTTTAGAGCCTGTAACAACCTCCCCCAAAATCCGCGACGGGCTCAACTGTCCCCCGGGTTCTCGAGCGCGACCTTGCTTGCCCGGCCAGCATGTGGCGGGCACTTGTACGCTTAGCCGACTCACCGTTCAAGTGACCGGCACCCGTATCGCTTCACCGGCTAGCGAACAAAAAGCGCAAACTTACGCTAAGCGCTGTTATCACTCGTCATCGGGTTGCCCGACAACAGGTTGGTTTGCCGAGTACGTTTGGAATGCGCTGCTCACTGTCGTTCGAAGAAGATAAGTACCCGCGGCGATGTTGCACGCTGCGACCGCAAGGTAGGCGCCTCGATAACCGCCCGGCAAAAGAAGCTCCCACCAAGTAACGCGTTGCCAATAGGTCGAACCGACCCCAGCCCATCCGGCGGCCCAGGCATCAAAGAAGAAATAGTCGAGGGCAAACACGAGGGCCTGCGACGCGGCCGCGATGATGGTGAGTATTCGGGCCCAATTCCATCTTTGCATCAAGCCGATGGCCGCCAGCGTGTTGAGTAGACCTAGGACCAGAAGATGGATGCGGAAATGGTCGGCGGTCGAATAGAGCTTCGCCACAGGGTCAAAGATCTTGTTGGCTGGCTCCGGTGCCTCCGGTGGAAAAAAGACGAGCATATCGACAACGTCTCGGGGTAGATGCCAGAAGGCGCTTGAGAACCACACCACCGCGCAGATCCCGATCCAGACCTCGACGAGAACGAGTCCCCTCAGCTCCGGCTTCTCCGTGTTAGGCATCGGGCACAACCTACCACGAGTTCGGTCGCGCTGGCTGTGACAACATCCATCGTTCGCCAAGACCCGCACGAGCCGAAGCGCGAGTTGTAACTTGTGCGTTGGGGATTGATTCTGCACTGGACGAAAGACGCGGGCATCGGAGCGTCGGTGCGGCAACGCGCGGTATCAACGAGTGATAAATCCCCCTAGCGTAAGTTTGCGCTTTTCATTCGCCTGGTCGACTGGCCCGACACAATCGCGACGCTCGGAATTGCGCATGCAGTGGCCGAGTCTCCAGAGACCTGAGCTTAGGACAACTGGACGTATAACGGGCTTTCCGGACATTTGGCCGCTGCGAATCCGGGGGAAGATTTTGTTAGAGGATTTTGTTACCGGCTCTTAGAATTCCTCCGCCATGGCGACCGCCGTCCGCTCCTTCGCGAAGATCAACCTGGGCCTGCGCATCGGGTCGGCGCGTCCCGACGGTTTCCACGAGCTGCGCACCCTTTACCAGACCATCGCCCTGCACGACGTGGTGAAGGTGGAAGTGCAGCGCGGCGCCGGCATCGCCATCCGCTGCCCGGACCCGCGGGTCCCCACCGGCGAGAACAACACCTGCCACCGCGTCGCCGAACGCGTACTCACGCTGCTCCGGCGCCGCGGCCGCGTGGTCATCGAGATCGACAAGCGTTTGCCGGTGCAGGGCGGGCTGGGCGCAGCCTCGTCCAACGGCGTGGCCACGCTGCTGGCGCTGGAGCGGGAGCTCAAGCGCAAGATTCCGGCCGAGGAGAAGCTGCGCATCGCGGCCGAGGTCGGCTCCGACCTGCCGCTCTTCCTGGTCGGCGGCGCCGTGCTCGGCGTGGGCCACGGAGAGGAAGTCTTCCCCGTCCTTGACCTGCCGCCCCTGCCCCTGGTGGTGGTCACGCCGGCGGTTTCGGTTTCCACTCCCGCCGCCTTCGCGGCCTGGGACCAGGGCCGCGAGGGAGCCCGCCAATTGACGCCGGCAGGCGACTCAGATAACATGAATAGCTTCAGCCGCTCAATTTTTGGCTGGTGGTGTGGCACTCAGACCTCCGGTGTCCCGCGCGGCAGGAGTAAAGACCGCGGGGACCGGGCCGAGACACTGCTTCTCGACCTCGTCCGTGCCGGGATAGAAAACGACTTCGAACGCGTCGTCTTTCCTCGATATCCCGAACTGCGTGACGTGAAGCGTGTCCTCGAAGGCGCAGGCGCTCGGTACGCCTCGCTCTCGGGCTCAGGGTCGGCGCTGTATGGCTTGTTCGCTACGCGCGCCGCGGCGCAACGCGCCGCCGCCGCGCTGGTCAAGGCCGGCATACCGGCCCAGGCCACCACCACCCTGCCGCGCCGGCAGTATTGGCAGCAGATGTGGAAGTAGTTTTCGGTTTTTACAGGTTTTTTTGAGAACTGGGAACTAAGAACTGAGAACTGACAATGCTCAGAGTTCAGATTGTCGAGCGGGAAGGGGCCAAGCTTTTCGGCACGCTGAAAACGGCAATGCGTGACGGTGATCTGCGAACGTTCAGCTTGCAGAGGCACGGCAGGAAAGTGGTACACGTCAATGCCCCTGGCTGGATCAACTGGACGCATGATCGTGGCGTCATCAGTTGTGAAATTCTCAGCCCCAGCAAACCGGGCAGCGAGTGGCAGATTTTGAGCAATTTGATCGGGCGTCTAGCAGCTCGATTCGCAGAGTCGGTTCACAGCATCAATATCCAGTTTGTTGAACCGCAGCCCAAGGCAGTGGCAAAAAGGGCGCGCCGGTAACAAATCTGGGCGGTCTTTGTGGGTTGCTGGGTTTTCTGGGAACTGAGAACTGGCAACTGGCAACTGGGTTGCTGGGCGGTCGACTAATGGTAGGTTGAGCCGTTTTGCGGGCGTGAAGCTGAGCCCTGAGCGAAGTCGAAGGGCGAAGCTGGGAGCCCGCAGGCGAAATCCTGAGCGCAGCGAAGGATCTCTACCTTAAGAGGTTTCTGTGGGTTGCTGGGCGGTCGACTAATGGTAGGTTGAGCCGTTTTGCGGGCGTGAAGCTGAGCCCTGAGCGAAGTCGAAGGGCGAAGCTGGGAGCCGGGGTCCCCGGCGAGCCCGGTTTTGGCTCGCTGGGGTGAGAGCCCGCAGGCGAAATCCTGAGCGCAGCGAAGGATCTCTACCTTAAGAGGTTTCTGTGGGTTGCTGGGCGGTCGACTAATGGTAGGTCAAGTGCCTTTGGAGCACTTTGTCCAGGTTCGAATCCTGGCCGCCCAGCCAAAGCGTTGATGCGGGCACTGCAGTCCGGACGATGAACCGGGTGAGCGAACGGCGAGCGCCGTGCCCGCGCGCGCCGGGCGCGAGGGCGAAGCAGCCGCGCAGCGGCGTTGCGGAGCCCTGGTAAAGAAGTCAGCGGTTAGCGGAGAGCGCAGTTGGACAAAACGGCTGTTCATCCCGGGACGGAGGCGCCTTCCTCGCACGAGGTGCGCGAAGGGGAAACTCCGCCCGTACGAGGCGCCATGGCCAGCACCGCGACAGCAACCGAAAAGAAGCACGTGACCGAGCCCAAGCCCCACCGGCCGCCGCGCGCGCGCCACGACGAGAAGTTCAGGATTTTCAGCGGCACGGCGAATGAGCCGCTGTGCGATGAGATCTGCGTGTTTCTCGGGCTGCCGCGCGGCCAGGCGCACCTCGGCCGCTTCAGCGACGGCGAAGTGTACGTCCAGATCCAGGAGAACGTGCGCGGCGCCGACGTCTTCATCGTGCAGCCCACCTGCTTCCCGGGGGACCAGCACATGGTCGAGCTGTTGCTGATGATTGACGCGCTCAAGCGTGCCTCCGCGCGCCGCATCACGCCGGTCATTCCCTACTTCGGCTACGCCCGCCAGGACCGCAAGGACCGCCCGCGTGCCCCCATCAGCTCCAAGCTCATGGCCGACCTGCTCACCACCGCCGGCGCCCATCGCGCCCTCATGGTGGACCTGCACGCGCCGCAGATTCAGGGCTTCTTCAACATCCCGGTGGACCACCTGTTCGCCTCGCCGGTGCTGGTGGACCACGTGCGCAACCTCAAGCTCCCCGAGCTCACCGTGGTCTCCCCCGACGCCGGCGGCGTGGAGCGCGCCCGCTTTTTCGCCAAGAAACTCGAAGTCGGCCTGGCCATCGTGGACAAGCGCCGCACCGGCATGGACGAAACCGAAGTGATGCACGTCATCGGCGACGTCGCCGGCTGCACCTGCCTGTTGCTCGACGACATCGTCGACACCGCCGGCACCCTGGTGAAGACCGCCGAGGCACTGATGAGCGCGGGCGCGCGCGAGGTCTATGCCTGCGCCACCCACCCGGTGCTCTCCGGGCCCGCCCTGGAACGCATTGCCAACTCCTGCCTGAAGCAGGTGATCGTGACCAATACCATCCCGCTCACCGCCGCCGGCAGGAACGAACCCAAGATCAAGGTGCTCTCCATCGCCGGGCTGATCGCGCGCGCGATCCAGTCCATCCATGAGGAAACGTCGGTGAGCACGTTGTTCACGTGAGAACTGAGAACCGAGAACTGAGAACCAACTATGGCAACCGCTGAAATCGTTACCGCAGAAGCCCGCCAGCCGGGCACCAAGAACGTGGCCCGCCGCGTGCGCAAGAGCGGCCGTGTCCCTGCCGTGCTGTATGGCGCCAGGAAAGAGGTGCTCGCGCTCAGCGTCGATCCCAAGCAGATCGCGCGCATCCTGCACTCCGAGTCGGGGCACAACACCATCTTCGAGCTCGACGTCAACGGCGACCGCACCCAGGTGATGATCGTCGACTGGCAGTACGACCCCACCAAGGGCGCGCTGCTGCACATCGACTTGCAGCGCATCGCCATGGACCAGGTGCTCCGCGTCCGCGTCCCCATTCACTTGGTGGGCGAGGCGGCGGGCGTCAAGCAGCAGGGCGGCATCCTCGACTGGGTGTTGCGCGAGGTCGAGGTCGAGTGCCTTCCCGGCGACATTCCCAGGTCCATCGACGCCGACGTCAGCGAGCTCGTTTTCGGCAAGGTGCTGCGCGTGGCCGACCTGCCGCACGGCGGCAAGCTCAAGTTCCTGACCGACGGCAACCAGGCGGTGGCGCACATCACCGCGGTGCGCGAGGAAGAGGTTGCTGCCCCGGCCGCCGAGGCGGCCGTCGCCGAAGCCGTTCCCGCCGAGCCCGAGGTCATCAAGAAGGGCAAGCAGGAGACCGAGGAAGAGGGCGCGGCCGAGGCTCCGGAAAAGCCCGAGAAGGGCAAGAAGTAGTTGCGCGTTTCGGGATACGCGTTGCGCGTCACCGGCGCGAGTGCTGCCCGCGAAACCCGAACGCGTAACGCGAAACGTGGTGGCGCGAATTGAAGCTCATCGTCGGACTCGGCAATCCCGGCATCGAGTACCAATTCACGCCGCACAACATCGGGTTCTTGGTGGTGGACCGGCTGGCGGAGCGCCATCAGGTGCGGATCGCCAACCGCCACTGCCGGGCGCAGACGGGGCGGGGCCGCATTGCCGAGCACGAGGTCCTGCTGGCCAAGCCCGAGACTTACATGAACCTGAGCGGGCTGGCGGTGCAGGAGCTGGTGGCGGAGTATCAGCTCCAACCGGCGCAGGATGTGATCGTGGTCTACGACGAGCTCGACCTGCCGCTCGACGCCCTGCGCATCCGCGCGCGCGGCTCGTCGGCGGGGCACAAGGGGATGCAGAGCATCCTGGGCGCGCTGGGGACCGAGGAGATCATGCGCGTGCGCCTGGGCATTGCGCCCGCGCACGACGTCGACGCCGCCCGCTATGTGCTGGCGCCGATTAAGCGCGCGGAGTATGCGCGCTATGACGAGCTCCTCGATCGCGGCGCGGAAGCGGTCGAGACCATCGTGCGCGAGGGCGTAGCGGCGGCCATGAATCGCTTTAACCGCAAGCCGGAGAAGGAAGAGACGGCGGAAGCGTAGTTTTCAGTTCCCGGTTCGCAGTTCGCAGAGGACCGCGGGCGTGGTTGTTCTGAGAACTGGGAACCGGGAACTGAGAACTGGCCCGCGGGGGCGGAAGGTTTTGGAGAACAACTGAAATGCGTACTTACGAACTGATGTTCATCGTGCGTCCCGACATGCCGGAGGAGGAGCAGGAGCGCCTCCTCTCCACCTTGGAGACGCACGTCACCACCGCCGGCGGCAGCATCAAGAACGTCGAACGCATGGGCAAGCGGCGCCTCGCCTACACCGTGCGCAAGTTCCCGGACGGCATCTACGTCCTGCTCACCATTGAGGGCAACGGCGCCGTCATGCAGGAGGTGGAACGCCGCCTGCGCGTCACCGAGCCGGTCATCAAGTTCCTCACCGTGCGCGTGGACGAGGAGCAGAAGCGCATCGACAAGATCAAGGCCATCCGCGCCACCCACGTGAAGCGGGCACCGGAGCCGCCACCCGCCCCGGCGGAGCCCGGCGGCGAGCCCGCGGCCGCCAACGCCAAGAGCGTCGGCGCGAACGTCCAAATTTCGAACTGACGAAAGGGTACCGATCATGGCTGAAGAAACCACGAGACCACCAGGCGCGACGGCGACGGCCGAGCGTCCCGAGCGCCCGGCCGGAGACCGTCCGGAGCGGCCGGCCGGCGAACGGCCTTCCGGCCCCGGCCCCCGTCCCGGCGGGCGTCCCGGGGGACGCGATGCCGGCGGGCGCAAGTATTTCCGCCGCAAGAAGGTCTGCAAGTTCTGCGTCGAGAAGATCGACGCCATCAACTACAAGGACGTGCGGCTGCTCTCGCAGTTCGTCGCCGAGAGCGGCAAGATCGTGCCCCGGCGCCTTTCCGGCGTCTGCACGCCGCACCAGCGCCGCCTCACGGGCGCCATCAAGCAGGCCCGCAATATCGCCCTGCTCCCCTTCGCGGGGCGCGGGCGGTAAGGGAAGCGAGCGAACGGTCCAGGCGAGCGACCGGCCGCCGCGAGCCCCAGGCGAGCGGTTGAACCGCCGCCGCGAGCTTCCGAATCAAGAGATGGGAGCAACGACGATGGAAGTCATCCTGAAAGAAGACGTACCCAAGCTGGGCGCGCGCGGCGACGTGGTGAAGGTCGCCGACGGCTACGGCCGTAACTACCTCCTGGCCCGCAAGCTGGCCATTGAGGCCACCCCGGCCAACAAGGCGGTCATCACCCAGATGAAGGCCTCGGCCGTCCGCCGCTCGGCGCGCGAGAAGGGCGACGCCGAGGTCCTCAGCCGGCAGTTCGACGGCGTGAAGCTCACCTTCACCCGCCGCGCCGGCGAGCACGAACAGCTGTTCGGCTCAGTCACCTCCGGCGACATCGCGCACGAACTCGAGCGCCGCGGCTTCACCATCGACCGCCGCAAGATCCACCTCGCCGACCCGCTGAAGGCCCTGGGCGTGTTCAGCGTGCCCATCCGCCTGCATCGCGACGTCACCACCACGGTGCAGGTCGAGATCAAGCCGGAAGCCGTCGAAACCGAGCAGTAAAAAACTCAGCCACGGATTTCACGGATCAACCCAGACCATCTGTGGAGATCTGTCGAATCTGTGGCTGACCTCTTTTTGATCGCTGACCGCTGGCCACTGACAACTGCCAACTGCCAACTGCCAACGCCTTCTCCTGCCAAAAGTCTTGTGCCACAGCCACTTGGAGCAGCAGCGGCACAGCCAGCACCGCCCTCCAGAAACGCTTCGATTCGCATGCCAGCAGCCAGGAGCCAGGAGCCAGCAGCCAGCAGCCAGCAGCTGCTTTTCCTGCTCACCGTTCGTTTTCGGACACGTCCAACCTATGCGCGACGAGAGCCAGCAGTTGAAGGCCGGAAAGCACAGCGCCAGTGTCGGCTGGGGGAGCACAACCCGCGCGGCCCCGTAGCGGCGAGCCGGTTTCGCCACAGCCGCCGGAAAAGTCCGCTTCGGCCACCGATCAGAGCGGGAATCGCGGTATGGTATCGGAGCTAGCAATTTCGGGAATCCAGCCCCAGCGGGCCCAGCCCGGGCTCGCCGGCGGGGTCCGCAACATGGCCGGTCAGAACCTCAACCGCCTGGACGATGCCACCCTGATCCGCGAGGCCCAACGCGGCAACCGCGAGGCCTTCGAGGAACTGGTGCGGCATTACGACCACGCCGTGCTCCGCCTCGCCCTCCACCTCACCGGCTCCGAAACCGAGGCCCAGGACATTTACCAGGACGCCTTCCTCAAGGCCTACCGCAACATCGGCAGCTTCCGTTTCGAGTGCTCCTTTTACACCTGGGTCTACCGCATCGTCACCAACCTCTGCCTCGACCAGCTGCGCAAGAAGAGCGTGCGCAAGGAAGATTCCAGCACCCAGGTGGACGGCGAGGGCCAGGCGTACGACCTGCTGGACCAGGTCGCCGACGCGCGCGCCGGGGCCAACCCCGAGCGTGACTTCATGCGCCGCGAACTCGGCGGCATGATTGCCCGCGCGCTGCAGCGGCTCACCCCGCGCGAACGCATGGTTTTTGAGCTGAAGCACTACCAGGGCCTCAAGCTGCGCACCATCGGCGAAATGCTGCACACCACCGAAGAGACGGCCAAGAACACCCTCTTCCGGGCCACGCAGAAGTTGCGTAGCTCGCTGGCCACGATGCGATGAACCGCTCGCCATATTTCGATTGTCATCCGCAGGGCGCTGGTCCAACGGCCGGCGGCCAACCACCAAGGACGTAGTTATGAACTGCGAATACGTAAAAGCCAACGCCGCGCTGCTGGTCTACGACGAGCTGCCCGACGACGTTCGTTTCGAGCTCGATCAGCACCTGCAGCGCTGTTCCGCCTGCGCCGCGGAGGTGAAGACGCTCCATACCCTGCGCGCCACCATGTCGCTGCTGGAGCCGCCCGAGCCTTCGCCCAATCTGCTGGCCGCTTCGCGCATGCGCCTCGAGGAAGCGCTCGAGGGCGCCCACCAGTCCCACGGCTGGGGCCGCTTCACCTTCGATTTCGCGCACCTGCTGGGGCAGTTGCGGGTGGCCCCGGCGCTCTCCATGGCGCTGCTCATCTTCGGCTTCGCCGCCGGCACTCTCACCACCTGGAAGATCGCCACCAGCGTTCGCGGCGGCCTCGTCGCCACGCAGACGGCGCCGGGCGGTGCGCAGGAAGCTTCCATTGTCGGCATTCGCTCCATCGAGCAGCAGCCCGGCACCAACAAGGTGGAGATCAAGTTCGACAAGATGCTGCACGACCAGGCCGAGGGCTCGCTGGCTGATCCGCAAATCCAGCAGCTCCTGCTCTTCGCCGCGCACAACAACCTGAACTCGGGGCTGCGCATGGAGTCGGTGAACTTCCTGGCGCAGTCGACCGACGACCAGCGCGTGCGCGAATCGCTGATGTACTCGCTGCGCTATGACAGCAACCCCGGCGTGCGCCTGAAGGCGGTGGAAGCGCTCGGCAAGTACGTGAAGGACGACGTCCGGGCGCGGGATGCGGTGCTGGAGGCGCTGATGAACGACAGTTCGCCCGGCGTCCGCACCGAGGCCATGCACGCCCTCGAGGCCGCGCGCGCCGATGCGGCGGTGCGCCACGTCTTCACCGACCTGGCGCGCAACGATCGCAACCAGTACATCCGGCGCAAGGCGCAAGAGGCGCTCAACTCCACTTCGGGGATTGACTAGAGAGGGTGGGGGCCGGCCGCTCGCGGCCGCGCCCCGCACCGGCGAGGGAATTGGGGTCGAAGGAGAAACGGTGAAAAAGGCAGTTCAACACACGGTCACGCTGGCGCTCCTGCTCGGGCTGGCAGGTGCTTCCTGGGCGCAGCCGGGACCACGCGTCTATCGCGACGGTAACGCCTGGGTCGAGGAGACCACCGGCACCCTGCCCCCGGCGCGCAACCTGCGCATCGACACCCAGGTCGGCTCGGTGAACGTGCAGGGTGGGGCCAGCGGCATCACCTACACCGTCCGGAAACGGCTCGTCACCGCCAGCGAAGCGCGCGCGCGGCACGAGTTCGAGCAGTTCCGCGTGGTCGGCACCCGCCAGGGCGACACTGCGGTGCTGCGCGGCGAATGGATCGGCGGCGACAGCTCGCACCGCATGTCCGCCGAGTTCAGCATCCAGTCCCCGCGGGAACTCGAATTCGTCAACGTGCAGACCCGCGGCGGCGGCGTCATTGTCAACAACATCGCCGGCCGCTTGGAGACGGAGACCGCCGGCGGCAGCATTAGGCTCGACAACATCGGCGGCGCTATCCGCGCCGCCACCATGGGCGGCGGTGTGAACGTGGGCACCGCTGGCGGCGATGCCATGCTGAAGAGCGCCGGCGGCAGCATCATCGTCGAGAACATTGGCGGCCAGCTCATTGCCACCACCTATGGCGGCGACATTCGCGCCGGCGTCATCCGCCAGCTCGCCACCTTGGAGACCATGGGCGGCAGCATTCATGTGCGCCAGGTGGGCGGCGATCTTCGGGCCACCACCGCCGGCGGCAACGTCGAAGCCGGGGAAGTCGGCGGCACCGCCTTCTTGAAGACCGCGGGCGGCAACATCCGCCTGGCCTCGGCCCGCGGCCTGGTCGACGCCGCGACCGCCGGGGGCGGCATCACCTTGTGGAAACTGGAGCGCGGCGCGCAGGCCGAGACTGCGGCCGGCGGCATCACCGCCGAGTTCGTGGGACGCGGCTTCGCTGCCTCCGTGTTGCAAACCACCGCAGGCGACATCACCGTGTACCTCGGTCCCAAGCTGGCGTGCAGCGTGCGCGCCGCCATCGAGATGGCCTCCGGGCACAAAATCCGCTCCGATTTTCCGGAACTGAAAATTTCCGCCGAGGGCGCCGATTTCGGGCCGCGCGAGTGGTTCGCGCAAGGCGCGCTTAACGGCGGTGGCCCCTTGCTCAAGCTGCGCACCAGCATTGGCGACATCGATATTCGCAAGGCGTCCGCGCCGCAGTGATTGTGGTTGACGTTGCGCGCGCTGCCACGTCTCTAAGGTACGAGGGTTGAGGGCCGCAGGCCGAGGGCCGGCGGCGAGGGTCCAGGGAGGAAGTTGTGAATCATTACTCGATCAAGCCGCTGTTGTGGGTGGCCCTGGCGGCCGTCGCCATGGCGCAAGTACCGCCACCCGCGCTGCCCGCCTTGGCTGCGCCCACTGCGCCGCCGCAGGCCGCGACCGCGCCGGCGCCCCCGGCTCCGCCGCAGGACAAGGATAAAGAGAAGGAAAAGATCAAAGTGCGCGCTGCCACCGCCCCGCGCGTCGTCGTCAGCGGCTTTGGCAGTGGCTCGTATCTCGGCGTTTATCTCAGCGACGTCTCCAAAGAGCGCCTCGGCGCCCTCAAGCTGACCCAGGAAACCGGCGCCGAGATCACCATGATCGACCAGGACTCACCCGCGGCCAAGGCTGGCCTCAAAGAGCACGACGTCATCCTCAGTTTCAACGGGCAGAAGGTCGAGAGCGTCGAGCAGATAAAGCGCATGATCCACGAGACCCCTGCCGGCCGCAGCGTCGCGCTCAGCATCAGCCGCGAAGGCAAGCCCATGAGCATGACCGCGCAGCTCGCCGACCGCGGCGTCATGGAGCGTTCCTTCAGTGGGCCGGGGCGCATCGTCATTCCCCCGATTCCGCCCATCAACGTCGAGATACCCGACATCCAGGTGTTCACTACCCGCACCTCGACCGGGCGCATCGGCGCCATCCTGGAAAGCCTGACGCCGCAGCTGGGCGAGTTCTTCGGCGTCACCAACGGCCAGGGCCTCCTGGTCCGCTCGGTGGAGAAGGGGAGTCCGGCCGAAGCCGCGGGACTCAAGGCTGGCGACGTCATCACCCGCGTGCAGAACCAGCGCATCACCGACCTCTCCGACTGGCACAGCGCCATGCGCGAGCACAACACCGGCGCCGTCAGCCTCACCATTGTCCGCGACAAGCGCGAGCAGACCATCAGTGTGAAGCTGCCGGAGCCGCGCGGGCAGCTCTTCGACGGCACCACGCTCTATCTCGAAGGCCTCGATCGGCTCGCCGACCTGGGGCCGGAGATCGAAGCGGCTGCCCGCAACGCGCTCGAACAGAGCACCCGGCTGGCGACCCAGAGCACGGGTGTGGCCGTGGAGCGCGCCAACCGCGAGGTCGAGCGCGCCATGCGCCAGGCGCAGCAGAACATGGAGCGTAACGTGCGCCGCCAGGAGCAGGAACGCGAGCGCCAGGAGCGCGAGCTGCAGCGGGAACTCGAACGCCAGCAGCGCGATCGCGAAACGCGCCCGCCGCAATAAGTCTTTTTAGTACTCCAAGCACCGCCTCCTCGGACCCTCGGGCGCACGCACCCGAGGGTCTTTTTCTTGGGTGGTCATCCTGAGCGGAGCGGCGGCGTCGCCGCCGCAGAGTCGAAGGATCCCTATCTTGCTACAATAGCGGGTCTTATCAGCGCTCGTCCGAGGTGGCTATATGCGTTTTCTCTTAGTCATTCTTCTTCTCATCGTGGCTGCCGTCGCCCAAAACCCAGCGCAACCCGCGCCACCCATTCCCGGCTTCGACCTCACCCAGCTCGACCGCAGCACCGATCCCTGCGTCGACTTCTACCAGTTTGCCTGCGGCGGCTGGATGAAGACCCATCCCATTCCCGCCGACCAGGCCGGCTGGGGGCGCTTCAACGAGCTCGCCGAGCGCAACCAGGCGGTCCTGCACGACATTCTCGACCAGGCCGCCGCCGCCCCGCACTCGCCGCTGGAAAAGAAAATCGGCGACTTCTACGCCGCCTGCATGGATACGGAGACGATCAACAAGAAGGGCCTGGAGCCGCTCACCGAGGCCCTGCGCCGCATTGACGGCATGAAGACCGCCGCCGACGTCCCTGCCACCATCGCCTACCTGCACAACAACGGGATCCGGGTGCTCTTCGGCTTCGGCGCCTCCCCCGACCTGAAAGACGCGTCGAAGATGATCGCCACCACCGGCCAGGGCGGCCTCGGCCTGCCCGACCGCGACGATTATCTGAAGACCGACGACCGCAGCGTGCAGCGCCGCGAGGCCTACATCAAGCACGCGCAGAACATGTTCGTGCTCGCCGGCGACACTCCCGAGCGCGCCGCCGCCGAGACCAGGGCGGTGATGGAGATCGAGACCGCGCTCGCCACCGCCACCATGGACCGGGTCAAGATGCGCGACCCCTTGAACCGCTACCATCCCATGACGCGGCGCGAATTCGTGGCCCTGACCCCGGCCTTCTCCTGGGACCGCTACCTCAGCGGCATCGGCGCCCCCAGCTTCGACCTGGTCAACGTCTCCGCCCCCGATTTCGTGCACGCGGTGGAGCAGGTGGCCGGCGGCAGCGACCTGGGCGCTATCAAGTCCTACCTGCGCTGGCACCTGCTGAGCAACGCCGCCTCCATGCTCCCCGACAAGTTCGTCGAGGAGGACTTCGCCTTCAACAGCAAGGTGCTGCGCGGCATCGAGCAGCAGGAGCCGCGCTGGAAGCGCTGCACCCGCGCCACCGACCGCGACCTCGGCGAGCTGCTGGGCCAGCCCTACGTGGAGCGCACCTTCGGCCCGGCGGGCAAGGAACGCACCCTGCAACTCGTCCGCCTCATCAAGCAGATGATGGAGCAGGACATCAAGTCGCTCTCCTGGATGACGGAAGCCACCAAGCAGGCAGCGCTGGTCAAGCTGGCCGCGGTGAGCGACAAGATCGGCTATCCTGACAAGTGGCGCGACTACTCCAAGGTCGAGGTGGCGCGCGGCGAAGCCATCGGCAACCTGCGCCGCTCCTCCAACTTCGAGTTCCACCGCCAGCTGGCGCGCATCGGGCAGCCGGTGGACAAAACCGAGTGGGGGATGACGCCGCCCACCGTCAACGCCTACTACAGTCCGCCCAACAACAACATCAACTTCCCCGCCGGCATCCTGCAGCCGCCCTTCTTCGATAAGGACGGCGACGACGCGGTGAACTTCGGCGGCATCGGCGCCGTCATCGGCCACGAACTCACCCACGGCTTCGACGACCAGGGCGCCAAGTTCGACGGCCAGGGCAACCTGCGCAACTGGTGGAGCGAGCAGGACAACAAGGAGTTCCAGCAGCGCACCGGATGCATCGCCGACGAATACAGCTCGTTCGAGCCGCTCCCCGGGCTGCACGTCAACGGGCGGCTCACCCTCGGGGAAAACACCGCCGACAACGGCGGGCTGCGCCTCGCCTACATGGCCTTGCAGGCCCTGCTGCAAGGCAAGACGCCGCAAACCCTCGCCGGCTTTACCCCCGAGCAGCGCCTCTTCCTCGGCTACGGCCAGATCTGGTGCCAGAACGCGCGTCCCGAGGGCCTGCGGTTGCAAGTCCAGACCAACCCGCACTCCCCGGGACGCTTCCGCGTCAACGGCGTGGTGCAGAACATGCCCGAGTTCCAGAAAGCGTGGAACTGCAAAGCGGGCCAGCCCATGGTGCGCGAAAACGCCTGCCGCGCCTGGTAAGACCGACGCTTTGACTGTGTGTGTAGCCCGGCCGCCCCCGGCCGGGCTTTTCGTTGGGCCGGCGGCGATCAGCGGCGTGCGGGGCCGCGGCCGCCGGTGATGTGCCGTGCGCCGGCAGCGAGGTTTTCAATTCCGCAGTTCCGCAATCACTTCGTGCCATCTCTCGCGTGGACGCGGGCGACTCGCCCGCGATTCAGTTCGGCGCTCTGCCCCTGCGGTTGCGGCGCGTACACCCGTGGCCCCAGCGCCGTAGGCGCGACAGAGAATAGCCCGGCGTTTCAACGCCGGGAAAGGGTTGATTTGGATAGGCCCGAGTCCCCTGAGGAACGGCAGTGCCATTGCCGAATTGCCACCGCCGCCGGCAGCGGCGTTTTCAATTCCGCAGTTCGGCAATTCCGCAGTTCCGCAATCACTTCGTGCCATCTCTCGCGTGGACGCGGGCGACTCGCCCGCGATTCAGTTCGGCGCTCTGCCCCTGCGGTTGCGGCGCGTACACCCGTGGCCCCAGCGCCGTAGGCGCGACAGAGAATAGCCCGGCGTTTCAACGCCGGGAAAGGGTTGATTTGGATAGGCCCGAGTCCCGTAGGGACGGCACAGAGATCAAGAGGGTTCGTCGTCATCTAGCGGTAGCGGGATGGTCTTCTCCACCGCCGCCCTCGCCTTGGGCGCCTTCTTGAAGGTGACGTCGTGGGCTCGGGGATAATCAATCGCGGCCCCGCCCAGCAGCTTCTCAATGGTGAGGACTTGGATCCGCTGGTGCTTGCTGCCCCACGGGGATTCGTAAAAGCCCGCCGAGACAGCTTCCTTCTCCATGGGCTTGGTCGGCGGCTCCAAGGTAATGAAGACCCCCAGCTCCGCCTTCTCGCGCTCGACCACGCCGCGCAAATCGCGGACTTGCGAGACGCCAACGCCACCCGACTTCACCGACAGAATGATCTGCTTCGACTTTCCGCTCTTGTCGTCGTGGAAATACTGCCGCCCGTCAATGCCCTCGTCGGCGCCCTTCTTTTTCTCATAGGGCCGCGCCCCGACCAGTGCCAGCGCCCACCACTGAAACTCGTAGGCATCTTCCTTCGCGAGTTGCTGCGCGTCCGCCAGCGACTCCGGCTCGCCGTGAACCTCGTAGCTTTCCGCGACTGCTTCGCCGAAGGCGTCGAGCAGACGCTGCTTGATCAGGTTGACCGCGAGGTGCGTGATGTCGATGCCAATCCAGCGCCGCCTCAGCCGCTGTGCTACCGCAATCGCTGTCCCACACCCGCAGAACGGATCGAGCACCACGTCGCCTTCGTTGCTGCTCGCCTTGATAATGCGCTCCAGCAGCGCCTCCGGCTTTTGGGTTGGATAGCCGAGACGTTCCCCCGACCGGCTTATGCCGCGAAGCATGGAGATATCGTCCCACCAATCCTGAATGGCAACTCCCTTGCTGTCGTCTAGATACCGCTTCTCGTAGACCATTCCACTCTTCGAATACACCAGTCGGCCAGCGGCTTCGAGTTCCTCCATCTTCTTTCTCGAATACCGCCAGTATCTGGTTACACCTTTCCATTCGTAATGTGGGTTGCCCTTCGCGGCCCCGCCCGGTCCGGTTATGTCAGCCTTGTTGTATCGCCGGCCTGTTCCCGGCTCGACGTTTCGGTACCAATTCTCGGCTGTGCTCTCGGGCAAGGGGTTGTAGGGCTGCCCAAAGTATGGTGCGTCGCCCCTGCTGAAATAGAGAAGAATGTCGTGTATGCGGCCGTAATGTCTTGCTCCCTGCCTCGCGTCACTGTGGGCGTCAGAACGCTTCCAGACAACTTCGTTTCGGAACTTCGTGGCACCGAAGATGCCATCCATCAAAATCTTCAAGTAGTGGCTGGCCGTTGGATCGCAGTGGAGGTAAATCGAGCCTGTCTCCTTGAGCACCCGGCGGAGTTCCATCAGCCGCGGCGCCATCATGGCCAGGTAGGCCATCATGTCGCTGTTGCCGAGGAAGGTGCGGAAGGCCCGCATGGCGTCGGCCACGCGCCCGCCGCCCTCGACGATTTCTTCGCAGGCCCGCTGCGCTTCCAGGTTCCATTCCCAGGTGTCCTCGAAGGCCCGAATCTGCGACGCCGCCTTCGTCCCATCGTGCTCCTTGAAGAGCACGTTGTAGTCCTGCCGGCTGTTGAAGGGCGGGTCGAGATAGACGAGGTCCACGGACTCGTCCTTGACGTGGTCGCGCAGCACCTTCAGGTTGTCGCCGTAGAAGAGCTGGTTCTTCGTCATTGCCGCGCACTGTAGCACAGATGGTGCCGTCCCTACGGGACTCGGAGCTATTTGAATCAACCCTTTCCCGGCGTTAAAACGCCGGGCTATTTTCTGCCGCGCCTACGGCGCTGGTGAGTACCCTGGGCGCTCGCCCTTGCAGAGCGCCCCTTTCTCCCTTGTCCGCTCCCTTTCTTCAATATCTTAAAGCTTATGCTTAACAAAACACTGCCAATAAAGTTATTGACAGGCGCTTTCCCGCGTTGCTAACCTGGCCCTCTCTCGTCGCTGCTCTCCAATTCCGCTAAGTCCCTTCCCCTCGGGATCTTGCCGCTAAGTCCTTTGGATCTCGGGATCACCGGGGGAGGGGGGAGGGGGGAGGGGAGATCGGGAGATCGGGAGATCGGGAGATCTTGAGATCGGAGCGCTCCGTGAATTCCTGCGTCAGACCAAAGCGATGACGTCGATTTCCACCAGGACGTCGCGGGGAAGCTGGGCGGCGGCGACGGTGGAGCGGGCGGGACGGTGGCCGGCGAAAAACGTGGCGTAGACCTCGTTCATGGCGGCGAAGTCGGCCATGGTCTTGAGAAAGACGGTGGTCTTGACGACGCGAGGCAAGCCGGTGCCGGCGGCGGCGAGCACGGCGCTGAGGTTGCGGAAGACGCGCTCGGTCTGGGCGCGGACGTCGCCGGGGACGACTTGCATGGTGGCGGGATCGAGGGCGATCTGCCCCGAGCAGAAAACGAAGCCGTTGGTCTTGATGGCCTGGGAATACGGGCCGATGGCCTGCGGGGCGTCGGGGGTGGAGACAGCGTCGAGCATGAGGGCTCCTGGGATGAGCAGAAGAAGGTAGCACAAGAAGAAGTTTCGAGTTTCGGGTTTCGAGTTTCGAGTCAGAGCCCAGAGCAAAACCCAGATTCCTCGCTGCGCTCGGAATGACAACAAAGAAGAAGTTTCGAGTTTCAGGTTTCGAGTTTCGAGCAAGAGCTCAGGAACAGCAGATGAACCCCTAGAGCTTCTGGACGCGCTGGACGTCGCGGATGCCGGGGAGTTTGCGCAGAGCGCTGATCATCTTCTCCAGGTGCTTGAGGTCTTCGATCTCGATGACCAGGTCGATGGTGGCCTGCTGGTTGCCGGTGCGGGCCTCGATATTGCGGATGTTGGTGTTGTCGTCGCTGATGACGGCGGTGATCTGCTTGAGCATGCCGGCGCGGTCGTCGCAGAAGAGGGTGAGCTTGACCGGGTAGCCCTGCTTGCGAAGCTGGTCGCGCCCCCACTCGACGTCGATCTTGCGGTCAATCTCGTACATCAGGTTCTGGACGTTGGGGCAGGAGCGGGCGTGGACGGCGACGCCCTTGCCGCGGGTGACGTAGCCGACGATGTCTTCGCCGCGGATGGGATTGCAACAGCGGGCGCGGTAGACCAGCAGGTCGTCGTGGCCCTTGACCTTGATGGCGTGGGAGTCGCCGCCGAAGACGCGGCGGACGACGCTGGTGAAGGCGCCGGGCTTGTCTTCGCCGTCGGCCCGCGGGGGTTCAGGGGGCTTGACGTCGGGGGGCAGCAGGCGGCCCAGCACCTGGCGCGCGGAATACTTGCCGTACCCGATGCCGGCCAGCAGGTCGTCGGGGCGGCCGAGGCCATAGTCGCCGGCCACGCGCTGGAAGGAGGGCTCGTCGATGGACTTGAGGGAGACGCGGTACTTGCGCGCTTCCTTGTCGATGAGCTTGCGGCCGATTTCGATGGCGCGCTCGCGCTCGTGCACGTTGAGCCAGTGCTTGATCTTCTGCCGGGCGCGCGACGACTTGATGAAGCTGAGCCAGTCGCGGCTGGGATGGTGGCCGGCCTGGGTAAGGGCCTCGACGATGTCGCCGGAGCGCAGCTTGTAGCGCAGCGGGACCATGCGGCCGTTGACGCGCGCGCCGATGCAGGTGTGCCCGACCTCGGTGTGGACGCTGTAGGCGAAGTCCACCGGAGTGGCGTCGCGCGGCAGGATCACGACTTTGCCCTTGGGGGTGAAGCTGTAAACCTCTTCGGGGTAGAGATCGACTTTGAGGGTGGAGAGGAACTCGGCGGGATCGGTGAGGTCGCGCTGCCACTCGACCACCTGGCGCAGCCAGGAGAGGCGCTGCTCGTCGCGGACGCTGACCGGGCCGTCCTTGTACTTCCAGTGCGCCGCGATGCCTTCTTCCGCCATCTTGTGCATCTCATCGGTGCGGATCTGGACCTCGAAGGGGGTGCCGTTTTCGGCGATCACGGTGGTATGGAGTGACTGGTAGAAGTTGGGCCGCGGCATGGCGATGAAGTCCTTGATGCGGCCGGGCACGGGGCGCCACAGGTTGTGGATGGCGCCGAGCGCGCCGTAACAGTCCTTCACCGAGCGGGTGATGATGCGGACGGCGAGCAGGTCGTAGACCTGGTCGACGGCGATGCGCTGCCGGTGGAGCTTCTGCTGGATGCTGTAGAGGCGCTTGATGCGGCTGTCGACGCTGGCCTCGACGGCGTTTTCCTTGAGCTTTTCGCGGATGACTTCGGCGACGCGGGCCAGGAAGGCGTCGCCGGTCTTGCGGCGCTCCTCGACCGTATGCTTCAGCTGCTCGTAGGCGATGGGATCGACGTAGCGGAAGGCGAGGTCCTCCAGCTCGCCGCGGATCTTGCCCATGCCGAGGCGGTAGGCGATGGGGGCGTAAATTTCCAGCGTCTCGCGCGCGATCTGCTGCTGGCGCTCGGGCGGGAGGTGCTCGAGGGTGCGCATGTTGTGCAGGCGGTCGGCGAGCTTGATGAGGACGACGCGGATGTCGTCGACCATGGCCAGCACCATCTTGCGGACGTTTTCCGCCTGGCGCTCCTCGCGGCCGGCGAGATCGATTTTGCTGATCTTGGTGACGCCTTCCACGATGTGCGCCACCTGGTCGCCAAATTCCTTCTGGATTTCTTCGATGGTGATGGAGGTGTCTTCGACCGAATCGTGCAGCAGGCCGGCGGCGATGGCGGTGGGGTCCATCTTCATCTCGGCGAGGACGAGCGCGACCTCGACGGGATGGATGAGGTAGGGGTCGCCGGAGGCGCGCTTCTGGCCGGCATGCAGACGCTGGGAGAATTCAAAGGCCTTGGTGACGAGTTCCAGATCGTCGTTGGGACGCGACTCTCGCAGCGAGTTCATGAGGTCGCGGAAACGCGCCGCGGGCAGGGTGTTGCTCTCGATCTGGTGGCGAAGAACCGCCATGATTAATTATGGCAGCTTACCAGAGGCAGTGGCCAGTAGCGCGCGCGGGAGGGCCGCGCGCTAGGCGCGGCGGCCGATGTCGCGGCGGAACTGCATGCCGTCGAAGCCGAGGCAGGCCACGGCTGCGTAGGCGCGGTCGACGGCGGCGGCGAGGGAAGCGCCGCGGGCGGTGACGCCGAGCACACGGCCGCCGGCGGTGTAGATGCCGTCGTCGCGGCGCGCCGTCCCGGCGTGGAAGACCTGCACGCCGGCCAGTGCCGCGGCGTCAGCCAGGCCGGCGATTTTCCTGCCGGTCTCGGGCTTGCCGGGATAGCCGGCGGACGCCATGACCACGCAGGCCGCCGCCTCCGGCGACCAGTGCACGTCGCCGGGGCTGGAGCGCCCGGCGACGGCGGCCTCGAAGGCGTCGAGCAGGTCGCTCTCGAGGCGCATGAGGATGGGCTGGGTTTCGGGATCGCCGAAGCGGCAGTTGAACTCGAGCACCATGGGGCCGCGCGCGGTCATCATCAGGCCGCAGTAGAGGACGCCGCGGTAGGGGTTGTCTTCCTGCTGCATGCCGGCGATGACGGGGCGCACGATGTGGGCCAGCAGCCACTCGGTCATGTGGGAGTCGAGCAGGGCGTCGGCGGAGTAAGCGCCCATGCCGCCGGTGTTGGGGCCGGTGTCGGCGTCGCCGAGGCGCTTGTGGTCGCGCGCCGCGGCCAGGGGCACGACGCGCTCACCGTCGCTGATCACCAGGAACGAGAGCTCCTCGCCTTCGAGAAACTCTTCCAGCACCACGCGGTGGCCGGCGTCGCCGAGCAGCTCGCCGCTCAGCATCTCGCTGCCAACTTGCAAGGCTTCTTCCTTGGTTTTGGCGATGACGACGCCCTTGCCGGCGGCGAGGCCGTCGGCTTTCACGACCAGGGGCGCGTGCAGGTGGGCAAGCGCGTCGCGAAGCTCGATCCCGTCGGGGCAGATGGCGAAGTGGCCGGTGGGGATGTGGTGGCGGAGCATGAACTCCTTGGCGAAGCTCTTGCTCGTTTCCAGGCGGGCGGCGGCCTGGGTGGGGCCGAAGATGGGCCAGCCGCGCTGCTGGAAGGCGTCGACGATGCCGACGCTCAGCGGCAGCTCGGGGCCGACGATGGTGAGGTCGGGACGGACCTCGGCGGCCAGTGCCAGCATGGCGTCGAGATTGCCGAGGTCCACGGGCAGGCACTCGGCCAACTCGGCGATGCCGCCATTGCCGGGCGCGCAGACCAGCTGCGTGAGGCGCGGCGACTGCCGCAGCTTCCAGGCCAGGGCGTGTTCGCGCCCCCCGTTGCCGAGCAGCAGGACCTTCATGGGGGAAAGACTAATGGCAAAAGGCAAAAGGAAAAAGGCAAAAGGAAGCGGGCTAGTGGTGCAGTTTGAAATCGGGGCCGGATTCCCAGGCAGCAGGAACGGCGTAAACTGTCCTGCATGAAAGCGACGGACATTCAAATCGTAAGGCGCCTCCTTGACGAAATGGAAGGCCAAAAGAATCAGCTAAAGGCTGACAGAATCGTTAAGGTCCTGGGCAAGCGCATCCGACAACGGGCACGGAACCGCGAGGATTTCAGCCAAGCCGCCGTGCGTGTTGTGCGCGAGGCTACAGGACAGCGGTAGGCTCTTGGTCGAATAATCCAGGTCCCTCTATCGAACGTGGCGGATAAAACAAGCCTACAATAATCCAGATGTGCGGGTGCTGGCGAACGGTACCCACGTAGAAATGGGTGTCGTACTTCTCGATCATCTCGGTTTCGTATCGCTGGCGAAACTTAACCTCCCAGTCGTCGCCGTATTCGGCGCTCCATTTGCGCCACGATTCTCCCATCTCCCAGTCGGTGCAGATGAACCTGTGACCTGAGCACTCGTCGTGGTCACACCGAAATTCGTAGCGAAAGCTGAAAGGAACTTTTTCCAGTTCCTTCTTCGGTTTCTCCGCGAACAGGTGTTCTTGGCGCAGTATCGCCAGTTGAGCGTCAGTCCAGCTTGCGCTTTCAGGTTTTATGGTTAGGCGCTCAATGGCTCTTGGCCGAAAGATACCGAGCGTCGGGTGCCCCTGCTCGTCGCGCACTCTTGCCAGACAGCACAGACAATGAGCACGGAGGGGGAAAACAACGCCTTTCCGCGCCTGCCATTGGTGTGCGGCTGAGAGAGGCTCCGAAAGTATTGTGATTCCGTCCTGCTTGAGTTTGTAGCTTTCGGGGCGCGAATCGCTCGCTTTGGTGACGTTAAGCTCGACCCACTGATATTTTCGGAAGCGTTGATCTTCTGGAAGGTAGCGCCAAGGCACAGGGAACAGGCGGAGCCATTCACCTTTGTCGGTAATTGCAGCCGTGCAGGAAACCTCGACGCCAGTTTTCGCGGGAGTCGGATACGTGCGAACGACAATCAGCGCTCTCTTGGTTTCCTGCGGCGGCATATCTATTTCATAGGTCGAATCCCCTCATGCCCAGCTGCTCAAGTGCAAGCGACAGCCGGTGCCGATGGCATTCCTGCGGGTCTATTTCGGTACACATGAGGGCCAGTGGGTGCTCAAAGCCATTAAGAAAAAAATGCAAATTGTGCCCCAAAAACGAAGCGATGACGTGCTCGTCGTACCAGTCCCAGATCACATCGCGGGTTCCGGTCTCGATAGCCTTAGCCCGAATGTCGCGGGGAACGCCGAGCTGCGGTAAATGGGCATAATAGATGCCGTTTTCTTCCAGGAGGTGAGCCAAGTTGTTCTTGCTCAGCTCAGGCCGGTACATGCTTACGGGGTTCTGGCGAATATCTACCAACGTGCGAACGCCGTGCGCTTTGAGCACCTCGAGAATCTCGCCGGTCTTTCGCCCGGCATATCCAATGGTGAAGAAATCTGCTGTCTCTGCTGATCGGCAATCGTTCCAGAAGCCCTTGCTTTCAAATTGTCGCTTTACCGACGCGCTTGGGAGATTCAGTCTGTTGGCCTGTGGCATGGCCACAGTTTAGCCCACCTTCCACTTGATGATGCCGTGCGCATCTTTGTTCCGCTTCAGGCCGATGTCCTGCTCAAGACGATGAACCCATTTGTTGTTCGGGAACTTCTCAGGCAGTTTTGCTGCTGTTCTGATTTCCGTCCATGTCAGCGGGCCTGATTCCTTCAACACCTTCTGAATCTTGTCGCGGAAATCCTCATACGTGAGCATCGACGCCGCCTTACGCGGGCGGTTCCAATACGGACTCTTGCATTTCGGGCAGGCGACAGGTTCTTTCTCCGCGTCTTTGGGTACCCATTCGCCGCCACACCGTTCGCAGCGGTAGCCCATGACCGTGATCGGTACTTTTGGCATATGTCCTCTCTAATAGCACCTTAGGAGATATTATCTTAGGTAGGGTATCCTTTGTACAGGAGATATGTTATAATATTTCCTTGTATAATAACATATCGCTCGGGAGATGGATCGTCTGAAGCACCGCAAAACGCACCCAAGTAATCAGGCATACCGTATTGAATCTGCTGCGCGATCTTGGCTGAGCTGCCACCGCTTATCACCAGGTTCGCGGCCTGCGAGTCTGGCGTTTGGAGTGCGCTTGGGAGTTTATCCAAGGAAGGATTGAAACTGCACTAGTACCGGAAAGGGGCTCGGGTTGCCCCGGGAGTGGAACCGGCATAAGGTGCGCAACATGATCTTCCACGTGGACATGGACGCGTTCTTCGTCTCCGTGGAAGAGCTGTTCGACCCGTCGCTGAAGGGGAAGGCGGTGGTAGTCGGGGGAGCGCGCGATGCGCGGGGCGTGGCGGCGGCGTCGTCGTACGAGGCGCGGAAGTTCGGGGTGCACTCGGCCATGCCGCTGCGGACTGCGGCGCGACTCTGCCCGCACGCCATCTTCCTGGACGGCCACCGGGAGCGCTACGTGGAGTACTCGGCGAAGGTGCGGCGGGTGCTGCAGGAGTTTTCGCCGCAGGTGGAGATGGCCTCGATCGACGAGGCGTATCTCGACATGCGAGGCACGGAACGGCTGCACGGGCCGCCGCTGCGGGCGGCGCACGCGCTGCACGGCGCCATCGCGGTGCAGACGCGGCTGAACTGCTCGATCGGGATCGCCAACTCGCGGCTGGTGGCGAAGATCTGCTCCGATCTCGCCAAGCCCAACGGGGTGCTGCTGGCCGTGCCGGGCTGTGAGGCGTGCCTGCTGGCACCGCTGGAGGTGCGCAAGGTGCCGGGAGTCGGCAAAGTCATGGAGCAGGAGTTGCACGCGCTGGGGATTCACAGCGTGGGGCAGCTGGCGCAATTCGATGAGAAGTTCCTGGAAGAACGTTTCGGCAAATGGGGCCTGGCGCTGGCGGGGAAAGCGCGCGGCGAGGACGCCGGCGGGTGGTTCAACACGGAAATCGGCGCCGCGGAGCTGCCGAAATCAATCAGCCACGAGCACACCTTCGACGAGGACACAGCCGACGTGGCGGCACTGGAGGCGACGCTGGCGCGCCTGACCGAGCTGGTGGCGCGGCGGCTGCGCGAGCAGTCGCTGCATGCGCGCACGGTGCAACTCAAGCTGCGCTACGCGGATTTCACCACCCTCACGCGCGCCCACACGCGGCCGCAGACGACGCAGCTTGACGTGGACATCCTGCACGAGGTGCGCACCCTGTTCGGGCGGCACTGGAAGCGGGGCCGGGCGGTGCGGCTGCTGGGGGTGCAGGTGTCGTCGCTCGAGCTAGCCGAGGGACAACTGCCGCTGCTGGAGTCGGCGCAGCAGGAGAAGTGGCGGCAGGCGCTGGGCGCCGCCGACCGTCTGCGCGACCGCTTCGGCGAAGACGCGGTGTCACTGGGCGCAGCTCTGCGCGGGAAGTATCGCGAAAAAACGCATGAAACCCCGCCGGATCTGCGGCGGACGAAGGGAAAGCCGGAGAAGTAGGCTGCCTTTTATTTCGCCCTGAGCAGAAGCACGGGGACGCGGACACTGTGCTGGACGCGGGTGGCGGTGGTGCCGAGAAACAGGTCGGCGAGGAAGCGATGTCCATGGGTGCTCATCGCCACCAGGTCGCAACCTTTCTGCTCGACCCAGCGGACGATTTGCTCGGCCGGTTCGCCATACGCCAGTTCGGCCTCCGTGGGAATGCCCGCAGACTGAAACTCGGCGCAGACTTTTTGCAGGTAGGCAGTGTCTTCGGCGATTTCCGGGCTGACCGCGTCCGGGCCATAGGTCCGGGCGGCCCATCCATCGGCGACATGGAGCAGCACCAGACGGCTGTGCGCGAGCTCCGCGAGCTGCTTGATGTGTTCAATAATCGCCCGGTCGGTGGGCGTGCCGTCCAACGTCACGAGAATGGTGTGGTACATGGCGGTTCCGATTCTATCGCCCCGGCGTCATCCGCCGGCGATGACGTGCCAGGCAGCTTTGAGCGAGTCCGGCAGGCCATAAATGTCCATCGCGGTGATCAGAATAGCACTGCCCCAACCGGCAACCAGTAGGAACCAACCGTTCTTCCAGGTCCCCATGCGCTTGCGGGAACCGGTGAAGTGCAGCAGCGGGAACATGGCGAACGGAAGCTGCAGCGCCAGCACCACCTGGCTGAGGGTCAGCAGGTCGGTAACGCTGCTGTCGCCGCGCAGGCCGATAACCAAGACTGCCGGCAGAATCGCGAGCGAGCGGGTGATGAGCCGCCGCACCCAGGGCTTGAGGCGCCAGTGCATGAAGCCTTCCATCACCACTTGCCCGGCGAGGGTGCCGGTGATGGTGCTGCTCTGTCCGCTGGCCAGCAGCGCCACCGCAAACAGGGTGCTCGCCGCGGTCGTTCCCAGCAACGGCGCCAGGGTCAAATACGCCACCCGAATCCAATCACTATCGGCGCTGAACTTGACTACCTGCCCGCCCGATACGGTCACGCTTTCCTTGCCAAAAAACACCATCGCCGCCAGCACCAGAATCGCCGCGTTGACGAAGAAGGCGACGGTCAGGGCCACGACGGCGTCGAGGGTGTTGAACTGGACCGCGCGCCGAATCGACAGTTCGTCCTTCTGCAGCCGGCGGCTCTGCACCAGGGCGGAGTGCAGGTAGAGATTGTGGGGCATCACCGTCGCGCCGATGATGCCGATGGCGACATACAACATCCCATACTGGTGGAAGTTCGGCGCGATCAGCGCGCGTCCCATCTCCAGAAAGCTGGGCTGGGTCTGGGGAAGAACGAAAATCTCGATGAAGTAACAGACGCCGATGGTGGCCACGAGCAACAGCACGATGGCTTCGATGGTGCGCATCCCGAAGCGCTGCAGCGCCAACAGCAGCAGCACGTCCAGGCCGGTGATGATGACCGCCCAGAGCAGCGGGATATGGAACAGCAGGTTGAGGGCCACGGCGCTGCCCAGCACCTCCGCCAGGTCGCAGGCGCCGATGGCGACTTCGCTCATCAGCCAGTTCGGCCAGCGGGTCCACCGGGGATACCAGTCGCGGCAGCACTGGGCCAGGTCCTTCCCGGTCACTACGCCGAGGCGGGCGGAAATGACCTGCATGAAGATGGCCATCAGGCTGGCCAGGCCGACCACCCACAGCAGCCCGTACTGGAACTGCGCGCCGCCTTGCAGGTCGGTCCCCCAGTTGCCGGGGTCCATGTAGCCGACGCTGACCAGAATCGCGGGCCCGACGAAAGCCCGCCATTGTTCCCAGAAGCCGGCCTGATGGTGCGGCACCTCGACGGAACTGTGCATCCCCTCCAAAGACAGGTGGCTGCGATGGGGGACATCGGCAGGGGACGACGGGTTGGGCGGAGTGCGCATATCAGGAGGCAAGCCCATGGCGAGCTGAGTTAGTCGCCGTACATTGTACCAACTTAACCGGCGTTAACCTACCCGGGCGAGGCGAGGGCTGCGACCCAGACCTTGTCGGCGGCGGGCTGGCCCAGGGCGAACCTGCCGGCGTCGCTGCGGAGGGTGACGGTCTGGTCGTAGTTGCGGGCCAGCAGGCGGAAGCGGGCGCCGGGACGCAGGCCGCGCTTCTCCAGGAACTCCTGCAGGCGGCTGTCGCGCTCGTAGACGCTGGCGACGACGTAGGTGCGGCCGGGTGCGGACGCGGAGAGCGGCAGGAAGCCGCGCTGGCGGCGCGCCGCCGGCGATTCCGGCACCGCCAGATTGCCGTGGGGGCAGCGCCCGCCCTGGCCGAGTTTGCGCACCAGGCGTTGCTCGAAGTCGGCGGAAACCGCGTGCTCCAGGCGTTCGGCCTCGTCGTGCACCTTGTACCACTCCATGGCGAAGACCTGGGACAACATGCGCTCGATGAGATGGTGGCGCACGGCGGTACGGCGGGCGATCTTGCGTCCCTGGGGGGTGAGTTGGATGCGGCCGTCGGGCGCCACCCGCGCCAGGCGGTCCTTGCGCAGGCGGCGCAGCGCCATACTGACGGCCGGGGCCGATACCGCCAGCCAGCTGGCGAGGGTCGCGGCAATGACCGCTTCGCCTTCGCACTCCGCCTCGAAAATCGCCTTGAGGTAGTCCTCTTTGGAAACCGTGATTTTCATAGCCGGGGATTATAGGCGTCCGTTAATGCAGGTTAACAGCATTTGCAGCGGCCGGGCACAGGGTGTGGCAGGCGCTGGGGGGGAGTTCTAGCGGCGGCGACGGCGGTTGGGGAGGCGCGCTCCCAGCGCGCGATTGGGCAGTCCGCCGGCGTTGCGGACCGCCTGGGTAGTGCTGAGGACACCACGCAGCGCCTCGTTGACCGCGGCATCGCTGGGGGAAGCCTCGGCCACATCTGGCTGCAACAACACGAGGTTGCTGCCTTCGCGCAGCCGGGATGCATACTTGCCGCGGACGCCCCCGGTCATGGACGCGAAGTCGTACTCGCCCCGTAAGCCGTCCTGCCGCTTGTGACTAGCCTTCTTCATAGAATCGACGCTCGCGTCACGCCAAAAGTATACCGCCCCACTCCCCTGCGAGAGCGGCGTTACAATAAGAAGTTTCCAAGGAGAGCGCCGCGATGAACAGCTTTGGGAGCCGCGCGACATTACGCGTCGGGCAGCGGGCATTCGAAATTTTCCGCCTGGACGCGCTGGAGAAGAAAGGCTACAACCTGCGCCGGCTGCCGTACGCGCTGCGCATCCTGCTGGAAAACCTGTTGCGCAACGAGAATGGGCGCTCGGTGACGGCGGCGGAGATCGAATTTCTCGCCCGCTGGGACCCCAAGCAGCCGCCGTCGGAAGAGATTTCGTTTACGCCGGCGCGGGTGCTGCTGCAGGACTTCACCGGGGTGCCCGCGGTGGTGGACCTGGCGGCGATGCGCGACGCCATGACGGCGCTGGGGGGCGACCCGGCGCTCATCAACCCGCTGCAGCCGGTGGAGCTGGTGATCGACCACTCGGTGCAGGTGGATTCCTACGGCGCGGCCGATTCCTTCCTCGTCAACGCCGACCTCGAATTCCAGCGCAACCAGGAGCGCTATGCGTTCCTGCGCTGGGGACAATCGGCGTTCCGCAACTTCAGAGTCGTGCCGCCGGACACGGGGATCGTGCACCAGGTGAACCTGGAGTACCTGGCGCGCGTGGTCTTCACCAGTGACGGGCAAAGCGGGCCGGTGCAGGCGTATCCCGACACCCTGGTGGGGACCGACTCGCACACCACGATGATCAACGGGCTGGGGGTGCTGGGCTGGGGCGTGGGCGGGATCGAGGCGGAAGCGGCGATGCTGGGGCAGCCGGTGGCGATGCTGCATGCCCGAATGTCGTCGGGCTTCCGGCTGACCGGCGCACTGCGCGAAGGCTCGACCGCGACCGACCTGGTCCTCACCGTCACCGAGATGCTGCGCAAGAAAGGCGTGGTGGGGAAGTTCGTCGAGTTCTTCGGCGAAGGGCTGCGCCAGCTGCCGCTGGCGGACCGCGCGACCATCGGGAACATGTCGCCGGAGTACGGCGCGACCTGCGGCATTTTTCCCGTTGACCAGGAAACGCTCAATTTCCTGCGCATGACCGGGCGCTCGGCGGAGCAGATTGCGCTGGTCGAGGCGTACTGCAAGGAGCAAGGCCTGTTCCACGACGAGCACACGCCGGAGGCCGAGTACAGCGACCGGCTGGAACTCGACCTCAGCCGGGTTGAGCCGAGCCTGGCCGGGCCCAAGCGTCCGCATGACCGCGTCGCGCTCTCGGCGGCGAAAGCGGCGTGGCTGACGGCGCTGCCGGGGTTGCAGCGTCCGGCGCCGGCGCCGGTGCAGACGGCGCTGAAGATCGTGGGCGGCGAAGGCGGGGCGGCCAGCGCTGCCGCCGTGGCGGCGCCCGCGGTCGATGCCGCCACTGCCAGGAGCGTGCGCGATGGCTCCATCGTGATCGCCGCCATCACCAGCTGCACCAACACCTCGAACCCAAGCGTGATGGTGGCGGCCGGGCTGCTGGCGAAGAAAGCGGTGGAGCGCGGGCTGCGCGTGCCCAAGTGGGTGAAGACGTCGCTGGCGCCGGGCTCGCGCGTGGTCACCGAGTACTACCGGCGCGCGGGGCTGACGCCGTATCTCGACGCCCTGGGGTTCAACGTCGTGGGCTACGGCTGCACCACCTGCATCGGGAACTCGGGTCCGCTGCCGCCGGAAGTGTCGAGGCAGATCGAAGCAAACGACCTGGTGGTGGTCTCGGTGCTGAGCGGGCAACCGCAACTTCGAGGGGCGCATCAACTCGGAAGTGCGCGCCAACTACCTGATGTCGCCGCCGCTGGTGGTCGCTTACGCGCTGGCCGGGCGCATGGACATCGACCTGGAGACAGAGCCGCTGGGCCAGGGCAAAGACGGCAAGCCGGTCTTCCTGGCCGACGTCTGGCCGTCGCAGCGCGAGGTGGCGGAGACGATGCAGCAGTGCATCTCGTCGGAGATGTTCGCGCAGAACTACGCCAACATCTTCGGCGGCGACGAGCGCTGGCAGGCGCTGCCGGCGCCGCAGGGCCAGACCTACGCGTGGGAGCCGGATTCCACCTACATCAAGCGCGCGCCGTACTTCGATGGCATGAAGCGGCAGCCGGTCGCGGTCGGGGACATCGTGGGAGCACGCTGCCTGGCGCGGCTCGGCGACAGCATCACCACCGACCACATTTCACCCGCCGGCTCCATCAAGCCGGACAGTCCCGCGGGCAAGTACCTGGTGGCGAACGGCGTGGCGCCGGCGGACTTCAACTCCTACGGCTCGCGGCGCGGCAACCACGAGGTGATGGTGCGGGGGACATTCGCCAACGTGCGGCTGCGCAACCGCCTCGCCCCCGACAAGGAAGGCGGCTTCACGCGCCACCTGCCGTCGGGCGAGGGGATGACCATCTTCGAGGCGGCGGAGAAATACCACGCCGAGAAGGTGCCGCTCATCATCCTGGCGGGCAAGGAATACGGCTCGGGGTCGTCGCGCGACTGGGCGGCGAAAGGGCCGCTGCTGCTGGGCGTGCGGGCGGTCATCGCCGAAAGCTACGAGCGCATCCACCGCTCCAACCTGGTGGGCATGGGGATCCTGCCGCTGCAATTCCTGCCGGAGGAAACCGCCGAGTCGCTTGGCCTGACCGGCGAAGAGGTGTTCGAGATCCGCGGCATCACCGACCTGCTGCGCAACTTCGGCACTCACCCGGGGCGCGTCAAAGTGAAGGCCGCTGCGCCGGGCGGGGCGGGCATCGAGTTCGACGCCATCGTGCGGATCGACGCGCAGCAGGAAAAGCTTTACTACGAGCACGGCGGCATTCTGCACTACGTGCTGCGGCAATTGCTGCAAGGGTGAGGAGCGTGGAAGGCGCCGAGCAAGGCGAGGATCGTTCGGCGTTCCTTGTTTAAGCAATCTGCCCTTACGAGAAGAGGTGCCTATGCCGAGGAACGTGGCCCCCATGGTTCTTGCATGCATTCTCTTGCAGGCAGCGTTCGCAGCTCAGAATGTCTCAACCGCACCGACACCAGCCCAACTGCCGCGCGCCTACGAGAAGTGGCTGAACCAGGACGTGCTCTACATCGTGACGGGCGAGGAGCGCTCCGCCTTCGAACGGCTTCGGACCGACGAGGAACGCGATCGTTTCATCGAGCAATTCTGGCTTCGCCGCAACCCCAACCCGGGCGGGTCTGAGAACCCGTTTAAGGAAGAGCACTACCGCCGCATTGCCTACTCAAATGCGCATTTCAGCTTCGGCCATGTTTCCGGCTGGCGGACCGATCGCGGCCGTATTTACATCACCATGGGTCCGCCCGATCGGATCGAACGGCATTTCGACGACGCCCCGGCGTTTGAGCGCCGGCATCATGAGCGCTGGCACTATCGGCGCGCCGGCACGGACCCCGACTCCACGATTGACTTCGTGGACGAGAAGGGAATAGGCGACTTCCGGATCAGCGGCAGTTCGCGTCCTTAGAACTCAGCGTGTTGCCGCCACTCCCTGCGGCGCCAGCGAAATCGCCCGCAGCAGTGAACCCGTCCCGGCGAAGATGCATTGGCGGTTGCCGGTGCGATCCCCCACCATACCGGTTCCAGAGGCTATAATCTCCGCCTTCTTATGAACCCCACCTTCGATCGCCGCGCGTTTATGGCCGCGTGCTCGTCGCTCGGCCTGAGTTCCACACTGTTCCCCGGAGTGCTGTGGGGCATGATGCATGAGCCGCAAGCGCCGGCGGGCACTGCACCCGCGGCCGCGACGGCGCAACCAGGGCCCCAGCCGCCGGCGCCGACCATCACGCGCGACATAGTCAAGCAGGCGATGGCCATTGCCGGCCTGAAGTTCGACGACGCGCAGATTGACATGATGTTGCGCGGGCTGAGCGACCGGCTGCGCAGCTACGAGGCGGTGTGGGCGCTCAAACTGCCCAACGACGTGGCGCCGGCGCTGGTGTTCAACCCGGTGCTGCCGGGGATGAAGTTCGAGACGCAGAAGCGCGCGGCGCGCCTCAGCCGCGTGGCCGCGCCCGGGGCGCCGAGGAATCTGGAGGACGTGGCGTTTTACACCGTGCGGCAGCTGGGAGCGTTGCTGCGCACGAAGAAGATTTCCTCGACCGCGCTGACCGAGATGTACCTGGAGCGCATCAAGCGCTACGACCCGGTGCTGCACTTCGTCATCACGGTGACGAGCGAGCGGGCGCTGGCGCAGGCCAGGGAAGCCGACCGCGACCTCGCCGCCGGCAAGTATCGCGGGCCGCTGCACGGCATTCCCTGGGGCGCGAAAGACCTGCTGAAGGTCGCCGGCTACAAGACGACGTGGGGAGCGGCAGGCTTCGAAGAACAAAAGTTCGAAGGCGACGCAGAGGTAGTGAAGCGGCTGGACCAGGCCGGGGCGGTGCTGATCGCCAAGACCACGCTGGGGGCGCTGGCGCAGGGCGACGTGTGGTTCGGCGCGGTCACCCGCAACCCGTGGAAGGTGGACCAGGGGTCGAGCGGGTCGTCGGCCGGCTCGTCGTCGGCGACAGCGGCGGGCTGCGTGGGCTTCGGTATCGGCTCGGAGACGCTGGGCTCGATCTCCTCACCCGCAACGCGCAACGGCGCGACCGGCCTGCGCCCGACGTTTGGCCTGGTGCCGCGTACCGGGGCGATGGCGCTCTCGTGGTCCATGGACAAGCTGGGCCCTATCTGCCGCGCGGTGGAAGATTGCGCGGTGGTGCTGGGCGCGATCTACGGTCCCGATGGGCTGGACCGCAGCGTGCACGAGGTCGCCTTCAACTGGGACGCGGAGATGCCGCTGAGCGCGATCCGCGTCGGATATCTCAAGGCGGACTTCGAGCAGCTGCCGACGCCGCAGCAGCTGGAACGCATGTCGGCGGAGCAGAAAAAAATCCAGGAGGAGAGCCGCAAGTTCAATCAGGACGCGCTCGCGGTGCTGCGGTCGAAGCTGAAGCTCAACCTGGCGCCGGTGGAGCTGCCTACGTCGCCGAGCGCCAACACGCTGCGTCCGCTGCTGGAGGCGGAAGCGGCGGCGGCGTTTGACGAGCTGACGCGCTCGGGACGCGACAAGCTGCTCACCGCGCAGGGTCCCAACGACTGGCCGAACAGCTTCCGCACCTCGCGCTTCATTCCCGCGGTCGAGTACATCAACCAGAACCGCGCGCGCACGCTGCTGATGGAGAAGATGGCGGCGGCGCTGAAGGACGTGGACGTGGTGGTGGCGCCCACGTTTGGCGCACAGCTCACCATCACCAACCTCACCGGGCATCCGGCGGTGATCCTGCCCAACGGTTTCCGCGCGGGCGACGGCACGCCGACGAGCCTGACGTTTCTCGGGCAGCTCTTTGGCGAAGCCAAGCTGTGCCGCGTCGCCAAGGCCTACCAGGATGCGACGGACTTTCATTTGAAGTATCCGAAGATTCCGACCGAGCCGACGCCAGCGTTTTTGCCCCCGCCGCCACCGCCGCGGACGGGCGGGTAAGTAGCATTCAGCGATCAGCAATCAGCATTCAGCCAACTGGCGGCTGGTGCGCTGTCAGCTTTGTATAACAAAGTACTTGACACGGGCCCGGGCGAGGTGCTGCAATAAGCGCGATGCTGGAACCACGCCATCGCCTGCGCCGCCGGGTGACCCCTGTGGAGCCGCCGCCCGCGGCCGCGGCCGACGACCTGCGCTTTATCCGCCGCACCCTGGAGAACGCCAGCTCCTTTACCGCGGTACCGGGACGCGGGCAGGTGGCGATGGGGATGACGGCGCTGCTGGTGGCGGTGGCGGCAGCCCGGCTGGCGCCGGCGCCGGCCCGCTTCTACAGTGCGAGCGCGCAGCAGCGCTGGCTGGAGTGCTGGCTGGCCGGGGCGGCGATCGCGCTGGCGCTGGGTTTCTGGACCATGGTCCGCAAAGCGCGGCGGGCGGGTGTGCCCTTGTTCTCGGGTCCGGGGCGGAAGTTCATTCTCGGTTTCGCGCCGCCGCTGAGTGCGGGCGCGCTGCTGAGTGCGGCGCTCTTCCGCGAAGGCATGGGCGCGCTGCTGCCGGGGACGTGGCTGCTGCTCTACGGCGCGGGAGTGATCGCGGGCGGCGCGTTTTCGGTGCGCATTGTCAAGGTGATGGGGGCGTGCTTCATGGCGATGGGCGGGCTGGCGTTGCTCTCGCCTCCGGCCTGGGGCGACGCCTGGCTGGCCGCCGGGTTTGGCGGATTGCACATCGTTTTTGGCATTCTGGTAGCGAGGAAACATGGTGGCTAGCGAACCCGCACACAGCACGAAGGCGAGAGCGAGCCGCGGCGCTCGCGGCCGCGCCGCGCGCACGGCGCGGCGGGCCCGGGGTGGCGAGCGAACTCGATCGCCTGATCCACGAGCGCATCCGGCTGGGCATCCTGAGCGCGCTGGCGGTCAACGACGCGCTCGGCTTCAACGAGCTGAAGTCGCTGCTCAGCACCACGGACGGCAACCTGAGCGTGCACGCGCGGCAAGCTCGAGGATGCCGGATACGTCGCCTGCACCAAGTCGTTCGACGGGCGCGTGCCGCAGCACCGAGTACCGGCTGACCGCCGCCGGGCGGCGCGCGCTGGAGCGGTACCTGGAGCACATGGAAGCGCTGATCCGCGCCACGCGCGCGAGAGGCTGAGCGGACGTCTTTTTTAGGATGGAACTTTATGACGCAAAGAACTTCGCAAGTGCTGCCGAGCCGGTCGGAAGCCGGACTCCCCTGCACGTGGCCATCATCATGGACGGCAACGGCCGCTGGGCCGACGGCCCGCGGGCTGCCGCGCGCTGGCCGGGCATCGTGCCGGGGCGCGACGCGGTGCGGCGCACCGTCGAGGCCGCGCCGTCGCTGGGCATCGCGCACCCTGACGCTGTACGCTTTCTCCAGCGACAACTGGCAGCGTCCGCTGGCCGAGGTGCGCGGGCTGATGCGGCTGTTCGCCGCGCACCTGCGCGCGCGAGGCGCGGGCGCTCGAGCGCAACGGCGTGCGGCCTCGAGTCATCGGGCGGCGCGACCGGCTGGGGCCGGCGGTGCTGGCGGAAATCGTGCGCGCCGAGCGGCACACGCGCCGCGGCGACGCGGCTGCATCTGCGGGTCGCCATCGACTACACTGCGCGCGACACGATGCTGGCCGCCGCCCGCCACCTGCACTCGCCGGAAGCGGCGACGCGCGGCGGGTTTGCGCGCGTCCTGGGGGCGGCCATGAACCTGGAGCGGCCAGCCCCGACGTGGATTTGCTGATCCGCACCGGCGGCGAGCAGCGCCTGAGCGACTTCCTGCTGTGGGAGTGCGCGTACGCCGAGCTGGTGTTCACGCCGACCATGTGGCCGGACTTTGGCGCCGAGGAGCTGGCGGCGGCGGTCGCCGAGTTCCATCGCCGCGAGCGCCGCTTCGGGCGAGTGGCAGAGGCCGGGATTCAGCCCGCACTCAGCCTGCCGCCGGCGGAGGTCACGGCCGATTCCCCGGTCTCCGAGTTGAGGGGTTAGCGATTCGCCGCAGTCCAATCAATTGTGGGGAGAAAGCACCATGCATACCGACTTCAATTTCATCCCCCCGGCCGCCTTCGTGGGGCTGCTGGGCGCGATCTTCGGCAGCATCTTCACCGTGGCGGTCATTGCCCTTGCGGCCCTGGTGCGCCAGCGGCAGGTGGCGCGCCTGATGGCCCTGGTGTGGGGCGCGGGCGCCGGGGTGTACGTCGTGCTGCTGCTGGGGTGTTCGCTGGCCAGCCACGAGCGCGACCTGGCCCGCGGGCAGGAGAAGTACTTCTGCGAAGTCGACTGCCACACCGCGTATTCCATCGCCGACGTGAAGACCACGGCGACGCTGGGAACACAGCGGGCCGCGGGGACGTTCCACGTCATCGCGCTGCGCACGCGCTTCGACGAGAACACCATTTCCGCGCGCCGGCCGCGCGAGGTCCCCTTGACCCCCAACCGCCGGGCGCTGGCGCTGGTCACCGCCGATGGCCGGCGTTTCGAGCCCGTGGAGATCCCGGCGCCGGCGCTGCAGGCCTTCATGGCGACGCCGAGCACGCCGCTGACCCAGGCGCTCAAACCGGGCGAGGCTTACCGGACGCTGGTGGCGTTCGACCTGCCGGCGGACGCCCGCACGCCGCGCCTGTTGCTGACTTCGGGCGAGTGGGAGACGCGCTTCCTGGTGGGGCAGGAGAACAGCTTCTTCCACCGCAAGACCTACCTGGAGCTGTGACGCGGCCGCGCTTTTGCACTCGCCCGCCGGGTCTGATAGGTTAGGCGACTGAAGTCAGGTTTCTGGCCCAGGTAGCGAGCTGTCCGTCGGGCAGCCCCCGTGGCGCCGGCCTCTGGCGCGCGAGCGCTGCATCGAGAAAAACTCCTTCCCTCGCATACTGACCGAACGTTGGGGCCTTCGCCCCACCATCTTCTACGGAGGACCTCATGAAGCGATTGTTAGTGATTCTGGCCGTGGCCCTGCTGCTGGGATTCACCGCCGCGGCCCAAACCGCCACCGAAAGCGCCAAGGGCGCGAAGAAAGCCAAAACCGCCACCGCCGCGACCGCCGCCCCCACGGCCCCGAAGAGCCACACCATGACGGGTTGCATCGGCGGCAGCGCCGGCAAGTTCACCATCACCAACGGCAACTACAAGAACGGCATGGCGGTCGCGGGCAGCGACGATCTTGCCCCGCAGGTCGGCCATACCGTGAAACTCACCGGCACCTGGGCCACCGACAAGAAAACCTTCAACGAGACCAAGGTGGACATGGTGAAGGACAGCTGCGCCGCGGCGGCTGCCGCCGCGCCGAAAGGCGCAGCCAAGGGCGAGAAAAAAGGCGCCACGCCCCCCAAGTAGTTCCGTCTCTTTTCACCAGCGCAGCCTGCGGGCTGCGCTTTTTTTGCGGGTGCGGGCCCCCTACGCGGCCGCCGCCATCTTGCCGGACTGCGCCGGCGGGCCGGCCAGCGCGCGGTAAACCAGGCGCACCAGCATCCAGAGCAGGTAGTAAAAGACCACCAGTACCGCCAGCCCGGCGCCGCGCACCACCGGCGAGACAGGTTGGCCGTACATGCGTGCCGGCAGATTGAGCACAAACATGGCCAGCGCCCCGGCGATCAGTCCCAGGCCTGCTCCCCAGAGCGGCAGGCGCTGCGGCACCCAGGCGGCGGGGGCGAGCAGCGCCCACAGTCCCCAGGCCAGCGGAGCAAAGCACCAGAGAGTGACGATGGGATAAAACCTTTGCAGGGGGACACCCGGGATCAGCATCACCACGCAGGCCGCGATGGCGATCCCGATGGATGGAATACAGGTAGCCGCAGCGAATCGCCGTAACATATTGACCTCCCGGCAGCCCGGCGCCAGGCGATCGGGCGCCCCGCGACACCGGGCGACGAGCGCATTCTAATCCCCGCTGCGACGCGGCGCAGTGACGCCGGCCGGGCGGCGAGATGCTGAGCGCGCCGCGCGAAGGCGCCGCGCACCGCCTGCTCACAACTGGTTTTCAGGCAGCGGCCGCCATGCCGGAAGTGGGCTTCCGCGCCTGCTTCCGCGCGTGCCGGATCACGAACACGCCGGCGATCACCAGTACCAGCAGCACCAGGCCGGCGAGGCCGGTGGGGCTGCGCAACATGCCCAGGGCGAAGGCCTTCAGGCCGATCGTGATTTGCCAGTCGCGACCTGCCGCCATTCCCTGCGCCGCCAGTAACAGGCCGTAGGGGACGGCGCGGCGAATCTGACCGTCCTCCGTCCGCACGTACACCCCGGGACCGCCGGTTATCTCGAACAGTTGGGCAGCGCCCTGGTTCAGCAGCGTGACCCGCGTGCCGCCGGCGTCGTACAGGATGGCGGGGTGCCCACTGGAAACCTGCTTCGCGCCCGTCACGTAAAACACGAGGGCCAGCAGGAAGAACAAGACTGCCGCGGAACCAAGAAGAGACCAGTAGTCCAGAAACCGGCTGATGACCATAAGCGTTCCCTCCGGACGGTGATACGGGTGGATCCGACGCGACCAGGCAAGAGCCGCACTACGAACGCATCCACAGTTTGACTTCGCACTCGCCGCTGGCCGAGTCGCGGCGCACCTCGTAGCGGTAAGTTCCGCCGCGCTGCAGAGCCGCGAGGAAGCGCTGGGCGTCGCTGCTGCTATCGCCCATCAGGGCTCCCAGGAGAAAGTACTGGTCGTTGCACAGGTTGCGCGCGGTTTCTTCGTTCTTGACGCGCAGCATGACGCTCTCTCCCCCTGTTGCCGTGGCTGCCGAACGCGGCTGGTCGGCAGCTGGAGCCGCTGGGGCCGGCTGGGCGGGAGCGGCGGCGGCCGGTGGTGGCTCGGCGGGCCGGAGCAGGTCGGATTTGCTGAGCTCGTGATTGCAGTGCGGACATGACATACGAGTGATGTAGGTGGTTTCATCAGTGTCGAAGCGCAGCCTCGGCTCGTTGGTCTCTGGGTCGGCCAGCGAGGCCTTGCAGAAGGGGCAGTCGGTCCGCAGTCCCGGGTCCCGCAGGGTGCCGGTACCGTGGATAGCGATGCGCTGCACGGGAGCCCCACGCTGCGGGACTTCCTTGGGCAGCGTCTCCTTTGCCCTTGCGGGAGCGTTGCTTCCGCCGGTGAGCCATTCCAAGAGCTTCATGGTGTTCTCCCTCCCGCGGTGGACATGCACCCGCCGTGGGGCTGCGCCAAGCCGGAGTCCTGCTTGTCTCTCTCCAGCAGGAAACCCTGCGCGGAACTTCGGGAACTTATCTCGGGAGTCGAAAGCGGCGCAGTGACCGATCTCACCGCTGGCCGTGACCAGGAAGCGAGCGGCCGGGGGCGGAGCCGCTCAGACGTCGCGCAGCTGGTCTTCGCTCATGCCGAAGTAGTGCCCAATCTCGTGCATGAGGGTGAGCAGCACCTGTTCGCGGATTTCGGCATCGCTGTCACAAACGGCTTCGATGTTCCGCTGGTAAAGCACGATCGTATTGGGGCCGGAGGGCAGGCTGAAGACGCTTCGTTCCGTGGCCGGAACGCCGTGGAAGACGCCGAGCAACAGTTTCCTGGGCCGCTGGGATGGCGGGCGCGGTGGGCGCCGGTGCGCTGCTGCGCGCGGCGGGGCATCCTCGACCAGGACCACGAGGTTGTCCAAACGAGCCCGGAAGCGCTCCGGCAGGCGATCGAGCGCCTGCTCGACCAGACGAGTGAACTTTCGTCGCTCCATGATTTCCGCTCCGCCGGCCACGGCCAAGATCAGGTCAGGCCAGGTGCTGCGCGCCGGCGGCTCGCAACTCGCCACTGGTTTTCAGGCAGCGGCCGACCGACTGGTGACCATTAACGTTTCCTCCAGACGGTGATATGGCGGAATCATAGCCCTGCGGGCGCGGAGCGGCGGCGCAAAGTTGAGGCGCTTTGCGGGCGTGAAGCTGAGCGCAGCGAAGCGGGGAGCCCGCAGCCGAAATCCTGAGCGCAGCGAAGGATCTCTGGCGGAAGCGAGTGGGAGTCGAACCGAGCCGCGACACCGCGAAGGTGGGCTGCCCTTTTCATCGGACCCAATCCGCCTTGCGGGACGCGCTTGCTTTCCGGGCAAACCTGCGTCACAGACGGCGCAGTTTCGTGGGAGTATCATCGGCACCGCTTCCAGCTTTCAGGACTGGGCACCTTACTGCTGAACGAGGTGCAACATGCGTGCCGGCGGATTCATTCTGCTTCTTGCTTCGCTGCTTCCCCTCCCTGCCCTCCGCGTCGCCGCCCAGGTGCCAACGAATCCGGTGCTGGCGTATCTGCCCCATGTGCCGTACGGCGGCGGATACCGCACCAAGATCACCATTGTGAATCTGACGGCCAGCCCCAACAGTGGCGTCGTGAACTTCATCAGCCAAGCGGGAGCGTTGGTCAGAAGCCAGAACTGGAGCGCGGCCGCCAGCGGCATGGTGCGCATGGATACGGAGAACGTTTTTTCCAATAGCACCTTCGCTCCGTTGAACTTCGGCTGGGCCGTTATCGGGGCGCAGGGCGGCATCGCAGCCAATCTGTTCTATGAGTACAATCCCAGCTCATCCAGCCCGGCCTACAACATCATCAACAGCGTCGGCTTCAATGATGCGGCCCTGCAAAGCGATTTCACGGTTCCCTTCGAGCAAGAGCCACAACCGGCGGGCGCAATGGCGGGCAAGACGGTGGGCGTGGCAGCCGCGAATCCTGGCTCCACGGCGGCCACGCTGACCATCAAGCTGATCGATGCGGCAGGGACGACCAGGGCGACGGACTCAATCCAGGTGCCCGCTTACGGGCAGGTGGCCTTCGCATTCCCCGATGCAACACGTCTGCCGAACATTACCGCACAACTGCCGAATGCGAACTTCATGGGAATGCTGTCGGGGCACGCTACGCGGAGCCTGGCGGTCATTGCCCTGCAAGACGATTACGGTCCGTTTTCAGCCACCCCGACGATGCCAGGCCTTGCCCCCAGTACGCTGACCGGCACCTGGCAATTCACCGCAGTGTCCTCGATCTTCCCCATCACCACGACCGGCACCGGAACCCTGCAACAAAACGGCACTTCGGTTACGGGGCAGCTCACCTTGAGCGGGACTCCGTGCGCGACGACCGCAGCGCTGACGGGCACCATCAATGGCACGAACCTGACGTTTCAGCTCAACGAGAATGGGCAGCCGGTCAGTTTCACCGGCACGGCGAATGCGAATCTCACGTCCGCGTCTGGAAATTACAGCGCTCAAGCAGGTGGATGTACCAGCGGCGATTTCGGCACGTGGACTGCGGCCAAGCAGTAGGGATGAACTCCCGAACGGAAACGAGTGCTCTGGGCGGCGGCCCGCGATGAGAGCCTAATTCCGGCGATTGTGCTCACAGCCCAGAGAAAAGCCGCGATAGTGAACAGACCGAGCATTAGGCTGAAAACACTTCACAAATTGCTAAGTCATATGACATAATAAGAAGCAATATGACTTTGTACGAGGGCATATGAGGTCAAGGCAGAGCCGCGATTTGCCGGTGAGATTGCCGAACAGCCTCTATGCGCGACTGCAGGAGCACTCCCAGCGCACGCTTGCACCCAAAGCCGCAATTATCCGGAAAGCGTTGGAAGAATACTTGGAAAGGCAAAATGGGAATCGCTCGGCCACGCGTAACGGGTGATCAGGAATCTCAACTGATCGCAGCTCTGAATGCGACTGATTGGGATTTTCATGACAGCGTGGGTGACGCCGACGCTCACAGCATTCACCCGTTTCCTGCAAAGTTCATCCCGCAAATTCCGCGGAAGATTCTCTCATTGTTTGACGTGCCGCCGGACACTGCTGTGCTCGACCCATTTGCGGGTTCGGGCACCACTCTGCTCGAAGCGCAGAGTGCTGGCCACAACTTTGTCGGAATCGATTTGAATCCTATTGCAGCATTGATCTGCCGAGTGAAGACAGCGGGGGTGCCGAGCGGTGCGCTTGACTTCGCGCGGCAGGTGGCTGGTTCCGCACGTACAGCGCTGAAAGGGAAACGATTCCTACTGCCTGAAATCCCAAGACTTGAGCACTGGTTCCGGCCCGAAGTTTCAGAGGCAATGGCTTGCATTGTCAGAGAGATCGATGGACTGAGTTGCAGCGAGCAGGCGAAGGACTTTCTTCGCCTCGCGCTTTCAGCGATCACGGTCCGAGTGTCGAATCAGGATAGCGAGACCCGGTATGCTGCGATTCCGAAACAGATCGGCGAAGCGGATGTATTTCGTCTGTTTGCGCGAAGCGCCGATTCCATCGCGCTCAAACTTCAGCGTTCGAACACTCTCTTTTCAGAAAGTCGGCAGCGAGGTCGGATTATTCGGGAAGATGCACGGCGAATTGCAGATCTCCAATTGCCTCCGATTTCCCTCGTGATTACGAGTCCTCCGTACCCGAACGCATTCGAGTATTGGCTTTATAACAAATATCGAATGTACTGGCTTGGTTTTGACCCGATATTTGTCAGGGAACATGAGATTGGAGCACGTCCACACTATTCATGCAACAACGGTGAGTCGATTGAAGACTTTCTGTCGCAAATGGCCACGGTCTTTGAGGGAATCTCGAAACATTTGATCGACAATGCGGCAATTGCCGTCGTAATCGGCTCAGAATGTCGGATTCGTGGTGGGGTATTCGATGTTCCTACAGCGCTCGACCGAACTCTCGTCGACATCGGTTATGACCCGCTTACCAGCGTGCAACGGCGTATACCGCGAACCCGTAAAGCCTTCAACCCGGAGATCGGTTCGATCGAATCCGAAACGCTCTTGTTTATGAGGTGGCGACGCAAGTGAGGGTGAAGCTTCGAAAATTTCCGTATCGCTATCTCCCGTACGAAGAGAGATTATCGTTAGCGGAAGCAGGTCGCTTCGGTCCCGTTGTTTCCGCCGCCAAAGATCGCATCGAAGTGCGTGCGCGATTTGGACTTGCAGAAAGCGATGCGCTCATTTCGGAACTGCACCGGCTTACCTATTTCTCACATTACAGCATCGGCAATGGGCCGGAAATACCGACCCAGCAATTCCTCTTTGAGACGACAGCTAACGGCAGCGCGGTCGCGGCGCGTCAATCCACGAGGTATTCGACGCACGGGCTGCACGAATACAAAGGCAAATTCCACCCGCAAATTGCACGCTATTTGATGACGCACGCGGGGCTTGTGGAAGGCAGCCTTGTTTTCGATCCGTTCGCCGGGTCAGGGACTGTGCTCGTCGAGGCGATCCACTTTGGATGCAATGCGATTGGCGTAGAAGCAAACCCATTGGCAGTCGCAGTCGCCACCTCAAAGATCGAGCTTTTGACGTGCACAGATAGAGAAATCAGACAATTTCAGCGAATTGTCGAAGACGTGTTACGGACGGTCGACGGGACGGGATCTTTCGCTGGGTACACCACTGCGCTCAGTCTCGCGACGGAGAGCGTGGAGTATCTGCAGGCCTGGTATTCGTTACCGATCCTCAAGAAACTGCTGCAATTCCGCGTCCGATGCCAACAATCGCTGACTCCCAAGTGGTGTCAGGTGACTGATGTGTTTGTGAGTGCTGTTGCGAGGGAACTGTCGCAGCAGGACCCGGCTGATTTGCGAATTCGACGTCGCAAGCAGTCGTTAGATGATGCCGATGTCAGGCAGATACTCGGCCCGCTGATTAAGACGGTCCTAACGAGGGCGATCGCAGCACGAAACCTGTTCGGACGAGAGCCCGGAATCGTTCAAGAACTCGTCGGGGATAGCCGCGTTCTCGCGCCCGAGATTTATGCCCTCGCGCGGCGTGCAAATCGGGCAAATGCAGACGCCATCATCACGTCACCTCCGTACGCGACCGCACTCCCATACATCGACACAGACCGGTTGTCGTTGGTATTGCTTGGTCTCTGTCTGCCTTCCGAGTTAAAGCGCCTCGAAAAAGTGCAGATCGGGAATCGGGAGATCTCGCCTACAGAGCGCAGGCGAATCGAATCGCAAATATCAGAAAGGTTGAGCACGTTGCCGCGGCCCATTGGAGTATTCGTGAACAAGTTGAGGAGTGGTCTCAAGGATGGCGGTGCCGGGTTTCGCAAGCAGAACATGCCAGCGCTCCTCGTCCAATATTTTGATGACATGCGAACCGTGCTCCGCGAAACCAAGGCGGTGCTTGCACCGGGAGGGCCTGCGTTTTGGCTGGTCGGTCCGAACAGAACCGAAGTGACCGGCAAATGGCTGCAGATACCGACACCGCAGTGGCTAGGAGCAATCGCCGAAAGCCTAGGATATGCAGCAGAAATCGCGCCGTTGGATGCGTATCAGCGGTTTGGCTTGCACCAGAGGAACGGCATCCGGCAGGAGTTCCTAATCACGCTACGGTCTCGCTAAAAGAATCCGTAGCGTTTTGCCTCTCCCGCCCCGCGAGCGGCCACCACGTGTGTGCAGCGTTCCAGCAATTGATCGTACTGCGGATCGTCGGGATGAATGATCCACACGTCGTAGGCAGGTCCACGTTCTTCCAGTGTGGCCTCGAATAGAATAATGTCCCCGCCACCATCCCTCGTCAGATCAACTGTGTCGTGCTTGATATTGATCCGCAAGTCCGCATGGCCTGCGCCTGCCCCTGCCGGACGCTCCCAAATTCGATATTCGACAGTTCTGGCGCCCTCCGGCGCATTCAATCGGACGGCGAAATAGGCGTCGGGAAACTGTCGGCCAGCCAGCACCACTGGCGGAAAGAAGTCGCGCGCCTGCCGTGGCAAACTCAGCTCAGGCGTTCCTGGCATCGTCGTCTTTTTCGATGCGTCGTGAGCTGAGAGCACCATCGCAAAACGGCTCGTTTGCACAGTGGGAGCCGGGACCGAAATTGCTGCGGGTTCGCGAACTTCAGGCGGTTGCTCGCGACGAATGGGCTCTTGCCATACGCTGGCTGGTAATGCCGGGACAATTATGGGAGGTACCGCATCAGGTCCTCTATGCTGGCGTCGCCTCGCGCCATTCGGCCGCGTCCTTCTCTCGCGAGCGCGGCCGACTTCATCGGCCAACTCTCCGGAATTCACATGAAGCTCGAGTGTGTCATGCAGGAGTCCGATCGCATTTTGGCGATACGTGTCGCGAAAGCGATTGAGCGCGGCGAGGACTTGGTTCACGATTGCGACGTCTGCTGCCATCGCCAGGTCTAGCTCGATCAGAGTGTTCGTTTCAACATTGCGGTACAGCCCTTCGCCAGTCAAATTCGAGCTGCCGATAGAAATCCATGCTCGACTAGCGCCACGGAGGACATACACCTTTGGGTGGTACAGGATGGAATTACCCGTATTGAGGCCAAGAACCTCAACGCCCGCTCGATGAAGATCGTTCACCGCCTGCACGGAAGTGAGCCCGTTATTGATGCCGATGACAGCGCGACAGATGCCACCGGATCGCGTAATGCCCTGCAACGCCGGACCAAGTCTCTGTGTACCGCTTCTGGTGACGTACGCTGAAAAAATGTGGACTTCATTGAAATTGCCCGAAGTGAGCTGGTTAATCAGCTCAGCGCCTAATCGCGAAAGCCGACCAGCCTCGTCAAACGGCTGTTGCAAAACATGGATGTTCATGGCTTGCGCACAGGTTACGCGCAGGCTATGAACCACGCAAGATTATGAATCGCGCAATTCGGAACTATCACAGTCCTATCACAATCGGCGGCTTTGACAGCTTGCGTGTGCATCCCGCTCCAAAGCGCTCCCCTGCCCAGGCGATTGAAGATACTTGGCGGAAGCGAGTGGGAGTCGAACCCACCCGCGACACCGCGCGGATTCATCAACGGTCACAGCCAAGGCATCGGCCGGATGCTAGGATGCAAAAATCCCCACGGATGATTTGCTGGCGGAGGTCTTTCTCATGGCCCATGAAGCGATTGTCTACAAGGCATTTGGCCTGCTGTTCTTCCTCGCTGCCTTCTGCAGCGCTGTGTACGGGATTACTCTGGCGATGGCAGTTCGGAGCGAGTCCCTGACAGCCGAGGCGTACCTGGTGATGGCGGTGTTCCTGATGCTGTGCGTGCGCGTGTTCCAGACGGAGAAGCAGCACAGCCAGGGGTAGCGCGCATGCCTGGGGCGTCTCGCCCCGGTCGCGACGCTCAGCGGGCATCAAGGGCAGGAAACTCTCCGTGCGCTGATGCCCTACCGCCCATCGCACGTCGCCAGTGGCGGGTATGGCAGCAAATGGCGGAAGCGAGTGGGAGTCGAACCCACCCGCGACACCGCGAAGGTGCCGCGCGCCGGTTTTGAAGACCGGGAGGATCACCGGACCCCGTGCGCTTCCGCACTGGTGAAGGCAACTCTCCAGTGTAAATGATGGTGCGGCACCGTCCCACGCGCTTCCTCACCCCCGAGGTCCCGCGCGCGCGTTCTTCGTTGCGCGAACGCCGCGAGCATCAAGCTACTTTGGCAGGCGTGGCGCCGCCACTTTTGGCAGAATCGGCGACGAGCCCGTTGAGGGTCTGGACCTCCTCGCCGAACGGGTCGCGGGCGAAGATCAAGTGCACGGTGCCGTCGGCAAACGGCGGGGCGGCGCGCTCTTGCGGGAGGCAGGCGCGGAGATGCCCGGAGCCCGCCCGGCTGCTATAATTGTGGGGACGAGCGGGAGTAACTCAGCGGTAGAGTGCGACCTTGCCAAGGTCGAAGTCGCGGGTTCAAATCCCGTCTCCCGCTCCAGTTTTCTTGAGGGCTAAGGTCCCGCGCACGCGGGCTTTTTGCTTGGTGCGGTCATCGCCGAGCGGGTCACAATCAGGCGCGGTAGCCAGAGATCCCAACTCTGATCTTTGCCAAGAAGGCGCGGTAGCCAAGTGGTAAGGCCGAGGTCTGCAAAACCTCTACCGGCGGTTCGATTCCGCCCCGCGCCTCCAGCCTCCCCGGTATGTTGCCAAGCGAAAAGGGGTCCTTCGACTCGCCCGCCACGGCGGGCTCGCTCAGGATTTCGGCTGCGGGCTCCCAGCTTCGCTTCGCTCAACTTCACGCCCGCAGAACGCCTCAAGTTCGATTCCGCCCCGCGCCTCCATCCTCCCCGACACACTGCCGATAGAAAAGGGGTCCTTCGACTCGCCCGCGAGGGCGGGCTTGCCCAGGATTTCGGCTGCGGACTCCCACCCCAGCGAGCCAAAACCGGGCTCGCCGGGGACCCCGGGCTCCCAGCTTCGCTTCGCTCGGCTCACGCCCGCAAGACGCCTCAAGTTCGATTCCGCCCCGCGCCTCCAGCCTTCCCGACACGCCCCGATTCCGCCCCGCGCCTCCAGCCTCCTGCATGCGATTTCGCTGGCTGCCGCGTTACGCGCGTGCCATGCCGGTGGGTGACACCTCTTGCGGCGCCCGTATCCAGAGGAACGGAAGAGCGCCCACCAGCGACGCCAGCGCAGGCGCCACGATCCACGGCAGGAACGCCGAGGTCAGGCGCGCTGCCCACTCCGCGCCCGAGGCGTGATCCCCCTGGTACCGGCCCAGGAGCAGCATGATTAATGTGACCACGAGGCCTGCGGCGAAAGCAAACGCGAACGCGGCGACGTACAGCAGTGGGGGAAACATGGCGGCCGTGAGGCGCTGCCAGGCATTTCCGCCGAAGCGGCGCGAAAGCCACGCTCCCACTGCGCCGGCGATCGGCAACGAAATCAGCCACGGCACGTTGAAAACTGCGTACAGGCCGTAGTTCATGGGAACCGGATAGAAGATCTGTTGGCTGCCCATGCGATGCAGTACGGAGGTAATCGTGAGCGCGATGGCGGCGAGAAGCACCGCCACCAGACCGGGCACAACCACCTTTCGGCGGAACGGAGTCAGTGACATGAACGTCTCCTTTTCCCGTTGCACGTCGCGGGCCAAGCGCCGCCAGTCGCGGATCGAACCCAGCGTCTGGGCGCGCGCGTCGTTTTCGTTGGCGCCGTGCGCGCGGGCATCGTCATAGATCTCCTCGAGATGGACGGCCAACTCGCGCACGATCTCGCGGCGGGCTCCGTCGGCGAGCCGCAGATTCTCCATGCGGTTGCTGACCAGCGCTTCCCAGTCATGCATGCTGCACCCCCGCCAGCCGGTCGAGCGCGCGGAAGAACGCGCCCCACTGCTTGCGCAACGGCGCCAGCTTCTTGCGTCCTTCCGGCGTGATGCGGTAGTAGCGGCGCTCGCGTCCGGAAGCTGCCGTCTCCCACTCGCCCACGACCAGGCCGCGGCGCTCCAGCGCGTACAGCACCGGGTAGAGCGACGCCACGTCGAAGCGCAGCACGCCGCCGGTATCCTGCTCAATGCGCTTGGCGATCTCGTAGCCGTGCAGCGTTTGGCCGGCCAGCAGCGACAGGATGGCCAGCTCGGCGCTGCCGCGTTTGATGTTCGGGGGTAATGCGCTCATATATGGGTGTCCTATATATCTGGACGGTATATACACCCGAAGCAAAACTCCTGGCAAGAACTTTTTGCATGCGCTCACCAGGGGCAACTCCGGCTTCTGCAGGGAGCCGCGTTGCTGTCTTTCGGCGCTGGGCTGCTTACAGTCCGCGGCCGGGCCTCTTCGGGGGTGAGCCGAAGCAGTCTACTCAGACCGCTCACGAACCCGACTTCGTTATCCCATAGCGGGCGCCGCCGACGGCAGAATTACTGCCCCTGGCGACCGGCGCCCAGCGGGGCAATGATCTGGTAAGAGCCGAGTTTGCTTCCCGGACTCAGCATTTACTTGTACTTCATCAGCAGCACGATGGCCAACACCAGGACGATGGCGCCCAGCAGCGTTAGCAGCAGCGCTCCGCGGCCCGAGGCGGGGGGCGGCGGCGGCTCGGCCAGCGCGTCTTCGGCGACGAACAGGATATACAGGCCGCTGTCGTCGAGCGCTTCCAGGGCGGCGGTGTACTTGGCCTGCTCGCCGACGAAGTCGCGGTCGTGCTCGTAGGCGGACTTGAGCAGCGGCGTCACCTTGTCATCGTAGCTGTCATCCTCGATGGCGATGATCGCCTGCAGGCCGGCGCCGGTTTCCGGGCGCTTGGGGTCGTAGAACAGGAAGCGGCGCTCTTCGCTGCTGAAGGGGACGCCCTGCTGCCGCGCTTCGGTGGCGATTTTCTCCGCCAGGAACTCCGCCGCTTCCTTCTCGCCGGCGAACCGATAAGAGTCCGTTTCCGATGCCATTCTCGCCTCCGCGCGCGGCAGCACGCAGCCCCGTACTGCTACCAGCCGTACTTCAGGTACGTGGTGCCGGGCGCAATGTAGTACTTGTGCAGGAAGTCCTGGTTCATGTTGAAGAGCATGCGGTGCACCATCTGTTGCTCCTGGAATTTGCGGTAGGCATCGCTGCTGCCGGTGCCGGGCGGCTTAGCCGCCGCGGAGGCGGTGGCGTTGCCGGAAGCGGCGGGGGCAAACATGGCCTGCACCGCGGGAGTCCACTGCTCGCGATACTTGGCACGGTCGGCGGCGGAGACGCTCGGCCAGCCCAACTGGATCGCCGCCCACGCCACCGGCAGCTGCGACATCTCTTTCTGCTGGGCGGCGCTCAAGCGCGGCCACTGCGCCGCCAGGGACTGCGAGAACAGGCCTTTGAAGTCCTTGGTGGGCTGGAAGGCTTCCGGCCCCTTGACCACGCCGATCATGAAGCAGTTCAGCTCCGCATAGGCATCGGCGACCTGCCGCGTGAGCGGCGGATTGCCGGCGGCGATCGGGGTATGCGCCGCGTAGTAGATGCCCAGGACCCATTGCGACAACGGGTCGTTCGGGGTCTTGCGCGTGTCTTGCAGGTATTGCGCCAGCAGCGCCTCGTGCAGGGCGCTGCGCTCGGCTTCGCTGCGCTTGCCGAGGTCATCGTGCAACTTCAGGACCGAGAGGGTGTCCGCGATCTCCTTCTGGTTTTGCGTCTTCCAGGAAGTGACGATGGACGCCTGGAACTGCCCGCGCTGCTCCTGGGTGAGCTTGGCGTCGAGCAGCCACTCGAAGAGCCGGACGACGCGATCCACCATGTCCTGGGTCAGGGGCGGGTTGCCGGCAATGGGGAGCTTGTCGCTGGTGGTGGCGGGCGGCGCCGCGGCGTCGCTGCGCTGGAAGACCAGGCCCTGCTTCTGGTCACTGCCGAAGAGGGTAAGCGTGGTGGCGGTGACGGCGGCTTTGTAGTTGAGGAAGCTCTTGGCTGCATCCAGGCGCAACATGCCGTCGCGGTAGGTCCATTGAATGGGGGTCGCGTTCAGCGTGCCCTTGCCGTCGGGCTGGAGCACGAGCGTGTACTGACCATCGCCGGTCTTCCAGTTGCCCACCACCGGCGAGGCCGCTGTTTGCGCGCTCAGCGGCGGCGCCAACGCGGCGCCCAGAAACCCTGCCAGCAACCAGGCCCAGCAGCGACGAGAATGGCGCATACGTGCCTCCTGCCCGGGCAGCTGGGGGCGCAGCCGATGCTGAGGAGGCCTGCCGCAGCGAGACTCGGGAATTGGGGTTGAGTGTCCGGCACTGTACATCCAAAGCCGGGCGGGGGCCGCAACTTTAAGTGGGACGCGGCGAACAGACGGCGTACCGGTGTGAGCAGCGCGCGGGTACGGAAAACCGGCTGCTCTTCGTAGTTAACGAGAGGTCAGCGAGGCGGTGGCGTCGTGGTTTCGCGCCTGCGGCCTGCGGCCTGCGGCGGGTGCCTTCGGCAGAGAGGTGCTCGCTGCGCTCGCGTTCTTCTCCCCGGGCTTAAGCCCGGGGCTACCTTCAGGCGCCCCTGCGGGGCTCGGGGTGCCGGCCAGGAAGGCAGTTTGTCAGTTGCCAGTTGTCGGTTGCCAGAAAGAACGAAAACCAGATTCCTCGCTGCGCCCGGAATGACAATTCCTAAGCTTGATGGCTTAGGAGACGACTTGACGACTTCTAGGGTTTCACCAACTCGACGCGGCGGTTGCGCGCACGGCCATCGGCGGTGGTGTTGTCGGCGATGGGCTGGGTGTCTCCCAAGCCGGCGGCGGTCAGGCGCGCGGGCGCCACGCCACTCTTGACGAGCCAGGCGACCACGGCGTCGGCGCGCTGCCGCGAAAGCGCCTGGTTGCCCGCCTTGGTCCCGGTCGAATCGGTGTGGCCCTCGATCTTCAGCTTCCAGTCCGGCTGCTTCTTGAGCAGGGCGAGGACCTGGCCCAACACTTTTTCCGCCTCTGGTTTGAGCGTGGCCTTCCCGGTGTCGAACTCGATGCCGTAGACGGCGACGTGTCCGGACTTGGTGATTTCGGCGGCCCAGGCGTCGGCATCGGCCGTCATCTCCTGCGCCATCTCCTCGGTGAGGACGGCGATGAACTTGTAGCTGCTCTCGCCGGTCATCTCGGCAGCCTCGATGGCGAGCCATTGCGCGGCCTTGTGCGCGGTCACGTAATGCACGGGAACATCGTAGCCGGTGAAGTCGATGGTGTAGCCGGCCGCCCGCAACGCCTGCTCTGCATTGCGGCGGACCTGCAACCCCGACTTGCCCGAGCAATAGTAGTTGATGGATTCGAGCTTGCCCTCGACATGCTTGGGAGCGTTGATATCCGCGGAGATGCGCAGGTCGGCGGCGTTGAATTCCGACGCGCTGCAGTCGGTGATGTAACACCCGGACAGGCGGGTCAGCAGGCGCGAGTCTTTGCAGCCTTCGCGGTCTTCATTCTGCGCTGCAAGGGTGGCGGGGAACGCGCAGCAAAGGACGATAGCGAGAATCAGGGCAGACTTTCGGGTCATGACGTTGTCTCCCGTCCGCGGGCGCGGACACGTGGAACATTCACGCACACCGGTAGCGCGCTCGGCGTGAGACACATCACGGGTACTTGTGACCCGACTGGAGTGCGGAAGATTGGTTGGCGCCGCCGTGACCTGCTCCCGGAGGGTGGGGAGCAGGCCACGACGGGGTGGCGGCGGGTTACTGCGTTTTCGCGGCCTTGGCGAAGTCGCCGGCCGAGAACACGAGCAGCTTCTTGGGATCAATGAACTGCTGCATGGCCTTGTTGACCTGATCGGGCGTGAGGGCGCGCACCGCGGCTTCGTACTTCTCGTCCCAGCGGAAGTCGCGGCCATCGAAGAGGTGGCCGGCCAGAGCGCCGGCCAGCCGGCCGTCGTTGGTGCGGCCAACCGCCTGCGTCTGCAAGTACCCGGACTTGGCGCCGGCGACTTCTTCGGCGGTAAAGCCGTCAGCCAACATCCGCGCCAGTTCTTCCTGGAAGGCCTTGGCGACCTTGGGCTGGTTCTGGGGCGCGCAAATCGCCTGCGCGCGGAAGGAACCCACCTTATCGAGCGAGTCGGCGCTGACACGGGAGCCGACGCCGTAGCTCAGGCCTTCCTTCTGGCGGATGCGGGTGGCCAGGCGGGAATTCAGGAAGCCGCCGCCCAGCATGTAGTTGCCCAGCACCAGCGCCGGGTAGGCGGGATCGTCATCCCGCAGTTCCAGGTTGGTGGCGGCCAGGAAGACGGCGTTCTCCTTGTCCGGCGTGTTGAAGGAGTCGGTCTTGCCGGTGACCGGCTTGTAGAGGCTGGGAATGCGCTTGTAGGTCGCCGGGCTCTTCCAGTTGCCAAACAGCTCCTTCACCAGCGGGGTGATTTCATTGGGATCGAAGTCGCCCACCACCGCCATCTCGGCCGCGCTGATGCCGTAGAAGTCGCGGTAAAACTTTTTGGCGTCGTCGAGGGTAGTGGCTTTGGCGCGCTCGATCATCTCGTCGAGCGTGGCGACATAGTGGACATGGCCCTTCGGGTAATCGGGCGAGAGCGCACGCTGCAACGCGCGGTTGGCGATGGCGCCCGGGTCGCTGCGCCCGTTCTCGAGACCTTCCAGCATGCCGCGCTTGATCTCGTCGAATTCCTTTTCCGGGAAGGCGGGTGTTTGCAGGACCTCCGCGGCCAGCCGCAGAGCAGCCGCGAGGTGCTCGCGGTCGCTCTGGATGGAGACGCTGGCCCCGGTGGCGCCGCCGCCGACATTCATCTGCGACTTGATGGCGGTGAGGGCGTCGCGCAGCTGCTGCATGTCGTGCTTCGTGGTGCCGCGCATCAGCAGCGAGCCGGCGAAGCCGCCGGCCTGGCTGCGATTCATCAGCGACTGCTCGTCGCCGAAATGAATCGCCATGGTGGCGGTGACCAGGGCGCCGCGCGTCTTCTTCGGCAGGTAGGCCACCTTGATGGGGCCGATGGTGATGCGGGTGGTGCGGGCTTCGATGTTGGCCGGGGTGGCATCAAACTGCTCGCCGGCGGCCTGCGCCTTCTCCCCGGTGTAGCCCCGGAGCAACGACGAATAAGTGGGCAGCGGAGGAACGGCGGCCCGGACGGGCTTGTCGTCGGGGATGAACATGCCGACGGTCAGGTTGGAGGGCACCAGGTACTGCGTGGCCACGCGCTGCACATCCTGGAGCGTGACCTTCTTCAACTGGTCGCGTTGCCAGAAGAGCAGGCGCCAGTCGCCGAGGGCCGCGGTGCCGCTCAGCGACATGCCGACATTGGTGGCGTCGGTGGTCATCTTCTCGAAGCGGTCGAGCGAGCGGGCGCGCACGCGGTCGAGTTCCTCCTGCGTGATCGGTTCCTGCGCCACGCCCTGCGCGACCTTGATCAGTTCCTCGCGGGCGGGTTGCAGGTTGCCGTCCTTGGGCACGCTGGCGAAGAAGAACATCATGCCGGCATCATGCATGCCGTTCACGCCGGCGCCGGCGCTGGTCGCCAGCTTAGTGTCCACCAGGCGCTTGCGCAGGCGTCCGGTGGCCGAGTCGGAGAGCACGGCCGACAACACGTTCAGCGCCATGGTGTCGGGATGCCCGGCGGGCGGGATGTGGTAGCCCGCCATCACCGCCTGAACGTCGCCGACACGGCGCAGCGTTACATCGCGCTCGCCATCCTGCACCGGCTCCTCAGTGTAGAGCGCCGGCAGGACGCGCGTGGGCCTGGGGATGGCACCGAACTTCTGCTGAATGAGGGCCAGCGTCTTGTTCTCGTCCAGCTTGCCGGCGACGATGAGCACCGCGTTGTCGGGCTGGTAGAAGGTGCGGTAGAAGGCCTGCAGGTGCTCGATGGGGACCTTCTCGATGTCGGAGCGGGCGCCGATGGTGGGGTGGCTGTAGTTGTGCCACAGGTAGGCGGTCTCCATGACGCGCTCGTTCAGGACGCGCATGGGGTTGTTCTCGCCGCTCTCGAACTCGTTGCGCACCACCGTCATCTCGCTGTCGAGATCCTTTTTGGCGATGAACGACTGCACCATGCGGGAGGCCTCGAGGTCGAGCGCCCAGTCGAGGTTCTCATCGGTGGCGGAGAAGGTCTCGAAGTAGTTGGTGCGGTCCACGTTGGTGGTGCCGTTGGGGCTGGCGCCGTGCTTGGTGAGCTCGTCGGGAATGTTGGGATGCGTCGGCGTGCCCTTGAACATCAGGTGCTCGAGCAGGTGGGCCATGCCGGTCTCGCCATAGCTCTCGTGGCGCGAGCCGACCAGGTAGGTGACGTTCACCGTGATCACCGGCTTCGAGGGCTCCGGCACCAGCAGCACGTGCAACCCGTTGGCCATTTGGTACTCGGTCACGCCTTCGACCGAGGTGACGCGCTGCATGCCCGCGGGCAGCGCGGTCTGCGCCACCAGCGTGCCCACAGCCAGGAAAAGTCCCAGCAAGAAAATGGCGAATTGCCTCAGTTTCATAACCTCTCCGTCGTCCAGGCGTTAGTTGTTGACCAGGCCTCGTTGCAGGAAAGCGGTAAACTCGGCGGGCTTGCGGGTGAGGCCGGCGAAGGTGGTGATGGTCTTGCCATCGGAAGCGACAATCGCATACAGGGGCAGCGCCACCGTCTTGAACTGCTCCTGCTGCAGCTTCTGCTGCCGCTGGAAGGGTTCGCCTTCGCCGTCCGTGTAGAGCCGCACGGTCACGTACTTGAGCAGCTCCTGCTTGACCTCCGGCTTGGGGAACATGTTGGCTTCCATCCAGCGGCAGTTGGTGCAAGTGTAGCCGGTGAAATCAATGAAGACGCGCTTGTCCTGCTGCTTCGCCTGGGCCAGCGCACCCTGGTAGTCGTTCAGGATCCACGACACGTCGGCCGAGGTCGTCTGGGTGCTGGTGAGTTCCGCCTTGGAGGGCGGCAGGAACGAATCCAGCTCGCCGAGCGGCTTGCCCAGGAGCCCCGGGACCAGCGCCACCGTGATCGCCAGGAAGCCCAGCGCTGCGGCCAGCCGCGGCACGCCCACGTGTTCGACCTTGGTGTCGTGCTCGAAGCGGAAGAGTCCGAAGAGGTAGAGCACGATGAACATGCCGATGGCGATCCACACCGCCAGCACCACCTCGCGGGTGAAGATGCCCCAGCGCCATACCAGGTCGGCGTTGGAGAGGAACTTCATGGCCGCCGCGATCTCCAGGAAGCCCATGATGACCTTGACCGCGTTCATCCAGCCGCCGGACTTGGGGAGCTGCGAGACCAGTTGCGGCGCCAGCGCCAGGACCACGAAGGGCAGGGCAAACACCGTGGAATAGGCCAGCATGCCGGCCAGCGGCCAGTGCCAGTTCCCCTGGGCCGCCATCACCAGCAGCGTCCCCACAAAGGGCGCGGTGCAGGTGAAGGAGGTCAGGGTGAAGGCACAGCCCATCAACAGCGCGCCGACGACGTGGCTCCCCTCCTGGCTGCGGGTCAGGGCGTCAATGCGGTTCATCAGGGCGGGCGGCACTTGCAGGAAGTAGGCCCCGAAGAGCGAGAAAGCGAAGGCGATGAACATCGCGGTGATGAACAGGTTGACCCAGGGGTTGGCGGCCAGCTGGTTCACGCCGCCGGCCCCGAAAATCAGGGCCAGCGCCAGGCCCAGGGCGGTGAAGGTGAGCACGATGCCAATGCCGTAAATGAGGGCGGTACGGATGGCCCCGGCGCGGCTGCCGCTGCTGTGGTTGGAAAAGTAGCTGACCGTGATCGGCACCATGGGAAAGACGCAGGGCGTGAGCAGCGACAGCGCTCCCATCGCCATCGCCAACCAGAGAAACGAAGCCAGCGACTGTCCGGCCATCGCCGCGTTGATGGTCGCCGGCATCTAGTGGCTCCCCTTGGGGGCGGTTGCTGCCGGCTTCCCCTCGGTCACGGTAAGGGTGGCGTCGAGGGGCAGGGTCTCCGGGGGCATGCAGAGCTGATCGTTGCACACCTCGTATTCGACGTTGCAGATCACCTTCTGCTTACCGCGCGCCGCGGGCAAGGCCTTGAGCGGGATGGTGAAGGCGACGCGCTCCTCGAAGAACTCGGTCTGGATGTTGAAGTTCGGGTCCAACGCTTTCTTGGGAGTGGGCTGGCGCACCGCGCCGGCGAGTTGAAAAAGCTGCTTGGGCGGCACGGTGAAGCGGGTCGCGACCGGCCCCCCGGGCCCCTGGGTAATCGAGTACACATGCCAGCCGGGTTGCAGTTCCACCACCGCTTCCAGTTCGAACACCTGGCCCGGCTGCACGGTCCGCGCCTTGGCGGGCACATGCAACGACCAGACTGCGGGCTTGTCCTCCTGGGCAATCGCGGCCGTTGCCAGAAGCACCACGACCGCCATCCACATCCATCGCTTCCTCATGCTAAATCGCACTGCAATACTCCTTATGAGGCGGGCCGGGTGTCGGCCGCCGGTACCGGGGGCAGGGTCAGGCGATAAATCTTCGCCTGGCGCGGCCACACCTGGATCGTCTTGTGGTCTTTGCTGAAGCCGAAGATCGGCTGCTCCATCGTGTAGTACGTCCCCTTCCAGAACTTTACGAAGCGGAGGGGATAGTTGACCGGCACCTTGCGCACCGTGGCCCCGGTTTCGGGATTGATCAGGATGAGGTCCGTGCGGCTGCCGAAGACGAAGTGCTCACCGTCGAAGTCGAGGCCGCTGACGGAGCGTTCCTTGGTGGTGATGGTGCGGCCCACCACGCCGGTCTGCGGGTCAACTTCAAAGATCTTTCCATAGAATTCCAGCACGTAGAGCTTGCCCTTCAGCCAGGTGACGCCCTTGGCGCCGTAGGATTTATTTTCCTTGTTGGCCGCGGTCACGATCTGGCGGAGGTCCTTGCCGGTGGCCGGATCGATGACGTGGATGGGTTTGCCGGCCGTCCAGCCGCTCTCCATGCCATACAGCACCTTGCCGTCGGAGGTGATGTCGAGGATAGACCCGTCCATCTCAAAGTTCTTCTTGACCGCGCCGGTGGCAGCGTCCAACTGATACAACGTCCCCATGTACGCGACCCACATGTCGCCTTTGAGAAACGCGATGCCCGCCGGCACCTTGTTGAGGGGCGCGTTCATGGTGGTGACGGTGGCCTCCACGGTGAGCAGCTGCGCCCGCGGATTGGCTTCGTCCCATTCCTGGCCGGACGAGTACAGGGCGTAGCGCTTCAAGCCTTCTCCCAGTTGGCCGATGAAATCCGGCGGCTTCATGTAAGCCTGGAAGCGGTGCACTTTCTCCTGGTCTTTGTTGAGCACAATAAAACTCGGATACGCACTCACGTTGAACGTCTTGGCAAGGTCGGGAGTGAAGTCCCGGTCCACCACCACCCAAATGAAGCTGCGACTGGCCGCCACGACCGTGGCGTCTGGAAGAGTTTCCTTTTCCAGTTTTTTGCACCACGTTCAAGTGTCGTAGGTGAAGTAGGCGATGAGCGGCCGACGGGTCTCGGCCGCAAGCTTCATCCCCTGGTCGAGACTGGTGACCCATTCAATCTCCTTGGAGGGCACCAGCGGCTCCGTCTTCTTCTTGGCCGCGTGCCCGGTGGAGACATCCACCTGCGACTCCTGCGCCCACAGCCCGCCGGTCAACACCAGTCCGGCCAGCGCCAGCAGCAATAAGCGTTTCGACATCACCCTACCTCCCGGTTTCCCTTGGTCCGTCCTCGCCAGGCTCCTCATGAGGCGGGCCGGGCATCGGCCGGCGGTGCCGGCAGCAGGGTCAGGCGATAAATCTTCCCCTGGCGCGGCCACACCTGGATCGTCTTGTGGTCTTTGCTAAAGCCGAAAACCGACTGCTCCATCACGTAATACGCCCCATGCCAGAACTTCACGATACGTAAAGGATAGTTCATCGGCACGCGGCGCACCGTCTCCCCGGTTTCGGGATTGATGAGGAGGAGGGCATTGCGGTTGCCGAGGACGAAGTGCTCGCCGTCGAAGTCGAGGCCGCTGACGTAGTGTTCCTTGGTGGTGATGGTGCGGCTAATATCCCCCGTCTTCGGATCAATCTCCGAGATCTTGCCGTAGCCTCCCTCCACCACATACAGCTTGCCTTTCCGCCAGGTGATGCCAAAGGCCCCATAGAACTTGTTGGCGAGGTTGGCCTGGGTGACGATCTGGCGGATGTCCTTGCCGGTGGCCGGATCGATGACGTGGATGGGCTTGCCGGCCGTCCAGCCGCTCTCCACGCCATACAGGACCTTGCCGTCGGTGGCGAGGTCGGTGATGGAGCGCTCAACCTGGTAGTTCTGCTTGACCGCGCCGGTAGCACCGTTCAGCTGATACAAGGTGCCCATGTAGGCGACCCACAGGTCGCGCTTGAGAAACGCCAGGCCCGACGGCGGCTTGGCGAGGGGCGCGTTCATGGTGGTGACGGTGGCCTCCACGGTCAGTATCTGCGCCCGCGGATTGGGCTCGTCCCATTCCTGGCCGGAGGTGTACAGGGCGTAGCGCTTCAGACCTTCCCCCAACTGGCCGAGGAAATCCGGCGGCTTCATGAAAGCCTGAAAACGGAGCACTTTCTCCTGGTCTTTGTTGAGCACAATAAAACTCGGATACGCACTCACGTTGAACTTCGTGGCCAGATCGGGAGTGAAATCCCGGTCCACCACCACGAATATGTAGCTGCGACTGGCCGCCACGACCGTGGCGTCTGGAAGAGTTTCCTTTTCCAGTTTGTGGCACCAGCTTCAAGTGTCGTAGGTGAAGTAGGCGATGAGCGGCCGGCGGGTCTCGGCCGCGAGCTTCATCCCCTGGTCGAGACTGGTGACCCACTCAATCTCCTTGGAGGGTACCAGCGGCTCCGACTTTTTCTTGGCGGCGTGCCCGGTGGAGACATCCACCTGCGACTCCTGCGCCCACAGCCCGCCGGTCAACACCAGCGCGGCCAGCGCCAGCAGCAATACGCGTTTCGACACCATCCTGCCTCCCGTTGTCATTGCAGCTTCGCGCTGTTGGCACCGGTCCTGGCCGGCTCCGCGAGCAGCTGGTTGATTTCCCCGTCCAGGGCCTCGTCAAAGCCCTTGCCCGGCAAGGTGAAGCGCACCACCCCGTTGCGATCGATCAGGACCAGGTGGGGGATGTAGATGATCCCGTAAGCGGTGTTATTGGCCTTGCCCTTGGCAAACACCATCGGCCAGGTGACCTGGTACTCCCGGGTGAAGTCGGTATCCATGCGCTTCAGTTCGTCATCCGGAGAAAGGCCGCGCACGCCTTTGTAGTAGCCGTAGATGCCGCTGATGCCCAGGACGGTGAGTCCCTTGGCTTCGTACTTCTGCTGCAGCTCCCGCACCCCGGGGAAGCCGGCGATGCAGGGCCCGCACCAGTGGGCGAAGAAGTCGAGCAGCACCACACGCCCGTGCAGGTCGTGCAAGGTCGTCTTCTTGCCGTTCAGGACGTAGTCAATCTCCAGTTCCTTGGCCGGCTGATTGAGGATGGCGTGCTGCTGCTCGCGCGCGTCCAGATGCGCCAGCACCTCCTGTTTGTTGGCCAGGTCCGTCCGCACCCGCCGCACAAAATTGTTGAGAGCCTCGGTATTGTTGGTCTGCTCGAGGCGTCTGATGATGCCCTCGATGTGCGCCGCCACCACGCCATCCACCCCGTGGCCCTCCTTGGAGGTCCTGCCCAGATCGATGAGCAGATCGGTGTAGTGGTCGGCCTGGGCCTGGTTGCCGGCCTCCTGGTACATGCGGGAGAGCGACGCCAGAATATTCGCCACCTGGTTGCCGTTGAGGTCGGGACGGTACTGCTCCAGCCGGGCGGCCACCAGCTCGGGCTTCTCCATGTCTTCGAGGACCAGGATGATGAGGCCCTTGACCCGGCGCATCTGCTCTGGCGGCGGATTGGTCGCCAGGATGTCCTCGTAGAGCTTCAGGGCCCGGGGGTACTGCTTTTCCATGAAAACGAACATGGCCAGCTCGAGCGGGTCGGAAGCGTAGTACTGCTCGCCCTCGCGGGTGCGGCCACCGGCAATGAAGGCGTCGCGCAGCTTGGTCTTGGCCCAGAACATGTTGCTCTTGATGTCCTGGTCGTCGCTCGCGGGCAGCGCGATGAACTGCTTGAGGTGCTCGATGGCGCTGTCCCAGCGGCCGGCGGTGGACTCCAGCATCGCGACGTAATACAGGCCGCCGCCGGCGAAGCCGAGTTGCGCCAGTTTCTCCACCGCCGCCTTCTTCTTCGCTTCAAGCCAGGCGGCTTCCGACAGGCCGCCGTGCGGCAGGCGATCGACGCTGTTGAACGCCGTCTTGGCGAAGGAATCCGCGACGCCGGCCGCCGCGGGCTGCCCGCCCTGGGGAGTGCGGTACTGGGCGGTCAGCTTGGTGAGGTAGGGCACCAGCGGCTCGTTCTGGTTGAACCCGACCATGCGCAGCCGGGTCATGCCGCTGGGGTCGATGATGAAGGTGGCGGGGATGCCGCGCACGCCAAACTTGCCGCGCACGTTTTCGTCGAAGAGCACCGGGAAGGTGTAGTTGTTTTTCTTGAGGAAGGGATCGACCAGGCTGCGATTCTCGTCGGTGGTGATGGCGAACAGGGCCACCCCGGGGTCGTCCTTCATCTTGTCGTAAAACTCCTGGAAGTGGGGAAGCTCGGCGATGCAGGGACCGCACCAGGTGGCCCAGAAGTTGATCACCACCACTTTGCCGCGCAGGGAAGCCAGGCTGACGCGTCCTCCCTTGACGTTGAGGAGATCGAAGTCGGGCGCCTGGGTGTCAACCTTGGAGCCGCGCTCGATGCCGGTGGACTCGGCGACCTGGAACATGTCTTCGCGCGCCGTCAGGTACTCATCCATCCCCTTCTCGCCCTTCAGTTCGCGATAGAGCTTGCGGAACAGGTCGCCGGAGGGGGTGAAGTAGTGCTGGCTCTGGGCGTAGGCCTGCGCCGCCATCTCCATCGCCTCTTCCTTCTTGCCTTGGGCCAGCAGGACGTCGGCCAGATACATGCGGGTGCGGCCATTGTCCACGTTGGAGTAGCCCTGCGCCTTCATGTCGAGGATGCGGCGCAGCGTTTTCTCGGCCTCCTGCGGCTTGCCCGTGAGCAGCAGCAGCTTGCCGCGGACGGCCAGCATGCGACCGTCCCAGGCGTTCAGCTTGACGCCTTCCCGCTCGTCGGCCAGCGACTTGCTGGCGCCGTCCAGCCACTTCAGCGCCTGGTCGAGGTAGAGGTTGCGGCGGGCGAACACTTCGCCGATTTCCTGCGCGGCCAGGTACTTGTAGGGCACGCGGTCGTAGTACAGCTGGGCGGCAGCAAGCAACTCCGCCGGCGGCCGCTTGGCCTCGTCGATGGCCATGAAGTACTCGTGGTAGAGCGGCATGACGAGGAAGTCTTCGTTGTACTTGCGCATCAGCGCGATGCGGCGTGCGGGGTCTTTTTCCTTGACCGCTTCCCCACGCCGTTGCCAGCTGGCGGGAGTCGAGTAGGGGAACTCGGCGGCCAGGCGCTTGCGCGTCTGCGCCGCGGGCTCGGTGGCGCTGGCCATGTCGTACCCGGCGGCCACTGTCTTCAGCAGGTCCGCGGAGAGCGGGTGGGCTCCGAGGAGCGCTGCCGCTTCGCTTTGTACCCGGGCACGCTCGGCGGTGTAATCCACCTTCGGCTCGGTGAAGTAATCCTTCCAGACGGACTCGTAGAGCGGGTATTCCTCGGGGAAGGCCTTGACGCCATAGGCGAGCAACTGGCTGGCGTCGGGGCGCCGCCCGGCCTTCTGCAGGTTCTGCATGGCGCTCTCGCGCGGATACGGGGTGAAGGTCTTGTAGAGCCACAGCTGCGCGGGCTCTTTGGCGGCGCCTTGCAGCATCAGGTCGAGGCCGTGCTGCTGGCGCGCCTTGTCGGATTTCGCCTGCCCGGACATGAACTCGAGCCGCCCTTGCAGGGCGAGGGCCGCGCCGCGGGTCTCGCGGTCGAGGCCGAGTTCCGCGAACTGCTTGGCGGCATCGTCGAATTTCTTGTTGTCGAGCAGCGAGTGCACCAGCTCGATCCGGTCGTCCACGTCACTGCCGGCCCAGGTTAGGGCTTCGGGCACATGCCCGGAGCGTGCGGCGGCGCGCACCGCCTCCAGACGCAGCTGGGGATCGGCGGCAAACCGCGCGGTCAGCTGCTGGTACTGCGCGAAGGCGGAGGGCATGTCGAAGCGGCGCAGCAGGTAGCGCGCGTAGCCGATGCGGGCCGGCAGATAGTTAGGCGCAAGCTGCAGCGCTTTCTCGTACAGCGGCTTCGACTCGTCGCGGTCCGCCACCGCCGCCGCCATGAGCGGCCACTGCGGGTTCTTCGGCTCCTTCTGCGCCAACTTGTCATACTTGGCCAGCAGCGCCGGGACACTTACCTTGCCGTCGCGGACCGCGGCGGCCACTTTAGCCAGCGGATCGCCCTGCGCCAGGGCCATCGAGGCGCAAAAAATCCCTACCAGTGCGAACCACAACATCTTTGTTTTCAACGTTATCTCCTGTAGCTGTTAGCGCCGACACTCCAAGCGGAGGCCCCTTGGTCCTTAGGCTGCCGGGAGGGAAGGAGGCGAAACCCTCCCGGCAGCAAGCGACGAGTTAGAAGGTGTACCTCCCGCTGACCTGGACGCGCCTGCCGTAGAGGGCATTTTGGGAGGTCCCGGAAGTCTGCCCGCCAATGGTGGCGTTGGGATAGTAGCCCGTCTGCGGATGATTCAGCACGTTGGTGGCATCGGCCCGCAGTTCGAACGACTGGCGCTCGCTGATCTTGAACGCCTTGATCAACGAGACATCCAAGCCGAACAGGCCCGGACCGTTGAAGGCATCCCGCGACATGTTCCCCAGCCGCGCCTGGGTGTAATCGGTCGGCGTGGGAACGATCGCGAAAGCATTCGGGTTGTACCAGAAGTAGCAGTTGGTGCAGGTAAGCGTGGTTCCGGGTGTAGCGCCGGGGACGGTCAGGGTCCGGGGTACCTTGGGATCAAAAGTCTGCCATGGCCCCACGAAATCGGGAATGCCGGCAGCGTTGTTGAGCAGGCCCGTGAGCGAGGTGTCGACCGACTGCTTGATATCCAGCGGCGTGCCCGTGCGGTACTGGAAGATGCCGCCGAACATCCACCCATTCACGAACCGGCTGAAGGCCTGGTTGACGGGGAACTTGGGCACGTCCCAGGTGAAACTGGTGACGAACTGTTGCTGGCGGTCGGCGGAACCGCGTGCCCAACGGTGTTGAGGACTTAAGCCACCCAAAAAGGCAATCGCCGGTTCCGTGCCATCGTCCAGCGATTTCGAATAGGTGTAGGAGGCGTCGAAGGCCAGCCCACGCGCGAACTTGCGCGCCAGGCGAGTCTGCAGGCCGTTGTAGTTGGCCCGCCCGTTGCTGAACTCCTGCATGATGTTGCTGAACCGGATGTTGGCGGCAGGGCAGACGAAGCTGGGCGCCACCGTAGTGGTGGTGCAATAGTACTGGCGGCGTTGCAGGACGTTGCCGGTGGTGGCGCCCGGCTGCAGTATCGACGGATTCATCTGTTGCTGGTTCGGCAGCTTGAAGCTGTTGCTGCCCACGTAGGCCACTTCCGCAATCATCTTCCAGGGCACTTCCCGCTGAATCGTCAGGTTGTACTGGTAGATGTAGGCGGTGACGAAGCCGGGATCGAACGGGTAGAAGGTGACCGGGAGGGTGAAGTTGCGGGTCTCCAGGGGCCACGGGAACGGGTTGGTGGCGCTCCCGAAGGGATTCGCATAGGTGCCGCCCTGCTGATATAGGGTCGCCGCCGGGGCCGAATAGGAGACCGAGTACGGCTGACTGGAGGCAGTCTGGGTGGACTGCAGGCTGGCGGGCTGGTCAAAAAAGATACCGGCAGCGCCACGGATCGAAGTTTTCCCTGAACCCGTGAGGGTGTGCATGAGACCCGCTTCCGGGCGCGGCGCCCAGGCAAAGCCAAAGCGCGGCGCGAAGTTGTTCCTGTCGGTCTTATACCCTCCCTTGGGCAGCGTACCCAGGCTCGGGTCGGGATCGCCGGCGAAGATCATCCCCGCAGGCGCCCGGGGAAGGACCACCGACTGCGCGCCCGGCCGGAACGCGTTGGTCTGCGCCCGAAGATCGGCGACCGGGGGCGCCAGATCGTAGCGCAACCCGAGGTTCAGGGTCAGGGTGGGGGTCACCCGCCAGTCATCCTGAGCATAGACACCGTATACCCGTTGCCGCGGATAGAACAACTGCCCGGTGCTCTGGGAGTAGGTGTTGGCAAAGCCCAACAGGAAGTCGATGGTCGCGTTGCCGGAGCCGTAGGTGTTGGCCGCGTTGAAGTTGAATAAGCCGTTGTTGTTGGCAAGGGCCTTGTTGAAGATGTACCCGCTCCAGGAATAACCGAACTTCAAGTCGTGCTTGCCATGGCTCCAGGAGACGTCATCCTTTATCTGCCATGACTCCTTGACAGACACGTTGCTGCCGCCGGAGGTGATCTGGATTCCGGTGCCGCCGATGAGCAGTCCCGGCAAGCCCAAATTCACTCCGGTGGTTTGCGGGTGAACTCCCGTAATCCCGGCCACGCTCGGCTCCAAACCCGAAACGCCCGGCGAGGTGAAGATAAACCCGCTCACGAACCGGGTGGCGCTCGCCATAAACTGGTTGACCAGCCGGGGAGAGAAGACGTGGGTCTCGGTTCCTATCAGGCTGTAGTTGTTGTTCACACTGTCCTGGTGGGAATTGAGCGGCAGGTTGGTGGTGCTGGTGTTGAGCTGTTTGCTCTTGTCCGAGAAGAACGTCCCCGCGATGGAGTCGGCCGCACTGACTTTGTGGTTGATCTTGATGGTGTACTGCCGGTCGCCCAATGTGTACGGCATGTACTGGCCGAGCAGCAACGGTCCACCCGACGGATCGTTGGGCATCGGGATGAAGTGGGAAAGGTAGTATAGGGAAATGGGATTGAACAGGCTGGTGGGGACCATGCCGTTCGAGAAGAAGGTGATGGGCCGGCCCGTGGTCCCGGTCAGCGCGCCGGTGGTGTCGAGCGCCCCGAGGGGATTGCGCGGCCAGGTGCAGCTTCTGAGCCAGTACTGGTACTTGCCCAACGCCGCATTGGCGGCACTATCGGCGGTGATGGTGGGATCGTTCCGCAGGGCCGAGTTGCAGACGCCGGGAGTGGCGATGCCGCCGACCGCCGGGCCGGTGTTCGTCCCCGACTGTGCCGCGGTGATGAGGGAGGTGAAGTCGCCGTTGTTGCGCTGCGCCGGCAAGATCACGCCGTTCCCCACGCCGCCGTACAGGCTCTGCTGCGAGGCCTTCGTCTCCTCGTAGTCGAAGATGAACTGCGTCTTGGACTTGCCGTTGTACAGCCCCGGAATGCGCACCGGGCCGCCGAACTGCCCGCCGAAGGTGTTGAGCCGGTCGCGCGGGGTAATGGTATCGAAGAAGCCCTTGGCATCGAGGGCCTCGTTGGAGAGGTAGTAGCGCAGGTTGCCGTGGTAGACGTCGGTGCCGGACTTGGCGACGGCATTCACGACGCCGCCGCCGCTGCGGCCGAGTTCCGCCTTGTAGTTGTTGGTGACAACCGTAAACTCCTGCAGCATGTCGGGATTCGGCATGGGCGACGACGCCCGGTTGAATTCCGGATCGTTGTTGTCGCCCCCCTCGAAGTTGTAAGCAATCGAGTAGTGCCGGTTGCCGTTGATCTGCATGTAATAGCCCCGGCTGTCGGCGCCGCCCTCCGGATCGGTGGGGGTGATCCCGGGCAGCAGGAAGGGCAGGGTGTCCATGACGGTGCGGCCGGTGGCCTGGGAGATGATGGGCAGGCCGCGTATCTGTGCGTTGGTGACCGTATGGGTGAGCGTGCCTTCGGTGGTGTTCACTTGCTCGGCCATAGTGGACACGTTCACCGTCTGCTCCACCGTGCCGGGCTTCAGCGTGACCGGAATCTGGACGTTAACGCTGACCTGCAGCACGATTTCGGGAACGTTGACGGTGGCAAACCCCGCCTTTTTGACCGTCAGCTTGTACTTTCCAGGGGCTTGAAACCGGAAGAAGTACTCGCCGGCGTCGGTGGTGGTGGTGGTCGAACTGACCCGGGTATCCAGGTTGGTGAGTTGCACGCTGGCCCCGGTCACCACGGCCCCGGTGGCGTCGTAAATCACGCCTTTCACGTCGGCGGTGGCTGTGTTTTGGCCCACCGCGATGGGCACCAGCACGAAGGTCAACAGCACCAGGACTGCAACTTGCAGACAGATCTCGCGCTTGCGGCTCATAACCTCGCCTCCTACCACAATGCTGAATTTTGTTGTCTCGCTCTTTTTTTCGATCGTGTTCTCTCTACCCTTGAACTGGCCCCTCGATCTTTGCGTGCTCGTACTGCAAAATCCGTCTTGCCTGCGGCTCAGGAACTGGGCGGCACCAGACCCAGCTTGACCTCGATGGCGTGGACCCGTTCGCCGGGGCTCCGCGTGCGCTTCTCCGTCGCCGCCGGGAAGGGGCCGGGGACAAAGATGTGCAGGTCTGCCTCGCCGGGAGCAAACACCTGTTCCTGCATCAGCATGTCGTTGCGCTGGTAGAGCAGGCCGTCGTTCCGGTACCCGGTGGAGTTGTACGCGACCATAAGAAACGTCTGGTCCTCGATGAACTTGGTCACGTCCCAGTGCGGGATAACTCCCTTGCTTTCGACATGGCTGGTGACGCGGAAGAGCTTGGCGCCCGTCGGCAGCGTGACCTCGTGCACCGTGCTGCTGCCGGCCAGGTCGGAGAGTTCGCGTTCGGTCTGCACCGCGGATTCGGCCGCTATTTCGGGATAGGGACGGCGGGAGTGTTCCACGTCGGCGCGTACGCGTTCGCGGATGCCGACCGGAAGGCGCTCGATTTCGGCGTTGATGTCGGCATCCGACGGCCACACCACCAGTTGCGGTCGACTCTCGTCCTCGCCACGAAAGACGTAGGAGGTGCCATCGGGGAGGCGCCAGCTGCCTTGACGCAGGTGCCCCTGGGCGTCGTACCGCACCACCGCGTAGCGGTTGTCGATGGCGTCCCGCCAGGTCTCGACGCGATACTCGCCGTCGGGCAGCGGGCCGTAGCCGTTGGTCAGCGAATCTTTCCAGACGCGGCGCACGATGTGGCCCGGGTACGCGCGGGTGTGGGCCGCCAGGTCGGCACGGCGGAGGATCTCTTTCGCCTCCAGGGTGCTGCGCGAACTGATGAACTGCAGCACGGCGAACGCGGCCACCAGCGCCAGAAGCGCCATGGCCCCACCCGTTGCCCAGCGCTGCCAGATGGCCCAGCGCGGCCGCCCGACCCGGCGGAAGAGGTGCCCAAGAGGCCCCGAGTCCGCCGGCGGCGCCGGGTTCCGCCTGGCCGACCGCCGCACCAGTTCCGGGGAGGGAATGTCGTCGTCAGGACCGGCGACTTCTCCCATCACCAGGGCGCGCCGCACGTCGTCGAGCAGGCCCGAGACCTCCTCCACTACCTGCTGGCAGGCGGCACACTCGGCCACATGTACGGCCCACTCCTGAGCTTCCCGGGTTTCCAGGTAGCCGCTCAGGTACGCGCTTGCCGTTTCTTTATCGATGCAGCCCATCTCTGCCTTCCAGCCGTTCGTATTCCCGGCGAAAACGTTCATGGGCGCGAACCACCAGCGTCCCCACGTAAGAAGCCTTTACTCCCAGCACGTGCGCCATCTCAGCCCCGGTCAAGCCTTCGTGGTACAGCACCAGGCAGAGCCGCATGGGGTGCGGCAGCCGGGCCAGCACCGCGGGCACCAGCTCCCGGTACATGGCCGCGCGCTCCACATCCACGGCCGGGGAGTGCCAGCGGCGCACCGACTGCTCCACCGTGCGGGCTGCGTTGGCCGCCCGCCACTGGTGCCGCAGCCGGCTGGTCACCAGGTTGGCCGCCACCCGGTAGAGCCAGGCGCGCGCGTCCTGCAACTCCACTCCGGCTTCGATCTCCTGCCACAGCCGCGCGAAACTCTCCTGGGCGACGTCTTCGGCATCGTGCGCGTCGTTCAGCAGCCGGCAGAGGAACCTCCGGATGGAGCGGTAATTCGCTTCATAGCACTCGTTGAAGCACACCACCGCGTCTCGGTGTGCGGACGCGTCTGTCGGGAGCGGGCGCATCGGATACCCTGACGTCCTCGCTGGGAAACTGGCTCGTCGACCGCCGCCGGTGCGACCACCGCATGCGCAGACGTGCTATCTGTGCGAATTCTGCTACAAAAGACGCCTGGGGGCGGTGATTTTTGTCACCTCCCGGAAAAGATTGCCCCCTGACCCCAGGATGACAAAAAACCGGCTGCCGCGGCGTCCCGGATACGACGAATTCCCGCCGGTCGCGCCTCCGGATGGCCGCCAGGCCCGGCCTCGGCAACGCCTGGCGCCCGGCGCCCAGAGACCGGTCACGGCCGGGCGGCCGGCATCGCGAAGTATCCCTCGGGGTGGCGCACTTTGGCCCCGGGTCTCTTCACCTCCACATCCAGCTTCACCCACTTCGTGTCATTGCCCTTGAGCGGGGGTGCTTCGCACGCGACCAGGTAGTAATTCCCAGAATCCGCCGCGACTTCCTTGGCGGCGGGCCCGAGCTCGTTTTGAAACGTAATAAACTTCCCGGCGGTGGCGCGGGAAAAGGTGTTGAGCATGGGGTCGGTATTGATGGCGCTAGACGTAATCAGCGCCGGGTAAATGGTGACCTTCGCCTCATTCAGCATCTCGATGGCGCGTTCGTACTCGACGGTCAACGCCCGCGCCTCCTGCGTATATTCCTGCTGCGCCTCGACCTGGGGAAGTTGCCCGAATCCGAGTCGGTTGACCGCGGCCCGGTCCGTCACCGACAAAAAAGTCAGGCGCCCCTCCGACTCAAAGACCGTGAATAGAAACCCACCCGTGACGAAGAGCAGTTGCTTCCGCCCCGGCATTCTCCGCATCCCGCTGGCGAGTTGCTGGAGCCCGCGCACCTGCACGAAGGCTTCATCGATGTCCCGGGTCGAGGGCTGTTCCGCCTCTCCGAACTGTTTCAGGCGTGCCAGTTCGGCTTCGACCGCCGGCTTTTCATTTTCAGCGACGTTTTGCGCCAGCTCCGAGTGGAACTTACCGCCCAGCACCTTGGTGTCACTGTCGAGGCGTTCCAGGGCCGCCGCCAGTACCGGAGGAGTCGTGCCGGGCTGATGTGTAACCACGATCCCCTTGTGGGTAATGCTGAACAGGCCTATCGGATCGCCGGAACGCACAGAATCCGCAAGGAACCTCAGCAGCATGGGCTTGGCGATCCCGAGTTGAGGCACGACCACCGTCGTTTTGTCGAGCACGACGAACACCGGCGACTTCGCCTGGGCACCGGGAGGCGGGGCCCCTTCCACTTCCTCCACGCCGACGGCTTTCAGTTCGTCGCGTCCTCTCTTCACCGCGAAGTCTTCCGCTTTCAGACCGGAAATCGCCCGCCCGGAACTGTCCGTCACCAACACCGGGACCAGGATGCGCGGGGGTCCCGCTGGGCTGGCGGTTCCTGCTGGTGGAGCGGCCTGTTGCGCCAGGCACAGCCCACTGACCAGCAATGCGAAAGGTAATAATGCTGCGATTGCTCTTTTCAAAGGTGCCTCCAAAAGCGGACCCGCGTGGCCGGAGCCGCGACTCCTCATCCGCCTCAGTTCTGGATGTGGCTTGAAACGCATCCATCATACCCGCAAATCGTCCTGACATTCACCGCCCCCGGGGCTTTGCATCGCCGCCGCGCCGCCGTGTAGACTCTCGCCTCATGAAGCGTATTGCTATGTCTCTCGTGTGGTTCGTTTTCGCCGGCGTGCTGGCGGCCAGCGCGCAGGATTGGGCGAAGCAGGCCTTGGAAAAATCGCCGCGCCATGGAGAGTGGGTGCACCTGACCCACGATGGCCGCACGGTCGACGCGTTCGTAGTCTATCCCGAGCGCAAGACCAGGGCGCCGGCCGTGGTCGTGATCCACGAAATCTTCGGCATGACCGAATGGGTCCAGACGGTGGCCGACCAGCTCGCCGCCGCCGGCTACATCGCCATCGCCCCCGACCTGCTCTCCGGCATGGCTCCGGGCGGCGGACGTACCAAGGACTTTGCCGACGGCAACGCCGTGCGCGAAGCCATCTCCAAGCTCCCCCCCGACCAGATCACCGCCGACCTGAACGCCGCCGCCGACTACGTCAAGAAACTCCCGGCGGCGAATGGCAAGCTGGCGGTGGGCGGCTTCTGCTGGGGCGGCACGCAGACCTTCCGCTATGCCACCAACCGCCAGGACCTCGCGGCGGCCTATGTCTTTTACGGCACCGGTCCCGACGACGTCAGCGCCATCAAGGCCCCGGTGTACGGTTTTTACGCCGGCAACGACGCCCGCGTGGACGCCACCATCCCCAAGAGCCAGGACGCCATGAAGGCGGCGGGCAGGACCTACGAGCCGGTCACGTATGACGGCGCCGGCCACGGCTTCATGCGCGCCGGCGAAGCTCCGGCCCCGGCTGCCGACGCACCCCAAAACATTAAAGACGCGTACGCGGCCAACAAGAAAGCTCGGGATGACGGCTGGAAGCGCTGGCTCGACCTGCTGAAGAAGCTGTAGCTCGCACTCACCACGAAGGCACGAAGACACGAAGGGGTCAAAGGACACGGCGGATGATTGCCCGGGAGACGACCGGAGCGTTGAAGTTGAAGGTGATGAGCAGCCCAAACCGCTTCTTCATCAGCTTCATGTAAGTGAGAAGCTGGGCCTCGAAGACCGGCAGGAGTTTCTCGACGGCTTTCAGCTCCACGATGACGGCGTCTTCGACCAGGAGGTCGACGCAATACCCGCAATCCAGCTTCGTGCCTTTGTACTCGATGGGGAGTTTCACCTGGCGTCGGAAACGCAGCCCACGAAGGCCCAGCTCATGGGCCAGGCAGTGTTCATAAGCTGACTCGAGCAGGCCGGGACCGAGTTGGCGATGAACCTCAATTGCAGCGCCGATGATCTGCTTGGTCCAAGGTTCTGCAATAAGCGCCACTGGCCCTCTTTGCCCACCTTCCTTCGCGTCTTCGTGCCTTCGTGGTGGGAGCCTTCTCTGCCCACCTGCCTTCGTGTCTTCGTGCCTTCGTGGTGAATCGGGTTCCGCGCTTACGCGCTGGGCCGGCGGTAGGTGACCAGGTCCGGATGCTCACGCTGGAAGGCTTGCGCGATGTGGCAGTTCCAGCACACCGGCTGGCAGCGGGCGAAGAATTCGGGCAGTTTTTCGACCGGGACCTGGCTCCACTGCATGGTGCCGAGTTCAGGGTCGGCCAGCGCCGGTTTGTGATCGTGCCAGTGGATTTCGCCAAACCCATGCTTGCAGTACACGCAGGTCTTGTCCGCGTACCACTGGGTCACGATGTTGCGCACCAGGCATTCGGCGGGCGCGTGCTCGATCTGCCGCAGGCATTCCTGGCCGCAACCGGCGCGCTCCGGCCAGCGTGAGCATTGGTGTAGGCGCAGTGTGGGCTCGCCCATCGCCGCCGAAATGCCGGCCACCATTGCGTCCACCTTCACCGCCGCTGGCAGGTGGTTTTGCGGGCAGGTCACCAGCCGCTGGCCCCGGAAGCGGCGGTACCACGTGCCTCCAATCACGGCCAGGCAGGCCGCGGTCACCAGCACCACCGCCAGAAATGCATACACAAGCGGTGTCATGCGGCTAGGAGAATCCCAACCCCGGCGCGCGACCGTGAGGCGCGTCACCGCGGGCTGTGACCAGGGGCGAGGTTACACCGCGTTCACCAGCGCAAACGAGGTGACACGCAGCCGGCGTGAAGACGGTCGCTTGCGAATCTTTCGTTGCGTGCCGCTGCCGATTGGCGAATAATTCGCGCACTTCCCGAGGCACGCCTTGGCCACGCCGGCGCTGGCGCCACAAACCCGCATCGGTCCCTACCTGCTGCTGCAGAAGCTGGGCGCCGGGGGCATCGGCGAGGTGTGGAAGGCGCGCGATACCCGCCTCAACCGCATCGTGGCGCTCAAGTTCATTGCCCCGGGCCAGGGCAGCTCCCCGCTGCGCGACCTGCTGCGCGAGGCCCGCGCCGTCTCCGCGCTTAACCATCCCAACATCGTCACCGTGTACGAGGTCGGCGACCTGCCCAGCGGCCACTATCTGGCCATGGAGTTCGTCAGCGGCGAGACCTTGCGCGCCCGCCTGCGGCGCTCCGCCCTCCCGCTGGCGGAGGCGCTCGACCTGGCGCGGCAGATGGCCGGCGGCCTGGCCGCGGCCCACAAGAGCGGCATCATCCATCGCGACCTCAAGCCGGAAAACATCATGCTGCGCGACGATGGCCTGGTGAAGCTGCTCGACTTCGGACTGGCCAAGCTGCTGCCCTGGTCGGACCAGACCTCGCCCTTCGATGGCACCTCGCCCGGCGACTCGCACACGCAATCCGGGCAACTGGTCGGTACCTTCCAGTACATGTCGCCGGAGCAGGCGCGCGGCCACGCCGTGACCACCGCCTCCGACATTTTCTCTTTCGGCATCGTGCTCTACGAGATGCTCACCCTGGAGCACCCCTTCCGCGGACAGAGCACCATCGACACCTTGACCGCCATCATCAACAAGGCGCCGGAGCCTATCAGCACGCGGCTTCCCGGGCTGCCGCCGGAGTTCGACGCGCTGCTGGACCGCATGCTGCAGAAGGAGAGCGCCGCGCGCATGCAGTCGGCCGTGGAACTGGCCGAGTCCCTGCAAAGCGTGAACCTCACCCCCCGCAGTGCCGCGGCGCCGGCAGCGCCGGCGCCGGCGGTACGCCAGATGCCGCGCTGGGCGCAAGCCATCGGGGCCACGCTGATCGTCGTCCTGCTGGCGGCGACCGGGTGGTTGCTGCGGCCGGGCGGCAGCAGCCGCGCCGCCGGCAGCGCCGTGCAGTCGCTGGTGGTGATGAGCCTGCGCCCCGCCGCCGACGATACTAAGGCCGCCGCCATCGCCGATGAGCTGACCGAGGACCTCGACGCCGCGCTCAACCGCCGCGGCCTGCGCCTGGCCTCGCGCGCCGCCATCGCCGGCGGCGGCGACCCGCGCACGGTCGGCGCGCAACTCGGAGTGGACGCCGTGCTGCAAGGCACGGTGCGCAGTTTCGGCGACAAGCTGCGCATCCACGTCGAGCTGGTCAGCACCCGCACCGGCTTCCAGATATGGAGCGACAACGTCACCACCGACGCCGGCGATCCGCTTAGCGCCGCCGACACCGCCGCCAACCAGATCGCCGACGCGGTGCGCGCGGTCGCCAATCGCTCGCCATGAACCAGCCGGCGGAACACGGAACTACAGGTGCATAAGTAGTTGGAGGTTTCCCCCGCCTCCGTCGCAGGACGGAGAGAGGCGACATGAAAAACCAACGAGTTGCGAAACGCGCGTCGGTCCTGGTGGCAGAATTTCTGGCAGTTCTACTGCCCATGCTACTGCCAGTTTTTCTGGCACTTCCGGCTTTGGCGGCGCCGGCGACGGTGCAGCAGCTCCAGAACGGCGTGATTGAAATCAGCGGCGGGAGCGGAGCGCAGGCTTGGACGCTGCGGTACGCCAGCGTCGCCAAGATGGAGGCCTATGAGCACCACCTGGTGCAGGCCGACGAGCACCGCGCCTGGTTCAGCCACGGAGGCTGGCTGCGGCTCATTGACACCGACAAAGGCGTGGTGCTGGGCCGTTGGAACCTGCCGGGCTACGTCACCGAACTAAAGCCGCACGACGGCAAGGTAACGGTCACGGTCAGCGACTACATCGGGGATGTAGTTGACCTGCGCAAGACCTACGAATTCGACCCGCAGCATCCCAACGTGCCGCTGTGGATGGCGGGGAATATGCTCACCTACCGCGTCGCCGAACAGGAGCCGCTGGCAGCGCTGAAGACTTATGCCGTGAACCAAGTGCGGCGTGTGCCGACGGGGCCGATAACGCCGGAGGACGAAAAGGCCGCGGTCCCGCTGCTGGAAGAGGCGATCCGGCGCGATCCGTTCGCGCCCTGGTTCCGGGTGCTGCTGGGCCAAATCCTCGCCGACCAACATGACGCGCGGGCGCCGCAGGTGCTGCGGGAGGCGGTGGAGTTGCCCGGCGTCGACTGCCTGGAACTGTTCCCGATGTCGGCCCACTTGGCGTGGATCGGCCAGCCGGAGCTGTGGCTGGCGGCTTTCGACCGCGGGTATGCCGATTACATCCGCCGGGGCTTCGAGCCGCGCCTGTTCACCTTGCTCATCGGGCGGCTGGTGCTGCTGGGCATGCCCCTGGAAAAACTGCCGGCGGCCGCCGTCCCGAAGATGCAAGAAGATATTTACCGGCTGATGCCGTACCAGGAAGGCGCGGAGGCGGCATGGTACGGCTACGCCGATCATGCGCGCCAGGCGGGCGACACGCAGCGCGCCGAAGTGTGGCGGCAGCGCGGCGCCGATGCGCGGCGAAACGGGACCTGTTTCGGCTACGCGTTGAGCCTGGCGTTCGACCGCTGGCACCTGCTGGCGTGGGCGCTGCTGGCGGCGATGATCTTCTACGTAATCGTGCAGCGGCTGCGCTACGCCCCGCAGCGGCGGTTGGATGCAGCGGCTCGCAGCCGGGGCGCCGGGGGGCGTCGCTTCTCCTTTTTTGGCGCCGTCTATTGGGACACGCGCGAGCGCCTGGTGTTCCTGACGCTGGCCGTTGCGTTGTGGCTGGCGACCGGCATCGCCGGCGGCTACCTCAGCGGCTACATGCGTATGTTCGCGTCGCCGTGGGAGCCGTGGATGGGGAGCTTCGCCAGTCCGATGTCCGCCTGGCAGTTCGAGAACCACGTGGGCACCACCGAGAACTTCAGCCGCGTGGTGCCGGGGCCGGCCACGGACCTGCTGCGGGCGTTCGCCTACCAGTCCGGCGGCGAGACGCAAAAGGCCGAAGCGCTGTACCGCGCGCTGCCGCAGTACGCCGCGAGCTGGAACAACCTGGGGGTAATCCTGAAGCAGGCGGGGCGTGAGGCCGAGGCGCGGCAGGCGTTTGAGCACGCGTTGCAGGCCGACCCTCAACTGACGGAAGCCACCTACAACCTGGGCCGCGGCACCACGTCGCTGTGGGCAGAAATCCACCAGCAATACCTGCCCGGGCAGCCGATGCTGGCGCCGCCGCCGCGCCGCCTCATCATCGAGTCGTACAACGGGACGTGGGGAGACCGGCTGCCGGGAATTCTTGCCGGGCCGCTCGGCGGGCTGCGTAAGTGGCAGTCGTACGTACACAACCTCACCGGCATCGACCACGCCAGTGCGTGGCTGCGAACCACGATTTTCCTGACCGTACTGACGATGCTGGCGGCGCTGCTGATTCTGTTTGTCATGCCGCATGCCGAAGTGACGCAGGCGGCGCCAGGCTGGCTGCGGGTGCTCGAACTGGCGATTCCGGGGACGTCGGCGCGATATCGCCTGGCCGGCGGCGTGGTGCTGACGGCGTGGTGCTACTTTGTCCTCCAGCTCATCGGACTGTACCGGCTCGGTTCGCCGTACGTCCTCAGCTTCTGGGCTTGGCCCAACGTGGCGCGCGCCTTCGGGCCTTCCTTAGTATCGCAGCAATCCCTGCGCGAGCAGGGGCTGGTGTTCGGAGTTCCGGGAGGAGCGGACACGCTGGTCAACCCCACGTGGATGTGGCTGTACCTGCCGCTGGTGGCCATCTACGTGGTGAATGTGGCGGTGGTGCTGTGGCGGCGAGCCGGAGAGCGGGCGCCCAACTAGAACCCATCTCCCGAAAAGCAGATTCCTCGCTGCGCTCGGAATGACAAGCAAGAGGAAAAAGTTTCGAGTTTCGGGTTTCGAGTTTCGAGCGAGAACCGTTCAGTTTGCCTGGGCGGCGTGCTCGTGTTGCGCCTGCGGCCTACGGCCTGCGGCGGGAGCCTTCGGCAGAGAGGTGCTCGCTGCGCTCGCGTCGTTTTCCCCGGGCTGAAGCCCGGGGCTACCCTCGGTCGCCCCTGCGGGGCGGAGGCAGTTGTCAGTTCCCAGTTCTCAGTTCTCAGTTCCCAGAAAACCCAGATTCCTCGCTGCGCTCGGAATGACAACGAAGAGGAAGAAGTTTCGAGTTTCGGGTTTCGAGTTTCGAGCGAGAACCTGAGCCCCAGTTGGCGGTTGCCAGAGAGGGTCAAACCCAGATTCCTCGCTGCGCTCGGAATGACAACCAAGAAGAAAAAGTTTCGAGTTTCGGGTTTCGAGCGAGAACCTGAGCCCCAGTTGGCGGTTGCCAGAGAGGGTCAAACCCAGATTCCTCGCTGCGCTCGGAATGACAAGCAAGAGGAAAAAGTTTCGCGTTTCGGGTTTCGAGTTTCGAGCGAGAACCTGAAACAGCAGATTCCTCGCTGCGCTCGGAATGACAATTCCTAAGATTGATGGTTTATGAGACGAGTTCTAGACGTCTCTTAGGCCGAGGCGCAGCATTTTGGTGCGCAAGCCTTCGCGGCTGATGCCGAGGACCTGGGCGGCGCGGGTGCGGTTGCCGTCGGTGGCGGCGAGTATCAGCCGGATGTGCTGCTTCTCGACCTCGTCGAGGGTGAGGGTGGCAGCGGGCTTAGCGGGGATTTCGAGCGGCGTCGGTTGCCAATACGGGGGCGGCGGGGGTGGGGCGGCGCGCTCGGTGCGGACACGCTCGTTGAGCGCCTCGGCTGCGATCTCCGCGCCCGGCGCCGCCATGGCCACCAGGCGCGCCATCTCGTTTTCCAGCTCGCGCACATTCCCGGGAAACGGATAGTGCTCCAATACGACGAGGGCCGCGCCCGAGAGCCGCGGCACCGGGCGGCAGTAGCGCGCGGCGTAGACGCGCAGGAAGTGGTCGGCGAGCAGGCGAACGTCGTGGGGACGCGCGCGCAGCGGCGGCACGCGCAGGATGGCGCCGGCGAGCCGGTAGAAGAGGTCGGCGCGGAAGCGGTGGTGGTCGACGTCGCCCTCCAGGTCGCGGTTGGTGGCGGCCACCACGCGGACGTCGGCGTGTTCGACGCGGGTGGAGCCCAGGCGCAGGTAATCGCCCGACTGCAGCACGCGCAGCAGCGGCCCCTGCAGATCAAAGGGCATCTCGCCAATCTCGTCGAGGAAAAGGGTGCCGCGATGCGCGGCGGCGATGACGCCGGCGCGGTCGCGATGGGCGCCGGTGAAAGCGCCGCGCACGTAGCCGAAGAGTTCCGATTCCACCAGCGAGGCGGGGATGGCGGCGCAGTTCAGCACCACGAAGGGGCCGGCAGCGCGCTTGCTGTTGCGATACACGGCGCGGGCCAGCAGCTCCTTGCCGGTGCCGGTCTCGCCCTGGATGAGGAGGGAGAGGTCGGTGGCGGCCACCTGGGCCAGGGTGTCGAGGACGGCGCGCATGGCGGGATCGGCGGTGAGGATGCCGGCGTCGCGCGCCAGGTCGGAATCGAGTTGCCGGGCGCGGGCGCGAGCGTGCTCGACGGCGATGGCGACGCGCAGCCGCGGCTCGGCCAGCTGCCGGATCTCCTCCAGCAGGCGGCGATGGCGCTCGGTGAAATGGTGCGCGATGTCGCGCTGCTCGAGGTAGAGGAGTGCGGTGGCGTCGGGGCTGGTGAGCAGCGGAGCGCAGAGCACGGAGCGCAGGGCCAGGCGGCGGACGCTGGCGTTTTCGCCAAAACGCTCGGAGCGCGCGGCATCGTCGAGCAGCACCGCCTGGTTCTGCGCCACCACGTCGCGGGCGATGGAGGTGCTGATCTCGCGCTCGGCTTCCTCCAGGCGGTCGCTGCGAAAGTTGCTGGCGGCGGTGACGTGGAATTCTCCCGCCTCGCTGACCAGGATGCAGCCACGGTCGGCGCCCAGGGCGGCGAGGGCGGCCTCGAGCAGGGCGGCGAGCAGCTCGCCGTAGTCGCGCTCGGAGAGCAGGGTGCGGGCGACGCGGTGAAGCGCTTCAAGTTCCGCGGCCTGGAAGGGGGCGGGAGCAGCCATGCAGCGCGCACTTTATCATTCCTTGGGCGGAGGGGAGAAAAGGAGCCCGGCCGAGGGCGGCCGGGCTACACCCGAGCGGCCGGGCTACACAATCCACAAGAGGGGGAATTACTTTCTGGCCGTGGTCTTGGGCTCGACCTGGAGGTCGTTCTTAACCTCGAAGGTATTGGGTACGCCGCGGGCGCGCATGCCGGCCAGGTTCTTGTCCATTTCGTCGGCGACCACCCCTTCCAGCCACACGTGCCCGTTTTTCACGATGATGTGAATCGGAGGCACGGCGCCGAAGGCGTAGCGGCTGAGGGCGGTATCGCCGTAGATGGCGCGGAAAACGGCGCGCCGAAGGCGATCGTCGAAGGGCGAGTTGGGCAGCACTTCGATCTGGTTCTCGACGCGCGCCACGCCTGCGATGCGCTTCACGGCGCTTTCGGCATCGCTCTTCAAGCTTGGGGTCGTGACCTGGCCGAGCAGCGTGACGGTGTTGCCGTCGACCTGATACGCCAGGTTATCGAAGACGCTGTACCACGGCAGCATGACCAGCTCGTGCCGCACTTCGCGGGTGATGCCGTCGTCGCCATGACTTGCCTGCTTGTCCGGCGCGGCTTGCGCCAGAGATGCGGTGAGGACTGCCAACGCAACAACCGAGAGTAGCTTCTTCATGATCCTGTACCTCCCAATCGGCCGGCTTCACACCGGCTGCGAACTTGCTTAGGCTCAGAACGCGCAGCCACCCGGGGGTTGGAGGTGTCGCGCCAAACCTAACGGGTCAGAGTGCGATTACTTTGGTGACCGTCTGATCATTAGATGTTCGAGTCCCGGCTCGGGTCGCGGGGTTGCTTTACAATCCCCCCTTGCACACGCTGAAGGAGTTCTTCGCGCGCTACAGCGCCTGGATCTGGGGGCTGTTGAAGCCCCTGGGGGCTTGGGGCGTTTTCGGCGTCGCCTTCATTGACTCGGCCCTGTGGGGCATGCCGCTGGACGCGGTGGTGGCCGGGTACGTGTATGCGGCGCCGGGACGCGCCTGGTTGTATTGCCTGATGGCGGCGGCGGGCTCGGCGCTGGGCAGCGTCTTCATTTATTACGTGGGGCGCAAGGGCGGCGAGCTGACGCTGGAAAAGCGCATCGGGCGGCAGCGTCTCGACGAGTGGCGCGACCGCTTCGAGCGCCAGGAATTCTGGGCGCTGGCCATTCCTGCCATCCTGCCGCCGCCGGCGCCCTTCAAGCTCCTGCTGCTGGCCGCCGGCGCCTTCCACATGCGCCTGCGCGACTTCCTGCTGGCCATCTTCGTGGGCCGAATGCTGCGCTTTGGGCTGCTGGCGGTGCTGGTGATCAAGTTCGGGCCGCAGGTGGTGAACGCGGTGGGGTCGGTGGTGGGGGACCATCCGTGGGCGTCGCTGGGCGTGGCCGCGGTCGCCGGAGCGCTGATTGCGATCTGGCTGGCGCGCAAGCTGCGCCGGCGGCGCGTCAGTTAAACTGATTCACTTTCATGGCCACCTACGCTACCGCCGTGGAGCGTCTGTACGCGCTCGGGCACGAACTGGCGGGCCCTCCCGCGCACAAGTTCGACCTGGCGCATATGCGCGCGCTGACGGCGGCGCTGGCGCATCCGGAGCGGCGCTTTGCCAGCGTGCTGATCGCGGGCACCAACGGCAAAGGCTCGACGGCGGCGACGCTGGCGGCCATCCTGCAGGCGGCGGGGCATCGCACCGCGCTCTACACCTCGCCGCACCTAGTGCGGGTGAACGAGCGAATGCGCGTGGACGGCGAGAACGTGAGCGACGCCGAATTCACCGCCGTCTACAACCGCATTGACGAGGTGGCGCAACGCCTGGTGGCGGCGGGGGAGTTGCCGCACCCGCCCAGCTTCTTCGAGATGCTGACGGCGATGGCCTGCGAGTATTTCGCCATGGCCGGGGTGGAGATCGCGGTGCTGGAGGTGGGGATGGGAGGGCGGCTCGACGCCACCAACATCGTCGAGCCGTGCGTCAGCGTCATCACCGACATCGCGCTGGACCACCAGCGATTTCTCGGCGACACGCTGGAAGAGATTGCGCGCGAGAAGGCGGGCATCCTGCGGCCGCGCGTTCCGGTGGTGCTGCTGCCGCAGCATCCGCAGGCCAACGAAGTGCTGGGGCAGGCGGCGCTGCAGCTGGGGGCGCGCGCGGTGAGCGCCGTGCCTTATGTCCCGCCAGTGTCGCCGGCGGCGGCGCCAGCCGCGTTGGCGATCGGGGGCGTGCCGCACAGCCGCTATCCGCTGAGCGTGCTGGGCGAGGAGATCACGATCGAGACGCCGCTGGTGGGGCGCCACCAGTTCCGCAACGTGGCGCTGGCGATTGCAGCGGCGGTCGAGCTCAAGCCGTGCGGCTTCCGCGTGGGCGCCCGCGACATCGAGCGCGGGGTGCGCCAGACGCGCTGGCCGGGGCGCTTCCAGGTGCTGGGCGGGACGCCGGCGTACGTGCTCGACGTGGCGCACAATCCCGCGGGCGCGTGGGCGCTGCGCTCCGCGCTCTCCGAGCAACTTCCCGGGCGGCCGCTGGTGCTGGTGTTTGGCGCGATGCGCGACAAAGCCATCGGCGAGATGGCGGAGATCCTGTTTCCGCTGGCGGAGGCGGTGGTGGCGACGCACGCGGCCACGCCGCGGGCGGCCACGGTGGACGAAATCCGCGCCGCCGCAGCGCGCACCGGAACCGCGGTGCACGCCGCGGAGAGCGTCACTACGGCGCTGGCGCGCGCACGCGAGCTGGCGCCGGCCGCGGGCGCGATCGTGGTCACGGGATCGATCTACGTGGTGGGCGAGGCGCTGGCGGAGTTGCAGCCGGCGCCCGCATAGATGAACCGATGGACCGATGGACCGATGAACCAACATCCGCAATGACGAACTCTCCGTGGTGATCAAGGCGCGGCGGCCGCCGGACGCGGCTGCGGCGACCCGCTAGAAGCGATACCGCATTCCCAGGGAGCCGAAATCGTCCGGCCGGCCCAGCCGGGCCGGGGGCCGCGACGTCACCGGCGAGGGGCGCTCCGGTTCCCCGCATAACCCGCCCCAGCCGTTGATTTTCGGGAGTCGCTGGCATATTGTTAGCGCCGAGCGAGCAGCTTCGGGCCCCGTTCCGTCTCTACAGCCGGAAAACTCAGCGGGGGTTCGATGCAGAGGTATTGGGATGTCGTCTGGCGTTGAGGCACTCCTCAAACAGCGCGCCGACATCGACTCGGAACTGCGCAAGCAGAAGAGTCCGGTCACGGTGATGTTCACCGACTTGGCCGGCTCCACCGCCTACTTCGAACGCCACGGCGACACTGCGGGCGTGGAATGGCTCGACCAGCACAATAAAGTCGTCATCCCGGAAATCCAGGCGCAGGGCGGCATCGTGGTGAAGACCATCGGCGACTCGGTGATGGCCTACTTCACCAATGCGGTGAAGGCCGCAACCGCCGGCCGCAACATCCAGCAGAAACTGTATGCCGCCAACGCCAGCCTCGCCCCCGAGGCGCAGATGGTGGTGCGGGTGGCGCTGCACCACGGCCTCGGCTACCTGAAGGGTGGCGACGTCTTCGGCGACGTGGTGAACGTGACCGCGCGCATCGCCCGGGCCTGCCTGCCCGGCCAGGTGCTGGTCTCGGAGGCGGTGTACCTCTCCGCCCAGCCGGGCGGCTTCGATTTCCATCAGGTCGACGCGATGCAGTTTCACGGCAAGTCGGGCAAGGAAAATCTTTACGAGCTGATGTGGGTCGACGCCGACGCCTACGCCGAGCTGCGCCGCCGTTTTCCCACGAACTCGAAAAAGCGCGAGCAGCCGGGGGAACTGACCGAGGGCCGCTACCAGGTGCTGAACGAGCTGGGCCGCGGCGCCATGGGCGTGGTCTACAAGGCCTACGACCGCGTCATCGGCCGGGTGGTGGCGATGAAAACCATCCCCCTGGAAGTGGACGAGGAGGAGCGCCACGAGCTGGTGGACCGGCTCAAGCTGGAGGCGCGTACCGCCGGGATTCTCGACCATCCCAACATCATCACCGTGTTCGACGTCGGCGAGGAAGCGGGCCTGTTCTACTTCACCATGCAGTATGTCGAGGGGCGGGCGCTGTCGGCGGTCCTGGCGGAGAAAGAGCTGCTGCCGTTCAACCGCCTGCTGGAATATGCCGATCAGATCTGCAGCGCCGTCGGCTTCGCGCACAAAGCGGGCGTCATCCACCGCGACCTGAAGCCGTCGAACCTCATGCTGACCAAGCAGGGCGCGGTCAAGGTGCTCGACTTCGGCATCGCCAAGTTCGGTGAAGCCGGGCTCACCAAGGCCGGCATGGTGGTGGGCACGCCCAGCTACATGGCGCCGGAACAGGCGGGGGGAAGCGCATCGACCATCGCGCCGACATCTTCTCCCTGGGCGCCATCTTCTACGAGCTGTTCACCGGCGAGCGCGCCTTCGGGGGCGACAGCACCACCGCCATCATTTACAAGGTTCTGAACGAAGACCCCATCCCGCCTTCCGTCATCGAGCCCACGCTGCCGCCCAGCATCGACGTGGTGATCCGCCGGGCGCTGGCCAAAGACCCGCACAAGCGCTTCCAGTCGTGCGAAGAGATGCGGGAAGCGTTCCGCAATACGGCCAACGCCGCGGCGCCGCAGAATCTGAAGGAAACCTTCGTGCCCGGCGGCGGCGCGAACTTGCAGGACTTGCTCGCTGGTCCCCAGAAGGGACGCCTCGTCGCCGAGCCCAGCGAATCGCAGAAACGCCGCGCCCTCGGCGGACCCACCGACAGGACGGCGGCGCGCAGCGCCGCGTTCGGCGCCGCCGGCCCTCGCACCGGCTCGCAGGAGATAGAGCCCGCGGAGCCCGCGGCCGATTACCTGGTGCCGCCGCCGGCCGAGACGCCGACGTGGAAGTACGCCAGCATTGGGGCGGGGATCGTGGTGCTGGGGACGCTGGGCTACCTGCTGTGGCCGGCGCCGAAAGCCACTTGGCCGGCGGCGCCGACGCAACAGGTGGCGCCGGCCGTGGAGCCCGCCAGCACGTCACCGCAGACGGAGACGCCCACCGCGCCGGCGGCAACGTCATCTGCGACGGAACAGCCCAGGGCGCCAGCCGCGGAGCCAGCAGCGAAGAAGCCGCTTGCGGCGCCGGCCGCGAAGCCGCCTGCGGAGCTGGCAGTGCGGCCGCCGACACCCGGCGCCGCTGCGCGCAAGGCGGCGATTTCCGCGCGGGTCCTCGGCCTGCCGCTGCGCCAGCGACGGCAGGGACTGCTCAGTGATCCCGACTTCCAGAGTCTCCCTATCGAAGATAAGCGGCAGCTGGCATTGGCACTCCTCCCCAACTTCCACACCTGGACTGCCCAACAGCAGGACAAGTTGCTCGCCCGCGGAGCGGAGTCGGAAGCGGCGGGCAAGCGGGCCGCCACGGAAACTGCCAAGCCCGCGGACACGCGGGCGGCCAAGCAGGAACCGGTGGCCGAAACCAGCGACGACAGCAGCATGCCCTTCTCTACCGCCGACCTGATGGCGATGGCCAACAAGTACGCGGGCAAGGGCAACTACAAGATGGCGATCGCGGCCTACAACCAGATCCTCAAGCGTGAACCCCGCAACGCCGAAGCGCGCGAAGGCCTTGCCAAGGCCCAGGAAGCGCAGAGGATGCGGCAGTAACCCGGCCCGCAGCATTCAGTATTTCTTTCGCTTGACGCCCTCCGCGCCGCTCCCCTTTAATGCCGTATTCGCCCCGGAGCGCACCGCCCATGCCCCAGTCACTCACCGCCGAGGACCAGCAACGTCTGCTGGCAGCCGCCGTTGCCGCCATGCAGCACGCTTACGCGCCCTATTCCAAGTTCCTGGTGGGGGCGGCGGTGCTGACGGAAAGCGGCCACGTGTACACCGGCTGCAACGTCGAGAATGCCTCCTACGGGCTGACGAACTGCGCCGAGCGCACCGCCATCTTCAGCGCGGTCGCGGCCGAAGGCCCCACGCTGAAGCTGCGCGCCGTGGCCGTGACCAACGCGCAAAACGTGCCCTGCTCGCCCTGCGGCGCCTGCCGCCAGGTGATTTACGAGTTCGGCCCGCAGGCGGTGGTCGTTTTTCAGGGCGAGAAGGGATTTGTCAACATGCCCGCCGGCGAGCTGCTGCCGAGTGGGTTTACGCTGGAAAGCAATAAGCAATAAGCCATAAGCCTTAAGCTAAGAGCCGGAACAGTGGCGGATTCCTCATGCGTGTCGTTGACCTAATTCGCAAGAAGCGCGACGGCGGCGAGCTGTCGCGCGACGAAATCGCCGCCATTATCGGTGGCTACACCCGCGACGACATCCCCGACTACCAGATGGCGGCGTTCCTGATGGCGGCGCTGCTGAAGAAGATGACGGGGGCGGAGCTGGCGGCGCTCACCGAAACCATGCTGCACTCGGGGCAGGTGCTGGATTTCAGCGATCTGCCCGGGGCCAAAGTGGACAAGCACTCCACCGGCGGCGTGGGCGACAAGATCTCGCTGGTGCTGGCGCCGCTGGTGGCGGCCGGCGGCGTCTATGTTCCCATGATCAGCGGCCGCGGCCTCGGCCACACCGGGGGCACGCTCGACAAGCTGGAAGCCATTCCCGGCTTCAACGTCAACCTCACGCTCGCCGAGTTCCGCGCGATTCTCGGCCAGGTGGGCTGCGCCATGATCGGGCAGACGGCGGAAATCGCGCCCGCCGACAAGAAGATCTACGCCCTGCGCGACGTCACCGGCACGGTCGAAAGCCCCTACCTGATCTGCGCCTCCATCATGAGCAAGAAGCTGGCCGAGGGCGTGGACGCCCTGGTGCTCGACGTCAAGACCGGCTCCGGCGCCTTCATGAAGCAGGAGGAAGACGCGGTGTATCTGGCCGAGCTGATGGTGGAAACCGGCCGCCGCATGGGCAAGAAGATGGTGGCGCTCATCACCGACATGGACCAGCCGCTCGGCATCTGCGTCGGCAACGCCCTGGAAGTCATGGAATGCATCGACATCCTGAACGGCAAGGGAGAGAGCGACCTGCGCAATCTGTGCCTGGAGCTGGCGGCGTGGATGTTTTATCTCGGGGGCAGGAGCCAGAGCGTCGCCGACGGCCGTACGCTGGCCCAGGAGCTGATCACGAGCGGGCAGGCGATGCAGAAGTTCCGCGCCATGGTCCGGGCGCAGGGCGGGGATGAAGGCATCGTCGACGACCTGGGGCGGCTGCCGCGGGCGCACAGCAAGGTGGAAGTGGTGGCCCGGGAGAGCGGGTACGTGGCGTCGATCATGTGCGAGCAGCTGGGCACGGCGACGGTGGTGCTGGGGGGCGGACGCGAGAAGAAGGAAGACGCGGTGGATCCCGCGGTGGGGCTGGTGGTGCATCGCAAGCCGGGCAACCACGTAAATGCAGGTGAGCCGCTGGTCACAATCCACTACAATGCCGCCACGCGCCTGCGAGAGGCGCAAGAGCTCATCGAGAGCAGCTATCGCATTGCGCCCGCTGCGCCCACGGCGCCGCGACTCCTGGTGCGGCGCGTCCTGGCAGGCGACTCGGCGAGCGACTCCCGGTAGCGAGGAAAACCGCCCATGGGCCGTTTCGTCGGGGTGCTGGGCCTGCTCACCATGCTGGGGCTGGCCTTCCTGTTCTCCACCAACCGTCGCGCCATCCGCCTCAAGACCGTGCTGTGGGGCGTGGGCTTGCAGTTTGCGCTGGCGGTGTTCGTGCTCAACGTGAACGCGGGGCGCGCCGCCTTCGAGATCGCCGGCGCCGCCGTGACCAAGCTGCTGTCGTACAGCTATGCCGGCTCTACCTTTGTCTTCGGCCAACTGGGATTGCCGCTGGCATCGGCCCCCTTCGCGGTGGACGGAAACGGGGTGAAGCAATCCCTGTTCGTCTTCGCCTTCGGCGTGCTGCCGACCATCATCTTCATCTCCGCGCTGTTCGCGCTGCTCTACCACTTCGGGATCATGCAGGTGGTCATCAAGGCGCTGGCGCGCTTCATGACCTGGCTGATGGGGGTCAGTGGCGCGGAGTCCATGGACGTCGCGGCCAGCATTTTCATGGGGCAGACGGAAGCGCCGCTCAGCATCCGTCCTTTCTTGCCGAAGCATGACGCGTTCCGAGCTCATGACCGTCATGACCGCGGGCATGGCGCATGTTTCCGGCGGCATCATGGCCGCCTACATCGCCTTCGGCGTTGAGGCGAAACATCTGCTGACGGCGGTGATCATGACCGCGCCCGGCACCATCCTGATGGCCAAGATGCTGGTGCCCGAAACGGAGCAGCCGCTTACCGCGCCCGGCAAGGCGGGGGAGAAGGAACAGGTAGAGATCGCCGAGGCGGAGGAGTACAAGCACCAGAACTTTCTCGCGGCCATCGCCCATGGCACCACCGACGGCCTGAACCTCGCCATCAACGTGGCCGCCATGCTGATCGCGTTTCTCGCGCTGATCGCGCTGACCAACGGCGTTCTGGGCGGCGTCCACAACTGGCTGGCGGGCCACGGCATGACGTGGTTCCCCGAAAGCATGCAGAAAGTACTCGGCTGGGTGTTCTCGCCCATCGCGTGGCTGATCGGGATTCCGTGGGCGCAGGCGTCCCTGGTCGGCAGCCTGCTGGGCACCCGCATGGTGATCAATGAGCTGATCGCCTTCCAGATGCTGGGCCCGCTGAGGGCGACGCTCGGCGACCGCTCGTTCACCATCGCCACCTTCGCGCTCTGCGGCTTCGCCAACCTGAGCTCCATCGGGATTCAGATTGGCGGCATCGGGGCGCTGGCGCCCAACAAGAAAGATGAACTGGCGCGCCTCGGCTTCCGCGCCATGCTGGCAGGCACGATGGCCAACCTGATGTCGGCGAGCATTGTGGGCTTGTTGTACTGACATCGCTAATTGTATGACCGCAACCATGCCTTCCGAAGAATACGAGCGCGCCCAAGCCGCGGCCGACTTCATCCTCTCCAAGACCACACTGCGGCCGAAGGTCGCACTGGTGCTGGGCTCGGGGCTCGGCGGCTACGCGGAGACACTGGCCGACGCGGTGCGCATTCCCTACGCCGAGATTCCCGGCTTCCCGCGCTCCACCGCCGAAGGTCACGCGGGACGCATGGTCGTCGGCAAGGCGAAGGGCGTGGCGGTCGCGACCATGCAAGGGCGCGTCCACTTCTACGAAGGCCACGCAATGCGCGAGATCACCTTCCCCATGCGCGTCTTCGGCCGCATGGGGGTGAAGGCCGCCATCCTCACCAACGCGGCCGGGGGCATCAACACAGCCTACGGCCAGGGCGCGCTGGTGGTGCTGAAAGACCACATCAATCTGCAGGGCCCCGGGCCGCTGGTCGGCCCCAACGACGAGCGCTTCGGGCCGCGTTTTCCCGACATGACCCGCGCCTACTGGAAGCCCTACCGCGAGTTGACGCTGGCCATGGGGCAACGGCTCAACATCGACATGCACGAGGGGGTCTACGCCGCCGTCTGCGGCCCCAACTACGAGACCCCGGCGGAAATCCGCTACCTGCGGACCATCGGGGCCGACCTGGCCGGCATGTCCACCGTGCCGGAAGCGATCGTCGCGGCGCACATGGGGATACGCGTGCTCGCCATCTCGTGCGTCACCAACATGGCCGCCGGCATCCTCGACCAGCCGCTCAGCCACCAAGAGGTGCTGGAGACCGGGCGGCGCGTGCAGGGACAGTTCGTGGCCCTGCTCGAAGCCGTGATTCCGCAGATTGCGCAGGACCTCGCGGCCTGATTCACCACGCAGGTTGAACCGAAGCGTTCCAGCGGCTAATCTGCCGAGTTCATTCCATTCCGGGGGAAACCACATGCGTTCCTTGCGTTCCGCCATTCTGATAGGCATCGCCGTGCTGGTAATCGCGTGGTCGGGCGGAGCGCAGGCGCCGCCGCGCCAGCGCAGCAAAGCGCGGACCGGGTCCGCCGCGCCGAAATCGCCGCCCGCGCCCACCGCCAGCAAGCAGGCGATCCCGCTGCCCACCAGCAAGGTGCTGTACGAGCCGGTCCTGGGTGCGCCGCAGCGGACCAACAGCTTTCCCGCCACTGCGGCGGTCAGCCCGGACAAGCGCTACGTCGCCTTCCTGAACCAGGGGTGGAGCCTGCCGGACTCGAAGTACCAGCAATCAATCGCCATCCTCGACCTGCAGACCAACCAGCTCACGGACTGTCCCGACCCGCGCTTTGGCCGCCGCCAGCGGGTGGAAGGGCACGACCTGCGGCGGGAGCAGAGTTATTTCTTCGGGCTGGCGTGGTCGGGGAGCGGCAACCGGCTGTACGCTTCGGTCGGGTCGCTGGCCGATCCCACCGGCACGCGCGAAGGCAACACCGGCAGCGGCATCGCGATGTATCGCTTCGAGAACGGCGGCCTTACGCCGGAGCGCTTCATCAAGCTCGCCCTCCAGCCGCTGGCGGCCGGCAAGCGGCGTCCGACGGCCTTCAAGAACGTGGCGGAAGGATTTACGCCGCCGTACCCCGCGGGCCTGGCGGTGGTCCCGGGGCCCGGCGGCGAGCGCCTGCTGGTGGCCGACAACTACGGCGACGCGGCGATGCTGCTGGAGCCGGAGAGCGGCACCGTGGTCACGCGCTTTGACCTGAGCTCCCACGTGTGGGTGCCGGCGGAGTTTCCGCTCACCGTGCTGGCGTCGCGCGACGGGAAGCGCGCCTGGGTGAGCCTGTGGAACGCGTCACGCGTGGTCGAACTCGATCTCGCGCAAGGCAAGGTGGCGCGGCACATCGACCTGCTTTCGCGCAAGCGCGACAGCGAAGCCGGGTCGCATCCCACGGCGCTCTTGCTCAGCCGCGACGAGAAGCTGCTCTTCGTGGCGCTGGCGAACGCCGATGCCGTCGCCGTGGTGGACACCGCGAGCCTGAGACTGGTGCGGTTGCTGACCACACAACTGCCGCAGCAGCAATACGGCGGCGTCTATCCGGTGGCGCTGGCGCTGAGCGACGATGGGCGCCGGCTGTACGTGGCCGATGCGGCGGCGGACGCGGTGGCGGTCTTCAACGCCACGCAAGCGGGCACGCCGCTGGCCGCGCTGCGTCCCGCCAAATCGCCGCGCGGCGCGGAAACCCAGCCGCCCGCGGCGACGAATCCGTGGTTGCAGCGCCTGCGCCCGCTGGGCTTCATCCCCACCGAGTGGTATCCGACGGCGCTGGCGGTGGTGGGCGATGACCTGGTGGTCGCCACCGCCAAGGGCAAAGGCACGACCGCCAACAATGCCCGGTGGAACACGCAGCTGGGGACGGTCACGCCGCAGCGCGTCTATCCGTACATCTACGCGCTGCTGGCGGGCTCGGTGGCGCGCATCAGCCTGCGCGAGGCGCAGCCGAACCTCGCCGCGCTGACGCAAGAGGTGCTCGACGCCAACCTGATGACCGGGCGCATTGGCGCCTTTGCCTTCGCCGGCGGGCGCAACCCCATTAAGCACGTCATCTACATCATCAAGGAGAACCGCAGCTACGATCAGGTGTTCGGCGACATCCGGGAGGCCAACGGCGACGCCTCGCTGGTGATGTACGGCGAAGACATCACCCCCAACCACCACCAGCTGGCGCGGCAGTTCGGGGTGCTCGACAACTTTTACGTTTCCGGCGAGGTTTCCGGCGACGGGCACGTCTGGTCCGATGCCGCCATCGCCAGCGACTACACCGAGGCCAACGTCCAGATCAACTACCGCAACGCCCAGCGCACCTACGATTTCGGCGGCCAGGTGCTGAACGAAATCCCGCTGGAGCAGGAGATCGCCGACGTCAACGAGCCCGGCACCGGCTACCTGTGGAGCAACGCCGCGCGCTTCCGGGTGACCTACCGCATCTACGGCGAGTACGTGGCGGCACAGTGGTGCACCGGGCCGGAGCGGATCGAGATTTCGACCGAGCAGCCGCGGCAGCCGGGCGCGTGCGACCAGAAGACGATCAACAAGGGCGATCCGCTGCCGGCGCACGTGGGCGACCCGAAAGGCGGGCCCAGCCCGTGGCCGTGGGCAATCCCGGTCATGACCGGCGGCATCGCCACCAAGCCGGAGATCCGCGGCCACTTCGACCCGCGGTTTCCGAACTTCAACACCAGCTATCCCGACCAGCTGCGCGCGGACGAGTTTTTGAACGAGTTTGCCGGCTTCGTGCGCGCGCGCCAGGAAGGGCGCAAGGCCGACGCATTGCCGGCGCTGATCGTGATGCAACTGCCGAACGACCACACGGCGGGGACGCGGCCCCATGAGCCGAAGCCCGCCGCCGCGGTGGCCGACAACGACATCGCGCTGGGACGGGTGGTGGAGGCGGTATCCCACTCCCCGTACTGGGACGACACGGCGATTTTCGTCCTCGAGGACGACGCGCAGAACGGCCCCGACCACGTGGACGCACACCGCAGCCCGGCGCTGGTCATCAGCAAGTACAGTCCGCGGGGCGAGAACGGCGCCCCCTTCGTGGACCGCCAGTTCCATACCACCGTGAACCTGATCCGGACGATGGAGGCGCTGCTGGGCCTGCCGCCGATGAACAACAACGACGCGCGGGCAGCGCTGATGACGGCGCTGTTCACCGGCCAGGGCGACCAGGCGCCCACCACCACCGACTGGCGGAACCGCGAGAACGGCCTGCTCTACCAGGTGAATCCGGCGAATGCGCCGGGAGCAGCGGTGTCGCTGGGAATGGATTTTTCGCAGCCTGACGCGATCGACAGCGAGGTGCTGAACGCCATCCTGTGGCGCGAGGCCAAGGGCGACGCGCCGATGCCGGCGCCGCGCTACACGGTGATTCCGCGGGGCCGGGGGCGGGAGTAGGCCAGCGCGACGCGGGCGACTCGCCCGCGTCCACAAGATACTTGGATTCAGAGCAATAAAAACGGCGCGGACGAAAGTCCGCGCCGTTGGTGTTGGCGCCGGTTAGAAGTGGAAGCGCAGGCCCAGCTGCACCTGGCGGGGCGAGTAGGCGAAGTTGCTGTTGGCGTTGGTGACCGAGTTGAAAGGCGTGTTGAAGCTCAAGGTGGGGGTGGGGACGCCGGCCAGCGTGGTGTTGCCGATGATGTAGCCAGTGGTATTCGTGCCCGTGATATTCACATGGTTCATCAGGTTGAAGCCCTCCGCCGTGAGCTCGAGGCGATAGCGCTCGCGGAAGGTGAAACTCTTGGCGATGCGCAGATCGGTGACCGCGGTGTCCGGCCGACGGACGGTATTGCGGCCGATGGCGTCAATGCGGAAGGCGCCATTCGAGCCATTCACGCCGCCCCCCAGGCGGTTGGCATATACCGTGGTGTGGCCGGTGGTTGTGGAGGTGCATTCGGTCGGCGAGTAGAGCACGCACGGGGTGCCGGAACTGGCGGCGGAAACGGGGAGGCCATTCTGCCACTGGTAGAGGGGGGCCATCTGCCAGCCGTCGGTCAGCCAGCCGAGCCAGCCACCCTTGTGCCACGGGGATTCGATCACGGCGTGCATGACAAAACGCAGCGGCACGTTGTTGTTGGAGTTGCCGTAATCGGCCCTCACGTTGAAGGGCACCAGCAGGTCGTTGGTGTCGGAGAAGGTGGTGGAGTTCTGGCCGTAGTCGAGGGCGTGCGACCAGGTGAGGTTCATGCCGAACTGGATATGGTGGCTCATGCGATGGTTGGCCTGGAAGACCAGGGCGTTGTAGTTCGACCCGGTGCCGCTGAAGATGGCGGTCATCGAGCCGAAGGCGGCATTGGGGCGAACGGCTGAGGTACCGCTGAGACTGGTGAACAAGTTGGTGGTGTAGGTCGAGGACTTGATGGGACCCGCCCCGGGCTGGCCGCAGCTGGTGGGATCGCCGGAGATACCGCACACGGTGTAGGTGATGGTCTTGGTGGAGGGCGAGATGTTGACGTCGGCGAAGTTGGGCAACTGCCGGCCGAAGGCGCCCAGGTAACTGGCGGAGACCACGGTATTCCAGCCGATGTCCTGTTCCAGGAGCAGGTCGTACTGGTGGATCTGCGGGGCCTGGAAGTTGTCGCCGAAGAAGACGATGTTGGGCAACACGGTGCCGGTCGGGGCGCTCAGGATCTGCGGGAAGGTGGGCCCGTTGGTGGCAGTGAAGCTGTAGCTAAACTGGCCGCCGGGCATGCCGGTGTTGATCAGCGCGTTGTAGATGGTGGAATTGATGATGCGGCCGAAGTACATGCCGTAGCCGCCGCGCAGGGCGGTCTTGCCGTTGCCGAAGATGTCCCAGGCAAAGCCAATGCGGGGGCCGAAATTGTTCTTGTCGGCAGGGAACTTTCCGGTCTGCGGCACCGCCGGATTGACCAGGGCGGTGAAGGGGCTGGGCAACGCCTCGTACTCGTAGCGCAGGCCCAGGGAGAGGGTCAGGCGCGGGAACATCTTCCAGTCGTCCTGGGCAAAGAACGCGTACTCATTGGTGGTGAACTCGAAGCCCAGGGGGCCGAGCCCCTGCTGGTAGCTGGAGTAGCAGGGCGTACTGCCGGTGCAGGTGCGGGTCCGGTAGAAATCGGAGAAATAATTCAGCAGGCTGCTGTAGCTGAAGCTGCCGAACTGGAAGCGCAGGTTCTGGCTGACGTCGTTGACATGGGTGAAGTCCAGGCCGTACTTGATGGCGTGCTTGCCGTGCACCCAGTTGATGGTGTCGGCGAATTGCGAGCGCCGCTCATCGGGGAACTTGGGGCGGGTGAGGAAGGTGGCGACGCCCATGTCAAAGCCGTTGGTGATGAACACGTCGGGCGGCAGGCCATACTGGTTGGTGTAGGTGGGGAACAAGGGTGAGGTGACGAAGTTGGCCTGCTCGTAGGGCGTCGGCGTCTGGGGATTTTCGAACTCGAAGTCGCGCCCATACTGGACACGGAACTCATTGGTCATGTAGTTGGTCAGGGTGGTGTCGAGGCGGGCGATGCCCCAGATATTCTTCACGTAGTCGTTGCCGAAGCTGTTGGTGGCATAGGTGTTGCTCGATTGGGTCTGGATGCCGGCCGGCGAGGCCCACATCATGCGATTGACGGAAATGGAGAAGCGGTTCTTGGCGTTGATCTGCCAGTCCAGCTTGGGGAACCAGATGGTCTGTTCGCCGGTGCGCGGCGTCGGGCCCATCTCGGTGAGCAGCCCGCTGAGGCCGTTGGTGTAGGAGGTTTGTGCCGCCGCTAGCTGGGCGGCGGACGGGGTTGAACCTGCCCCACTTGACGGGAGGCCATTCAGGCGCTGCGCGAGCGTATTAATGGTTGCGGCGGAGGGAGTGGCGAAGAAGGCACCCGGACTGGAGGCCACGCTGGTGCCGGGGAAGTTGCGCTTGAAGTAGTCGAAGGCCATGAAAAAGAAGAGCTTGTCCTTGATCAGGGGGCCGCCGACGCCAAAGCCGGTCATCTTGCGCCAGTCCTTCGGCTTGTACGCGGCGGTGGTGAAGACGCCGGGCGAAGTCTGGGTGGTGAGATTGGTGTAGGGATTGGTGGCGCCCCAGCCGTTGTCACGGTCGAAGAAATACAGCTCGCCGTGCAAATTATTGGTGCCGCTCTTGGTGACGGTGTTGACCACGGCCCCGGCGGCGCGGCCGTATTCCGCGGAGAAGTTGGAGGTGTTGACCTGGAACTCCTGCACCGCGGCCTTGGGGCTGGAGTAGCCGATGCGGGTGCGCCCGCGTTCCTCGGAGAAGAACGCCTGGTTGTTGTCGGCGCCGTCCACGGTGTTGTTGTTCAACAGCGTGCTCATGCCGCGGAAGCTGACCAGGCCGAAACCGTTGGCGTCATTCACCACGCCGGGGGTGAGCAGGACGAAATTGGACCAGCGGCCGCCGTTGATGGGGAGACTGGAGATGGAGGTCTGGTTGACCACGGGCGCGAAGTCGGCCGAGGTGGTGTTGACCTGCGGCGCTTCCGCCTGCACGTTGACGGTCTGCGACTCGTTGCCCACGGTGAGGTGGGGCGACAGCTCGGTGAGCGAGCCGACCTGCACGAGCAGCTGGTTGGCCTTGTAAGGTGCGAATCCCGGCGCCGTAATGGTGACGGTGTAAGAGGCGGGCTGCAGCCCGGAGGCGCGGAAGGAACCCGCAGCATCGGTGGTCAAGGTCTGCTCGAGGTTGGTGCCGTTGTTGTGAATGACGACCGTGGCGTTGGGGACCACCGCCCCGGAGGGATCGTAGACGGTGCCGGCGAGGGCGCCGTAGATGGAAGACTGGGCCGCCGCGGTGGCGACGAGCAGCAGGGCGGTGAAGGCAAAGCAGAACAGGCGAAAGGCACGCCCGGAAAAGCCAGAAGAACGCATGGCCAACTCTCCAGTTTTTGAGTTTGTAGTATCCAGGACGCCGAAATTAAAGCACGCCGCTCGCCGTTTGACTAATTAAAAACGCGTGAAAAAACCACTGAAAACACAGTGGCATGGCAGTGCTATGGCCGGGCGGGCATTCAGGAATTCATAGCCGGGACGTGGGGAATCATAGGTCCCCGGGGTGTTCCGGCGTCGGGGCGCGACGCCGGCTGAAAAGGGACGATGGGCAGCTGCCCGGCGGTGGCTACTGCGGGGGCGGTGGGGGTTGCGGCTTCTTTTTTTCGGGGCGGTTGAGGAGCTGGTTGAGAAAATCCGCCGGGTTGGGGGCCCCCGCCTTATTGCCGCCCAGCACGGCGCCGAGGATGCCGCTGGTCAACTGCCCGGGATTGCCGCTGGTGGGCAGGAGGTTCTGCAGTTTCATCTGCGCCATCTGCTGCAGGTCGGGCGCGAAGCGCGGCGCCGCGAAAGTGCCGGTAATCACGATGGGCACCACCAGCTCGCCCTGGTTGTTGGCCAGCGCCGTCTGCATGAAGCCGCCGACGCCGGTACCGCCGACTTTCCGGCTGTAGTCCTGGGAGAGCACGGCGACGAGGTGCAGGTTGAGCGACTGATTGACGAGGTTGGCGGTGCCGGTGGCGGCGAGGGTGCCGCCCTCGATGATGGCCTGCAGATTATTGGTGCTGGCGACGCCGTTCTGGACGTTGAAGTCGCCCGCCATCTTCACGATGTTGGTGAAGTTCTGTTTGCCCTGGCCCGCGTTGAGGAACTTGCCGATCGTCGCCAGCTCGTGCGGCAGGTCCATCTTAAGGATGCGGCCGGGCTGCAGGTTGAGGGAGAAGTTGCCGTTGAGCGAGCGCGCGATGTCGGCTGGGGTGGCGCCGAGGGCGAGCCGGGCCTGGCCGTTGGCGCCGAGCACGCCGGCGAGGGCCTGCTTCAGGTTGCTGATCGAGGAGAGCACCTTGTCGGCGTCGGCCTTTTGCAGGTTGGTGGCGATCTGGAGGGTGATGGGGGTGGTGCGAGTGTCGACGACGATGCTGCCCTCCTCCTTGCCGTCGAAAGCGTCGGCGGTGATGGGCGCCAGGGTGATGACGCCGTGCGCGATGGCCACCGTCGCGTGCACGTTGTCGAGGGCGATCTGGTCATAGCGCAAATGGGCGATGGTCATGGTGCCGGTGGAGTTGGCGGCGAGGTTCAGGTCCACCGCCTTCGCTTCCAGAGGGGGACTACCGGGGCTGGTGACCTTCAGGTCGGGCATCTTCGCCGTGCCCGAGAGGGTGGGCTGGGTGACGGGGCCGCGCGCACTCATGTCGGCGGTGAGGCGGCCTTCCACCTTCGTCCTGGGATCGACCGCCAGCCCCAGCGCCCCCGCCAGCCGGGCGACTTCGCCGAGCGCTACGTCCGCCGCCCGGAGGCGCACGTCGAGCTGGGCGGGATCGCTCTTGTGGTTGATGACGCCGGTGAGCGAGAGCGGTGCGGCGCCTACCTTCAGCGTGCCTTCCTCGATGCGCAGCAGGTCCTGGTCGAGATCGGCGGCGGCCTGGTAATCGAGCGAGACCGGGGACCCAACCGCCGTGCCGCTCAGCACCGCTTTGTCAAACCGCAACGAGCCGCCGGCGGTCAGCTTGCCGCCGGCGTTGGTGACGTTGGTTTTGCCACTGACGGTGGCCTCGATGCCGCGCAGCGCCTCGCTGTTCAGAAACTTCTGCAACGAGGATATCGCCACCTGGTCGAGCTGCAGCGCGCCGCGAAAGGGAGTGGCGAGGGGGTCGCCCGCGCGAAGCGGGCCGGCGGAACCCTGCAGGCGGAGGGTCTGTCGCCCCGCGCCCGGCAGGTGAGCGGCGAGCGTCAGGTCGAACGGCCGGTCGGGGGCAAAGTGCGCGAGGTCAAGGTCAATGTGGTCGTAGGCGGCGCGCGGCTGGTGTTTTTGCAGATCGGTGATGGCGACCTGGCCGTCGCTGATCCGCAGGTGATCGAGGGTGATGGCGGAAGGCGGAGTGCCCGCAGGCTCCGCGGCGGCAGGTTGGGCCGGCGGCTCCGTGGTCTTGCCGAGACTGGCAAAGTTCCAGGTGCCGCGCGCGTCGCGCACGAGTTCCAACGTGGGGCGCTCGAACTCGAGCGCGCCGAGTTCCACCTTGCCCCCCAGCAGCGGCAGCAACCGCGCCGAGACATAGAAGTTGGGCACCTGCGCAAAGGGGCGGCCGGTCTTGAAGGCCGGGTCTTCGGCGATGGCCACGTTCTCCACGCGGATTGACGGCGGCAGCAGCTTCAGGTGCATGGCGCCGAGCTCGACCGGACGCCCGAGGCGCTGCTGCAACTCGGCCTGGATACGCGGGCGGTAGCGGTTGACGTCCACGAAGGCCGAGGCGGCGAACAGAGCAATAACGATCAGGACCACCAGGCCCAAAAGGATGAATCCAAGCTTGCGCATAAAGCCCTCCCGCCCGGTGCGGGTGTGGTTGGGTTCCTCAGGAAGGAGGAAGCGAACGGCTGCGGTCCCCTAATTCTAGGTCCGCCGGTGGCACGGAGGCGAGGGGTGATTGCGCGGAGGGGTTTGACGCTGATTCCTTCGGATTGGTAAACTCGTAATTTCGAGCCTACCCGAAGAAGTCATCCGTGCGAGCCACTACCCGACACAACCTGAAGCGCGACCAGTTTGCCGCAGCCGTGAGCGACACCGCGGCCGGCACTTTCACCTGGGCGCAAGGGCACCAAAACAAAGTGATCGTCGCCGCGGCCGTGGTGGTGGTGGCGCTGGTGGTCGCCGCCGGCGGCTGGTGGTGGAACCAGCGGCAGACGGAGCAGGCCAACGTCCTGCTGGGACGCGCGCTGCGCCTGCAGGGCGCGCCGCTGCGGCCAGCGGGCATTCCCGCCGATCCGACCATGCCCAGCTTCACTTCCGTGGCGGAACGCGCGCAGGCAACGCGCAAGGCCTTCGGGGAAGTGGTGGAGAAGTACCCGCGCACCGCGCCCGGCCGGCTGTCCCGGTATTTTGCGGCGATCACCTTCCTCGACGAGAACAACTACAGCGCCGCGGAAAAGGGGCTGCGCGAGGCTGCCGAGGCCGGCAACAAGGACGTGGCGGCACTGGCAAAATACGCGCTGGCGCAAACCTATGCCGCGCAGCACAAGGACACGGAAGCCGTCCGCGAATACAAGGAGCTGATCGACCATCCCGCCGATATGGTCTCCAAGAGCACGGCGCAACTGGAACTGGCGCAGCTCTATGAAGACCGCAACCAGCCCAGCGAGGCGGTCAGGATTTACCAGCAAATCCAGCGGGACGAGCCCAAGACGCCGGCCGCCGAACAGGCACAGAGCAAGCTGGCGGGACTCGCAAGACCGAAGTAACCCTTTCTCATCTCTGCCACCGCCCCGACCGACCTAGGGCCGGGGTTGGCTTTTCTGGAGGCGACCGCTACCCCCACCAAGATGCCCGACGGATACTTGACGGACGGAGCTATCCTACGAACACACAGCGCCATGCGCCAGCCAGCGCCACAACCCGGGCCGCTGCCCCTACGCGTCGAGAGCGTGAGGTTCCTGGGCGAGCAGGATGGTGCGCCCGAGCGCGAACTCAAGCTGAAGCTGGTGCGCCGCTTTGGCATCCTGCCGGCGGTGGCGCGCGCCTACCTGGCGGTGGTGGCGTACAGCGACCTGGGGAACGCGCTGACGATCGCGCTGTGCGTGCGGCTCAACGACCAGTCGGAGATTGCGCGGCGGAGCATCCTGGCGGTGGTGGCGACCGATTTTGCCAGCCTCTTTGGCGGCAGCCAGCACCTCGACGTCATCTTCATCTCCGCAGCGCAGGAGGTGGCGCTGGCACGCGTGTGCAAGCCTTTCTACAGCGCGCCGCGCACCGGGCCGGTAGCGCCGCCGGTTTGACGCTGCCCCGCGGAACACGCTAAAATCCTAGAGTTTGCCTGTACCTTCGTGCTCCGTCCGGGAGCCCCTGCCAGAGTGACGGCGGCAGGGAAACGACCCCGGCGGCCAATCCTCCACCCCCGCAGCCCGGAAGGCTGCGCGGGGACCTGAGAGGCAGGCGCCGGCCAGAAGCGTGCAAGCGCCGAGATTTTGCGTCCGCCAGCGGCGGGCGCTACGGAGGCAGTGATATGTACGCGGTCATCCGCGCCGGGGGAAAGCAGTACCGCGTGGCGCCCGGGGACGTCATCCGCATCGAGCGGACACCGGCGAGCGAGGGCAATATCGAGTTCCAGGACATCCTGGCGGTTTCGCCGAATGCGGGCGAGATTGCGCGCCCGGAAGGCAAGGCGCGCGTGGTGGGACGCGTGGTGGAGGAAGGCCGCGGCGACAAGGTGCTGGTCTTCCACTTCAAGCGCAAGAAGCAATACAAGAAGCTGCGCGGGCATCGGCAGGACTTCACCGCGGTGCGCATCACCGAGATCGCGTTCGACGGCCAGCGCTTTACCGCGCCCGAGGAGCCGAAGCGCGAGCCCAAGCCGAAAAAGACGGCGCCGGCGGTCCCTGCGGCCGAAGCCGCCGTTCCGGCAGCGAGCGCGCCCAAGGCGAAAGCGCACGCGGCAGAGAAGAAACCGGCCAAGCCCGCGATGCGTCATGCCGCGGCGAAAAAAGCGGCCCCCCACAAAGGCGCCGCCCACAAGCCGGCCGCGAAAAAGGGCGGCAGCAAGGGCAAGGGCGGCAAGAAATAGTTGCGTTTCGGGTTTCGCGTTGAGGTCGAACGCGCGAGACGCGCAACGCGGAACGCGAAACCATCGACGAGGATTCTGTCATGGCACACAAAAAAGGACTAGGCAGTTCAAGGAACGGGCGCGATTCGAACGCCCAGCGGCTGGGAGTCAAGGCCTTCGGCGGGCAGCTGATACCCGGGGGGTCGATCATCGTGCGGCAGCGCGGGACGCGCATCAAGCCGGGGCTGAACGTGGGGCGCGGCAAAGACGACACGCTGTTCGCCAAGATCACGGGCACGGTGAAGTTCGTGGACAAAGGCGGGAGCGGCAAGTTCGTGATGATCGAGCCGGCGAAGGCGTAACTGCGGTTCCCCACAGGTCAACGCCGATCCTCGCGGATCGGAGAAGAGGCGCGTCGCGACGCGCCTTTCTTGTTGGCGGTGACGGCGTGGGGGCGATGGCGTTTGACCGCGCTGCCAGGGAGGTTTAGGCTGCGCTCGCTCTCGGCTGCAATCCAGCGTTGTGGGAGGGCAGCATGAACGTCCGCCTGTGGTTCTGTGGCCTGAGTCTCGCCGTCCTGGTCGGCTGCAGTCAGCCGCCCGCGGCGGCGCCGGGGGCGACGCCGCAACCGGCAGCGGTCGCGCCCGCGCCGGCCAACGAAGGTCCGATGGAGAAATGCACGTTCGAGAAGCTCACGCGCGCCGAGCGGGTGGCGCTGGATGATGCCAGCATCATCGCGCTCTTCGCCTCGCTCTGCGGCAACGGCCCGGGCCGGGAACTCGGGTTCGACACGCTGTACAACGAGGGTTGCAGCAGCGAACTGGCCGGGGGCAGCAAGATGCAGGTGGCCGCGCTCAGAGGGCAGATGAAGGACCCGCGCGGCAACCCCGACTATCAATTCGAGTTCAAGGTGAGCGGGAACCGCACCAGCGTGGCGTTTCATCCCCAGCACAGCGGGGTAGCCGGGGTGTACAGCGATGGCGTGGACGTCTATTGCAACGTGGCGGGCAAAGCGTCGCCGCGGCGCGAGTTGTTCCTGGGGAACGGCGCCGAACTCGGCCAGAAGTTGCATCCCTCCAAGAAAGGGAAGTAGGCGGCAGCGGGGCAACGGGAACGGATGTTCATTGACGAGGCGAGAATCCGGGTGAAGGCGGGGGATGGCGGGAACGGCTGCGTCGCCTTCCGGCGGGAGAAGTTTGTGCCGCGGGGCGGGCCGAGCGGCGGCGATGGCGGCAAGGGCGGCGACGTGGTCATGGAATCGAGCGAGCGCCACAACACGCTCGTCCACTTCCGCTTCAATCCCGAGCACAAGGCGGAGCGCGGCCGGCACGGCGAAGGCTCGCAGTGCAGCGGGCGCGAAGGCGCCGAGGTGGTGCTGAAGGTGCCGGTCGGCACTCTGGTGTACGACGAAGACACCGGCGAGTGCGTGCACGACTTCAGCGGCCCGGATGAGCGGCTGGTGGTGGCGCGGGGCGGGCGCGGCGGGCGCGGCAACCAGCACTTCGCCACTCCCACCCACCAGGCACCGCGCGAGTCGGAGCCCGGGCGGGCGGGCGAAGAGCGCCACCTGCGGCTGGAACTGAAGCTGCTCGCCGATGTCGGGCTGGTCGGGTATCCGAACGTGGGAAAGAGCACGCTGATCTCGCGCATTTCGGCGGCGCGCCCCAAGATTGCGGACTACCCGTTCACCACGCTGGAACCGAACCTGGGTGTGGTCTCGCTCGGCGATCCCAGCGAGCCCGGGCACTTCAGCTTCGTGGTCGCCGACATTCCCGGGCTGATCGAGGGCGCACACCACGGCGCCGGGCTGGGCACGCAGTTCCTGCGGCACGTCGAGCGCACCCGCGTGCTGGTGCACCTGGTGGATGTATCCGACGCCAGCGGGCGTCCGGACCCGGTGCACGATTACGAGGTCATCAAGAACGAACTGGCCAGCTTTGGCGCCGGGCTGGAGAAAAAGCCGGTGATCGTGGTGGCGTCGAAGGTGGATGCGGCGCAGGCGTCGGCGAAGCGCGGCGCCCCGAAAAAGAAGTCCAGCGCGGCGCAAGAGCCGGCGAAGCTGGCGGCGCTGCGCCAGTTCGCCAAGCGGAAGCGGCTGGAGTTCCATGCCATCTCGGCGGTCACGGGCGAGGGGATCGAGCGGCTGAAGTACGCGCTGGCGAAGCGGGTGCAGGAGCGGCACGCCACGGCGACCAAAGCGGAGAGCGAGCCGGCGCCTGCGGTCGAGGAGAAGCCGCGGCGGCGGGCGGCGCCCTAGCCGGGCATTCCACTTTTTCCGCTTCCCCGATTACACTTCCTACTTCCATGAATGTGGCTTTCTTCGGCGGCACGTTCGATCCCATTCACCGCGGGCACCTCGCCATCGCGCGCGCGGCGCGGAAACGCTTCCACCTGGACCGCATCTATTTCGTGCCCGCGGATGTTCCGCCGCACAAGCAGCGGCAACCGGTGACGCCGTTCGAGCACCGCTATGCCATGGTGGCGCTGGCGACGGCGGCGGAGAAGGGGTTCATTCCCTCGCTGCTGGAAGCGCCGCCGCGGCACAGCAACGTGCTGGCGTTTCGCGGGCGCAGCGAAGCCGCGCCGCCGGTGCCGAACTACTCCATCCACACGCTGCGGCGGCTGAAGCAGGAGCTGCCGCGAAAGACGCGGCTGTTTTTTCTGGTCGGAGTGGATACGTTCCTGGACATCGCGAAGTGGCGGCAGCCGGAAGAACTGCTGGAGGAGGCGGAGTTCATCGTGGCAGCGCGCCCCGGGTACTCGCTGGCGGAGGTAGCGGCGGCGCTGCCGGCATCGCGGCGGCCGCCGCCGGGGATGCTGAAGACCTTCGCCCGCCAAACGCTGCCAGGCAGCCTGGTGCTGCCCGGGGTCACGCTGCACCTGCTGGGCGCGGTGAAGGAGAACGTCTCGGCGACGCAGATCCGGGCGGCAGTGCAAGGCAAGCGCTCGCTGGCGCGGTACGTGGCGCCGGAGGTCGCGGAATACATAACCAAGCTGCATCTGTATCAAGGCGCCGGCCTCGCGGTCGAGGCGAAGAGGACGCGGCGCGCCCGCCGGCAACGGCGGGGATGAGGAAGGTTTCAAGTTCCACGTTGCCAGAGAAGCCACGTGCCGGACTTGCCGCGTGAAACTTCCAGGCTCCTGTGATTCAATCGAATGCCGATGGCCAAAGCCCGAACCCGCACTCCTGATCGCGCCGACGAAGCGCGCACCGGCGTCCTCGCGGCGGTGGCCGCGTGCGACGCGAAAAAAGCCGGCGACATCGCGCTGTTGGAGATGGAAAAAAACAGCGGCGCCTTTACCGACTACTTCGTGATCTGCAGCGGCAGCAATCCGCGCCAGATCCAGGCCATCTCCGATGAAGTCGAAGAGCGGCTCCGCCCGGCTGGGCTGCGGCCGGTGAACGTCGAGGGCTACAAGCAGGCGGAGTGGGTGCTGCTGGACTACGTGGACTTCGTGGTACACGTGTTCTCGGAGAACGCGCGGAAGTATTACGACCTGGAGCGGCTGTGGAAGTCGGCGAAGAAGATCGCGCCTACGGCGCTGCGCGCGCCGCAGGCGGCGCGGCGGGCAACGGTCAAGCGCGTGCGGGCAACGCGCACCCGGGTCGCAGCGCCGGCGAAGCGGCGCAGGACGGCGGCGAAGTCCGGCCGGAAACGGCGTCCACGGCGCTGAGCGGCCGCCAGTCCCCCATCGTTTGTGAAACTTCATGTCGCCTGGATCGGGAAGAGCAAAGACGCAGCGTACGCGGCGCTGACGGCGGAGTACGTCAAGCGTATCCGCCGCTACCTGCCGGTGGTGGCGCACGAGCTGCGCAGCGAGGCGGCGCTGCTGGAGTTGGCGGCAAAGCAGCGCGCGGTGCTGGTGGCGCTGGACGCACGCGGGAAACAGCTCAGCTCGGAGCAGTTCGCCGACTTCCTGCGCCAGCACCAGGAGCGCGGGACGCAGCGCCTGCTGCTGGGCGTGGGACCGGCGGACGGTTTCAGCGAAGCCGCGCTGGCGAAGGCGGCCGGCACGCTGTCACTCGGCAAGATGACGCTGGCCCACGAATTGGCGCGGGTAGTGCTGCTGGAGCAGGTTTACCGCGCGTTCACGATCCTGGCGCGGCACCCCTATCATTCTGGACACTGAAGAGTCCGGCAAATCATCCCCCTGCATTTACAATGAAAGTTTCCGCCCGCGGTGCTGACTGCTGTGGGCGGCGAGCGGAAAGCGAGCGCATGGCGAAAGAGGGCATCACTCCACGGGAGCAGGATTACGCGCAGTGGTATCTGGACATTGTGCGCGGCGCCGACCTGGCGGACTACGCCGAGGTGGTGCGCGGGTGCATCGTGTTCAAGCCGACGGGCTACGCCATCTGGGAGGCGATCCAGCGCGGCCTGGACGAGCGCATCAAGGCCACCGGGCACGTCAACGCCTACTTCCCGCTGCTGATCCCGAAGTCCTTCCTCATGAAGGAAGCGGAGCACGTGGAGGGCTTCGCGCCGGAAGTGGCCGAGGTGACGCATGCCGGGGGCGAAAAGCTGGCCGAGTCGTATGTGATCCGGCCGACCTCGGAGGCGATCATCGGCTACTTCTACGCCAAGTGGGTGCGCTCGTGGCGCGACCTGCCGCTGCTCATCAACCAGTGGGCCAACATCATTCGCTGGGAGATGCGCACGCGTCTGTTCCTGCGCACCACCGAGTTCCTGTGGCAGGAAGGCCACACCGCGCACGCCACACACGACGAGGCCGAGCGCGAAACCCTGATGATCCTGCGCGACGTTTACGCCGACTTCGCCGAGAAGGAGATGGCGATGCCGGTGCTGCAGGGGCTGAAGACCGACAAGGAGAAGTTCGCCGGCGCGCTTCGCACCTACGCCATCGAGGCCATGATGCAGGACGGACAGGCGCTGCAGTCAGGTACCTCGCACGACCTGGGGCAGAACTTCGCCAAGGCCTTCGGTATCCAGTACGCCGACAAGAACAACCAGATGCAGTACGCGTGGACGACGAGTTGGGGCGTGTCAACGCGGCTGATCGGTGCGCTCATCATGGCGACACTCCGACGACGACGGGCTGGTGCTGCCGCCGCGCCTGGCGCCGATCCAGGTGGTGGTGGTCCCGATCTACAAGACCGACGCAGAGAAGGCGGCGGTAATGGAAGCGGTGCAGAAGATTACCGGCGGCTGGAAGGGCCGGATCCGCTTCCACGTGGACGAGCGCGACCACCTCACGCCGGGATTCAAGTTCAACGAGTGGGAGCTGAAAGGCATCCCGCTGCGCCTCGAGGTCGGGCCGAAGGACGTGCAGAAGCAGAGCGTGGCGCTGGCGCAGCGCGTGATTCTGGATGGCTCCGTTCCCGAAGGCGGCAGGAAGCCCAAGCAGTTCGTGCCGCAGGCGGGGCTGACCGAGCACGTCGAGAAACTCCTGGAGCAGATCCAGCAGGGCATGTTCCAGCGCGCCCTGAAGTTCCGCGAAGAGCACACCTACGAAGCGAAAAACTACGAGGAGTTGAAGCAGAAGGTCGAGCAGGGCTTCGTGCGCTGCTGGTGGGCGGGTTCGCGCGCGGACGAAGAAAAGATCCAGGAAGAGACGAAGGCGACCATCCGCGCAATTCTGCTGGAGCAGCCGGACGGCAGCGGCAAGTGCGTGTATACCGGCAAGGAAGCGAAGCAGATTGTGGTATTCGCCCGGGCGTATTAAACCTTCAAGGTGTCGAATGGGCTTGGGACTCAATTCGCTTTTCAGTCAGGCGAGCATAGGTCAGTCGCGGACGTCTACGGTCAATCCGCTGCAGTGGGCTATGCTGATACTGCTGGGTGGACTCGCCGTCCTGATACTCGTCGGGGCACCGGCTTGGCTGGTTATCTTGGTTTCCGTGCTTTTGGCTGTCGTGGGGCTGCTATTTTGCTTGGCGTTTGTGTTCTTCAGCTTACGGAACCCCGACGCACTCCGTTCGGAGACGTACTCGCTTACGAAGCTCGCAATTGAGAAAGGGCTCTACGGTGACAGTATCAGCGGGTTGCGAGAAGTGGCTCAGATCGCGCCGATCGGTGAGCCGTTGCTCCCGGGCGAGACAGCACCGGAGCAGGGGCAAGAGCAATGAAGAAAACTTGCTTCGTAATCGCAGTACCTGCTGCAACAGCTGAGCAGCAGAACCGCGTCACAAATCACTTCAAAAAAGAGGGTTTCGGGTTTTGGCATTGGTTCCCCAATTTATGGCTGCTTAGCACCTTCGCGCCGGGAGTCACAGCATCTCAACTCCGCGACGAGATGAATAGATTACTTCCTGGCGTGCACAACACCGTGTTGCAGGTTAAGAACGAGCAGTGGGCCTTCTTTGGGCCCGCGCGATGGGGAGAATGGTTTAGACAAAACTGGCAATGAACCCGAACGATCTCCGCCGCGGTCTCATCATCGTGAACACCGGCCCGGGCAAGGGCAAGACCACCGCCGCCATGGGGACGGCATTGCGCGCGGTGGGGCAGGGCATGCGCGTCCTGATGCTGCAGTTCCTGAAGGGCTCGTGGCACTACGGCGAGCTTGATGCGGTCAAGTCCTTCGGCGACCAGTTCGTGATGAAGCAGATGGGACGCGGCTTCGTGAAGGTGGGGGCCGCCGAGCCCGACCCGGAAGACGTGCGCATGGTGGAAGCGGCGTGGCAGGAGGCGGAGCAGGCCATCCTGGGCGGGCAATGGGACCTGGTGGTGCTCGACGAAATCAATTACGCCATCAGCTATCACATGCTCGATGCGGCGAAGGTGGCCGAGGTCCTGCGGCGCAAGCCGGAGATGGTGCACGTCATCTTGACCGGGCGCAACGCGCATCCGACAATCGTGGAGCTGGCCGACACCGTCACCGAAATGCGCCAGGTGAAGCACGCGTACGAGAAAGGCGTGATGGCGCAGCGCGGGATTGAATACTAAGTTTCGAGTTTCAAGCTTTCAACGAGCCGCTCGAAACTGGAAACTGGAAACTAGAAACTCGAAACTGTTCTTATGGCCTGGTTTAAGCGCGAATCCGGACAGCTTGCTCCCGCGGGCGAGAAACGCATCCGCACCGAAGGGCTGTGGGTGAAGTGCGACCAGTGCCGCAACATCATCTGGAAGAAGGACCTCGACGAGCACCTGCAGGTGTGCCCGCGCTGCCAGCGGCACTTCCGCATCAACGCCACGCAACGGCTGGAGCTGCTGTTCGACGAGGGAAAGTACGAGGCGTTCGACCAGAACCTGGCCTCGACCGACCCCCTGAAGTTCGTCGACGTGAAGCCCTACGCCGAGCGGCTGCGGCGCTCGCAAGCGAGCGTGCGGCTGCAAGACGCCATCATCAACGCGCGCGGCCGGCTGGCGGGGCGGCAGGTCATCATCAGCGCCCTGGAGTACAGCTTCATCGGCGGCAGCATGGGGGCGGTGGTGGGGGAAAAGATCACGCGGGCCATCGAGCGGGCGGTGGCCGAGGCGGCGCCGCTGGTCATCGTTTCCGCCTCGGGCGGGGCGCGCATGATGGAAGGCGTGGCCAGCCTGATGCAGATGGCCAAAATCTCCGCCGCGCTGGCCCGGCTGGATTCGGCACGCGTGCCCTACATCTCGGTGCTCACCGATCCCACCACCGGGGGCGTGACCGCGTCGTTTGCCATGCTGGGCGACCTGAACATCGCCGAACCGGGCGCGCTGATCGGGTTTGCCGGGCCGCGCGTCATCGAAGACACCATCCGCCAGAAGTTGCCCGAAGGCTTCCAGCGCAGCGAGTTCCTCCTGGAAAAGGGCTTCCTCGACGCCGTCGTCCACCGCAAGGACATGAAGCCGTACCTGGCGCGCGCTTTCGACTTCATGTGCGCCAAGAACGGTACGCGCTGATTCCCGACCTTCTCCCGTCGTACGCCTTCGTGCCGTTTCGGAGAAAGCTAACCACAAAGGACACAAAGGTCCCACGAAGGCCACGGAGGAGGCCTGCTTCCGGGCGCTTGATTCACCGCTGACGATAGGGCTCCCTCGACTCGCGCGGCGCGCTTCGCTCGGGATGTTTCAATTGGCGATTCGCACGCTGCTACGATGATCGCGTGGCTCCTCTCCTTGACGTCCGCAATCTCACGGTCCGGTTTCCGGCGGCCCAGGGCTGGGTGACGGCGGTGCGCGAGGTCAGCTTCGGCATCGCGCCCGGCGAGGCGCTGGGGCTGGTGGGCGAATCGGGATCGGGGAAGTCGGTGACCGCGCTGGCGGTGATGCGGTTGCTGCCGCCGCAGGCGGAAGCGGGCGGCGAGATCCGCCTGGGCGAACAGGACCTGCTGCGGGTCGCGGAGAGCGACATGCGCGCGGTACGCGGGCGGCGCATCAGTATGATCTTCCAGGAGCCGATGACGGCGCTGAACCCGGTGATGCGGGTCGGCGACCAGGTGGCGGAAGCGGTGCTGGCGCATGCTGCGTCGTCGGGCGTCGGATGCCGGTCGTCGGCCGGTACGGCCAAGGCGGCCAAGGACCACGTCTCGAAGCGGGAAGCCGAGCAGCTGGCCGTGGAAGCGTTGCGCGAGGTGCAGCTCCCCGAGCCCGAGCGGCGGGCGCGCGACTGGCCGCACCAGCTTTCCGGCGGCATGCGGCAGCGGGTGATGATCGCGATGGCCATCGTGAACCGGCCGCAACTGCTCATTGCCGACGAGCCCACCACCGCGCTCGACGTCACCATCCAGGCGCAAATCCTGAAACTGCTGGCGGAGCTGCGGCAGAAGTTCGGCCTGGCCCTGCTGTTCATCTCGCACGACCTGGCCGTGGTGTCGCAGGTGGTGGACCGGGTGGCGGTGATGTATGCGGGGCAGATCGTGGAGCTGGCGCCGGTGCGCGAGATTTTCCGCGCGCCCCTGCATCCCTACACGCGCGGCCTGCTGCACTCGGTGCCGACGCTGCGCACGCCGCGCGACCAGCCGCTCGAGACGATTGAAGGCACGGTGCCGGCGGCGGCGGCGCTGCCGCCGGGCTGCGGCTTCGAGCCGCGCTGCGCGCTGCGCGTCGCCGAGTGCGCGCGCGCCGTGCCGCCGCTGGTGGAGGTCGCCCCGGGACACTGGGCGCGGTGCCCGGTGACGGCGAAGTAGCCGGCAGCAGCGGCGCAAAGAAAGCCCGGCCGCCGGCGGCCGGGCTGCACAGTTTCTCCCGTGTTTTAGTCGCTTCGCTCCGGCACCGTCTTCTTCACCGGTTCGGGGCGGGCCGGCACCGGTTGCGGGGTCTGCGGCTGCGGCGCGTGCTCGCGCACGGCGTGCTCGCGCTCGGGACGGGAGACGGTGACGCCGCGCTCGTCGAACTTGCCGAAGATCATCTTGCCGGCCGTGGTTTGCAGCACCGAGGTGACGGCGATGTCCACCGTCTTGCCGATGAGCTTGCGCGCGTTGTCCACCACCACCATGGTGCCGTCGTCGAGGTAGGCGACGCCCTGGCCGTACTCCTTGCCTTCTTTCAGGATGAAGACCTTCATCACCTCGCCCGGCAGCACGATGGGCTTGAGGGAGTTGGCCAGTTCGTTGATGTTCAGGACCTCGACGCCCTGGAGCTGCGCCACTTTGTTGAGGTTGAAGTCGTTGGTGACGATTTTGCCTTCGTAGACCTTGGCCAGCTCGATCAGCTTCATGTCGACTTCGCGAACGGCGGGGAAGTCGTCCTCCACGATCTGCACCTGGAGGACGCCGGTCTTCTGCAGGCGCTGCAGGACGTCGAGGCCACGGCGGCCGCGGTTGCGCTTGAGCGAGTCGCTGGAGTCGGCCACCAGCTGCAGCTCGCGCAGCACGAACTGCGGGATGACGATGGTGCCGTCGAGGAAGCCGGTTTCGGCGATGTCGGCGATGCGGCCGTCGATGATGACGCTGGTGTCAAGGATCTTGCAGCTCTTCTTGCCCTGCTTCTCGCCGCCGAAAATGCCCCCCAGCGCCGCCAGGTTCAGCAGGTCACCCTTGTTGGCGCCGACGATGAGGCCGACGTACGCCATCAGCATCATGATGAGGAGCTGCAGGAAGCGGCGGCTGGGCTCGGCGGAAATGGCGTCGCGGACCACCAACCCGAACAGGTAGGCGCCGAAGATGCCGGTCACGCTGCCGATGACCGCCCCAATCAGCCGCCGCAGGCTGACGCGGTGCAGCCGCATCTCGAACAGGATGACGCAGGCGGCGATGGCCATCCCGGCCGCCGCGGCCTGGGCCGGCGGAAGTCCGAAGGGATGAAGAACGAAGGCCGCAACCGCGACAATAACGACAAAAACAAAACGAATGAGGATCAGATCCATTGCGGGACCTCCTTCCCTGGCCCGCTGCGCGTTCGGCAAATAGGTATGACCGCCGGCGACGCAACCGACCTGAGCCCCGCCTCCCTGCCCCGCAAATACCGCCCAATGGGGAGGCTGGTGGTTTTATGGGCAGGCTATGAATTTACGTATGAACTTGCCTGCCGCTAGCCCGCAATGTGACACGGGCCGTGGAGCAATAAAGCCGGGGGCGAGTATATAGCAGAGTTCCGGCGGGGGAGCAGGGGAAGATTTCGCGGCGGGAGGCGGCACCTGGCGCCAGTTACCCAAGAAGATAACAGTCAAGCTAGCATTTTGTATTGACCGGTCAACAGGGGCGGCGGCATGGTGAGAGCGGCGCGGGCCTGTGGCCCCCGTTCCCACGGCGCGCGCGGGACCAGTCATGGGTCAAGTTTGGGCCGATCCTGTTTGGGGAAAAGGTGAGCGGCCTGAAGTGCTCCCGGAATGTGGGGAGCGGGAACCGGCGCAAATCTCGGGGGAGAAAACGCGCCGGTTTTTTTATTGACTACCGCGTGCCGAGGCACCCCAAGATCCCTCGCCGCGCCCGCTCTACGGCGCAGATGAAGCCGTGTCCTCTCCCAGCTGGAACCTAATTCCTCGGAACACCGGACTGAGAAGCAGCCCTCAGTCGCCCTGCTCGATCTGCACCAGCTGGGGCTGGGGTGCGGGTTGGACCTCGGGGACGGGGAGCGGCGCGGGTGCGGGGCGCTGCGGGTGGCGCCACCAGTCCATGTAGGAGGTCTGGTGGGCGCAGGAGACGGTGCACTTGGGGGCGCACGATTTCTCGGTGCGGTACTCGCGGCGGATGTCGGCCAGGGTGTACTGGAGCAGCGGCTTGGCGGGATAGCCGCGCTGCTGCGAGCAGTAGTGCACCAGGCCGTCTTCGCAGATGTAGAGATAGCGCGCGCCGGCGCGGCAGCGCCAGCCGTTGGGGCGGCCGTGCGCGATGTTCTCCTGGAACTTGTTGAGGCGCGAGTAGCTGGACTTGGAGAGCCGCTTGATCTCGTGGAAGGCGGCGAGCGACGCGGGATCGAGCGCCCGCAACTGGCCGGTGCCGTCGTGGATGATGCCCACGGTGGAGGTGAAGCCCAGCTCCAGCGCGCGGCAGGCGATGATGACCGCGTCCTGCGGCTCTTTCACCCCGGCGCCCACCACGGAGTTGATGTTGACGTGGAAGTCGGCGTGTTCCGCCAGGAGTTGCAGTTTCTTGTCGAGCACCTTCAGCGACTTCAGCGAAACGTCGTCGGGCTGGATGTTGTCGACGGAAATTTGCAGGTGCTCGAGGCCGGCGGCGTTGAGGCGCTGGATGCGCTCGGCGGTGAGCAGATACCCATTGGTGATGAGCGCCGCCAGCATGCCGTGGCGGCGGATACGGGCGATGATCTGGTCCAGCTCGGGATGCAGCAGCGGCTCGCCGCCGCTGATCACGATCAGGGTGGTGCCGAGCCGCGCCAGGTGGTCGATGCGGGCCAGCATTTCCGGCAGCGGCACCGGCGCCGAGACGTCGTCGTATTCGTTGCAGTAGGTGCAGGAGAGGTTGCAGCGGCGAGTGGGCACCACGTGCGCCTGCACCGGGTGGTCGGTGGAAAGCACGCCCTTCACGATCATGCGGAATTCACGCCAGCGGCGGTGCATGGCCATCGCCTGGCGCCGCATCCGAACTGCAACGGGGGACATAGACAATTGGACTATTAGGCCATAGCGCCCGCTCCGGAGGGAAACGACCGAGAGCTAAGCGGTTGATTTTGCAGGCTGAATGGTAGCGGAGCGCGGGTGAAAGAAGCAAGGCTGCCGCTGGTTTACTGGAAACATCCCGAGCGCAGCGAGGGAGCCCTACTCAACCCGCGCTGTCTGGGTGCGGCAGAGTTCCCTCCTCGCGGCGCTCGGCGGGATGTTGCAACAGCTATTTCGGCGGCTGGGCCGGCCGTGGCGGCGGCTGCGCGCTGGGTGGCAGGATGCCGTTGAGCCGCAGGTAGCCGGCGAGGGCGGCGTAATGGTCGTAGAGGTCTACGGGCAGCTCGACCACGGCGCGGGCGCGCGGCAGCTTGTTGTTGCCGCGGAAGGCGATCTCGTCTCCCAGCTTGCTGTCGTCGGTCTTGCCCAGCGCTTCGCGGCAGAAGTCGAACGAGGCTTTCACGGCGGCAGAGATTTTGTCTTTGCCATCCTCCGGTTTGATGGAAGTGACGGTCTCCGGCGCGGTGGCGTCGCCGATGCGCGCGCACAGGAAAGCGTTGGAGGTGGCGATGTGGGTCATGACCTGCGCGAACGTATCCTGGCCCGCGGTGGGCTTGTAGGTCCACTTGTCGGCGGGCATGGCGTCGGCGGAGGCGCTGATGACGCGGGCCCGCCCCTCGAACATCTGCTTCACCACCGTCAGGACCGGGTTTTTGGCGGCGTCAGCGGCCGCCGGAGCGGTCTGCGCCGAGGCCGCGGCACAGACCAGGAGCACACAACACAACCACCGAGACAACCGAGAGACTCGCATGCTTTTTCCCCCCTTCCGCTCGGAACCCCAGAGAACTATGCGAACAGGGCCGCAATGCCGACCCCGATCATGGTCACCAGCGCCCACCAGCCAAACACCATGGCGAAGGTGGTGCCACGTTTCAGCTTGGTGATGCAGGCCAGCCCAATCCCGGTGAGCACCAGCTCCCAGATGGTGATGCCATCGAGCGCAGCGCCGAGGGCATACATCGGCGTGCCCACGGTGAACAGGCCCGAGAGATTGCTGGCGATGGGGTTCTCGAGGGTGAAGCCCTCGGGGCTGGCGCCCGCCGCCAGGGTCACGATCCCGAGTATTGATTTGATCACCAGAGGCAGATGGGCATAGGTCACCACCGCCATGACCTGGCCGAACTTGGCCTCGGCGCCGGCGCCGAAGTTCATGGTCGCCAGCAGGATGCCGGCAATCACCAGAATCCCAATCAGGATAAAGACCGGGAAGCCGTAGCCGATGCCCTTGGTCACGATGAGCTGAATTCTCATCTGTTGCGCCTTCTGCGCGGGGGGGAGCTTGTCGAGTTGCTCCGCCTGCCTGGGCGCCATGCGCATGCGGTTTTCCAGGATCTGGTTCCAGCCCACATAATGGCCGGCGGTGAAGGCGAGCGCGACCCAGGCCACGGCAACTACCAGGAAGGGTGCCCACCAACTGGCCTTGCGGCGAATGTCGGTGAAGGTCTTAGTCGGCGCGATAAAGGTGTTGATGAGGCGCTGCGGCTCGGTGAGCGACACACGCCGGCCGCAAGCCCCACAGAATCCACTCTCATCCCGCTTCTCTGTCCCGCAGAACGGACATACCATGGCAGCCTCCCATGTCTCCTCGAGTTGCTATATTGCCTTTCCGCATTTTTCGCAGAAGCGATTATCCGCCGAGTTCAAAGTGCCACAACTGCGGCACGCGTTGCCTCCCGAAACAGTCAGCGACATTATCTGTTGGCGTTCGGTGTTCGACAGAAACGTGGAGCTGTAGACAGCGGTATCCAGCATTGCTTTCATCATCTGACCTGAGGCAGCGATCAAAGCGCCAAACACGAAAAAGACAGCGCCGATAGCGACGGCGGAGAAAACCGAAAACAGGAAAAAAAGGACGAAATCCCCCCATCCCTTATGCTCGGCGACAACACCTACAAGAATACCTGCAAAACCAACAAGAGCCGCGCCAGTTAAGCCCAGAATCTTCACAATCTGCCCCATGCCGTTAAGGGCTCGAGCTTCTCGGTATGCGTCCCTATATCGACTAATTAGGGCTGGTTGTGCGGCTTGCTGCGACACACTGCTAGCGACTGCGGTCGTCGTCGACATACTTGCCTCCCGAAGCGAACCGCGTTGAACGTGTGCTGAAAGCGTCGCGCATTGTAAATCAATCGAGCTGTTGAGGGATACCGGCTTGTTCGGGATAGGGTCACTGCAGCAAGTGGGCTCCACCCCGCAATCGCGGATGAGTAAGAAGACGCTGACTCAGTGCGTCGCAGTCGCTTCGAGCGTCCGCTGCAGGCTCAACCCGATGTCGGCCAGCAGCAGCGCCACCCCCGCCACCAGCGCCGGCTTGCGCAGCGGGCTCTCCAGCAGGTCGGCAAAGAGGCCGCCGATGAAGAGAAAAACGAACGCCACTGCGGGGGTCCATAGGCGGAAGGGCTCCGGCGGATAGACCGGCGCGAACAGCGGCACCGCGGCGAGCACGACCAGCGCCACCGTGTTGCCGAAATAGCGCGCGCGGCGCCAGAGCAGCCAGGTCACCAGGGCGACCGCGACGAGCGCCAGGAAGGCGAAGTTCGTCTGCTGCCACAGCGCGAGCAGGGCCGGGAAACGCACGCCCAGCGGCCGCATCCGCAGCGAACCCCACGCGGCATGCCGCAACGCGCGGGCCAACGGGAGCGGCTCGAAACCGTAGGCCGCAAACAGAATGAAGACGGCGACCGCGCCGCCGACCAGCATCGCAGGAACGATAGCGCGGCGCCGCTCCGGCACCAGGTAGAGGAGGCAGGCGAGGGTCAGCGGTACTGCCAGGACGACGGAGAAGGAGGCGGCGATCCCCAGGCCGAGGGCGGCGCCCATCAGGAGTTCGCGCTGCAGCGCCTTGGTCTGCGCCACCCCGGCGGGAGCATACAGGGTGTGGGCGCGCGCGATGCCGGTGAAGAGGGCGCCGAAGAAGCCCCAGGCCGCGAGCACGTCGGGCCCGACGCGCGACGCTTCCGCGACCATGCGCGGCGAAAAACAATACAGCGCGAGCGCGTAGTAGCCGCCACGGTTGCCGCAGAGGCGCCGCGCCACGTACCAGAGCGACGCGCCACGCAGCAGGCCGAGGAGGACAAACGGCAGCCGCAGCAGCCACGCGGATTCGTAAGCCGGGCCACCGGGTTCGGGACTCAGGGGCGGCAAGAGGCGCAGCCGCAAGGGCAGGCGCGCCAGGCCATACACCAGCGGCGAATGCCAAACGTCGCCCGCGGGGTCGGCCTGCACCCAGTGCCATTCTTCCCGGCCGAGCACGGGTCGCTCTGCCGCCCAGAAGCACTGCAACGCAAACGCCGCCAGCAGCAGCAGCGCGTAGAGCTGCGGCCGGCCAAAGCGGTTGCCGAATTGCCACTGGTCAGGCAAGCGCACGATTGTAACCACGAAGGCACGGACAACGGTTCCCCGTCCGCTCTGTGTCTCCGTGTCTCCGTGGTGAATGAGGATCAGTTGTGCCGCAGCAGTTCGCCGGTCTTTTTCCCGCTCAGGTCGTTATAGAGCGTTTCGAGAAAGGCGTCGGTCTTGATGAAGCCGCCGCCCCACTTCGCCGAGTAGGCGCCGAGAACGTTGGTCTGCTTCAGTTGTTCGAGCGTTTTGCCCTCGCGGAGACCGCGCTCCACGATGGCGGTGACCTCCTGCAGCATGGTCACGAAATCCCTGAGGTCGGCGGCGGTGGAAAGCGGGCCATGTCCGGGAATGAACCTGGTGTCGGCGGGGACGGTGCGCAGCACTTCCCGCACCGCCGCGATCATGCCTTTCACGCCGCCACCGCTGCGCAGGTCGATAAAGGGGAAGCCGTAGGTAACGAAGTCGTCGCCCATGTGGACCACGTTCGACTGCGGGAAGAAGATGACCGAGTCGCCGTCGGTGTGGCCGTTGGGGAAGTGCAGCGCGCGGATGTCCTCGCCATTCACATGCAGCGTCACGTCGTGCTGGAAGGTAATCACCGGCAGGCCGGCTTTGACCATGGGGGGCACTTTGCCGACCGGCGGCGGGGCATCGAGGCCCGCCGCGAGCCGCTGGCGCACGTTTTCTTGCGCGATGATAGTGGCGGTCTCGCCGAACTGCGGATTGCCGCCGGTGTGGTCGCCGTGCCAGTGGGTGTTGATGACAAACTTCACCGGCTTGTCGGTGATGCCCTTGAGGGCAGCGCGGATTTTCTCCGCCAGCGGCGCATACTGGTCATCCACGATCACGATGCCGTCGTCGCCCACCGAGACGCCGATGTTGCCGCCCGCCCCGGTCAGCATATAGACGGTGCCCGCGACCTTCTGCGCCTTGATCTCGACCTTGCTGAAATCCTGCTGCTGCGCCGCCGCGGCCAGCGCCGCAGCCACGATGCCCACCACCATCCACTTGCGCATGACGTTGCTCCTGGGGGAATGTCGGGCGAATTGTAAATCACGGTTATGGCAAGACACCCTCCGCGCAGCGTCGGCTGGGCAGAGCTCCCGCCTGGCTCCGCTGGTCGGGAGGTTGCAACCGACGGGGCAAGAGCAGAGAATCGGACCGCGAGCGGCGTGCATCCATTTGCGATGGGGAGAGCCCATGGCCCTGCAAGCCTACATGTCGCGGAAATGCGTGCCTTACACGCCGGTCACGGCCAAGCTGAACGAGCTGACGGTGGCGCTGGTCTCGTCGAGCGGGGTGTACGTCGCAGGGCAGGAGCCGTACACCGACAACGGCGACGACAGCTACCGCATTATTCCTCCCGAGACCGCGATCGGCGACCTCCGCTTCCAGCACGGGCACTACGACACCAGCGAAGCCCAGCAGGACCCGAACGTCGTCTTCCCCCTGCAGCGGCTGCACGAACTGGCGGCCGAGGGCTTCATCCGCAAGGTGGCGAACAAGCACATCGGCTGCAAAGGGTTTTCCCGGGACCTGAAGGCGCAGTACGAGAAGATGGCGCCCGCCATCGCCGCCGAAATCGAGCGCTCCCAGGCCGACGCCGTGGTGCTGACCGGGGGTTGACCGGTGTGCCATCGGGTCATCGTTGCGGTGCAACGAGAAATTGAAGCCAAGGGAATCCCGACGGTGCTGATCACGGTGGCGCCGGAAGAGTCGCGCCTGATGCGGCCGCCGCGCGCGGTGCATCCCGTGGGCCACCAGCTGGGGCGCGTGCTCGGCCACGCCGGCGAGCGCGACCGGCAGATGCGCGTCCTCACCGAGGCCCTGCGGCAGTTTGAGTTCCAGCACCTGCCGGGGACGGTGGTGGACTTCGAGCCTTGAGCAGTTCCCTCCACCGCCAGCGCGCCACATCTCGAGAGTCTTACCGGAACCGGCGAATCCACCGCTACAATCGGGCGAGTGTCCTCGCGCTTCGACATTCTGGCCCGCGCCGGCGCCGCGCGCCGCGGGCGGCTGACGCTGCCGCACGGCACGGTGGAGACGCCCGTCTTCATGCCCGTGGGGACGCTGGCCAACGTCAAAGGCGTGCCCCAGGATGTGCTCGAGGAGCTGGGGGTCGAAATCCTGCTCGCCAACACCTACCACCTCTATCTGCGGCCCGGGGTGGAGATGCTGCGCCGCCTCGGCGGGCTGCATCGCTTCATGAGCTGGGAACGCAACCTCCTGACCGATTCCGGCGGCTTCCAGGTGTGGAGTCTCAGCGAGTTGCGCAAGGTGACCGAAGACGGGGTGCAATTCCGCTCGCATCTCGATGGCTCGCCGCAGTTCCTGGGGCCGGAGTCGGCGACGGAGGCGCAGATTGCGCTGGGCGCCGACATCATCATGGCCTTCGACGAATGCACCGAGTTTCCCGCCAGCCGCGAGCGGGCGCGGGAATCCATGGCGATGACGGCGCGCTGGGCCGCCCGCTGCAAGGAGCACTTCGCAAGGCATAAGACTGAAGGGCCGTGGCGCTTGTTGGAACATCCCGAGCGCAGCGAGGGAGCCCTACCCGACGCAAACCGTTTGGGCGAGGTAGGGCTCCCTCGTCGCTCCGCTCCTCGGGATGCTTCTATTGGCTCGACGCAATCTCTCTTCGGCATCGTCCAGGGCGGCCTCTACCCCGACTTGCGGCGGGAGTCGGTGGAACGCACGGTGGAGATCGGATTTGACGGCTATGCCCTGGGCGGGCTGAGCGTGGGCGAGCCGCGCGAGGCGACCGCGGAGGTGGTGGCCGCCACCGTGCCGCTGCTCCCCGCAGACAAGCCGCGCTACCTGATGGGGGTGGGCACGCCGGAAGAAATCGTGCGCTATGCCGGCCTGGGCGTCGACATGATGGATTGTGTGCTGCCCACGCGCGCCGCCCGCCATGGACTGCTCTACACCAGCGAAGGGAGGCTCACCATCAAGAACGCGCGCTTCGCCGCCGACGCCGGGCCGCTGGATCCGGCCTGCGGCTGCCGGGTTTGCCGGCGCTATTCGCGCGCCTACCTGCGGCACCTGTATGCCAGCAACGAGATGCTGGCCCAGGTGCTCAACACCGTGCACAACCTCGCGTACTACCTAGACACCATGCGACGCGTACGGTATGCTATTGAACTCGGGGAGTTCACCGGATTGTTGTCTGGTCTCCCTTCGCCATGTCCCGAGCGCCGTGAGCCGGCGGGCGGGGCGTCCCGGGCCCTGAGTGGGCCGCAGGCCCACTGACACGACGTCGCTGGAAGGCGCAGCGGCTATCGGCCATCTCCGGCGCAGGTGTTCCCGCGCCGTGGATTCCGTAGCGACAGAGGCGAGCGCGGCCGGACCTCGGCAGGCCGGGGTTTGCGCCCCGAGTGCGAACGCCGAGCGACCGGCAGTTTGCGGGTTAAGGAAAATTGTCCGATCTAGCCGTACCTCAGCTCCCATTCGCCCTGCAGACGGGCGGCGGCGCCGGGCTTCTGGCCTGGGCGCCGCTGGTGTTTATTTTCGCCATCTTCTATTTCCTGCTGATCATGCCGCAACAGCGCCGGCAGAAACGCTGGCAGGAAATGCTGGGCAACCTGAAGACCGGCGATCGGGTGGTGACCAGCGGCGGGCTGCGCGGCACCATCATCGCGCTGCGCGAAGACTTCGTGCACCTGCGGGTGCCCCCCGACAACCTGCGGATCGAGGTGGCGCGCTCGGCGGTAGTGCAGGTGGCGGGGCCGGAAGAAGTGAAGAGCTAAACGACATCGGCAAAACGGAAGCACTGATTTCATGAACAAGAATCTCTGGGGCAAGACCGCACTCATCGTCGCCGTGCTGATGGTCTTTCTCTTCGGCATCTTCGGCATTCCGAAGAGCGCCAGCGGCGACGGCCTGAAAGAAGCCCTGCTGGAGCGCATTAAGCTGGGGCTCGACCTCAAGGGCGGCATCCACCTCATCCTGCAGGTCAAGGTGGACGACGCAGTGAACGCGGAGAGCGACCGCGCCGTCGAGCGCCTCAAGGAAGACCTGAAGCGCGCCAACGTCACCTTCGCCGACATCAGCAAACCCGACCCACAGAAGCAGCCGGACCGCATCCTCCTGAAGGGCGTGGCTAACGAGGGCTCCGGCGAGCTGCGCACCATCGTCAATGAGCGGCTGCCGGAGTGGGACTTGTCCAGCGGCGCGGAAAACTCCTGGACGATGAACATGAAGCCGCAGTCGCTGCAGCAACTGAAGAACCAGGCGGTAGATCAGGCGATTGAGACCATCCGCAACCGCATTGACCAGTTGGGCGTCAGCGAGCCGCTGGTCGCGCCGCACGGTCTGGGCCAGTACCAGATTCTGGTCCAGTTGCCGGGGGTGGACGATTTTGCGCGGGTCAAGGAAATCATGCAGTCCACCGCCATGCTGGAAATCCGGCAGTCGTTCGGCGGGCCTTACGGCAGTGAGCAGGAAGCGGCGCAGGCCGGGGCCGGGCGTAGCGACGCGGTGGCGATGCGGGGACGCAGCATCGGCGCCCGCAGCAGCGGTGAGCAGCCCGGCGAACAGTGGTACCTGGTATCGCGCAGCGCCGCGGTCAGCGGGCGCGATCTGCGCACCGCCGAGCAGGGCCGCGACGAAAACGGGCGCCCCAATGTGCACTTCGTCCTGACCGGCGACGGCGGGCGCCGCTTTGCCGCCTTCACCGGCGCCCACGTCGGCGAGTTGCTGGCGGTGGTGCTCGACGGCAAGGTGCAGGAAGTCGCCAATATCAAGGAGCAGATCCACGACACCGGGCAGATCGAGGGCACCTTCACCGAGCAGCAGGCCAAGGACCTGGCGATGGTGCTGCGGTCGGGGGCGCTACCGGCGGGCATTGGTTACGTGGAAGAGCGTACGGTCGGGCCGTCGCTGGGCGCCGATTCCATCCGGCAGGGCGTGCGGGCGGCGGTGGTGGGCATGGCGGCTGTGCTCATTTTCATGCTGGTGTACTACCGCGGCGCGGGCATCAACGCCAATGTGGGGTTGATCCTGAACCTCGTCATCCTGCTCGGCTTCCTAGGCTTCAGCGGCGCCACCCTGACCCTGCCGGGCATTGCCGGCGTCATCCTGACGGTGGGCATGGGCGTGGATTCCAACGTGCTGATCCTGGAGCGCATCCGCGAGGAACTGCGCGCCGGCAAGACGCCGGCGCAGGCGGTGGACCAGGGCTTCGGCCACGCCTGGATCACCATCGTCGATACCCACGTCACCACCATCGTTTCGGCCTTCATCCTGTTCATTTTCGGCACCGGTCCGGTGCGCGGGTTCGCAGTCACGCTGACCTTTGGTCTGCTGGCCAACCTGTTCACCTCGGTGTTTGTTTCGCGCGTGATTTTCGATGCGGTGCTGCAGCGCAAGCAGCGCGGCGAAGCGCTCAGCATTTAGATCGATGAACCGATAGGGGTTCAACTGTGGAGTTCTTTCGTAGTCCGAACATCGACTGGTTAGGCAAGAAGTGGTACTTCCTTTGCTTCTCGCTGATCTTCAGCGTGGCTGGGGTGCTGAGCATGCTGTTCTGGCACCACATCCCGCTGGGGGTGGACTTCCGCGGCGGCACCGACGCCTACGTGAAGTTCGCGGACGTGCCGAATCTCGACGAGATCCGCGCGGTGCTCGACCGCGTCGGCATCAAGAACGCGCGCATCCAGCGCTACGACGTGGAGAAGAACCACGAGGTGCTGATCTCCATCGGCATCGAGAGCACCAGCGAGTCCGACCTGACCAAGAGCCAGGATACGGTGGTGGCGGCGCTGGCCAAGAATTCGCCCGCCGCCCAGGATGCCGCCGACCAGGCCCGGCAGGACCTCAACAACGCGCCGGTGCTGGCCCTGGAGAACTTCCTGGTGGAAAAGGACCCGCTGAAGAATGGCGGCGATCGCAAGGTGTACGGGCCGGCGGCGCAGGCCATCAAGGAGCGCCGCGACGACAGGGACCACGGCGGCGTGCTGCGCGCCTTCACCGACCTGGCCGGCGCGGCCGACGCGCGCGTGGTGGCCGCGCTCCAAGAGGGCTTCTACCTCTCCAACTTCGGCGTGCGCCACGTGGAAATCGTCGGCCCCCAGGTGGGCCAGCAGCTGCAGCACCAGGCCGTGCTCGCCGTGCTTTACTCGCTGGCCGGGATGCTGGTATACCTCTGGTTCCGCTTTGAGCTGATCTACGGCGTGGCGGCGGTGGTGGCCTGCTTCCACGACACGCTCATCACCGTCGGGGCCTTTTCGCTGATGAACCGGGAGATCAGCCTGACGGTGATTGCCGCCATCCTGACGCTGGTCGGCTACTCGATGAACGACACCATCGTGGTCTTCGACCGCATCCGCGAGAACATCAAGCTGATGCGGCGGGAGCGGCTCGACATCATCGTCAACCGGAGCATCAACCAGACGCTGAGCCGGACCATCCTGACCTCGCGGCTTGACCTTCCTGACGGTGCTCTCGCTGTTCTTGTTTGGCGGCGAAGTCCTGCATGGCTTCTGCCTTCGCCCTGGTGATTGGCATTTTGATCGGGACGTACTCCTCGATTGCGATGGCGGCGCCGATGCTGGTCGCGTACAGGAATGGCACGCCCAGCAGGGCCAGCGGAGCCTGACCCGGGTCACCGCCAACGAGCTCGCCCGGAAACAGAAAATCCGGGCCAAGGCCTAGGTCCGGCTGCGGTTGCGGGGAACCAACCGCGGTGGCCCGGGAGCAAATTGCGGGCTGCCGGTGTCTAAGTCGTTGCAGCTTGGTATGGGGAGAACGGCTATGTTTGAAGACAGCCTTGTTGAATCGCGGACGCAGGTTCAAGACCAAGCGGGGCTTCACCACCTTCCTCTCATTTGTTTTGCAGATGTTATCTCTCGGGGTGCTGATCCTGATCCCGCTGATCTACACCGAAGCGCTGCCCAGGCAGCAGCTGATGACGTTCCTGGTGGCGCCGCCGCCGCCCCCGCCGCCTCCGCCGCCGCCGGCGGCCACGCCGGTGAAGGTGGTGCAAGGCGATCCAGAGCGAGCTGGAAAACGGCCAACTGCGCCAGCCCACCAAGATTCCGCAGAAGGTCGCAGATGATCAAGGAAGAGGAAGCGCCGCCGCCGTCGGCGGGCGGAGGGGGCGTCGTGGGTGGCGTCCCGGGCGGCGTGCCCGGCGGCAGCTGGGCGGCGTGATCGGCGGCATCATCAGTTCGACGCCGGTGGCGTGCCCAGGGTGGCAGGCGCCGGCGCAGCGCATCCGCGTTTCGCAGGGCGTGCACGCAGGGCTAACCTGATACACCAGGTGCAGCCGCAATATCCGCCGACTGGCCAAAGCGGCGCGCATCCAGGGCACGGTCATCTTGCACGCCGTCATCAGCAAGGACGGCACCATCCAGAACCTGAAGGTGGTGCAGCGGCCACCCCATGCTGGTGCAGTCGGCGCTCGATGCGGTCAGGCAGTGGCGCTATAAGCCGTACATCCTGAATGGCGAGCCGGTGGAGGTGGAGACCCAGGTCGACGTGAACTTCAACGCTGACCGGCGGCTAAAGAAAAACGCACCCACGGCCGGCGGTCGGGAGTGAGTAAGCCGCGACCGTCGTCCGGCGCAAGCAAGCAGCAGCGGGCCCTGTGGAATCAAGTGCTCTGAGGAGGAAAACAACAACTCATGCTCGTAGCAAACCTGGCAACCTTAGCAATCTGCACTGTCCAGCTCGCCCTCTGGCTTTATCAGGAGCAGGCGGTGGGCTGGGACCCGATCTCGCTGTGGAAGCAGATGGGCTGGCTGGCGCGTACCGTCGTCATCATCCTGTTCATCATGTCCGGCGTGGTCCATCGGCGTGATGATTGACCGCTGGATGGCCTTCAACGCCGCCCGCAAGCAGTCGCGCGTGTTCGCCCCGGCCGTGGCCGGCGCGCTGCGCGAAGGCAAGATCGACGAAGCCATCCACGTCGCCGAGCGCAACAAGAAGAGCCACCTGGCCAAGGTGGTGACCGCGGGCCTGCAGGAGTTCCAGTGCCCACGGCGAATCCGACGACATTCCCGGGGAGACGATCGAGGCCTCCAAGCGCGCCCTGGAGCGCGCCGAAGCCATCGTGCACGCCGAGTTGAAGCGCGGCCTCAGCGGCCTGGCGACCATCGGCTCTACGGCCCCCTTCGTCGGCCTGTTCGGCACCGTGGTCGGCATCATCAACGCCTTCAAGGGCATCTCGAACGGAGAAGGCGACGGGTCTGGCGGCGGTGGCCGGCGGTATCTCCGAAGCGCTGGTGACCACGGCCATCGGCCTGTTCGTCGCCATCCCGGCGGTCATGGATGTACAACTACTTCACCAGCAAGGTGGAAGCATTCGACGTGGAGATGGACAACTCGTCCAGCGAACTCATCGATTACTTCCTGAAGCGGAAGAGCATGCGCCGTAACGCGTAATCCGGTCTCTCCGGCGCTCCGTCCAGCAGGCGTGCAGCGAACCAAGCTGACCGCTGCAGGACGGACCGACGGACCGACTGGGTCGTTTTTCTCCTCGGTCGCCGGGAGTTGCTCCGCGGAGCAGCTCCCGCTGCACCGCACGAGGTCGAGGGAACCATGGCTTTAGCAAAACGCGACGAAGGCAGCAAGGTCAACTCCGACATCAACGTCACCCCCATGGTGGACGTGATGCTGGTGCTGTTGATCATCTTCATGGTGGTCACGCCCATGTTGCAGAAGGGCATCACCGTGGACCTGGTCCGCACCAATAACCCGATCGACATGCCCGACGCCGACAAAGAAGACGCGCTGCTGGTGGCGGTCACCAAGGACGGCAAGGTTTTCCTGGGGAGCGACCTGATTGCGCCCGACCAGCTCACCAACAAGCTGAAGGACAAGATTGCGGCCCGGGTGGATAAGCGCGTGTTCGTGCGCGCCGATAGGGGCGCCAAGTACGGCAACGTGGTGGAAGTGGTCGACAACGTCCGCTCCGCCGGTGTGGACCAGCTCGGCCTGCTGACCGAGCAGCGCAAGCAGGGCTCCATGGAGCGTTCCCCCGCACCTCCGGGCGGAAAGTAGAGGTTTAGCCGGGACGCCGCCGCCGGCGTCTCCGTGACCCGACACGAGTTTGAAAGGTTTGCCTTTATGGCGATGCAAATAGGAACTAGCGGTGGACTGAACGCCGACATCAACGTCACCCCCATGGTGGACGTGCTGCTGGTGCTGCTGATCATCTTCATGGTCATTACCCCGCTCACGCCGCACGGGCTGGACGCGCTGGTGCCGCAGCCGCCGAAGAACCAACAGCAGCAGCCGGAACCGTCGGACCGCACCATCGTGGTACAGGTCATCGACAACCCTGGCAGCAACCGGCCCAGCTTGAAGATCAACCAGGACGACATCGCTTGGGAGAACCTGCAGGCGCGGCTGGCGGAAATCTTCAAGACGCGCGCCGAGAAGATCATGTTCGTGAAGGGCGATGACAACCTGTACTTCGCCGACGTGGCGCAGGTGATCGACATGGCCCACGGGGCCGATCCCGACATCAAGGTCGGCCTGATCACGGCCAGGATCGAAGCCGGACAGTAGCGGGAACCCCGGGGCCCGGCGGCGTGCGGCCGGACAGCCCTCCGGCAGGCCCGGCGGGCGGAGTCCCGCGGAACGATTTAGACAGGCGTCCTTTTGCGACGGAGCGATAATCCCATGAACACGAAGAACCCAAGCCGCGCAGCGCGCCTCGGGATGGCGCTGGCGGTGGTCGCCCTCCTGCTGCTCAGCGCCGGCTGTAACAAGCTGCGGGCGCGCGACCAGCTCAACAAGGGCGTGCAATCCTATAAGGGCGCGCGCTACGAAGAGGCCATCGAGCACTTCAAGAATGCCGTTTCGTTAGATCCGCAATTGAGCGTGGCCCGCCTGTATCTGGCCACCGCCTATGCCCAGCAATACATTCCCGGCGCCGACACCCCCGAAAACAACAAGTTCGCCGAGCAGGCCATCGACGAGTTCAAGAAGGTGCTCGACCAGGGCCCGCCGCGCGAGTCGCGCGTCGCCAGCCAGAAGGGCATCGCCTCCCTCTACTTCAACATGAAGAAGATGGACGACGCCAAGCAGTGGCACCAGAAGGTCATCCAGGAAGATCCCAACGACCCCGAGACCTACTACTCCATCGGCGTCATCGACTGGACCGTGGCCTACCAGCGCGACCAGAAGGAACGCGCCGACTTGGGCGTGGCGCCGGCCGACGTGCTCAAGGACAAGAAGACCTGCGAGCGCCTGCGCGGCCAGAACGAGCAGATCGTCAAGGAAGCGATCGAGGTGCTGAACAAGGCGCTGAAGTTGCGGGAGGACTACGACGACGCCATGGCCTACATGAATCTGATGTATCGCCAGAAGGCCGACATCGAGTGCGACAGCGACGAACAGCGCATGGCCGACCTCAAGACTGCCGACGACTGGGTCGACCAGACCATGGCCGCCAAGAAACGGAAGCAGGAGAAGAAAGGCCCCGGCGGCATCACCCTGGAAGGCCCGCCCGCCAAGTAGCCGGCGGACCTCTGGCTGCGTTGCGAAGCCCCTCCGCGCGAGGGAACTGCCCCACCCACGCCCGTCCGGTGGTTTATCCGCGGTGGCTTCCGCGACCCGTTACAATCACCGCTTCAGCCTATGTTCCGCAAGATCCTGATCGCCAACCGCGGCGAGATCGCCGTCCGCATCCTGCGCGCCTGCCGCGAGCTGGGCATCGCTTCGGTCGCGGTGTACTCCGAGGTCGACCGCGCGGCGCTGCACGTGCGCCGCGCCGACCAGGCCTTCCCCATTGGCCCCGCCGCGGCCAGCGAGTCGTATCTGCACATCGCCAAGCTCATCGCCGTCGCGCACGAGAGCGGCGCCGAAGCCATTCATCCCGGCTATGGATTTCTTTCCGAGACGGCCGGAGTTCGCCCACGCCTGCGTGGAGGCGGGCCTCAAGTTCATCGGCCCGCCGGCGGCGGCCATGGAACTGATGGGCTCGAAAACCCGCGCCCGGCGGGCGATGCTGGAGGCCGGCGTGGCCTTGGTGCCGGGCACCGACAAGCGGGCTGAGGGTCGCTCGCGGAAGCCCGGGGCGTGGCCGCCGAGATCGGCTATCCCGTGCTGATGAAGGCGGCGGCGGGTGGCGGCGGCAAGGGCATGCGCGTGGTGCACAACGAGAGCCGAACTCGCCTCGGCCATGCGCCCGCGCCCAGAGCGAGGCGCTGCGCGCCTTCGGCGACTGACGAGGTCTACCTGGAGAAGCTCATTGCGCGGCCGCGCCACATCGAGGTGCAGGTGCTCGGCCGACGAGCACGGCCACTGCGTCTATCTCGGCGAGCGCGAGTGCTCGCTGCAGCGCCGCCATCAGAAGGTGGTGGAGGAGTCGCCTTCGCCGCTGGTGGACGAGGCCATGCGCCGGCGCATGGGCGAGGTAGCGGTGCGCGCGGCACAGCGCGCCGCCTACACCAACGCGGGCACGGTCGAATTCCTGGTGGATGGCGACCGCAACTTCTACTTCCTCGAGATGAACACCCGCCTGCAGGTGGAGCACCCAGTGACGGAGCTGGTCACCGGATTCGACTTGGTGCACCTGCAGATCCGCATCGCCGCCGGGGAGCCGCTGCCCTTCACCCAGGAGGAGGTGCAGCTGCGCGGCCATGCCATCGAGTGCCGCATCTACGCCGAGGACCCGGAGAACGACTTCTTCCCCTCGCCCGGCGTCATCACCCGCCTGGTCACGCCCGCCGGTCCCGGCATTCGCGAAGACTCGGGCGTGTACGAGGGCTGGAACGTGCCGCTGGAATACGATCCGCTGCTCTCCAAGCTCATTGGCTACGGCGAAACCCGGGCGCAGGCCATCGCGCGGCTGCGGCGCGCGCTCGACGAGTACTTTCTCGGCGGGATCAAGTCGAACGTCGCGCTCTTCCGCCGCATCCTGCGCGACGCGGATTTTGTCGCCGGCCGGCTCGATACTGGATTGCTCGACCGCCTGCTCAGTCAGCCCGGCACGGCGGAGGCAGGCGACGCGCAACAAGAACGGGTGGACGCGGGCGACGCGCCACAAAAACGGGTGGACGCGGGCGACTCGCCCGCGTTTCCTCGTGAAAAAGAACTCGCCGCCCTCG
>CAVUAF010000015.1:452500-465173 GCA_963739375.1 Terriglobia bacterium
GGCGAAAGCGGGCCGGACTCGAAGCGGGTACCTGAGTACCGCGGGGCACGAGAAACCCTGCGGGAATCCACGGGGACCACTCCCTAAGGCTAAATACTACCGTCTGACCGATAGTGAACCAGTACCGTGAGGGAAAGGTGAAAAGAACCCCTGCGAGGGGAGTGAAATAGTACCTGAAACCGTGTGCTTACAAGCAGTGGGAGGGCTATGGTCCGCAAGGACAAGGCCTGACCGCGTGCCTATTGCATAATGAGCCGGCTAGTTATTCTCGTCAGCAAGGTTAAGCGCAAGCGAGCCGTAGCGAAAGCGAGTCCGAATAGGGCGCCCAGTTGGTGGGAATAGACGCGAAGCGGGATGATCTACCCTTGGCCAGGTTGAAAGTGGGGTAACACCGACTGGAGGACCGAACCGGTGTTTGTTGAAAAAAGCTCGGATGAGCTGAGGGTAGGGGTGAAAGGCTAATCAAATTCCGTGATAGCTCGTTCTCCCCGAAATAGCTTTAGGGCTAGCCTCGCGTGATTTGCCTCGGTGGTAAAGTACTCGATGGACTAAGGGGCTTTCCAGCTTACTGAATCCAACGAAACTCAGAATGCCGAGAACAACCAGCGCGGGAGTCAGACAGTGGGGGCTAAGCTTCATTGTCGAGAGGGAAACAGCCCAGATCGCCTGCTAAGGTCCCCAAGTTCCAGCTAAGTGGGAAAGGATGTCGGAACGCTCAGACAGCCAGGAGGTTGGCTTAGAAGCAGCCATCCTTTAAAGAAAGCGTAATAGCTCACTGGTCAAGCGGTCCGGTGCCGATAATTCAACGGGGCTCAAGCTGGACACCGAAGCAGCGAATGTCCGCCCTCGGGCGGACGTGGTAGGAGAGCATTCTCAGCAGCTGGAAGCCAGATCGTAAGGACTGGTCGACGGCTGAGAAGAGACCCTGCCGGCATAAGTAGCGATAACGGAGGTGAGAACCCTCCGCGCCGAAAGTCTAAGGTTTCCTGAGGAAGGTTAATCCGCTCAGGGTTAGTCGGTCCCTAAGGCGAGGCCGAAAGGCGTAGCTGATGGACATCCGGTTAATATTCCGGAACTCCCCGGTTTTCGTTATTACGAAGGGGTGACGCAGAAGGATAGGCGCCGCCGGTTATGGCTATCCGGTGCGATGCGTGCCAGCCGGTCCCGACAGGCAAATCCGTCGGGGCATTCAACGGTGAGACGCAGAGGAGTAGGCCTTACGGCCGAAACGCGCTGAGTTCACGCTGCCAAGAAAAACCTCTAAGGAGAAGACCAGGGACCCGTACCTCAAACCGACACAGGTAGACGAGGAGAATATCCACAGGCGCTCGAGAGAACGCTAGTTAAGGAACTCGGCAAATTGACCCCGTAACTTCGGGAGAAGGGGTGCCCCGGTAGGGTTTATAGCCCGAGGGGGCCGCAGTGAAACGCGCTCTGCGACTGTTTAACAAAAACACAGGTCTCTGCAAAGTCGAAAACGACGTATAGGGGCTGACGCCTGCCCGGTGCCGGAAGGTTAAAGGGAGGGGTCAGCCCGCGCAAGCGGGCGAAGCTTCGAACTGAAGCCCCGGTGAACGGCGGCCGTAACTATAACGGTCCTAAGGTAGCGAAATTCCTTGTCGGGTAAGTTCCGACCTGCACGAATGGCGTAACGATAGAGCGACTGTCTTAACGAGCGACTCGGCGAACTTGTAGTACCGGTGAAGATGCCGGTTTCCCGCACCTAGACGGAAAGACCCCGTGCACCTTTACTACACCTTCACTATGAACTATGGCACTTGCTGCGCAGGATAGGTGGGAGGCTTTGAACCTCGGGTCTCGGCTCGAGGGGAGCCAACGGTGAGATACCACCCTGCGAGTTCTGTGGTTCTAACCTATTCCCGTAAACCGGGAAAGGGACATAGTCAGGCGGGTAGTTTGACTGGGGCGGTCGCCTCCTAAACGGTAACGGAGGCGCGCGAAGCTACGCTCAGGCTGTTTGGAAATCAGCCGTCGAGTGCAAAGGCATAAGCGTGGTTAACTGCGAGACCAACAAGTCGAGCAGATGCGAAAGCAGGCCTTAGTGATCCGGTGGTTCTGCATGGAAGGGCCATCGCTCAACGGATAAAAGGTACGCCGGGGATAACAGGCTGATCGCTGCCAAGAGTTCATATCGACGCAGAGGTTTGGCACCTCGATGTCGGCTCATCGCATCCTGGGGCTGTAGAAGGTTCCAAGGGTTAGGCTGTTCGCCTATTAAAGCGGTACGTGAGCTGGGTTCAGAACGTCGCGAGACAGTTCGGTCCCTATCTGGTGTGGGCGGAGGAGATTTGAGGGGGTCTGTCCTTAGTACGAGAGGACCGGGATGGACGGACCTCTTGTGTTCCAGCTGTCGCGCCTGCGGCATGGCTGGGTAGCGAAGTTCGGTTGTGATAACCGCTGAATGCATATAAGCGGGAAGCACTCCCCAAGATGAGATCTCCCAACCCGTAAGGGATAAGAAGGGCACAGGTAGATTACCAGTTTGATAGGCTGGAGGTGGAAGCGCAGCAATGCGTGCAGCTTACCAGTACTAATCGCCCGTTCGGCTTGACCATAAGATTTACTCGCAGCACTTTTGTTTAAGGGTTCGGCCCGCGCTGTCACGGCGCGTGCCGAGCGCTCACCGAAACGTGCGCAGTCAACTCAATGCTATTCAGTGGTGGCATCGTCCACCGAGTTCTTTGACAAGTTTGATCTTGCAGCTCGGCAAACAACCGGCGGCGCGATGTGCACTTTTGGCGGCGCCGGGGTCCGAAGCAAGGTCCTTCGCGCGACTTCAAAGCTCCCGGCGCAAGCCGGGCAGAGGGCCCAGCCGAACCTGGCTGTTGGCGGGCGAGTTGTGGATATCCATCAGCCGCCAGGCCGCGCGATGTAATGTTTGCGGTGATCTTACCGCGGGGGTCACACCCGTTCCCATCCCGAACACGGCAGTTAAGCCCCGCTGGGCCGATGGTACTGCACGGGTTAACTGTGTGGGAGAGTAGGTCGTTGCCGCAATTAATAAAGGCCAGTCTCAGCAATGAGGCTGGCCTTTTCCGTTTTCCGAACCCAGGGATCCTTCGACTCGTGCTGGCGCGCTCGCTCAGGATTTCGCCTGCGGGCTCCCGGCGCTGCGCGCCTCACGCCCGCAAAGCGGCTCAAGTTAAGCCCCGCTGGGCCGATGGTACTGCACGGGTTAACTGTGTGGGAGAGTAGGTCGTTGCCGCAATTAATAAAGGCCAGTCTCAGCAATGAGGCTGGCCTTTTCCGTTTCCCGAACCCAGGGATCCTTCGACTCGTGCTGCGCACTCGCTCAGGATTTCGCCTGCGGGCTCCCGGCGCTGCGCGCCTCACGCCCGCAAAGCGGCTCAAGTTAAGCCCCGCTGGGCCGATGGTACTGCACGCGAAAGTGTGTGGGAGCCCTTCGGCTGCGCTCAGGATAAACTCCGGTCGTTGCCGCAATTAATAAAGGCCAGTCTCAGCGATGAGGCTGGCCTTTTCCGTTGGGCGAGTCAGGGAATCGCGTCATCCCATGGACACCCAACCATCGCAACGCAGACGCGGTGGAAAAAGGTTGAGTTCTGCCTAGGACGCGGCGGCGATGGCCTGCTGGACCCGGTGAGGCAGCCGCACCGCGAGGAAGCGGTCGGCGGGATACAGGTAGTCTTCGCCCGATTCGTCGATGACGCGGATCATCCGGTGCCGCTCAGCAACAGCATCCTGCAAAACGCGGTAAAGCTTCCTCACCTCCAGCGAGGCGGGATACTCCTCGTTGCTGACGCACACGACGAACCGTGCCGCCTTATTCGAGGATGCGCTTGAGCTTGAATTCCTTTTTCCCGATGCCATGGGCTTCATACCAATGTATCTCGGCTTTGCAGATTGTGCCATCTTCCAGTTGGATGCGGGCCAGGCCCTTGCGCTTGCGCCAAGCGCCTCGGCCATAAACCCTGCGCAGGCGCTTCCACTCACGGATGTGGCGCCCGGTCGCGATGGTCTCCGGGGCTTCGATGTCGCCGACAATCCTGAAGGGCATGCGCAGTGCAAATACTAGCGCAGAGCTCGGTGGCTTCGCACAAGATTTCGCCCGCCTTCAGCCGCCGTACATTGCCGTGCTCACGCCGCACGCCGGCTCAACTTCCACCGCAAGAACCGGATGGTTCTGTTTCCCCGACCGTCCTATTCTGCCGCCATGGACAGCCTGACGAGTGAAATGCCATCCTTAGCCACTGTGCCGAATCCCCCGACTGATGCCCACGACGTCCGCTGGCAAGCCGTGCTCACCCGCGACCGCGCCTTCGACGGCCGCCTGTTCTACGCGGTGCGCTCGACCGGCGTGTACTGCAAGCCGTCGTGCCCGTCGCGGCGGCCGCGGCGCGAGCAGGTCGAGTTCTTCTCCGACCCTGGCGCCGCCGAGCGCGCGGGGTTTCGTGCCTGCCGGCGCTGCCATCCCAACCAGCCGGGGCGCGCGGACGCGCAAGTGGCGGCGGTCGAGCGCGCCTGCCGGCACATCCGCGAGAACCTCGACAGCTCGCTCTCGCTCGAGGAGCTGGGAGCCAAGGTGGGCCTCAGCCCCTTCCACCTGCAACGCGTCTTCAAGCGCGTGACCGGGGTGACGCCGAAGCAGTACATCGCGGCCTGCCGCCTGGCGGCGTTCAAGCAGGAGCTGCGGCTGAACCGGCGCAACGTCACGGAAGCGACGTACCACGCCGGCTACAGCTCGGGCAGCCGCATCTACGAGAAGTCCACCGCGGAAATGGGGATGACGCCGGCGAGTTATCGCAAAGGCGCGGCGGGCGTGGAGATCGAGTACAGCGTGGCGGCGTGCTCGCTGGGACGCGTCCTGGTGGCGCGCACGCCACGCGGCGTGTGCAGCGTGCAGATCGGGGACGCGGACGCGGCACTGGAGCGGGCGCTGCGCGCCGAGTTTCCGCAGGCCGTACTGCGCCGCGACGCGGCGCCGGCGGCCTGGCTGCCGGCGGTGATCGCGCAGGTCGAGGGCGCGGGCGATGGGCGCGCGCTGCCGCTCGACATCCGCGCCACCGCCTTCCAGTGCCGCGTCTACCACGCGCTGCTGGCCATCCCGGCGGGGGAGACGCGCTCCTACCAGCAGATCGCGAAGTCGCTGGGCAAGCCCGGCGCGTATCGCGCGGTAGCGCGGGCGTGCGCGACCAATCCGGTGGCGGTCCTGATCCCCTGCCATCGCGTAGTGCGCGCCGACGGCAGCCTGGCGGGGTATCGCTGGGGCCTGGGCCGCAAGCGTGCTCTGCTGGAGCGGGAGACAGCGCGCGCCGCCGGCAGCGGTGGCAAGCTTCGCCGGTCTTGACGCGCGGCCGCCTCGGGCCGTCGGACAAGCTCGATCCGCAGGGTCGCCCGCCAGCGCAGCGCGTTGGGCTCAGCGGCGCCGTGCTGAGGTCCGGAAGCGCGCCTCGGTAGCGTGTTTCCGCTGGCTGCGACCGTTGAATCTGTGAGCGGAAACTCGCCGTCTCGTAGTACGCTACCCGCCGACGTGCGCTGCAAGAGAGGCTTTCTCGTACTCCTGCTGGCCGTGCCACTGGCCTGTGCCGCGGCCGACGGACCCGCCGTGTGTTCCGCCGTCGATGTGCGGCAAGCGCTGGGGCCGGTGCGCTTTCAGGACGACAAATCCTGGTGCTTCGCTTTCGCCGCCGCCGATCTGCTCACCTACCGCTACCGGGAAGAGCTGAAGGGCGAGCGCGTGTCCGACGTTTACACCGCCCTGACCTACACCCACAGTTTCGCCCTCAATCCGTATTCCGACGCCGGCGGTTTCGCCACCCTGGCCGTGCTCGCGGCCGAACGCCGCGGCCTGTGCCCGCAGTCGCTGGAAGACAAGGCGCTGCACAACGGTCCGCTGGGCAGCCTGCAGGAAAAGCTGCAGACGCTGCGCACCGTCAAGGCGCTGTACGATGCGGGCGACACCGCGGCGTTCGAACGCAAGCTGGCGGAGCTGGAGAAGACGCACAGCGCGGTGACCGCTGTGCCCCGCGACTCGCTCCTGCGCGTGCTGCAGCACAGCACGAAACGCAATTTCCCCTTGCACTTCGCCGACTTGCTCTGCGGCAGCAACCGCTACCAGCCGGCGCAAAGCGCGGCCGTCAGAACACTGGTCAAGTGGGAAGGAAAACGCCTGATGTGGCGCGCCATTGACGAGCAGCTGAGCCGGCAAAACATCGTCGCCATCGGGTACAACTCCTCCTTCCTGGTGCTGGGCGACAATGCGCCGTCCGGCGATCCGCACATGTCGGTACTCGTCGGCCGCCGCTGGAATGCGAAAGCCGGGCGCTGCGAGTACCTGATCCGGAATTCGTTCGGTCCGCAGTGCGTCGGGTACGGCGGCGCCTATTACTTGCCCGAAAACTGCCAGGCGGGACACATCTGGGCGCCGCGCGCGATTCTGGAAAAGAACATCTACGCCGTTACCTACCTCAAACCGGCGGCCAAGAAATGAAACGCCCGCCGAAACCTGTGGCCAAGACATTCACCGCCACGCTGAAGCGCACCGGCGACCGGCTGCACTGGGTCGTGATCCGCGTGCCGCTGGACGTGGCGAAGGTGTGGGGTGTGCGCGGGCAGCTGCGAGTGAAAGGTGAGATCAACGGCTTCGCCCTCCGCACCTCGCTCTTTCCCAACGGCAAAGGCCAGCACTTCATGATGGTCAACAAGCAGATGCAGGCGGGAGCGAAGGTCGCGCCGGGCGGAACGGCGCGCTTCCGTCTGCAGCCGGACACGGAAGAGCGCGTGGTGAAAGACCCGGCAGAGCTGCTGCGTGTGCTGCGGCAATCGAAACGGCTGGAGAGGTATTACAGCGCGCTGAACTATTCGACGCGCCGGGAGATTGCACGCTGGATCGCGGAGGGCAAGCAGGCGGAAACCCGCGTCCGGCGGGCGGAGCAGATGGCCGAGCGGCTGATGGAAACGATGGAGGCCGAGCGCGAGCTGCCGCCGCTGCTGCAGATTGCGCTCGCGCGGAACCCCAAGGCAGCGGCCGCGTGGCAGCGCATGCCGCCGTCGCATCGGCGCGCGCACCTGCTGGGCATCTTCTACTATCGCAACCCGGAGTCGCGGGCGCGGCGGGTCGCCAAGGCCGTGCAGGCGATGGTGGAGTACGCGGAGAAGCGGCAGGCGCGCGAAGAATGATTTAACGCAAATCCAGGGGCCGGAATTCTTCGCCGCGTTTCACCGCCAGCCGGATGGGGCGCGGCCGGCCTTTGCGTGGCACCGTGACCTCCGCCCACAGCTCCTCACCGCGTTGCAGCCGGCTCGGGTCCGGCGCGTGCTCCGGCAGGAAGAAATCGATCGGCTCGACGAGCATGACCGGGAGCGGCGTCGTGTCGCTCGGCATGCGGCTATAGTGCACCGAACCCTCCGGGTCGCTTACCGCCACTAGTTTGCCGTTGCGAATCTCCAGATGCGCCGACTGTTGATAGACCCAGCGCGTGATACCTACGTTTGGCGGTGGCAGCGGCGGGTCCGTTTCGACCTCCATCCGCAATGACACGTAACGCCCACGAATCGGCAGCATCGGGTCGTAGGCAGCGGTCTTTACCCAGACGCGCGGTCGCGTCGCGCGGTCGTACAGCATCTTCACGCCGAGGGAACAGACCAGCAGGCAGTGAACGGCGGCGAGCACGAGGCCGCGGCGCAGCGGGGTCATGTGCGCGCCTCCTCGATGCGGGCGATGAGCCGCCGCCGCGTGCGCTCCAGCAAGTAGCCGCCGGCGAGGAAGATGACGCCAAAGAGGATGAGGCTCCAGGAGCGGCCGAGCATGTCGAGCAGGTCGGAGAAGTAGAAGGCGAGCACGGCCAGGGCGAATCCGGCCACCCCGAGGTTGACGCGCTCCCGGCGCTGCTCGTAAACGCCCCACCAGATCAGCAGAATCGAGCCGACGATCAGCCACAGGAAACCGCTGAGCCCGTGCCAGACGAGGCCCGTGCCCGTGCTTCCTGCGTAATGCGACCACGGTGGCGGCAGTTTGCTGAGGCAATAGAGCCAGAGGGCGGCGACGCCGTTCATCCAAACGCGCTCGCGGCACAGCCACCAGCCGGCCAGAAGCGGCAGCACGATGGCGGCAGCCCAGCCCATCGCGCGCAATTTCATGGGCAGCGGCGATCCCCAAGGATAGGGCTGCTCGCTGAACCAGACGATGGCAATCGCGGGAATCAGCGCCAGGCCGCCGAACCATCGCAGTGTGCGCCGCAGCCCGGCGCGCTCATCGGCCCAGATTGCGCCCAGGTACACGGTTGCGAGCAGGGCCACGCCCACGCTCAGGATGGCCGCGCCATCGTAGTAGTGCTCGGCGGCGACGATCCACTCGCCGACCAGCCACGCGGGCGTGAGCAGCGCAGCGAGCGCGGCATGGATCCAGTCGCGCAGTACGAGGTACGCGAGCCACGCCCCCGCCGCCCACAGCAGGAAGCCGCCGGGCCAGTGTTCTTCCAGATTGAAAATCTGGCCGGTGAGGAAGATCGCCGCGCCGAGCGCAATGGTCCCGACCGCATGCAATCCGCGGCTGAGTTGCGGCGCGCGTTGGGCACACAGCGCTGCCGCGATGTGGATGCCGGTCATGGTGCCAAGAACGAGCAGGAAGCGCTGCGACGGAGAGAGGTTATCCCAGTGGGCCGCGACGAAGAGCAACAACCCTGCGCCCAGCAGGACCACACCGAAGCCGATGGCCAGGAGCTGCACCACCGACAGCGTGCTTTTTTCGCGGCGCTGCTCGAACTCCAGAATGCGCTGCGCCGTGGCGGCGTCGATCAGACCGGCTTCGCGCCAGCGCTCTACCGCGGTTTGCACTGCAGCCCGCGCCATCGCGCAGGGTATACCACAAAGCCAGCGGGAAAGTCAGTGCGGGAGTAAGCGCAACGCGCGCGTCTGTTGTGCTGCATCGGCCATTTGAAACAGCCGGATGCCGGCGACGCCCGCTGCGCCCGCTCGCAGGCATTCACGCGCGTTTTCCAGGGTGACGGCGCCGATGGCGAGCACCGGCATGCCGCCCGTCGAGGCGGCGCAGGCGGCGTGCAGAGCGGTGACGCCGACCGGCTGGATTCTCTCGTGCGCCGCGTCGGGGCCTTTGCCGAAAACCGGCCCGAAGACCGCGAAATCCACGCCCTGCGCGGCCGCACGCGCGATCTCCGCGGGCGTGTGGCAGGAGACGCCGATCACCGCATGCGCGCTGCCGGCTTTTTCGAAGAGCGCGCGGGCCTCGGCGGGCGCGAGCTCGTCGGCGCCCGCGCGCAGGTGCACGCCGTCGCAGCCGCAGGCGATAGCGACATCGCAGCGGGAGTTGATCAGCAGGCGGCTTGCCGATCCGGCGGCGCGGGCCGGCTCGACGGCCTGTCGTGCCAGGGTCGCAAGCCGCTCCAGCTCGCGCGTCGGCAGGTCTTTTTCGCGGAGCTGAATGAAGTCAACCCCGGCGCGGGCGGCGGCCGCGATCAACTCCAGCAGCCGCGCGCAACGCGCGGGCTCGTCGCCCGCAAGCTGCTTGCGGTCGGTGACGTAGCAGAGCAGGAAGGTCGTCGGTCGTCGGCCATCGGTCGTCGGCCCGGAGGAGCAGGCGGGCTTGTCCGGCGCCGTGGAGCAGCGTGAGCGGGGCATAAGCAAATCAACGGATGCCGAAGGCCGACGACCGAAGACCGAAGACCGACGACTGTTTCTACTGCCACCCGACTTTCTGGCCCTGGTTCTGCTGATCGAGCCACTGCTTGAGCGGCGCGAAGTATTCCAGCATGGCGCCGGCATCCATGGTGCGCTCGCCGGTCATTTCGTAGAGCGTCTCCTGCCAGGGTTTCGACTGGCCGGCTTCCAGCATCTTCGCCAGCTTCGCGCCCGCCGCCTTGTTGTTGAAGAACGAGCAACGGTAGAGCGGCCCGGTGTGGCCGGCGGCGCGGCACATGCCGCGATAGAACTGGAACTGCAGGATGCGCGCCAGGAAATAGCGCGTGTACGGCACATTAGCCGGGACGTGATACTTGGCGCCGGGATCGAAGTCGTTCTCGCGTGCGCGCCACCGGCGGCGCCAGGCCCTGGTACTTGGCGCGCAGCTCCCACCAGGCCTGGTTGTAGTCCGCGGGCTTCACTTCGCCGCTGAAGACCTTCCAGCGCCACTGATCGATCAGCAGCCCAAAGGGCAGGAAAGCGATCTTGTCGAGCGCCTGGCGCAGCAGCAGCGCGGTGTCGTCGGTGGCGGGGACGGTGGCGAGCAGCCCCACGTCGTGCAGGTACTCGGGAGTGATGGAGAGCGCGATGGTGTCGCCGACGGCCTCGTGGAAGCCGTCGTTGGCGCCGTCCTGGAAGAGGAACGGCAGCCGGTTGTAGGCGCGCTGGTAGAAGTTGTGCCCCAGCTCGTGGTGGATGGTGACGAAGTCTTCTTCGCGTGACCTGGATGCACATCTTCAGGCGCAGGTCGTCCTTGTTGTCGATGCTCCAGGCGCTGGCGTGGCAGACGACGTCGCGGTCGCGCGGCTTGGTGAAGAGCGAGCGCTCCCAGAACGTCGGGGGCAGCGGCGCGAAGCCCAGCGAGGTGAAAAAGCTCTCGCCGTAGTGGACCATGCCCAGCGGGTCCACGTTCTTCTGCTTCAGCAGCGCGGTGAGGTCGTAGGCGGGCTTCTGCGCCGGCGGCGCCACCAGCGGATAGATGTTCCCCCACTCCTGCGCCCAGATGTTGCCCAGCAGGTGGGCGCGGATCAGGCCGTTGGGCGTGACCGCATCCGGGCCGTATTGCTGCACCAGCCGGGTGCGCACGTAGGCGTGCAGCGACTCGTAGAAGGGACGCATCTGGCTCCACAGACGCTTCAGCTCGGCGCTGAACTGCTGCGGGGGCGGACCAATTGTTGGGTCATCAGGCCCCAGCCGTCCACGAGGATGAATAGGATGAGCTTGAACGGCATCGAAATCATGACCGGCGGCAACATGATCATTCCCATCGACATCAGCGCCGAAGCCACTACCATGTCGATGATGATGAACGGGATGAAGAGCAGGATGCCGATCTTGAAGGCTATCGTCAGCTCGTTCAGGATGAACGCCGGAATCAGCACGTAGGTCGGAACGTCCGCGAGGTTGTTCGGCTTCGGGAGGTCGCGCATGCTCATGAACAGCCGTATGCCGTCCGGATTGCTCCTGAAGCTGCCGGTACATGAAAATCCCAAGGGAGCTCTCGGCGTTCTTGTACGCCGTCTCCACGTTGATCTTCCCGTCCGGACAGAGGCTTGAAGGAATCGTCGTACATTCCCGAAGGTCGGCCACATAATGAAAAGCGTCAGGAAAAGGGCGATTCCCATAATAACCTGGGTCGGCGGCGTGGACTGCAGCGAGAGCGCGCGCCTGACGAAATCGAGCACTATCGAGATTCGCAGGAAACTCGTCAGGAGCAGCAACAAGGAAGGCGCGAGCGAGATGCACCGTGAGCAGCAGCAGGAGCTGCACCGAAAACGCGACTTCCTGATTCGTCGTCGGGTTCCTGACCGTCAAGTCGACGAAGGGAATTCCCGCTGTCGGCGTGCCGGCAGGGCGGTCGTCCGCCGGTTGTTCGGCGGTGACGGCAGCCGTCGGCGTGCCGGTCGTTCGGGCGTGACGGCAGCCGTGCGGCGAGGCGGTCGTCTGCTGCGGCGACCCCGGCCGCTTGCGCCGACGCGCGGCTGCGCCGATAGCAATATCAGCGCGACCGCCGCGAAGAGCGACAGTTTTTTCATCCTTCCTCCCAGTATGAAAGGCGGCGCACCGGCGCAGGGTGCTACGCGGCGCCGGCCTATACGCTTTCAATACTTCTTCAACCTCTCCCTCTGCCGTTTTAGGAAATCGAGTCCTCGGTCGGACGGCATCTTACCGTCCGATCCGCCTCCGGTCGAATTCGATAGCGCTCCGGTCCGCGGCCTTTTTCCTGTTCTCCCGGTTCAGGAGGCCGAGAATCACGGTCCCGAAATCCCTCTTTTCCGGAAGCCCGGAACCCGACGGGACGACTCTCCGCTTCCAACATGAGCGTATCCATCGTCTCGCGGTCGGTTATTTCGGAAAGCAGGCTCACCCCTCCGTCGCCCGTTCCGATCAGGAAAACCTGACGTCCCACCGAGACGAGATGAAGGAAGCGGTCGATCCGAGCGCGGTCGAGCCGAGGATCCTGATTCCCCGAAAACCGGCTTTGCCTTCGGCTTGCCCGCTTTCTTGATAAGGTAAAAACCCCGTAGATCGCCGCGACGACGACGGCGAGGATGAGGATCATGCGGATGAAATACCAGGCGTCGACCGCGGCCGTCGCTTTGGGACCGAGCTCGATCGGCGGGAGTCGTTCATCGGAAATTGTCAGCGTTTTTTCGTCGATCGCGGCCGCGGTCGCGCGCCGGCGTCGTGCCGTCGGCACGTTCTGCGCTAAAATGGCGGCGGCGTTCAGCAGGATATACGCCGCGCATAGAAGAGCCAACGTGAGCGTTTTCAGTTTCCCCTCCCAGAGTAAACTAAAATATGCTACTATTCTAACTCATATCGCTCATTCTTTCCAGTGGCGAAACGATTTCCGTTACGCGTACGCCGAAATTCTCGTTGATAACCACGACCTCGCCTTTGGCGATGAGTTTCTGGTTTACCAGGATATCGACGGGCTCGCCGGCAAGCTTATCGAGGGCGATGATCGTTCCTTCGCCCATGCCGAGGATTTCTC
>CAVUAF010000016.1:0-4142 GCA_963739375.1 Terriglobia bacterium
CGAGCGGAATCACGATGAACACCACGACCGAGGTGATGAGCACCTTGGACGGCACGACCACGTTGGCCACGCCGCACAGGAACATCACGATGGGCGCGAAGGCCACGAGCATGATGAGGTCGTTCACCGCCACCTGCACCAGCGTGTAGGCCGGGTCGCCGTCGGTCAGGTAGCTCCACACGAACACCATCGCCGTGCAGGGCGCGGCCGCGAGGATGATGAGCCCGGCGGTGTAGTTCTTGCCGTCTCCGGGTCGATCCACGCGCGAAAACACGTGCTGCATGAACACCCACGCAAGCAACGCCATGCTGAATGGCTTGACCAGCCAGTTCACGAACAGCGTCACCAGCGAGACCCTTCGGCCGCTTCGTCGATGCCGCCCAGCGCGCCGAAGTCGATCTTCAGCATCATCGGGTAGATCATCAGCCAGATGAGCACGGCGATGGGCACGTTGACCTGCGAGCCTTCGGCCGAATTCCAGTTTGCTCAGAGCGGCGGTGAGACCAGGCAGCAGTTTGCCGAGCGCCACGCCCACCACCATGCAAATCAAAACCCAGAGCGGACAGGTAACGCTCGAAGAAGTTCAGGCGTTTGGCCCGGTGAACTCATGATCGGGCCTCCCTTCTTCAATGCAACAGCCGCGCGGTCCGCAGCAGGAGCCGCCTGCCGGATGGCTTCTCGGCGCCGGTCGACTTCAACACGCCAAACCCGCCCAGGACCACGCGGCGGATCGGCTCGCCGGTGTCCGGGTGCTTCGTCAGCGGCGCGGCGTTAATGCTCTGCTTGATTTCGAAGAAGCGCGGCTTTTCGCCGGGCTTCGACGGGATGGTTTCGTAAACGTAGGTGGTCATATTCAATGTGTTTTCAGTTCTTGTGGGATGGTCGGAAAAGCTGCTGCAACTTCGCGGGGCCGACCGGTTCTTCCGGCACCCATGGCACAATCGCCGTGCGACGGGCGAAGTCGCGGGTGACTTCCTGGATGAACGGCCGTTCGCCCGCACCGCGGGCCAACAGCAGCGGGTCGCGTGTCTCGGCGCGGGCAAAGCTCTGGTTGATCACCCAGGCGAACGGCTCGATCTGCGCCCGGCGCAGGTCGGCCTGCAACGCCGCGGCTTCATGCACGGGCGTCGCTTCGGGCAGCGTAACAACCAGGACGCGCGTGAAGCGCGCGTCGCGGAGCCGGGGCAGGAGTTGGAGCACTTCCTCCGGCAGGTTGCTGGCCTTGCGCGCGATTTCGCGGTGGTAAGCCTCGGTGGCGTCGAGCAACAGCAGCGTGTGCCCGGTCGGCGCGGTGTCCAGCACCACAAACCGGTCCTGCCCTTGGGCCACGATGCGGGCAAAGGCGCGGAAGACCGCGATTTCCTCGGTGCAGGGTGAGCGCAGGTCTTCCTCCAGCAGGGCGCGACCGTTGGCGTCAAGGCCCTGGCCAGCCGTGGCCATGACTTGTTCGACGTAAGCCTTGGTTTCCGCCTGCGGATCAATGCGGCTGACCTGCAATCCAGCGGCTTCGCCGGCCGCTGCGGCCACGTGCGCCGCCGGATCGGTGGTGCTCAGATGCACGTGCAGTCCGCGCCGGGCCAGTTCCGTCGCGATGGCGGCGGCGACGGTGGTCTTGCCCACGCCGCCTTTGCCCATCGTCATGATGACGCCCCGTCCAGCCCGCATCAAGTCATCCACCAACGCGGACAGCGATTCGAGCGGCGGCAAATCGCCGTCGGGGGCGCCGGACTCGACGCGTTCCACCTCGCCGTCGCCGACCAGTGTCCGCAGCGCGGGGATGCCGACGAGGTTGTGGGCGCGCAGCGGCACTTCCACGACGGACAGCCGCTTCAGGAAATCTTGTTTCGCGGCCAAGGCGCTTGTGCCCCGGCGTTCCAGCGCCGCCGCTGCCTTGTCTTCCGGGCAGCACGCCTGAAACACGCCATTGAGGATCAGGCGCTGGTTGCGCACGCCCAGCGCGGCAAGTTCGCCGCTGGTGCGCTCCGCTTCGTCCAGAGCGGCTTTTTGCGGGCGGCTGACCAAGCACCAGAGTCGTGCGCGCGCCATCGGCGAGCGCGGCGACCGAGCTTTCGTAAATCGCCCGTTGCTTCTGCAAACCCGCCAGCGGACCGAGGCAGGAGGTGCCGGTGGTGTTGTTGTCCAGAAACCCGGTCCAGGCGGTCGGCAGGGTCATCAGCCGCAGCGTGTGGCCGGTCGGCGCGGTGTCGAAAATCACATGGTCGAAGTCGGCTGTGGCATCCGGCTCGCCCAGCAGCCGGGCAAATTCATCAAAGGCCGCAATCTCCATGGTGCAGGCGCCGGAGAGTTGCTCCTCCATGCTGCGGACGATGGCCTCCGGCAGCTTGCCGCGATAGGGACCCACGATGCGGTCGCGATAGGCTTGCGCGGCGGCTTCGGGATCGATGTTCAAGGCTCGCAACCCATCTGCTCCCGGAATCGGTGTGGGCGCACCGTTGAGTTTCTGGCCGAGCACCTCGTCCAGATTCGAAGCCGGGTCGGTGCTGACGAGCAGCACGCGTTCTGCCCGCGGTCGGCCAAGGCAATCGCCGTGGCGCAGGCCAGCGAGGTTTTTCCCACGCCGCCCTTGCCGGTAAAGAACAGGAAGCGAGTCGGCGCCTCCAGCAACGCAGCGAGCGCGGGAACGGGATTAGCGGGTTTGGCCATGGCGCGCTCCGCTCAGGAACAACAGGGACCCTTGGCGGCATCGCCCGGCGCCGACGCGCCGTCAAAACAGGCCCCGGCGGCTGTCACCGCGGCCGCGGGTTCGGTCTGCGTGAGCCGGGCCGCCAGCCGCATCATGTTCCGATGCGGCGCGTCTTTGACCTTGGCGGCCAGTTCCACGGCCCGTGCCATATCCGCAGCGGAGACACCCAACTTCTCCGCCTCCCGCGTGTGATGACGCAGGCAAGGCTCGCAGTTTGCGGCGATGGCCGCGCCGATGGCGACCAACTCAGCCACGGCCGGCGTGAACAAACTTGCGGGTGTCCCGCTCAAACCGAGCAGCCCGGCGAGTTCATCGCGCGTCGGGTAGGTGCCGCTGACCGCCACCTTTCCGTCAACCACGATCAGGGGCAGGGCCCCTTCGCCCTTTTCCGTCAATGCCGCTCGCACCACCTCGTTCTCGGCAAAGGCGATGGGCGTCTGCGCTAGGTTGAACCGCTCGACGGTCACTCCCTGTTCGGCGAGCCATTTCAAGTCGGCGGCGAACTGGACGAGCTTCGGATCGACGTCCGGCCCGCAGACGCCGGTCGAACAACACATGGGAGGGTCGTAGACTTGGATCGTTTTCATGGGACAGCGCATGTGTCGTTCAGGATTTGCCGACAGTGGACTTAAGTTGATCGCGGCGCCCCTCGGCGTAGGCGGTGAAAGTGCGGCGGATTCTCGTTTCGCACCCGGCGGAACACGGCGAGCTTCTCCTCGTCGGTACCGGTGGCGTGCGTCGGGTCGTCGAAGGGCCAGTGGTGGCGGTTCACCTGGCCGGGAAAGATTGGGCACGCCGCGTCGGCGTTGCCGCACACGGTGATGACGGTCTCCACGGGCTGGTCAATAAATTCATTCCACGACTTCGAGCGGTGCGAGGAGATGTCGATACCGATCTCCTTCATCGCCGCGATGGCGAGAGGATGGACGTAGCCGGCCGGCTTGGACCCGGCGCTCTGCACTTCGAGAATGTCGCCAGCGACGGAGCGTAAGACGCCCTCGGCGAGGTGCGAGCGGCACGAGTTGCTGGTACAGAGGATCAAGATGGTGGGCTTGTTATTGCTCATGTCAGAAAAGCTCAGCACTGCCGAACGGCACAGGGGCAATCTGTCTTCTCCAGCCGGGCGCGGATCTTGCGCAGACGCTCGGCATCGCGGCGGAAGACTGGGTCATCGCTCGCGCAGTCCTGCAAGCACGCGAGGTTGGCGGCGAGTTCGTGCGACGGCTTCTCCGGCAGTCGGTAGACCATCCAGTTCCCCTCGCGACTCGCCTCTACCAGCCCACGCTCCTTGAGGTAGGCCAGATGTTTGGAGACTTTCACCTGCGGCTCGGACAGCGCTTCTTGGAAATGGCACACGCACATCGGCCCGTTGAGCAGCAGATTCAGCAAGCGCAACCGGGTACGGTCACAGAGGCATTCGTAGATGCGGATGAGGTCC
>CAVUAF010000017.1:0-286811 GCA_963739375.1 Terriglobia bacterium
CAATCCGTAGAATCTTGTGTTTCTCAAGCGGATACCTCTTCAGCTTCTCAATAATGTCTTTCGCAAGGATCCCGCCTGAGCCAGCCTCAAAAATCGCTCCAACGACAGCCAGGTCCAGCTCGCTTTCGGCGCAACCTTCTCGACAAGAGGCCGGTCAAACTTAAATAGCCATCTAAACCGTGAAAGATGATCCGTTGCATCTGTTCAATCCGCTGAAGGTGTCTTCTACACGATGTAAAAGAACTAACTCATACTTGTGTTTGCCCACTTTTTCGGCCTGAGAACGCGTTTTAGGTACGTCAGAACGAGGTTGCTCCATCCTAACAGGCCTACGCGTATATAAGTGAATGTTAAGATGAGCCGTAACGGGCATGGTTAGGGTAGATGCTTGGTCTCAGGAGTAGCGAGTCTTTGCGATACGGCAGGGAATAGCCTTCTTTAACCGAACAAACCCTGAAACGGGCCCCTGCGGACCTATGGAAAAAACGGGATGGGAAGAAGTGGCGAGTGCCAAAAAGGGCCCTTCTGCGCAGGTTCTAACTGACGTAATCATTGCTTTTTTCGCAACCTGTTATTTTTGCAACTGTAACACGAACACACAGGGCGATTACAAGGAGTTCCAGCAGCGCGCGGCGTGCGTGGTGGATCAGTTCAACCACTACCCGATCGAAGGCGGCATGAACCACAACGGAAAGCTCGTACTCGGCGAGAGCATTGGCGACCTTGGCGGATTGCGTCTGGCGTATCTCGCACTGGAAAAGTCACTGGAAGGCAAGCCGCGCGAGAACGTGGATGGCTTCACGCAAGAGCAGCAGTTCTTCATCGCCTGGGGACAGACGCGCGGCGATGAGGTGCGTCCGGAGCGCCAGAGGCAGATGGTGCTCACCGATTCGCATCCAATCGGCAAATATCGCGTGATCGGACCGATGAGCAACATGCCGGAATTCCAGAAGGGGTTCTCGTGCAAGGAGGGCGACCCGATGGTGAGACCGGCGGAGAAGAAGTGTCAGATCTGGTGATGCGCGTTCGCTCTTAGCCATACGCTCTTCGCTTTTCGTGTACAGCTTGGGCGTTAGCGCAACCTACTAACGGTTCGGTGAAGCGGACGACAAGATAAGAGGTCGGGGATTTGCGTGAGGAGCCGGCTTGGGGACCCACGTGCCCCTGATGTGCCCCATTTTTAGTCCACGGATAATGCGACTTTCTCCGGTTTTTGTTCGCCCCACACCCCCTCCTCCGTAGCGGGGATGGGGGTGTGGGGCAAGGGGTCGGCGTCTGAGGTCCCTTTGCCCCACTCCAGTGCCGTCGAAGCTTGCTCGAAACTCCCCGGGTGTTCGACACCCCAACGCCGAGTGCGGGCCGCGAAGCGCAAGCAATATGGCGCGAATACTGGAAAGATCCTGAGCGATTGGGATTGGGGCTAGGCCTATAGCTCTGAGGGTTTAAGGAACCTCCTGCGAGAGCACGCGGCACGGCGTAAAGTGCGGCGCAGCCAACGGAGTAACGGGTGATCAACCAGGACTAGAATCATTCCCGTCGAGACTATGGAGCGGTGCTACCGATGGCAGCGACAGCACCGCGAGCATGGCGATGCCGGGGGCTGGTCACTCATCCGACTCAGGGCTGAGTTACATAGATCGGGCTTGACCAGGCAGTCGCGCCGTCCTGCTGCAAAACTCGCACCCAGTATGCAGTGGTCCCGTGTAGGGGATACCGATCGATCCAGTCAAACTTGACGTCCCGTGCATACGCTCGCGCAACCCTCCTCAGCACAACTTCCCGGTCCAGTCCTCCTGCCGGGAAAACCCAGTCTTCGGTTGTAATCTGCCCTAGCTGGACGGTAAAGTGCGCTGGCTCGCTCTTGAACGTCAAGGACCCATGCTTCAAGTTGTCCACATCCAAAATCACGCCGTCTTCGTCGCCGGCCGTATTCGACAGCCATTGGACTTGCTTCTCGTCGGAATGCCGAATCCCCTCGGTGGGATAGTCGAAGCGGTAGCCGGTCGCACCTCTAATCGTCGCGCCAGTGATTGTCAGCCCTCCATCCCAGTTTGTGACACGGGCACGCTGACGATTTCTTGCACCCCTCCAAATTACCGCCAGGCGGTCCGCGGGACCCTCGGCACTGCCAGCGTACCGATACACTCGTTCTACGCCCCGAAATACGTCCACCCGCTCAATTCCAGAGGTTCCGTTGACCTCGACGGAGAACGGCACGGCGCCCGTCGCGGCGAACTTTTCCCCCATCCAGTGTGTCCCCGACTGGAAGCGCAGCCCTATCCTTTCCCCTGTGGTTCCGTACGTGCGACGAGCGCGCAATCCCTCCCAAAGTGATTCGCGGGTTAGGTCGGAGGTATAGATACACACCAGCCCTCCGTGAGCGAAGAAAGTCGGCGCGCGCGCCGGCGCATCGCCCGGATGGCCGAAATGGTCGTCGCTGTCGGAAACGAATCCGGTAACGAGGCCGCGTTGGAGCGCATCGCGGAGGAACCATTCGAACTGGCCGTGAATGGAGTAGATTTCGATCGCCGGCATCCACGTTGGATCAAAGAAGTCGAGGTTCGCTCGTCTTCCTCCTATGTGCGGAATCAGAATGGCGCGACCGGGCGGAAGCGTCGCGGCGAGATCGCGGATCGTTATTCGGTCGGTGTCGATATCGGACAGGTCGGATATCTCAGAATGGCTGCTGCGGTGAATAGGCTCGTCATCGTCGAGGAAAATGACGTTGTGGTCGCCGCCGTTGCCGGTGTTTCCCGACCACTCGTACCCTAGGAATGCGACGAACCGGTGCGGCTGATGGTACTGTTTCGTGGCTTCCTGAATCGCCTTCCACGTTGCTTTCGTCACCTCGAAATCGTTCGCCTGGTGCGAGGCAAAATCGATTGCGGCAAATCCCCGAGCAAAGGCAAAGTACCGGTCGACGGTCCCGCTTCCGAAGGACTCGCCGCTCTGCCCGTGCAGGTCGCCCCAGAATGCCACAAGCTGATCATCGATGATGCGAAGAGGATTGCTGGTCGCCTGCAGGGGCGGTTCGTTCACATCGCTCACCGCGATGCGAACCTCGCCTGCCGTCTTTACATGGACGCCTTCAAACCGATGGAAACCGCCGTCTACACTGCGGAATGTGTAGGTCTGCGGAAGGTCCGTAACGCCAGTGGGGACTGTGAGCTGCACGGTTCCGGTGTATGAGGTCGCGGGGTTGCCCCATACATCGGTTGCACGGACTTGCAGCCACGTCGCCTGCCCACTGCGGACTTCCGTGGGCCACACGGCCTCGATGTTTGCCGCAGGAGCCGAGACCACTTCCAGATGGGGCGACTCGACGCGCACGAAACGGCCCGTGGCCAGTGGATCCACCATAACGCGGAACTCAAAGTCCTTCAGATCGAAGGTCTGTGCGCGGGTGCCTCGGCTGCCGCCGGACCGGTCTCCGAGGACAATATTGACTTCGTCTCCCGCCTGCAAGTATCCATCGGATAGAGTCAGGACGAGACCACGCCACCAGGGCCGCCCAAAAGCATGCCTGGAATCAAAATGCATGCTGATCTTCGCGTGTCCGGTTGTGGTAACGCTGGCGTAACCGTCGCCTTTCGAATTGTCGGCCTGAAATGGACCCCAGTCTGAGACCGCTCGCGTGAGCAGCAGGATTTGTCCGGCATCATCCACGCCCAACTTTCCGACGTGGTAGGTCACGGTCCATGTGCCCCAGCTTCCTGCAACTACCTTGGCTTGCGGGGAGAGGGTCGCGTATCCGTAGAGTCCGGAGTCCCCTAGGCCGCCTTCGTCCGCTGTGTGGGTTTGGCCCCAAGCCCCTGCCAGGCAGGCGCAGAACAATAAGGCTGCAACAGAGATTTCCCGGGTCTTTGGTACGCTCATCGGCTGTTCCACTCCTGGATTTCGACTATACCAACGCGATTGCGCTTTCTCCGCACTGACTGGGAGTGCAGCTTGCGTCGCGCGATGATATTCCAACAATCGCAAAGGGGCGCCAGTCGGGGAATGGCGAGCTTTGGCCGCCGCACCCGAGACGAGGCACGCGCCTACCGATGCCGTAAACCAGCGCGTGCAGGACCCCCCGCGGCGCGACCCGAAGCCATGGTTCGAGAAATAGCTGACGGTGATCGGGACCATGGGGAAGACGCAGGGCGTCAGCAGCGACAGCGCTCCCATCGCCATGGCGAACCAGAGGAACGAGTGCAGGGGTTGGCTCGTTCCCGTGGTCGCCATGGCGCTTGCGGCGGTGAGTGTCGTCATCGGCTCTGCTCCGGCATTCCCATCTCCGCTATCCGACGTATCTCGCCCGAGCCGCCCGCGAAGTCGCAGGCACGCACATAGATACCGGCGGCATGAATGAAGAGCCCGCATACCACGGCGACACCGATCGCCAGGAGAAGGCCCAGAGCTGCGATGTACGAGATCAGTTGTATAAGTCTTTCCGTCACCATGGGTTCGCCAGCATTCAGAGACGTGGAGGAGTGGCAGGAGCAACCGAGCAGGCAGAACGCACCCCGCCGTCTGACTGAGTATGCCCGCCAAACTGACGTCGTTTGCCAATAGCACTGCAACAGATTTCCGGTTCGGCGGTCAGCGGCTTCGCGAGGCGCAGGTGCCCTCGATGGGAGGGACCGGCGCAGAGAGGGTCTGCAGCCGACAGGTGAACCGTCTTCGCGGGCAGGCAGAGCCTGTCCAGGAGTCGCCAGGGCGCTGGGGAAGGGCAAGCGCAAGGTTGGAGAGTGTCGTTGCCCGGAAGGGCAACGGATCGTTGTCTGAGAGTTGCAGCGGCTGCTGCAGGTACGTGATGAGGAGATTAGCGGTTTCGTCGCTCATACCAGCACGAATCGCTGTGTCGCACAGCTCGGTCAGCGTGGTATGTAATTCACCCTTATAGGCGCCCTGCGCCCACAACCGCGCGGCAGTCCGGTACTCGGAAAGCGCGGCCCCAGCCTCATTGGCCCTCGGATGTATGCGAGCAAGTTCAAGACGACTCCCAGCCTCCAGCTCGATCGAGCCGGTTGTAACTCCAATGTCTCTGAGGACAGTCCATGTGGCAGCTGACTCGGAAGATAGACCAGCGCTGGGCTGAGCTTTTGCGAGCTCTGTCAACAACATCGCGTGAAGGAGAGGTAGCTCCAGATGCTGCCGTACAACGGCACACGCCGGATGGTGCCGCCCCACGGGCACAGGCCGGCTGCCCTCGTTCAGGTCACACGCTGACGGCACGGCAGCCGCCAATGCTGCTCTCGTGCAGCGAGCCGTTACGCATTTCGATGCGCCTGCGCCGCGGCGGTCTTCCAGTGCTCCGACTTGGGGCTAGAATCCTTTACAGGTGTCCAAGCACAAGAAACAGCACGTCATTCCCAACTGCTACCTGAAGGCGTGGTGCGACCCGCGGTCGCCCGCCGGACAGACGCCGTACATCTGGCGCATTCAGCGCGACGGTAGTGACAAGGCCAAGAAATCGCCCGAGAAGTCGTTCGTCGCGAGCGACAGGTACACCGTCAAGTTGCCCAACGGTGAGCGCAATCTCGTCATTGAGCAGACATTGTCAGGAATTGAAAACGATTTTGTCCGGGTGCTGACCCGGATTCGTAGGCGCGAGAAGCTCACTGCGCATGACCGCGCGCGACTGTGCGTGTTCGCAGCCGCAATGCATACTCGGACACTGGCAATGGGCGACCACTGGAAGAAAACCCATCAGGAGCTGCACGAGAAGGTGGTCGCGCTGGAGAAGCACCACAACGCCGAGCCAGTCACATCCTTTGAAACCGCCACGATGGTGGAATACGCACCGCAGCTGCTGCTGGCTACGAGTCTTGACATCCAGCCACCGCTGCTGTTCCAAATGGCGCTGAGCATTATGGTGTCCGACGACGAATTGGGCTTCATTACCTCGGACATGCCGTGCGTGTGGTTCAATCCCGAAGCATACAAGCTCCCGCCGTTCTATCGCAGTCCGGGTTTGGCGCAGCGGGAAATTCAAGTTACGCTGCCGCTCACCCCGCAGCACCTGATGGTCATCTCTCATCACCACGAGTACCCGCAGTACGTAAACGTGAAGCAAGGGGCGGTAGACGAATTCAATCGCATTACGCGCTTCCACTGCGATAAGGAATTTGTGTCGTGGAAAGGCGAGACGCGGCCATATTGGTTCGATCCCGGCAAAGAGCCAGACGACAGTTGGGAAAAGAGTCCCGAGGGCAAAGAGGCGCTCGAGCGGCAGAAGGAATACGAGCGGATGCAACTGGAACACGAAGAGTCGCCTGCGAAGCCCGACCAGGGACCGAAGTCGTAGGTCTAGCATTAAGCCGCTGCAGTCGCCAAACACAGGCCGCGACAGGAGGGCCGGCTGCCTCGTCCATTGCCCTGTGCAGTCCGCAGGCGAAACCCGGCGCTACCGAGCCGCGACACAGGCCCGCCATTGCCGAGTCCCGCGTCTAATTGCCGCTTCGCTGCTCGCGAGTCGTTTGACCGAAAACGCGGGCGTCGAAATTCAGCAAACCGAATTTGAATGTTCTGCCTGTCCCAGCTGCGTACCAGTTGGAAAGAGTGAACCTTAGGGTCTTCGGTTCAGAGTGGCCCGTCGGGAGCAGTTTTCCCTGCGGCATAAGCGACGTGAAGTCCCACTCGGCACCCGTACCGCGTTCACCATTATCTGTGTTTGTGATCTCCGGCACCGTGACTTCTCGGCTCATAGCCAAACTGTCCTCGACCGGTCACCGGCACCGTGACCAGCATACCGGCCGAGATGATGGGCCAAAGCGTCACCAAGAGAGGTATAAGGACCGAGCCCATGCGACGCCGCACACGGGGGCTTTCCTATAGCGGGGCAGATCGGTACGATTCGGGCATGAGGAACGTTTTCATCAGCTACAGCCACAAGGACGCGCGCTGGCTCCGGCGGCTACGTGTTCACTTGAAACCAGTTGAACGAGCCGGCCACATCGAACTCTGGGACGACACCAAGATCTGACCGGGAGAGAACTGGATCGAGAAGATCGATTCCGCGCTTCGCCGCTCCACTGTGGCAGTGCTGTTGGTCAGCGCCGATTTCTTGGGCTCTGAATTCATCACCTCTACGGAGCTCCCTGCACTCCTGCAGCAAGCGAAGCAGCGAGCATGCCGAGTCATCTCGGTTATCGTCGGGCCCTGTTTGTTTTCAGAAATCCATGACCTGCAGCAGTTTCAAGCCATTAACTCCCCCGGCAAACCGTTGTCCAAATTGCGACGTGCAGATGCGGAACAATGCCTTGTCGATCTGGCGAAGGCAATTCTTCGGGACACGCAATCGGACGACTCGCAAAGGTTGGTGAAAGCCACCGAAACGGGCAGTGCGTCATCGTTTGAAGGCAATTCCGACGTCGAAAACATCATTCGGGGTATTAAGCTCGGCGATTGGCATCGGGCGGCAGGAGCTGCGGTCCGCATCATTGAAAGAACCGATCCAAGTGGACACAACCAGTTGTTTCGAGCGCTGCTCGATTATCAGGACTGTGACGCCGAGGATGAACGGCTTTGGTCTGCCCTGCACACGATTGAATGCTGCGCTCGCCTCGCGCCCTGGCTAGTCGAACACGGTGACCTGGCTCGCATGGCCGCCCATCGCGAGTTTTCAGTTCGATCATCGGCCGCCTCGATCTGCATGGACTTCGCCCACGCCTGTCCGGATCGAGTGCCACTTGATGTGGTATTGACGCTCTCGGTGTACGGCGAAAATTGGTACGTGGAGGTACCAGCCAACGCCGCACTCAAGGCAATGGTGCGAAACTGCCCCGAAGTATTGGCGATCTATGACGCTCGCCTGCGAAGTAGTGTGGCAGAGGAACGGATTCATGCGGCCAATGCGCTTCGGGAAATCAGTAGAAAAGAACCGGAGCTGCTCGACCCGGACACGTTGAGCGATACGCTCACGCGACTTCGTGAACTGAATGATGCGGAAGCAGCCGGCGTGGTGAAAGGTGCCCTGACCGCGGCTAAGAAGGTCGCGAGGCGGAAATACTATCGATATTCGCTGTAGGGCAAGCGGTGAAGAACGACTACCGCGTTGTTGCGACGAGCACCCTCGCGGGCGCTCACCGCAAGTTTTCATGCGGCCGTTCCTCACTTAGCAGCTCCCCACGCGGTGGGAGAAAATCCGCAATCCCAGTGCGAGTGAATCGACAAAACACTCCGGCAAACCGCCTGATTGCGACTCTGCCCGTCAGGCAAACACGAGCGACCTTTGCAGTCTGCAGGCAACACCCGCCATCGCCATCGAGCGGCACCAACCTACGCGAATCGAGGCCTCCGCCGTCCGAAGGCAGCGGCCAGTCGCAACAGCGATAAGAGCCGCGTGTTCGACGCTGACCACAGTCAGCGCGAAGTGTCCACGAGGGAATTCTGTTAGCTCCGCTCCTCCTCATCCTCAAATTTGACGGTAAGACCAGTAAGTCCTACGCTCGGGACAGCAGAGCAAGCAGCTACCAACATGCCCATCGATCTTGTGCCCATCCCTGCGATCCCAGATGGCCTCCGGGAAGCGAGCCTCATCGGCAAGCTGATCCCGTTCGTCGGAGCAGGCGCCTCACGGCTGGCGGGCTGCCCTGGCTGGGACGATTTCGCCACCGGTGCCCTGCGGCAACTTATCGATAAAGGGAAATTCAGTTACTCACAACTCGACCAAATTAAACACATCAGCCCCCGGATCAAGCTCTCCATCGCCACCGCAGTTGCGGCGGATAGCAAGACAGCGATCGATTACGATGCTCTTCTGCATCCAGCGCCCCGCCCGGAACACAAGAAAGGGCGGCGACTCTATAACAGCCTCTTTGCACTCGGAAATATCTTCGTGACCACGAATTATGACCGTTGGCTAGACGACCGCATCGCCGAACCAACGCCAAGCGCAACGCCAACAGCAAGTCCCGCGACAGCACCGTCAAGCACGCTGATGCGCAGCATCCACCGACCCAATGATTTTCTACCGGCAGTACTCACCCAGCCCAATACGGTGATCCACCTCCATGGAAGCGTTGCCGATCCTGCGGGCATGATCCTGACAACACACGACTACATTCGACAATATGCGAATGATCGTCGAACCGGGGATGCCGCAACGGAGAACCGTGTACTCACGTTTCTCAAACATCTTTTTGAGCATTACACGGTTTTGTTCATCGGCTATGGACTCGAAGAACTCGAAATCCTGGAATACGTGATCCTCAAGGCGCGGCGACAAGCCACTGCCGCAACCAACGAGGCGCGCCACTATCTTCTGCAAGCATTCTTCAGCCACGAACTCACACTGCTGCGCAGCATGGAAACGTACTACCTGCGCGAATGCGGCATCCAGCTCATCCCGTTCCTGCGCGATCACAAAGACCGCGACCAGCTCTTGGATGTCCTCGACGACTTCGCCCAGCGCATTCACGCAGCACCACCACCGATCATCCAGCAGGCAGAGGTTCTCGAACACCTTGCGCGAGACATGGAGCCGCTCCCGTGACTACGCTTACTGCAATCCAACAATCGTTCATCGACCTGATGAAACAAAACGATGAACTGGCGCGCAAAGGATTCCAACTGCTCCTGCAACGGCCGGATTATCCCCACTTTTTCGCGCCACTAGACGAGGCGACGTTCTTTGCTCCCGAATGCAATCCAGTTCCTGTTCCGGGCGAGCGACCGAACAGTGTGTGGATTCCGTATTGGGCCCCACTGGATTACCTCAAAGCCGTCGCGCAACACGCCGGCGCACACAACGATCAGCAGCTTGCAGTGAAGATCATGACCGTCGTTCGGAACGTGACTGCCTGGCGTGACAACAAGGGCCAGCCACGACGCAATTACCACACCAATCGCGTCTTCGCGGAGATCCTCGGGCTGGTCCCGACCAGCATCGTCACTCTTGCGGATATCGACTTAGTGGCTGAGTGGCTCAACGACCCCTACGACCGAATGCTCACTACGGATGCGCTGGATAAAACCACAGTCCCCCGCTTCCTCAAGAGTGCGAGTCCCGATGATTGGCAGAAAACAACACGCATCCTTTACCACGCCACTGCGATTGCTTGGCGAACGAGCGCCAATGACCGAGAACCGACACCCTTCAGTATCGTCAATGACTTCTGGCTGCGAGAACTCCTCACGCATCACGCCAGGGAGATCGGCGCCAAAGCCGGTGCAGCAGCAGCCGAGATCATGCTGGCACGCACGCGCGAAGTCTTCGGTACGCCGCTCCGCCGCGAACACAGCACCGTCTTTCGGCCTGCCGTCGAAAACGAAGCGCAGAACCACGATTGGCGCAACGTCGAAAACCGCATGGTCGAAGGCCTGCGCGACGTACTCCTCGGATGGGCAGCGACCGACCCCAACAATTCGCGCACCGTCGTCCAACGCATGCTCACGGACGACAACGAAGTAATCCGTCGAACTGGCGTCTATGTCCTCGCCCAATACTGGGCTGAAATGCGCGAGCTTTACAGTGCCATTGTGGCCCGGGGCTTCTTTAATAGCGGCCACCGCCATGAGCTCTACCACCTTCTGCGGGATCACTTTGGGGAAATGACGCCAGAGCAGCAGGCAGCAACACTCGCAGCAATCAAAGTGTTGCCACTTGCGAATTATGGCGAGGATCCGAACCGGCTGCGGCGGCACAATCAATACCGCTGGCTTTCCGCGATCCACGGCAAAGGGAACGCTGCAGCGGACGCATGGTTTGAAGAACTCGATCAAGATCAAAGCGTCGGCAAGTTGTCGGAACATCCTGACTTCGACTCGTACATTACTGGATGGGTAGGCCCTAGCGCGACACCCTATGCACCTGAGGAGCTAGCAGCACTCGCAAGAGCACAACTTCTGGTCGATAAACTCAACACGTTCACGCCGAGCGATGATTGGCGAGGCCCCACAACGGAAGGACTCACCAGCGCGCTAGAAACGGCAGCGCGCACAACCCCAGAGGACTTTCTCGAGAACCTGGAGCAGATCCTTGCGGCACAACATGTCTATCAGAACGCTATTGTCAATGGCCTTAAGCAGGCATGGGAAGCAAAGGCGGATTTGGACTGGACCATGGCCTGGGAGCACCTTGTCAATTTCTTCGAACGACTGGTCAACAACAAGGACTTCTGGCAGTCGCAGGACTTGCACCGCCGCTGGGTCGTTGCGAGCATCGCTGATTGTCTACACGCAGGAACAAAAACAGATGACCACGCCTACGACCCCAGGCTCTTACCCCGCACCCAAGCGATCATTGCCGAGATCCTGCGGCGCGAGCCGGGTATCGATCATGCAGCGGACGATGCGATGACGCAGGCCATTAATACCGCCAAGGGGCGAGCGATTGAAGCGTTCTTCAGTCAAGCGTTGCGCGCGGCGAGAGTTGATGACCGCCAGGCAGGAAACCACGGACAGGCGTGGGAAGCCATCAGGCCAGTCTTCGAGGCGGAACTCGCCCGCTGCACGGATGCAAATTTTGAGTTCAGCACACTGTGCGGCACCTACCTCCCGCAGCTCCAATATCTCGATCACGCATGGACCAACCAAAACATCGAACACATTTTTCCCCAAGAATATGACGCGAATACGGTCTGCGCGCTCGACGGGCTGGCTTACGCGGCGTTCACGGGGCAAGTTTACGAGTTGCTGATGGCACACGGCATTCTCGACCGAGCGCTTCGACTTGAGCTGAAAGGGCGCAGCGCACGCGAAAAGCTCCTGGAGCGCATCGGCGCAGCATACCTCTGGGGCCTGGAAACCCTCGACGGAAACCGATTCAGGCACATCTTTGCCCACGCTACGGTAGCTGATCTGGACGTGCTTACTCGCGTCTTCTGGATGGTCCGCAACGAGCAGCTGACAGCAGAACAGCGCGAACGCGTCCTCGCATTTTGGGAACATTCCGTAACGTGGGCGCAACAGCAGCAACCGGTTCCGGAACGCTTACTCTCGCTTCTGAGCATGCTCGCTACCCATATCACTACGCTCGGCGCACGCGAGCAGCACATGCTTGAGACGGTCGCGCCGTACGTGCACGTCGGACACGAAACCTATGAATTCATCGCGCAACTTCTTCGGCTCGCCCCGCAAGACCCGGCAAAGATCACCAAGGTGCTCCAGGTTATGGTTACGGCCCATGCTCCCGATTACGACTACCAAGATCGCCTTAAGGCGCTCCTGCAATTCCTTGCGGAGCACGGACAACGAGAGGCTGTTATCCTTCTGAGTAATCCCCTGCGGCACCTCGAAGGGGTTCAAATACTGTTCAAGACACTAACCCAGCACTGACCACCAGTTCGATCAACGAGCTGCGTTACGGCACCTGAGCGAGTAATGCTGGCTTTGGGGGGCAGCCTCGGCTACTGGAAGCTTAAGATGTGGCAATACTCTCGAACATGGATGCGACGCGTTTGGTCAACGGGATTGGAAATCACCTGACCACTCTGCACGCGTTTTGTGCTCTGCCGGCAGCATCCACCTGTGCCCTGCTGCGGCAGCATTCATGTCGCAGGTTTCCTGTTCCGACGAGCCCCCCAGCATCGTGGTGGGCGTAGGTCTCATCAGCCCAATGTGAAGTTCAATCTCGGGTGGGTGGTCGAGTTTGCACGGGCCGGCGTTCCAGGGTCCGCGGTTCCGCCACGCGTCTGCAGCCAGGATTGGGACCCTCATGGCCCCGCTCTACATTGAGCCGGTGAGCACCAGAACCGATTGTGAGCTGCTGCGGCGGTCAGCACTGCATCGGGGTTTGAGTTTATACCCGCCATCCTTCCGATACATTTGCGGAGGTGCTCTTTCGCCGGATTGGGTCGCAGTGTGCACCGGTAGAGCGACAACGTTTACAAACTTGAGGACACTGTAAACGGCTAATGAGCCGACAATGTATATTACATTACAGTACAGTACTGTACTGTGCACGGGTCCAACATTGCCCGATTTGACCGTCAAAGCCACCTCCTGACACACAAAGTGAGACCGACGACAGCCAATCGCCCTGCTGCTCCTGGGCCGCCGAAGGCCCAGCCTGATTTTTTCAGGCGTCTGGAGAAGCGCGGAATCGGTGCAGAGCAATTTGGCCACATCAAGATGATCCTGCTGGGGTTTCTTCCCCAGAATCTCGTCTTTTTCGCCCGGCAATACGGCCTCCGGACGCGACTCGACGATGTGCTGGGCGAAATCGCCGCGTGGCGCGACTTCTTGATGAGAGACCGCGTGCTGTTTGCCGAGCAGAAGAGCCAAATCGACCAATGGCTCGCGGGAGCTGAGCGAATGGTTTGGCTTGCCATCTGGGATTGCAACAGAGAGCGCGTGGGACTGTGGGAACTGCGCTGGATCCACGTTCCAACCGATCCGAGTGAACCGGATTGCATAAACGGGCTATGGGTAAAAGCGCGACACTCGCAAACAGGCGAGATACGCGAGACCACGCTCTCAAAGCAGGAGGTCCAGCCAAGCGTATTTGCTCGATCGCTACGGGAAGCCTACGAAAAACTCGGGATAGCGAACCATCTCTGGCTGGGTCGGGTGAACCGCGGCATTATGTCCAATCGGCCGGAGCGGGCCTGGCCGATCTTCACGCAACACGTCATCCCGCAGCTGTATGAGTATCTGCTCCCCTTTTACGCCAAGCCGCCGCATCACTCGGAGCGACTGGATCGGGCAATCCCGTCGCGCAAGGCGCTCTATCCCAAGGAACTGCTAGAGGACATGTTGGCGCTGCTGCGCATGGATTATGCGGCAGTGTTCACAACGGCGACGACCGCGCAACTCAAAGCGCACATACAGAGGCACCTCTCAGCCCGAAGTATTAAGCCCTAAAAATCCCACAAACCGCCCGAGATAGTACTTTCGTGCGCACTGGGCATGATTGTTCGAGGATGACGGCCAGGCTCGCAGCCCGAGCCTGGGGAGGCATCCTCTCATGCGACGTTGCGTCAACTGCGGCTTACGTAGCCAAGTCACCATCTGCCCGATTCTCTCCACCCGTGGAGCTCACCCTCGCCGGCAAAAATGCGCGCTGGTGATTGCCTTTTGCCTCGACTGTTTACGCGCCTTTGTCGAGGGCAGCCACATCCGGATTGCGGAACACCTGCGAGCGCCCCTCAGAGAGGCGTTAACAGCGTTGTTTGGCCATCCCACAACACCAGCCCAAGCCCCTCCCACGACGGTGCACGACGCCGCCACTCCGCGGCTGGTGAACGCGCGTCAGTGATACCTGCCAACTCGTGCAAGAACCGTTTACAATACGCGCCCAAGGACAGCCGACAACGGGTCAAGGAGGTTACTCATTGGCTCGTCGTCGATATCAGCAAGGAAGTCTCTGCCTCAGAGGCAAACGAAACCGGGTCTGGGTCGGAAGGTGGCGCGAAGATGAGTTGCTGTCAGACGGCACGCTGCGACGGATCAACCGGAAAGAGATCATTGGGACGTTGCAGGAGTACCCGACGAAGCGGCTTGCGCAGCGGGTGTTACAGGTGCGGCTGGCATCCGTAAACAGCCCGGCATACCGGCCCCAGATCACGATCACGTTCACGCAGTTCTTTGACAAATGGAAGAGCACGGTCCTGCCGCAGTACAAGCCGTCGACGCAGCAGCATATGCTCAGCGATATCGAACACCATCTCCTGCCGTTCTTCGGCGCGATGCTGGTGCGGAAGATCTCGCCTGAGCAGGTGCAGGCGTTCGTGGCGTCACTGAAGGTCGGCCCCAAGACCGCGCACAACGTCGTGGCGGTTTTGCGATCGTTATGGCGGACGGTAAAGGCGTGGGGATATGCCCCGGACGATCCCTTCGTCGGGCTGCTGCTGCCGGAAGCCACCAGGCCAGAACCGCGGTGCTTCGCCGTCGAGGAAGCGACGCGTATTCTGCAGCACGCAAAAGAGCCGCTGCGGACGTTGTACTGGCTGGCTGCCGAGACTGGCATGCGGGCCGGCGAGCTTTGCGCGTTGCGGTGGGAAGACGTGGATCTCAACTGCGGCATCGTGCAGGTGCGACAGAGCTCGTGGAAAGGGCGCATGCAAACGCCAAAGACGGCTGCATCACGGCGGAAGTTTGCGCTCTCCCCTGAGTTGGCCGATCACCTGCGGAAGATGAAGGACGACCGTGAGGGGCTCCTGTTCCTCAACAAAATCGGCCGGCCCTTCAAATCCGGCAAGATCGTAGAGAAGCACCTGTATCCGCTGCTCGACGATCTCGGAATCCCCAGGCGCGGACTGCATGCCTTCCGTCACCTGAACGGTAGCCTAATGGACCGTCTAGGCACGCCGGTGAAGGTGCGCCAGGAGAGATTAGGGCACAGCACGGCGACCACCACTCTCGACCGGTATACGCATTCGGTTGGCGAGGATGATCGTCGCATTGCGGCAAAGCTCGGCGACGTTTTGTGCCCAATTGTGTCCAAGTCGGATGCGACCGGCACCAGCGCCAAGAGCCAGACGGTTGCGATTCAATAGCTTAGCTTGGGCGGGTTTTTAGAAGTTGGTCGGGGAGAGAGGATTTGAACCTCCGACCCCCTGGTCCCGAACCAGGTGCTCTACCAGGCTGAGCCACTCCCCGACTGGGCAGGCAACGATCTGCGGTGCGGCGCGCCGTCGCGCGCATGGGTCATCGCAGAAAACCACGGCGAAGAACGCCCGGCGGCGCTCCCGCGCCTTCCATTATAACAGACCTGTGCCGCCAGCAGGCGGCGGGTTCGCAGCCACGACGTCGCCGCCCTCCCCATCGCCGCCCCGCCGCGGGTGATAGAATAGGAGTTTCGTCGCAGCCAAGCGAGCGCGCGTGGGGACCCATCCCGCAGACCGGAAGAGACTGGTGCCAGCCAAGACCGCCGCCGAACCCATCACCTATGCTGCCGCGGGCGTCGACCTCGAACGCGCCCAGCGCACCAAGCAGCGCATCAAGTACCTCGCGCACAAAACCTTCACCCGCAACGTCCTCAGCGAGATTGGCGGCTACGGCGGCCTGTTTGCCCTCGACAAGAAGCGCTACCGCGATCCCGTGCTGGTTTCCAGCGTGGACGGCGTCGGCACCAAGCTGAAGGTGGCGTTCGAGTTGGGCGTCCACCACACCATCGGCGCCGACCTGGTGAACCACTGCGTCAACGACATTGCCGTGCAGGGCGCGGCGCCGCTCTTCTTCATGGATTACTTCGCCAGCGGCAAGCTCGATCCCGACGTCACGGAAAAGGTCGTGAGCGGCATCGCCGACGCCTGCAAGCAGAACGGCTGCGCCCTCATCGGTGGCGAGACGGCGGAAATGCCCGGCTTCTACTCCAACGGCGAGTACGACCTCGCCGGCTTCATCGTGGGCGTGGTGGAGCGCGATCGCATCCTCACCGGCGAGGCCGTCAAGCCCGGCGACGTGCTGATCGGGCTGGCCTCCAACGGGCTGCACACCAACGGCTACACGCTGGCCCGCAAGCTGCTCTTCGGCGTCGCGCACTACTCGCCCGAAACTTACGTCAACGCCATCAAGAACAAGGTCGGCTCCGAGCTGATGCGCACCCACAAAAGCTACTGGCCGGTGGTGCGGCGGCTGGTGGAAAGCGAAGCCGTTTCCGCCATGGCGCACATCACCGGCGGCGGCATCACCGACAACCTGCCGCGCGTCCTGGCCAAGGGCACGTCCGCGGTCATCGACCTCGGCACCTGGCCGGTCCCGCCCGTCTTCGAGCACTTGCAGACCATTGGCCGCATCCCGCCCGAGGAGATGTACCGCACTTTCAACATGGGGATCGGCATGGTGCTGGTGGTGCCCAGCGACAAGTTCAAGAAGGTGCACCAGGTACTCGACCGCGCCAACGAGAAGGGCCACACCATCGGCCGCGTGGTGCGCGGCGACCGCAAGGTCAGCTACGTGTGAAAGCCGCGCCCGGCGCCATGTTCCGCAAGATCGAACAGACGGTGCGCCGCATTCCGCGCGGAAAAGTCGCGACCTACGGCGACGTCGCCTACGCCGCCGGTTTTCCCGGCGCGGCCCGCCAGGTGGCCTGGGCGCTGCACGGTTCCCGCGGCCTGCCGTGGCAGCGCGTGGTCGGCGCCGGCGGCAAGATCCTGCTGCCCGGGGAATTCGGCTTCGAGCAGCGCCTCCGCCTCCAGGCCGAGGGCGTCGCCTTTGCCGGCCTCCGCGTCCGCATGGACCTGCACCGGCACCATTGGCTCCGCGCCAAGCGCAACGTGCGCACGAAGAGAACGCCTCGCGGCCACTCAAGAAAATTGAGAAATTGAGTGATTGAGAAATTGAGTAATTTGATCGCGTGTGTGCGTGCTGCGGCACGGCTTACAATTCCTCAATTACCCAATTTCTCAATTACCCGATGAAGCGTCTCGCCATCCTCATTTCCGGCCGCGGTTCCAACTTCCTGGCGATTGCCGACTCCGTCGCCGCCGGCCGCATTGCCGCCGAGATCGCCCTCGTCATCTCCAACCGCGCAGACGCCGCCGGCATCGCCGCTGCCCGCGCTCGCGGCCTGCCCACGTTGGTGATTCCGTCGAAAGGACGCACCCGCGAAGACCACGAAAGGGAAGTGCTGGCCGCGCTCGACGCGGCGCGCGTCGACCTCATCTGCCTGGCCGGCTACATGCGCTTGCTCTCCGCCGACTTCGTGCGCCGCTATCCGCACCGCATCCTTAATATTCATCCTTCTCTCTTGCCGGCGTTTCCCGGGCTCGAGGCGCAGCGCCAGGCGCTCGACCACGGGGTCAAGGTCAGCGGCTGCACCGTGCATTTCGTCGACGAGCAGCTCGACCACGGGCCCATCCTGGTGCAGCGCACCGTGCCTGTTCTCCCCGGCGACGACGAGCCCATACTCGCCGCCCGCATTTTGGAGCAGGAACACATCGCGTATACGGAAGCGGTCAACCTCGCGCTCAGCGGCGATTGCGAGATCGTCGGTCGCCGGGTGGTGCCGCGGTCTGCCCGCGATTCTGCCGCCCGCTGAACTGCTCTGCGGCATTCGCCGGCCTCCTGCGTGGCCTTTGTGTAACCTTTGTGTCCTTGGTGGTTCGCTGTTGTGGCGGCCGGCAGACAGTTCTTTATCCCCCGCCCTCTATAATGAAAAAACCCATGCCACCGTTCGCACCTGTAGCCGAGCAGCTCGCCTACCTCCGCAAAGGCGCGGTCGAAATCATTCGCGAGGCGGAGCTGGCCGAACGCCTGGACGCATCGCGCCAGTCCGGCAAGCCCTTGCGCGTCTACGCCGGTTTTGATCCCACCGCCCCCGACCTCCACCTCGGCCACACCGTCCTGCTGCGCAAGCTCAAGCACTTCCAGGACCTCGGGCACAAGGTCATCTTCCTGATCGGCGACTTCACCGGCATGATCGGCGATCCCACCGGCCGCAACGCCACGCGCCCCCCGCTGACCGAGGAAGAGATCACGCGCAACGCCCGCACCTACCTGGAACAGGTGTTCAAGATCCTCAGCCCGACCGCGACCGAAATCCGCCGCAACAGCGAGTGGTTTGCCAGGTTCACTGCCGCCGACTTCGTGCGCCTGGCAGCGAAGTACACCGTCTCGCAAATGCTCGAGCGCGAAGACTTCCACCAGCGCTTCCAGCAGGAGAAGCCCATTGCCGTGCACGAGCTGCTGTATCCGCTGGCCCAGGGCTACGACTCGTTTGCGCTGCAATGCGACGTCCAACTCGGCGGCACCGACCAGAAATTCAACCTGCTGGTCAGCCGCGAAATCCAGCGTGCCTACGGCCGCCCGTTGCCCCAGATCATCCTGACCACGCCCATTCTCGAAGGCACCGACGGCGTGCAGAAGATGTCGAAGTCTTACGGCAACTACATCGGCATCACCGAGCCGCCGCTGGAGATGTACGGCAAGCTCATGTCCATCTCCGACGACCTGATGTGGCGCTACTGGGAGTTGCTCACCGACCTCTCGATGCCGGCGATCGAGAAGATGCGCGCGCAGGCGAAATCCGGCGCCGAGAACCCGATGAGCTTCAAGAAAGACCTGGCGGCAAAAATCGTCGCCGACTTCCACTCCGCAGCCGCTGCCCAGCAGGCCGGCGACGACTGGGCCAAGCAGTTCCAGAAGGGCGAGATTCCTGAAACAGTTGAAACCGTGCGTGCAGGCTATGAAGTGATTAAGTACAACGGCGTGAAAGTAGAGCCGACACATATCGTCGAACCGGAGCCACACATTTTCATCCCTGACCGGCAGACCGTTCTTGCGCTACCCGGTGAGAAGATTGGGTGGATTAAGATCGAGAAGTTGCTGGTCGCCGCAAGACTTGTCAGTTCTGCGTCGGAGGGCGGCAGGAAATTGCGCGAGGGCGCCGTTCGTATTGCGGAGCGCCCCATTCCCCCCAAGGCGCTCAATATGTTGATCGAGGTTCCTTCGGAAACGATAGTCACGTTAGGAAAGAAGATATGCAGAGTCGCTATCGTGAAGTAGCTTTCGTAAGGGCAGCGCTTTAGCGCTGCCGGAAGGAGCTCCAAGGAACGAGCGGCTTTAGCCGCTGAGGCCATTCTTCGGAGGGGCGCGGCTTCAGCCGCGCCGCCAGGCTCCCAATGACGAGCGGCTTTAGCCGCTGAGGTAATCTCTCGTAAGGGCGCGGCTTTAGCCGCGCCGCGTCTGCTCGGCTGGGCTGAAGCCCAGCCCTTACGAAAGCGCGACTTTGGCGCGGAGGCGCAGAATGCCGCCCGCGTACAATTTCTTCTCATGCGCGCCCTCGCCATCCTCGGTCCCGGAGCTGGGCCGCGCGACCTGGAGCCGTTTCGCGTTGCGGGCGCGGAGCTGGTGTCTGCCGACGCCGTCACGTCCGCCGACGCCGCGCTCGTCTTTGGCGGCGACGGTACCGTCCATCGCCACCTCGCCGCCCTGCGCGATACGCAGACGCCGCTGCTCGTGGTCCCCACCGGCAGCGGCAACGATTTCGCTAACGCGCTGGGACTGGCGAGCGTCACGCGCGCTCTCGCCGTCTGGCGGCAATTCGTGGCCGGGCAGGGAAGCGTTCGCAGCATTGATCTCGGGTTGATCACGCCGCTGCGGGACGCCGCCGAGCCGCAACTCTTCTGCTGCGTCGCCGGCGCCGGACTCGACGCCGCCGCCAATCGTCGCGCCAACGCCATGCCGGCCGGGCTGCGCCGCCGCGGCGGGTATCACCTCGCTGCCGCCTCGGCCATCCTGACGCGCCAACTCTTCCGCGCCAAACTCACCGCGCAAACCGCCGCCGGCGAAACCACGCTGGAACTCGACGACCCCGCTGTCCTCGTCGCCATTGCCAACGCGCCCGCCTACGGCGGCGGTTTCCGCATCGCACCCGCCGCCAAGCTCGACGACGCCCGCTTCGACGTCATCTATGTGCATCGTGCCGGCCGGCTGCGGCTGTTCCGGGTGGCCCCCCTGGTGCTGACCGGCGAACATCTGCGGCTGCCAGAGGTTGCTTTCGCCCGCGCCGCCACCGTCACCCTGGAAACCGACCCGCCGCGCGACCTCTACGCCGACGGCGAGTTCATCGCCCGCACCCCGCTGCGCTTCGACGTGCTGCCCCGCGCGTTGCGGGTAATCGCGGGAATTAGCTAATTCGCTCCGCCCCGCGCTACACTTTCCCGGTCATGGCGAATGGTCAAGCGCGCACCTGGATGTGGGTCCTGATCGGCGGCGGCGCCTTCCTGCTCTTTTTCCTGGCGGTCTACGGGCTCATCTACATGAGCCTGCGCAGCGAGGACCGCACTACTGAATACCGCGGCTCAGGCAGCGGCAAGATTGCCGTGGTGGATCTCGAAGGCGTCATCCTCGAGCCCAAGGACGTGGTCAAGAACCTGAAGAAGTTTGCTGACGACGATTCCATCAAGGCCATCGTGCTGCACGTGAACACGCCCGGGGGCGGGGCCGCGGCCAGCGAGGAGATCTACCGCACCGTGCGCCGCATTCGCGACGAAAAAAAGAAGCGCATCGTGGCCGCCATCGAGTCCGTCGGCGCCAGCGGCGGCTACTACGTTGCGTCGGCTACCAACAAGATTTTCGCCGACCAGGCCAGCATCGTCGGCTCCATCGGCGTCATCGCCGAGTGGGTCAACTACGGCGACCTGCTGCGCTGGGCCAAGATGAAGGACGTGGTCATCAAGGCCGGGGAATTCAAGGACACCGGCATTCCCACCCGCGACCTCACCCCGGCCGAGCAGCAATACCTGCAGCTGCTCATCAACGACATGCACGGCCAGTTCATCCGCGCCGTGGCCGAGGGCCGCAAGGGCGCCGGCCTCAAAGAGGACGACATCCGCGCCCTCGCCGACGGCAAGGTCTGGACCGGGGCCCAGGCCCTGGGGCTGAAGCTGGTAGACCAGATTGGCGACTTCGAGGCCGCGGTCAAGGACACCGCGAAGGCCGTCGGCATCAAGGGCGAGCCCACCCTCGTGCGGCCGGAAAAGCCGCGGAAAACCATCTTCGACCTGCTGGCCGGCGACTGGTCGGAATGGATCCCCGACCGGGCTAAGTTGTTGCAATCCAACGTCGGCTTTTACTATCTTTGGAAGTAATCGGCGCCGGCTGGTGTATCGTGTACGGGCCGGAAGAGAGCCAACCGCATGACCAAAGCTGATCTCATCGAAGAAGTTTCGAAGCTCGCCGAGTTGACCCGTAAAGACAGCGAGGTCATCGTGGAAACCATCTTCGACAGCATCGTGCGCTCCCTGCACGTCGGCGACAAAATCGAGATTCGCGGCTTCGGCAGCTTCCGCACCCGCCAGCGCAAGCCCCGCGTCGGGCGTAATCCCAAGACCGGCGAGCGCGTCGAGGTCCCGGCCAAGAAGATCCCCTTCTTCAAGCCCAGCAAGGAACTCAAGGACCTGGTCAACACGACCGCGGCGCCAGCTCCCGGGACCGCTTCGTCCAGCTGACCGCGAGTTCCACGCCGCGAAACTCGAAACTTGAAACTTGAAACTTGAAACTAGGGTTTCACTCCCACCACCGCCATCATCCGGCCCGTCTTTCCCTGGTCCGCGCGATGCGAGAACAGCAGGTCGGAGCGGCAGGCGGTGCAAAGACCCAGGTCGTCAATCCGGCTGGCGCGCAGGCCCGCTGCCAGCAACTGTCGCCGGTTCGCCTGGGCCAGATCGAGGTGGATCTGGCGGCTCACCTCGGCGTGCCCGGGCGCCCGCGCCGTCAGGAACAGGTTGGGATACTTCTCCCGCACCGGGTCGACGTCGAAGTGCTCCACGAACAGCTCGGCAGCGTAGCTGAACTGGGCGTGGAAGCGCTCGCGCACCTCTTCCCCCACCGCGTAGCAGCAGCTCCGGATGCAGGGCCCGATGACCGCCAGCAGGTCCTCGGGCAGGCTGCCGAATTCCCGCCGCATTGCCCCCACGCCTTTCTCCACTACCCGCGCCGCAGTGCCGCGCCACCCCGCGTGGAAGGCGCCGACGGCCCGGCGTTTTGGGTCGGCCAGCAAGACCGGCACGCAGTCCGCTACTTTGACCGCCAGCAGCAAACCGGGAGCGCACGTGACCAGCCCGTCGCCCACCAGCAGCGCCTCCGGCGCCGCGCTCACCCGGTGGATCATGTCGGAATGTACCTGCTTCGCCTGCACCAGCCGCCAAGTGCGCGTGCCGTTCCCCGCCACCGCGCGGATAAAATCCTGCCGGTTGCGCTCGACCTCCTCCCGCTCCGCGCCCGCAATCAATCCCAGATTGAAGCCGGGCCCGCCGCTGCGCCGGCGCCGCGCGCTGCCGGCGGGATGTTGCCGCGTGCTGAACCCGTGCACCAGCCACCGCTGCCCGGCCAGCAGCCGCGAGCGCAGGACTGCCGGCGCCGCGGGCGCTTTGCGCGTTCTCGTCGGGGTAGGAGTCATCATCCTGATTGTAAAGGCCCTCCCGTTTGCCGCAGGTACGCATTCGCAACCCGCAGCGCGAGACCTGAAATATGAAACCTTTCTGCGCACCCGTGCGTCTAACTTCTTGGGAGCAACTGGGGTGCAAGCTGCCAGCCCCCGTCCGTTCTCCGGGTGAGGCGATCGTCGCAGCACTTTGGTGGCATCATGCGCGGGCCGGCGCTCGGCACTTCTGCTGGCCAGCGCTGGTTTTCCCGGCTATACTTAGGGGAACTTTAGATGTCGTTCCTTACCACCAAAAAAAGCGAAGCCGCGGCCCAGACGGCCGTTGCGCCCCCGACTGACATCCTGCCGACGCTCTTCGGCGCCGGCTACGGCACCTATTCGGTGCGGCCGACGAACTTCATCATCTCTTTCGTGATCCACATGCTGGGTATCACCGGCATCCTCCTCAGCAGCATGTTCGTGGCGACGCATCAGCAGGAGATCAAGAGGCAGGTGGTCAGCCTGGTGACCGACATCAGTCCCTACGTGCTGCCGGCCTCCGACAAGCAGTCGGGTGGTGGTGGCGGCGGCGGCGATCGCGACCTGCTGCCCGCCTCCAAGGGTTCGCCGCCCAAGTTCGCTCCCGAACAGTTCACGCCCCCCATGGTGGTGATCCGCAACGAAGATCCCAAGCTGGTGGTGCCGCCGACGGTGGTGGGTCCCACCAACGTCAACCTGGCGCAGTTCCCGGTGATGGGCGACCCGATGTCGAAGTTCAGCGGCCCCCCCTCCAACGGCACCGGCAGCGGTGGCGGTATTGGTTCCGGCAGCGGCGGCGGCGTTGGTTCCGGCCGCGGCCCCGGGGTCGGCCCCGGATGGGGCGGCGGCATTGGCGGCGGCCCTTACCGCGTGGGCGGTGGCGTCAGTGCCCCGCGCCAGTTGTACGCTCCCGATCCTGAGTACTCGGAAGAAGCCCGCAAGGCGAAGTACCAGGGCACCGTCATCCTCACCATTACGGTGGGGCCCGATGGCCGCGTGCATGACGTGCGCGTCAGCCGCTCCCTCGGCATGGGCCTGGACGAGAAGGCGGTCGAGTCGGTCAAAACCTGGACCTTCGATCCCGCCCGCAAAGACGGCGTGCCCGTCGCCGTGCTGGTCAGCGTGGAAGTCAACTTCCGGCTCTACTGAACCCTCAGCTGTTTCGTAAGGGTGCGGCTTGGTAGGTCAGGGCTTCAGCCCTGACTCGCGCAGCGACCGCGTCGGCGCGCCGCTTTCCTCAATCGCCCCGCGCTGTGTAAAATCAAGTGTTTGGACCTGCGCTTTCGCACTCCCTGCCGGCGCGGCCATTTTTCAATCTCCCAAGGAGAGTTTTTCCCGATGGCGATTCCAGCCACCCAGATGCGTCCGGGCATGGTCATCAAGCACAACCACGAGCTGCATCTCGTCTTCAGCGTGGAGCACCGCACTCCCGGCAATCTGCGCGCCTTCATCCAGGCCAAGCTGCGCAACCTGCGCACCGGCGCCATGTTCGAGCACCGCTTCCGCTCCGCCGACGCCATTGACAAGGTCATCGTCGACGAGACCGAGATGGAATACCTCTACAGCGACGGCGACGCCTACCACTTCATGAACACCGAGTCCTACGAGCAGACCCACCTCTCGCGCGACGTGCTGGGCGACGCCGTCGATTACCTCACGCCCAACCTGAAAATCAAGGTCGAGTTCTACGAGGGGAAGCCCATCGGCGTCGAACTGCCCCAGACCGTGGACATGGAGGTCCTGGAGACCGAGCCCGGCCTGAAGAGCGCCACCGCGTCCAGTGTCATGAAGCCGGCCAAGTGCGAGACCGGGCTCATCGTGCAGGTGCCGCCCTTCATCGACATCGGCGAAAAAATCCGCGTGGATACCGCCGAGGGCACCTACATGGAGCGCGTGAAGTAACCAGGTTTCACAGTGGGGCCTTTGAAACTTGAAACTCGAAACTTGAAACTTCTCGAAGATGGAAGCTCGCCGATACATCGTGAAAGGCCGCGTGCAGGGCGTCGGGTTCCGCTATTACGTGCAGGCGGCGGCGCAGGACCTGGGCATCGCCGGCTGGGTGCGCAACAGTGCCGACGGCGCGGTTGAAGTGCTGGCCGCCGGCACCGCCGAACAGCTCGCCGCCCTGCATGCTAAGCTGCGCAGCGGTCCGCGCGCGGCGCGGGTCGACGGCGTCGAGGTCGAGCCCGCCGCGCCGCCCGCCAACGCCCACACTTTTCGTATCGAGGGATCCTGGTGAATTCTCCCAAGCGCGCCATCGACTGCCAGCCACTCAAGCAGCTCATCCGCGAGGTGCCCGATTTTCCCAAGCCCGGCATCCTCTTTTACGACATCACCACGCTGCTCAAGGACAAGAAGGGTCTCGCCACCCTCATCGACGCCCTCAACGAACACTACATCGACCAGCACATTGACCTGGTGCTGGGCATCGAAGCGCGCGGCTTTATCTTCGGCCCCGCGCTCGCCTACCGCCTGAACGCCGGCTTCGTCCCGGTGCGCAAGCCCAAGAAGCTGCCCGCCGCCACCGCCAAGTGGACCTACGACCTCGAATACGGCACCGATACGCTCGAGATCCACCAAGACGCCATCCAGCCGGGCCAACGCGTCCTGATCGTGGACGACCTGCTGGCCACCGGCGGCACCGCGCACGCCACCGCGCAGCTGGTGAAGTCGCTGGGTGGCGACATCGCCGGCCTCGGCTTCGTGGTCGAGCTGACCTTCCTCCACGGCCGCCCCAAACTGGAGCCCTTCAGCGTCTTCTCGCTGCTGCAGTACGACAAGTAGCGTCGTCGGTATTGGCCGACGACCGACGACCGACGACCGGTTCTCGCTATTTGCATCCCCGCCCGTCCTCGCACTATAGTTAGCGCCGTTTCCGCCATGACGACGGGCATCCGCCCGCGGACGTGGAAATCTGCTTCCAGCGAGGGTTTACCAGCGTGGCCCGGGCAGGCACAGCGGCACAACCAGCGGTGGCGACCACACGCGTCGCCGCCCTGGCCGAATGCGCGGCGCAACTCGCGGCCGCTGCACCCGAACAGCGCTTCGCCGCGATTCCGCGCCTGCTGCACGAAAAGCTCGGCGCCGCCCGCGCGGAACTGTGGAGCTGGGACGCCACGAGCGGCGCCGCGCACCTCGAAGCCGCGCACGGCGGCGACGCGCAGGCTGCGGCCACGCCCGCGCCCTTCGTCCAGGGCATTGCCACCTCGCGGCAGGCCGCCGCAGGCGTGGCCCTTGCCTCGCTGGCGCGCGATGGCTGGGACCGCGCCACCACCCGCAGCGGCAGCCACGTCACCGCGCTCCCTTTGGAGGCCGGCGGCGCGCTGGTGGGCGTGCTGGTCATTTACAGCGGCAAGCCCACGGCCGACAGCCTGCGCTGGTGGCGGCTCTTCGCCGACGTCTGCGCCGCCCTGGTCGGCGACGCCGTCAGCCACCGGGCGCAGCAGCGCAGCATCACGCAACTCTCGCTGCTCTTTGAAGCCACGCGCCTGCTCAATTCCACCCTCGACCTCTCCGAACTGCTCGACCTCATCCTCACCATCGCCCGCGACGAGGTGAAGGCCGACCGCGGCACCGTCTTCATGTTCGACCGCAACCGCAACGAGTTGTGGTCCATCGTCGCCTCCGGCCTCGACCACCAGGAAATCCGCATGCCGTTTGGCGTGGGCGTCGCCGGCCACGTGGTCCAGACCGGCGAAACGGTGAACGTCGCCGACGCCTACACCCTCCCCTTCTTCGAGCCCAGCTTCGACCAGCGTTTCCGCTACCAGACCAAGTCGCTGCTCTGCCTGCCCATCCGCCACCGCACCGGCGAGATTGTCGGCGTCATCCAGCTGCTGAACCGCCGCGACGGCGCGCGGTTCACCGCCGACGATGAAGAGTTCATGAACAAGCTCTCCTCGCACATTGCCATGGCGCTGGAGAACTCCCGCCTGCACCACGAGATGGTGGAGAAGCAGCGCATGGAGCGCGACCTGGCGCTGGCCCGCACCATCCAGCAGCGCCTGCTGCCCGAATCGCCCCCGGTCGTCCCCGGCTTCGACATCGCGGTGGTCAACGAGATGTGCTACGAGGTCGGCGGCGATTACTACGACCTGCTCAACCTCGGCCCCCAGACCCTGCTGGTGGTCATCGCCGACGTGGAAGGGAAGGGCGTCTCCTCGGCGCTGGTGATGTCCAACCTGCAGGCCACCCTGCGCGCTTTGGTCATGCACCTGCACTCGCTCGAGGTGCTGGCGCTCTCGCTCAACGACATGATCTGCCAGGACACCAAGAGCGGAAAATTCCTCAGCATCTTCCTCGGCCTGGTGGACACCCGCGGCAACAAGCTGCACTACATCAACGCCGGCCACGTGCCGCCGCTGCTCATCAGCGGCCGCAGCGGCGCGCACAAGCCGCTCGACAAGGGCGGCACCGTCGTCGGCCTCTTTCCCAATGCCGAGTACGTGCGCGGCACCGAGAAGCTGCGCGCGGGCGACATCCTGGTGTGCTGCACCGACGGCATCCTGGAAGCCAACGATCGCAGCGGGAAGAGTTCGGCACCGAACGTCTGGCCGCCGCCGTCACTCACGTGCAGCAGCGCCCGGCGCAGGAGATCGTCGACCACGTCATGCGCGAGGTCCGTGACTTCGGCACCGGCGAGCACGTGGACGACAAGGTGCTGCTCGTCGTCAAGGTCACCTCCGACGCCGCCGGCAGCAGCGGCAAAATGCCCGCCGCCATCTGGCCCGCGCCGAAATAGCCGCACCGGCGGCTATTTTGTTTCCGCCACCAGCAGCGTCGCCTCTTTCGCCAGGTAACTCTTCCGCCGAAACCAGTCTTCCATTGCGGCTTGGAGTTCCGCGATGGGCACCCGCGCCCCGATCTCCATCTCGCCGTCGCCGACCGGCAGGGTATCGTCGAACTGCGGCGCGTTGGTGAAGTTGCGCATGCTGAAGCTGTCGAGCCATTTCAGCGGCGCCGGCTGGCGCTGGCCCCGGTGCTCGAACTCGACTTTTACGCGGCGTGCAAACATAGGCTGGCAAGAGCAGGACGCGGACGAGCCGCGCACGTCCATGACCGGCGGACCGGCTACTTCCGCCGCTTGGGGCCGGCGTTGCGGATGGCGTGGCTGACCTCGAACTTCGCGAAATTCTTCTCGAAGCGGGCCGCCAGCTCGGCCGCCATCTGGTCGTAGGCTTCCTTGTCGGCCCAGGCATGACGCGGCTTCAGCAACTGCCGGGGCACGTCGGGAACGCTCTTGGGAATGCTGAAGCCGAACGCCGCCTCGGTCTCGAACTCGACGTTGTTCAGCCGCCCTTCCACCGCCGCCCGCACCATGGCGCGGGTAAAGGGCAGGTCCATGCGCTGCCCGATGCCGTAGGGGCCGGCGTGCCAGCCGGTATTCACCAGCCAGCACTGCGCGTTGTGTTCCTGCAGGCGCCGCCCCAGCATTTCCGCGTAAACGCGCGGCGGCAGCGGCAGGAAAGGCGAGCCGAAGCAGGTCGAGAACGTCGCCTCCGGGTCTCTCCCCACCCCTGCCTCGGTCCCCGCCACCTTCGCCGTGTAGCCGCTCAGGAACTGGTACATCGCCTGCTCGCTGCTCAGGCGCGAAATCGGCGGCAGCACCCCGAAAGCGTCCGCGGTCAGGAACACCACGTGCTTCGGGTGTCCCCCGACCCCCGGGATCACTGCATTGTCGATGAACTCCACCGGGTAGGCCGCGCGCGTGTTCTCGGTGACACTCTCGTCATCGTAGTTCGGGACGTGCGTCTCCGGGTCCAGCACCACGTTTTCCAGCACGCACCCGAAGCGCAGCGCCTTCCAGATCTGCGGCTCCTTCTGCTTCGACAGGCGAACGCACTTGGCGTAGCAGCCGCCCTCGAAGTTGAACACTCCCGCCGGGCTCCAGCCGTGCTCGTCGTCGCCGATCAGGCGCCGCGTGGAATCGGCCGACAGCGTCGTCTTGCCCGTGCCCGAGAGCCCGAAGAAGAGCGCGGTAATGCCGTCCGCCCCGATGTTCGCCGAGCAGTGCATGGGGAAAACGTTGCGCTCCGGCAGCAGGTAGTTCATCACGCTGAAGATCGCCTTCTTCATCTCCCCGGCGTAGCGCGTGCCCCCGATCAGCACCAGGCCGCGGCTGAAGTTGACGATGACGAAGGCTTGCGAATGGGTGCCGTCGCGCTGCGGATCGGCCTGGAAGCCGGGCGCGGCAATCACCGTGAACTCGGCGCGGTGCTCCTGCAGTTGGTCCTGCACCGGCCGCACAAACAGTTGCCGCACGAACAGGTTGTGCCACGCGTACTCGTTGACGATGCGGATGGGCAGCCGGTAGTTCTCGTCCCCGCCGGCAAACAGGTCTTGCACAAACAGCTCGCGCTCCTGCAGGTAGTCCAGGACGCGCTGGAACAGCGGGTCGAACTTGTTGGCGTCGAAGCGCTGGTTCACCGTCCCCCACGCCACCTTGCTCTCCGTGGTGGGATCCACCACCACGAACTTGTCCTTGGGCGAGCGCCCGGTATGCGGCTGGGTGTAGGCCACCAGCGCCCCGTTCGACGCCAGCCGCCCCTCCCCGCGACGGATGGCATGCTCCACCAGGGCGCCGGCAAAAAGGTTGCGGTGAACGTTGGGGCGGCTGATCAGCTCATTCAGCTCGCTACTCGCGATTTCCGTGGGCGTTGCCATAGACGGCGCTCTCTCCTCTGCGAAACCGAAACTTTAATTCTGCCTGAAACCTCCCGCCCTGTCCAAGCGGGAACCAGCGAGCAGGCGGCCTCTTGGTGTCCTTCGTGAAGCCTTCGTGTCCTTTGTGGTGAGCTTTTGCTTCCCCACGGCGACGAGCGGGTGACAGGCTCGGTCAGCGGCCGAAAGCGGCGCTACGTCCCATCCCGCCGCGGCGTGACCGGATCCTCGGGTACCGCCCCCACCTCGGCGAGTACCGCGTTCAGGTGCTCCAGGGCCTCGTTCACCGTCAACGCGTACATCTCGCGCCCGCCATTCAGACCCGACTCGAGAGCGTACTTCAGGAAGTGTCCTGCGGTCTCGATGGCCAGCGGGTCGGTGATCATGCGCCCCGTCTGCCGCTGGTACTCCACCCAGGCGGGGTGCGGCAGCGCAATCCACACCGGCTTGCCCCCCGCCAGGAACTTGATGTCCACGGCGTCGGCGTGGCGCGTGGCCACCGCCACGATCAGCGCCTGGTAGCTGCAGTGCACCGCCTGCTTGCTCCAGCGATCGGTGGCCACAAAGTCTGTGTACATGGGTATCGCCAATCACTCAGTCTTTCAGCCCGGCGGCCTGCCCGTCAATCCAGGAAGCCAGCAGCCCGTAGCTGGCAGCCAGCAGCTGCTTCACTTGAACATCGCTGCGAAGAACGCCTTCACCTTGCTGAACCAGCGCTGCCTGGGCGCGGAGGTGGCGGTTTTTGCGGGCGACACAGTGCCAGCAACCGTCGGCGGCAGCACCACCCGCTCGACGCCGGGCGCCGCCGGCAAGCGGCCCACGGCGGCCAGTGCGTTCGCGCTCGGCGCTGCATCCGGCAGCGCTGCTGCTGCGGCCGCGGCAGCTGCCCCCGGCGCGCGGAAGACGATCGGCGCATCCACCTCCACGTGCAATTCGTCGGCTGGCGCCGGCGCCGCTGCCGGTGGCGCCGGAGCTGCCGCCTCCGCCCGCTGCACTGGCGGCGGGGGCGCCGGGCAACCGCATTCGCCCAGCAGTTCCCGCGCCCGTTCCTCTACCTTACCGTTGCGGAACAGCACCACCTCGCTCGGCTTCACCTGGTAGACGGCGTCGCCCATCAGCTCGTTCACGATCACCGACGCGGTGTTCCCCGGCAGCGGCCGCACGCAGGTGTTGCCGTGCGTGTCGGCGGCAATGGCGAGGTGGAAGGCGCCCGGCCCGGCCAGAAGCAGCCGGAAGTCGGGGGTCTGGAGCGAATCCGAGGTGCTGGCCAGTTGGTAGTGGAGCTCGATCGCGCCGGTCCCGAAGCCGAGCGCCAGGTCGCGCCCGTTGGCCGCGGCCACGGCGGTCAGGTTGGTGTTGGGGCAAACGCGCACCTCGCCGCCGCGCGCCAGCCGCAGCTCCGCCGTCCCTTGGCCGGCCGTGACCGTCGAACCGCTCAGCACGCGCATGCCGCCGGCGGCCAGCACGACGGAGCCCTGCACGCTGGCGTCGGTCGCCACCACCTCGCCGATCACCGCCTGCGCCGCCGCCGTCGCGCACGCCAGCCACATCCAAGCCCACAACCCGAGTCGCCGCTTCATAGCCAGAGCGGAATCTTACGCCTCCCAAAGTCATCGAGCCCGGCCTTGGCCGGGCTCGACGGGGGAGGTCGCGGCTTACGCGCGGTCGCCCAGGAACTCGTAGTGCTCGATGATGGCGGCCACCCCGATTTTGCCGGCGGCATTCGTCTGGTCCACCCGGACTACGCGCCCCTTGCAGCGTACCCGGATGGCGTCCGTCAGGGTGATTTCCGGCGGCAGGGTCAGGGTGAACTCCAGCGGCGAGCCTTCCTCGATGGGGGTTCCCACGAAGAAGAAGACCCCGCGGGCGCTGACGTCCTTGGTCTGGGCCTCCGCCTCGGTTGCCGTCTCGGCAAAGCGGACGCTGAGCGGCAGGTGCATGGCGAAACGGCGTGTCCCGCGCTGGTCGTGGGGGGCAAGCGGATGCGGCATTCGGGCTCCCGGGGCTGGCAAAAAAATTGCGCCCGTAGCATAACCCCGGGGGCGGCCCTGTCAAGGGGCAACTTGCGACTCGGCAGGGCATGGACCCAGGAGTCGAACCGCTGGTTACCTGCCCGGGCGCACGGGCGGCGGTTCGGGCAGGAAACGGTACCCGATGCCGCGCACCGTCAGCAGGTGGCGGGGACGCGCCGGCTCGTCCTCGATGTAGCGCCGCAGGCGCACGATGAAGTTGTCGATGGCGCGGGTGTCGGTATCGACGTGCAGGTTCCAGACCTGCTGCAGGATGTCGCGGCGGGCCACCACCTTGCCCGCATTGCGCACCAGGTGGCGCAGCAGGTCGGCCTCCATCTGGGTCAGGCGCAGGGTGCGGCCGCGGACGCGCAGCTCCAGGGCGCTGAAGTCGGCGGTCTTGCCGGCAAACGTGAAGACCTCGGTGCCGTTCTCGCTCGCCTGCGGCGGCGGATGAGTATGAGACCAGGCGCGGCGCCGCAGCAATCCTCCCAGGCGCGCCACCAGCACCGCCAGGTCGAAGGGCTTGGTGACATAATCGTCGGCGCCGGCGGCAAAGCCCTGCAGCACGTCTTCGGCGCGGCCCCGCGCCGTCAGCATCAGGACGGGGACAAACTCGTTGGCGGCGCGCAACTCGCCGGCGACCTCGAAACCGCTCTTGCCGGGCAGCATCACGTCGAGCACCACCGCGTCGAACCCATGGCCGGGCCGCAGGCGCTCCAGCGCCGCCTCGCCGGTGCCGACCACCTCCACCGTGTGCCCTTCGGCCTCGAAGTTGAAGCGCAGGCCGTCGGCCAGGTGCAGCTCGTCTTCGACAATCAGCAGGCGGCTCATGCGGCGCTCGCCTTGGGCAGCGTGATAGTGACGCGGGTGCCGCGGCCTTCGCCTTCGCTCTCGGCAAACACTTCACCGCCGTGCCGCCGCGCGATGGCGCGCACGATGAACAGGCCCAGCCCGGTGCCGCGCACCTGGGCCATGGCGCGGTCGCGCACCCGGTAGAAGCGCTTGAACACCTGCTTCAGTTCGGGTGGCGGGATGCCGATGCCGTGGTCACTCACCCGCACCGCCACATGCTCGGGATCGGGCGCCAGCAGCTCCACCAGCACGCTGACCCGGCCATTGGAGAACTTCACCGCGTTGTCGAGCACGTTGGTGACGGCAGTGCGCAGCTCGTCGGAATCGCCGAGCACCGGGCCCGCGGCCGCCGGGTCCGCCAGCCGCAGCGCTTCCGGGGCGAGGTGATGCCGCAGGCGCGTGAGCTCGACGCAGTCGCGCACCAGCGCCCCCAGGTCCACCGGGGCATGCGCCGCGCGGACGCGCCGCTGGCCGGCTTCGCCGGCCTTCAGCACCTGCTCCACCGTGACCAGCAGGCGCTCCGTGTCTTCCTGCATGATGCGGTAGAAGTCGCGGCGCTGGCCCTCTTCCACCGGTCGCGATTGCAGGGTCTCGAGATACAGGCGGAGGGAGGCGATGGGCGTCTTCAGCTCGTGGGTGACGGCGTTGATGAAGCTGTCGTGCTGCTCGTTGCGGCGGATCTCCCGCACCAGGAAGATGGTGTTGAGGATGAGGCCGGCGATGATCACGAAGAAGAAGACGATGCCGAACACCATCAGCCCGACCTCGCGCCAGTTGAGGATGATCCAGCCGACGTTGAGGGCGATGGCCAGCACCACCAGGGACACGCCCAGGATGGTGAAGAAGGCGATGGTTCCCTGGCGGCTGCTGATGCGCATCGGGAGAGATTGTACCGAGCCGGGCGGGGCGGAGGCGAGGAAGCGACAAATTGTTCCACGTGGAACAATTTGGCAAGCAGACTTTTGCATCCAGAAGTCAAAAAGGACGCGGGCGGAGGCCCACGGTCCCGTCGCTTCTCAATGGTGCGGTCGGCTAGCGCCTCAGGCCGACAGAAGTTCCATGGCGGCGTCGCGGGGCTGGCGGAGGAGGGGTCCTTTCACGCGCCTACGGTTACAATGACCTGCTGCGTGTTTCGTCGGCCAGCTGCGGCACCAGCGGCTCGCAATGGGGGCAGACGTTCAGCTACGATGCCTTCGGCAATATCTCGAAGAGCGCTACCGTGGGCATCAGCTTCCAGCCAACGTATTCCACCTCGACCAACCGGATGACCTCGCTGCCGGGGGCGACGCCCACCTATGACGCCAACGGCAACCTGACCTACGACTCGCTGCACAGCTACACCTGGGACGCGGAGAACAAACCGATCACGATTGATTCGGTCAGCCTGACCTACGATGCCCTGGGGCGCATGGTGGAGCAAAGCTCTAGCGGCACCACCCAGATCGTCTACGGTCCCGATGGCAGCAAGCTGGCGCTGATGAACGGCATCTCGACGCTGCTGAAGGCATTCGTCTCGCTGCCCGGGGGCGCGACGGCGCTGTACGGCTCAAGCGGGCTCGTGGCCTATCGTCATCCCGATTGGCTGGGCAGTTCACGCTTCGCTCACACGCCGGGCCGCGCGGTGTATTACGATGGCGCGTACGCGCCGTTTGGTGAATCGTTCAACGAAACCGGAACGCCGGACCGATCCTTTACCGGCCAGAACCAGGACACCGCCCCCGGCCTCTACGATTTCATGTTTCGCGAATACAGCGCGGTGCAGGGCCGCTGGGTCTCGCCCGACCCGGCAGGAATGGCTGCCGTCGATCCCACGAATCCGTAGAGCTGGAATCGGTATGCGTACGTTGGTAATAGTCCCCTGAATTTTGTCGATCCCCTCGGCCTCTGCGTCCGGGACCAAAGCTGCGAGAAAATGCCACCGCCGCAGGCGAGGTGTATGCTCGATGGAGTGTTGGCGCCGTGCAGTTTGGTATATGGATTGCTTGGTAACGGTGCGGCGGCCGTCTGTCCGAACAATGATTGCTTCGGCTTGACATTGAGGGACATAGGGGGCGGGTATGCTTCATTTTATCGGCCCAACCCCAATCTACTGTTGAATTGTTCAAACTACAACGGCAATGCGCACGCCAGTTGCGCGTGGTCCACAGGTAGCTTGGTGTGGGTCGCAGATGCCGACCAACCCCTTGGTCTAGACATCTTTCACTGTCCTGGATGCCAGAGCATTTGGACCAACGCGAGCGGAGGAGCAGACACTGCGTTTGTCGCCACGGCCGCAGTCCTCGTTGTCGTAGCAGCGTCCGGGGAGCTGGCCGGCGCAGCTGCGGCTTGCCAGCCCACGGTGAATGTTACGCCCACTCAAGCAGGAGTGTACTGCAGAGCATGGATACCGGGAAATCTGATTAGCATTGGTTATGATCCACGCAATGGTCTACACATTGGGCTCTTTGCTGACCCGCGCGGCCATTCACTGATCCACATACCGCTCTGGCCTGGGCCGTAGCGTGTGTCCATCGGCGTAGGCCAACGGGTCTCCCTTTCTGGCACTTCATGTCACACGCCGAGAGTGAGAACTATGAAGCTTCAACTAGGAAGGCTGTTTGTTCAACTGGGCCGGCGGCGCAAGGGGTCGAATTCGTACGCACTTCGGCTCGGCGATGGCGGTTCACCTTGTAGATTGGACGTTGGCGCTTTCGCGGAGAGCTTCGATTCTGAGCTGTCTTTTTACATAGAGGTGTTGCAAGCCCTTGTGTCCCTTAGTAATTGCTGTTGGTTAGAGCTTCGTACCTGGATGCCAAAGCGACTCCCGAAGACTATCGGCTCGACTGTGGCCTTACAGGGTTTCACTCCACGTGGCAGCTTCTACGGTGATGTTGGGGCGCGGCAACTAAGCACGATTCTCAACTGGTATTGGTTAGGTACAACACCGCGAATATTTGGTACCCTTCCTTTGCCTGCGTCGTCAGCACTCGAAATGGCGACAACGCTTGCAGCCACGAGTATCAACCAGGCCAGAGTACTGCCAGACAATGCCATTTTCCTGGCAGAGAAACAGTATCGCGGCCCGGACAGTTATGTTACAGTGCTCTTTCGAGCCAATCACATCAATGAAGTTAGGGCAGCATTGCTGGATTCAGCCCGAAGCCTGAAACACCCGTTACTGGAGGCGCGCACGGAGTTTCCTCGACAATAGATGGAGTCCTCCACTGCGGGTGGGCTAGCGAAGAGCGGGCCGGGTGCCCCATTCATGGCGCAGCAATGAGTGGGCGTTTACACTGCGGCGGTGCCCCGGGGACTGAAGCGGCATTACGAATTCCGCCACCTGCATTTCATCACCTTCAGCTGTTACCGCCGGCTGCCGCTGCTGGCGTTTGCGCGCCGGCGCACAGCGCTGCTGCGTCTGCTCGACGAGGTGAGGCGCAAGTATCACTTCGCGGTCCTGGGGTATGTGGTCATGCCCGAGCATGTGCACCTGCTGATAGGCCTGCCGGAGATCGGCGACCCGTCGCTGGTCCTGAAGGTGCTTAAGCAGCGGAGCGCGCGGCGTTTTCTACGGCGTCGGCGCGGCGATCAGCCGGGCTTGTTTGCGGCGCCGGCCGCGGGCCACTTCTGGCAGAAGCGGTTCTATGATTTCAACGTCTACAGCGACAAAAAGCGAGTGGAGAAGCTGAAATACATGCATCGCAATCCGGTGCGGCGCGGACTGGTCTCCTCGCCTGAACTGTGGGCCTGGAGCAGTTTTCGGTCTTACATGTTCGAGGAACCGGGACTGGTGCGGATCACGAAGTTTGAGGAACTGCCCGTTACTCACCCACTCATTGCTGCGCAATGAATGGGGCACCCGGCCGAGGGCGGCCGGGCAACACCACAAACTCCCAGACGAGCAGAGGTCTCCCAGGTCAGCGCCCAAACCCGGGGCGCGAACCTGGGGCACCCCGCGTGAAGCAGGTCAGGCCGACAGCAGTTCCATGGCGGCGGAGGTGGCGGGAGCGGGCTGGGCGAGCGGGGACTCAGGGAGGCGCGCGACCTTGATCTTCTTCGCCAGGCCCAGGGCACGCAGCACGCTGATGCCGTACCAGTTCAGGTCCACTTCGTACCAGGCCAGGCCGTGGCGCGCCGAGCTGGGGACGGCGTGGTGATTGTTGTGCCAGCCTTCGCCGAAGGTGACGAGGGCGATGAGGAAGTTGTTGGTGGAGTCGTCGCGGGTCTCAAAGCGGCGTGAGCCCCACAGGTGGGTGGCCGAATTCACCAGCCAAGTCACGTGCAGGCCGACCACAGTACGCAGGAAGATGCCCCAGAAGACGAAGGGCCAGCCGCCGACGGCCAGCAGCACGATCCCAAGCACGCTGATCGGGACCCAGTGCCACCTGGTCAGGTGGAGGTGGAACTTGTCTTTGGCCAGGTCGGGGGCGTAGCGGGAGAGCAGCTTGGTGTTGTGGTGGAGGTTGTTGCCCATCAGGATCCAGCCCATGTGCGACCACCACTTGCCGTCGCGCGGGGTGTGCGGATCGGCGCCGGGCTCGTCCGAATGCTGGTGATGCAGGCGATGGATGGCCACCCAGAAGATCGGCCCGCCCTCCAGCGCCAGCGTGGCGCAGAGGGTCAGGAGGTACTCGACCCACTTGGGGGTGGCGAAGCTGCGGTGAGTCAGGAGCCGGTGGTAGGCCATGCCGATGCCGAAGCTGCCCGCGACGTAGAAGAGCACGAAGGCCACCAGCGCGGCCTTCCAGTTGAACATGAAGAGGGCGGCGATGGCGCCGGCGTGAAAGAGGGCCATGATGCTGGTGGTCAGCCAGTTGACGGTATCGCGGGCCAGGACAAATTCAGGGATGGTTTCGGTCTGCATGGATGCGGTCAGTCGCCTCGAAAGCAAAGTGGACATCTACATGTTCAAGTTAACAGGCGGGAGACGGGAGGTTTGTAATAGTTGTGTAATCAACAGCATAGGCCCGAAAATTGCCGAATTGCCGAACTGCGGAATTGGGCGCGGCCCGGGTCCGTGGCAGGAAAGGGGCGAGTGGCGTCGCGGTGCTGGCGGGGTAGGGATCCTTCGACTCGCGCTTGGTCGCTGCACTCCCTCGCGCTCGCTCAGGATGACGAATCAATAGAGCGGAGCGGTACGGCACGGCTGAAGCCGTGCCGTGATACAAAGCCCGGCCTAAGCATTCTCGTGAGGGTAGGGATCCTTCGCCTCGCGCTCAGGAGCAGTTGTCAGTTGCCAGTTCCCAGTTCTCAGTGAAAGCCCGGACACCTTCGCGCGAGACAGACGCGCTCGCTCAGGATGACGAATCAATAGAGCGGAGCGGTACGGCACGGCTGAAGCCGTGCCCCGATACAAAGCCCGGCCTAAGCATTCTCGTGAGGGTAGGGATCCTTCGACTCGCGCTTGGTCGCTGCACTCCCTCGCGCTCGCTCAGGATGACGACCAAGAAAGCGGAGCGGTACGGCACGGCTGAAGCCGTGCCGTGATACAAAGCCCGGCCTAAGCATTCTCGTGAGGGTAGGGATCCTTCGACTCGCGCTCAGGAGCAGTTGTCAGTTGCCAGTTCCCAGTTCTCAGTGAAAGCCCGGACACCTTCGCGCGAGACAGACGCGCTCGCTCAGGATGACGAATCAATAGAGCGGAGCGGTACGGCACGGCTGAAGCCGTGCCCCGATACACCTTTCTGGCAGGCGCGCTCCCTCCCAGACGAGCAGAACCGGCTCGTCTGGGGCACCCCGCACCGCACCCCGTACGGGGTTCATTTCCAAGGCAGGGTGGGGAGGGGGGCGGCGAGGCTGAAGGGAGGCTGGGTGGAGATGGCGCCGAGTGCGGGGTCGTTATAGGTCGCGGACTGAGAGAGCGCACCGTAGAACCAGTTGTTGAAGTTGGCGGCGCGGGCGGCAAGGCCGGCGGCGTCAAGGCCGGCGGCGTAGGGCTGGCGCGGCAACGTGGCGTAGGCGCTGGGGCTGGTGTAGTAGTCGGAATTGGAATAGGCGTTACTCGAGGCGTAAGAGTAGATAGCCACGCCGGCCACCTGGTTGCCGCGGGCTGAGGCCGCGCGGACGCGCTGGATGGCGGCAAAGGTGTCTTCCGGATAGTTCAGAAAAGCGCCCACCCCGACGAGCAGGCGGCGGGCAGCCTGGTGGTCTTTCTCCCATTCAATCCACTGGTTAAACCAGGTGCGCTGGGTGGCGCTCCACTCGGCGTCGTAATTCATGACCAGGCCGAGGTCGAGGGCGCCACGCTGCAGCCATCCATACCAGTCCTGATAGACCTCGTTGTAGGCGGCGGTGGTTTGCCAGTCGGCGTCGGTGACCGGCCCGGCGCCCCAGGCGATGAGTGCGGCGGTGAGCCTGGCCTGCGGCTTGATGGCGAGCAGGGAAGTGTAGAGGCCGGAGACGAAGCCGGTGACCTGGTCGCGGCGGAACTGCTTCCACTGCGCGTCGCTGGGAATCGGGGTGCCGATGCGGCTGAACTGGGCGTTGAAGCGGGCCACGGCGGCGGGGTTGTAGCCCCAGTCGCCGCCGTCGGGATAGCGCACGTAGTCGAGGTGGATACCGTCCACGTCGTAGTTGCGCAGCAGGTCGAGGATGACGGCGGCGGTGTAGGTGTTCACCTCGGGGACGCCAGGATCGAGAAAGGCGGCAGTGGCGCCGGTGAACTGGAGGTTGGCCCAGTCGGAGCTGTGTTGGCGCCAGACGGCGCTGTCGGTGCCGACGCTGTACACGTTCATCCAGGCATGCACTTCGAGCCGCGGGCTGGCGGCGTGCGCCTGCTGAATGACGTAGGCGAGCGGGTCATAGGGAATGGGCGCGACCTCGGGATCGGAGGTGCGAGGCTCGACCCCGATGTTGAAGTAGGCGTCGCCGCGGCGGCGGACCTGCACGAAGAGCGCGTTGATGTTGGCGCGCAGTGCGTCCTGGATGAGGGCGTCGGCCTGTTGCGGGGTCTTGATGCCGGGATGAAAGGCGTCGACCCAGAAGGCGCGGTATTCCGGCGGGCCGAGCTGCGGCGGGTTGGTGGCGGGCGGAGCCGGCTGCGAGGTCCCGATGCTGCCACCGCCGCACCCCGCGAGCAACAACGCCGCCGCGATCGCGAGTGCGGCCAGACGCTGCATGCGTGCCCCATCGTGCCTCAGAGGGGCGGAGGCGGGAAAGGGAAAAGCGCATTGCGGAGCGGCGCATCCAGATCGGCAACGAAAACAGGTGCAGCGGAAGAGCGGCGCAAGTGCGAGAATCTCACCCAAACAGAGAGTGGACGCCATCCTCAACTCGACGGCGCACCGGCCGTGGCCGCGGCCGCGCGGCCCGTGGACCATGGTGCAGACGTGGCGCGACGTGCTGTTTGCGCACTGGCCGGTGGCGGCGGCGCAACTGCGCCCGCTGGTGCCGCCCACGCTGCCCATCGACAGCTTCGACGGCAGCGCGTGGGTGACGGTGACGCCGCTGTACATCGACCCGCTGCGCGTGCGCTGCCTGCCGCCGCTGCCGGGGAGTGCCGCGTTTTCCGAGATCAATGTGCGGACCTACGTCACGGTGCAGGACAAGCCGGGGGTCTACTTCTTCAGTCTGGATGCGGCGAGCCGACTGGCGGTGATGGGGGCACGCGCCACCTACCTGCTGCCGTACTTTTACGCGCGCATGGCGCGGCACGTCGAGGGAGACGGCGTGGTCCTCGAGAGCGAACGCCGCGAGGGAGTGCGAGCGCGCTTTGCCGCGGAGTACGGACCGGCGAGTGAGGCGCAGGCGGCGCAGCGTGGGACGCTGGAGCACTTCCTGACCGAGCGCTATTGCCTGTACACGGCGCGGCGCGGGTCGCTGTATCGCGCCGAAGTCCATCACCTGCCGTGGCCGTTGCAGGAGGCGCGCGCCGAGATCCGCAGCAACAGCCTGGCCATGGCGGCCGGCATCGAGCTGCCGGACAGCGCGCCGCTGCTGCACTTCGCGCGCGAGTTGAAGGTATACGTGTGGCCGCTGCGGCGGGTGCCGGCGCCGGCGTACGTCCGCGAAGCCGGGCGGGTGGCGATGAAGCCGATCTGACCGGCGCGGCCCCCAGGTTAGCGCCCAAAGGCGGGGCGCGAACCTGGGGCACCGGGCTCTTGCGTCACTTTTTCCCCAAAAAGCGGATGCGGCCGTTGAAGGTGCGGTGGGCAGTGCCGCTGAACTGCCCGAACTGCGCCGAATCGATGTTGTTGTTGACGAACTGCGGGTTGAGGCGCCCGGTGATGTTTTCGATGCCGGCGCGCAGCGCCCATTCGTAGCCGAAGAAGAAGAAGCGGCGCTCGACCGCGGGATTGAAGGAGAAGTAGGCGGGGAAGCGCCAGGTGTCGGGCGCGCCGACGAGCTGCTGGTTCTGGTTGACGACGCTGTAGGCGAAGCCGTCGTGGAATTCCAGGGAGTAGGCGAAATCGAACTTGGGGAAATGGGGCAGGGGCAGCCAGCCCCAGGAGACGATGCGGTTGGGGGTGTCCCAGGGGAGAGGGCCGCGGCCCTGGGGGCCGAAGATGGGGTTGTCGAGGGTGAACTCGAGCACGCGGTTGGTGCGCGCCGCCGAGCGCGTGTAGGCGGCCAGCAGGGCGTGGTTGTTGCGGAAGTCGCGGCGGGCGATGACCTGGAAGGCGTCGTAGCGATCGCGGCGGGCATTGCTCAGAAGGAAAGTGCCGCCGGGAGCGCCGGCATCGGCGGCGGGATTGGTGAAATTGAAGCCGTCGCGGCCAGCCTTCTCCAGGAATTCGAACTTGGTGTGCACCTGCCCGGGCAGGCGGCGTTCGACACCCAGGCTCCAGTTGAGGAAGCGCGGCGCGTGCAACGTGGCATCGTTCACCTGGAAGCGGGTGAGGGCGGGGGGCAGGGCGAGGAAGCGGCCGGTGGCGTCGTAGAACTCGTCCACGCGCTCCCCCTGCTGCGGGCGCACGATGAAGTCGAGGCGGGTGGCGTCGTGGAAGAAGCCGGCGCCGCCGGTGAGCTTGGTTTCACCATGCCGGGTGAGGAGATAAGTCCCGGAGAAGCGCGGGGAGAGGAGCAGGTCGCGGACCACCTGGTCGGAATCGAGGCGCAGCCCGGCTTCGATGATGAGGCGAGAGGCGGGCGACCAGCGGTCCTGCAGGTAGGCGCTGCTCTCCAGGTTGCTGCGCTCGAAGGGCGTGGGATCGACGAAGGTGATGCGGCGGGCGAGCGTGCCGTCTTCGCGAAAGACCAGGGTGGGCCCGCGGTGCGCCTGCTCGCGGTGGCGGAGGTCGGTGAAGTCGGCGCCGACGCGGATCTCGTGGCGGCCCAGCCATTGCAGCGGCGGCAAATACAGGTTGGCCAGCAACTGCACGCGGCGGTCCTTGGTGAGCTGCGTGCGGTAGTAGTTGCCGGCAACGGCGTCGGGATGCACCTCGTAGGGCGCGAGGCCGTGAGAATGTTCCTCGGCGCGATATTCGCCGGCGGCCAGCCCCAGCTCCAGCAACGTGGACTTCGAGAGGTAAGCCTGGTCCTTCACGGTGAACATCCACGCCGAGCGGTCCTGGTTGGGGGTGGCCTCGCGCGGCGTGAAGGCCGAGAGGGAGGTGTAGGGGGAGTCGAGGTAGTTGTAGGCGAAGCTGGTGGTGAGGGTGTTGGCGGACGAGAGGTTGGCCTGCACTTTGGCGAGGGTGCCGACGCGCCACAGGTTGCCGCTGTCGGCGGTGTCGGGCAGCTCCTTGATGACGGTGTGGTCGGTCTCGCCGTCCTGCGAGAGGTAAAACCAGGCGCGCTTGCGGCGCAGCGGGCCGCTGAGGGTGGTGCGCGGCGTCCAGTTGTTGAGGTGCAGGCCCTTCACCAACTGGAAGGTGGGGATGAAATTGACCACGCCGAAGCGGAAGCGGTCGTCGCCGGTGCGCGAGTCCATGACCAGCACACCGCCGGAGCCGCGTCCATATTGCGCCGAGTAGCGGCTGCTCTCGACCTCGATGGTGCGCACGGCGTCGGGGCTGACGCGCAACTCGAGGAGCCCGGTGGAGGGCTGCCCGATTTCGAAGCCGTCGAGCACGTACTGCGCCTGGTAGCTGGCGGCGCCGGCAATGTGCACCTGCTGCCCGGTTTCGACCACGCCCGGGAGGTAGCGCAGCACGTTGCGCACGTCGCGGGTGGTGGGATAGGGGATGTTGATGATGTCGCGGCTGTTGAGCGTCTCCGATTTTGCGGTCTGCTGAGGATCGATGCCGGGCACGACGTCGGTGACGTTGATGACCTCGCCCACCGGCTGCTGGTGGCCAATGCTGAGGTCGAGCGCGGCGCCGGGCGCCAAGTCGAGTTCCTGGGCGAAGGAATAAAAACCGGGCTTGGCGATGGTGACGCGATAACGGCCGGGCTCGACGCCGGCGAGCGCGAGACGGCCGGCAAAGTCGGTTTCCCCGCTGAAGGTGCGGCCGGCAGGGAGAGCGGCGACGGTGACGCGAGCGGCCGCCACCGCGACGCCGTTTTCGTCGGTGACCGCGATCTCCAGGCGCGGCGCGGGCGGGCGTTGCGCGCCAGCAGGCGCGGCCAGCAGCAGGAGCGCCAGGCAGGCCAACCGCGACGAGATGAAAGAGCGGGCGCGCATCGCGTGCGAGCAGGAAGCGTAACCCCGGACCGAGGTGTCACATTTGCAGGTGATTCTTATCACAACTGGCGAGGCCGTGGAGCGCAATCATCAGGAGGTCGAGGCCCGCCATGACTACCCGTTATCAGTATCGTGTTTCCGCGTACGTGTTGAGCGACCAGAGCGGGGTCGTCACCGCCGAACACATTCCGCAGACCATCAAGTTCAACGCGCCGCCGGAGTTCAACGGCGAGGCGGGGGTGTGGACGCCGGAGCACATGCTGGTGGCGTCGCTGGTGACGTGCTTTGCCGCCACCTTCCGCGGGATCGCGCGCGCCTCCAAGCTGCCCTTCGAGACCCTCAACGTGGAAGCGGAAGGCGTGCTGGAGAAGACCGACGAGGGTCTGCGCTTCGTCAGCTTCACCCTGCGTCCGGTGCTGGTGGTGGCGCAGCCGGAACTGGTGGAGCGCGCCGGGCGCCTGCTGGAGAAGGCGGAAAAAACCTGCCTCATCGGGCGCTCGCTGACCGGCACGACCACGCTGGAAGCGCATGTCCACGCCGCGTCGCCGGAGCCGGTGGCGCACTAGCGCGCGCCGCCCGGGTGCGTTGGGCGCCGCCAACGCGGCAGGCTCCTCGGGAAAGATTTATTCGTTCCGGGTCATCGAATGACGGGCCGGCTGAAGCCGGCCCCCTCCGAAAGCGCGAGTCCCCGAGTTTTTCAGCAGCCGCTAGAGCGCGCGCACGCGGCGCATCGAGGTCGGTGGCGATTTCTTCGGGCGGCGTGGTGGCGGGATAGCGCACCGGCTCGCCGAGGGTGACCCGCACCGTACCCGGCGGCGCGAAATGCCGCCCCGCTTGCTTCAGCTCCCACAGGCCGCTGATCCGCACCGGCACGACCGGCAGGCCGAGGCGCTGCGCCAGCAGCCCGATGCCGCTGCGGAAGGGCGAGATCGCGCCCGTCCGGGTGCGGACGCCTTCGGGAAACACCACGATGCTGTAGCCGCGGTCGGCACTCTCGCCGGCGTAGGCGAAGCTCTGCCGGAAGCCGCTGCGCTGCGGCAGCGGAAAGACGTTGAAGAAGGCGATCACCAGGTAGTAGTCGAGGACTTCCCAGGCGCGGCGGAAGAGGCTGAGGGAACGGGGCGGATGGCGCATGGCGCGCAGCATCTCGCCTCCCATCGCCACCGCCAAGCGCGAGCGGTAGCGTGGGGGTAGCGCGGCCATGATGTAGCCGATGTCAATCTGCGTGATGTGGTTGGAGACGATGAGCAGCGGGCCGCGGAGGTCGCGCAGACGCTCGCTGCCCAGAACGCGCGGCCGGGCCATCAGCATCATGTAAGGCCAGGAGAGCAGCCAGTAGGCGGCGGCGCGAATCCAGGTTACGGGCCAGCGCTGCGCCCAGCGAGGATAGACGTGGCGGGTGGCGGCGGCGGGGAAGGCGGCGTCCACCGCCGTGGCGTCTGCCGGCTGCGGCGGCGGGGCGGCGCCGGCGGCATCACTTTCTCCGCGCAGCAGGTGGTCAACTTCGCCGACGGTGGTGGCGGCGGCGAATTGCGCCTCGTCGAACTCCACCTGGTAACGGTCTTCCAGCGCCGCCATCAGGGCGACGCGATCGAGCGAGCTGAGCCCCAGCTCTTCCAGCTTCATCAACGGCGCGAGCGGTACGGAGCGGCCGGTGATGCGCGCGATGATCTCGGCGAGCGAGCCGGCGGGCGCGGCGGCGGCAGTCGCAGCTTCGCCGCTCAGCTGTTGCGCGGCATACTGCTCGATCAGGTTGGTGCGCGGCTTCTGCGTGGCGGTGCGGGGAAAATCGTCTTCCGGCCACACCAGCCAGCGGCGGATGTGCTGGAAGTCGGCGAGCTGCTGGTTGGCGCCGCGGACGGCGGCGGCAGGATCGGCGCCGTCGCGCAGCAGCAACACCGCGCCGGGCTCGGCGTTGCCGCCACGCGCCAGCGGCACCACCACCGCATCGCGCACCCCGCGCTGCTGCTTGAGCGCCGCTTCCAGGTCTTCGGGATAGATGTTGAGGCCCGCGGGACTGACGATGACGCTCTTCTTTCGTCCCTTGAAATACAGGTTGCCGGCAGCATCCATTTCGCCGAGGTCGCCGGTGCGGAGCCAGCCCTCCTCGCCGATGACCGGCTTCAGTTCCTTGCCTTGCCAGTAGCCGCTGGCGACGCTCTCGCCGCGCACCAGAATTTCGCCGGTCGCCGGGTCGAGCTTCATCTCGCGCCCGGGCAGCACTTGCCCAATCGAGCGCCGCCCCATCTTGAACGGATGCTGCACGCTGATGAGCGAGGTGGTTTCGGTCATGCCGTAGCCCTGGATGACGACGTAGCCGAGGCGCCGCCAGAATTCTTCGGTTTCAGCGTCGAGCGCCGCGCCGCCGCAGATGAAGGCCCAGAACTTCCAGCCAAACTGCCGGTGCTGGCGGCGGAAGCGCCACCAGCGGCGGAGGAATTTTTCGTTGGCGCTGCGCGCGAGGTCGCGACGGAAGACGTCGGCGCGGCCGGCGAGTTCGGCGTCGCGCTCCACCTTCTCTTTCAGCGCGGCGAGCACGCGCGGCACCGTCACCACCACGGAAATGCGCTCGCGCTGCACCGTGTGGGCGATCTCGCCCGGGCCAAGTCCTTCCTGGAAGTAAACCGTTCCGCCCAGCAACTGCGGGATGAACATGCCGAGAAACTGCCCGAAGACGTGGCTGAGGGGCAGCAGGTTCAGGAAACGAATGGGATGGAAGGGGCGCTCGTAGCGGCGGTACCTGGCGATTTCGGTTTCCAGCGGCACGAGGTTTGCCAGCACGTTGCCATGCGGAATGACGACGCCCTTGGGGTCGGCGGTGGTGCCGGAAGTGAAAACGATTTCGAGCGGGTCGCTGCGGGTGAGGGCTGGGGCAGGGTAGGGAACGGACGAGTGATGCGCGAGCTGGTCGCGCAGCGTCTCCAGCACCAGCGTCGGCAGCGGTTGCGCGGCGGCGACCAAGTCACCCGAGCAGACGGCCAGCTTCGCCTCCACCTGCGCGGCGACACGGCGGGCGAAGTCGGGCGCGGCGATCCGGTCCATGGGCACGGCGACGGCGCCGCGCAGCATGCACCCGAAAAAGGCCGCCACCCACTCGGCGCTGTTCGCGCCCCAGAGCAGCACGCGGTCGCCCGGGACGACCTGCCGCGCTTCCAGCTCGCGCGCAAACTGCGCCGCCACCCGCGCTACCTCGCCGTACGACCAGCGCGCCGTGCGATAGCCGCGCGCATAGGCGTAGGCGGGCGCCTCGCCGAGCCGGCGAAAGCGATCGAGATACTCCACCAGCGACTGCCGCGCGTGGGCCGACTTTTCCATGGAGTCATCTGGCATTTTTTCATTGCGGCTGCCGCCAAGTCATGTGGAATCGCGCAGCCCAGTTGGCAGTTGCCGGTTGCCAGAGGTGGAATTGCCGAATTGCCGAAGTGTGGAATTGCCGAATTGAGGCGGGGTGGATGAAAACTGAGAAAATGACAAAATGCGGAGACGGCGGTCGCGGTAAACTGCTGCTTCCCGGCGGAGGTCGCGCCGCTGCGGAGGAGAGAGCCATGCCCAACTGGAAACGCGCGGTGGTGCTGGGATCGTTCACCGCGGCCGCGCTGCTGATCCTGCGGGGACATCGCGGGCCGGGCCTCCTGGCGGCCGGATTGGGCGCGGCGGCCCTCGCCTCCGAATATCCCGACGAACTGCAGCGGCTGTGGGAGCGCGTCCCCGACTACCTGGAACGCGGCCGCGAGATCATGATGACCATCGCGCAAATCAGAGAGCGGCTGGAAGAGGAAAGCCTGCCCGCGGCAGCGGGCATGCGGCGCGTGGAATAGCGAGGCATGAACCCACCCTTCGCTGCGCTCAGGGTGGGGCACCCAGGCACCCAGGCGCTGCTATAATTACTTATCTTCCCGCGTGTGAGCGCGCGCCCGTAGCTCAGCTGGATAGAGCGATTGCCTCCGGAGCAATAGGTCGGGAGTTCGAATCTCTCCGGGCGCGCCAGATTTCAGAATCAACCGCTCAGGACCCAATGCCTCACGCCTTCGCCGAATTCGTGATAGAGCGGAAATCTACAGGAGCAGGACAGGGATGAACTTGAGCGCGGTCGGCAGCTGGTTTATCCGGCATTGGTTCGATTTCGTTGTTGTGGGCATTAGCATCGTGGTGTCGCTATTTCCGGTAGAAATCAAGGCGTACTTCAGGGCGCGGGGCCGGAATATGAGCGTCAGGACGGCGCGGATGCTGGGCGCGGAACTGGAAGAGTTGCAACGGCTACACAAGAGCGCGTATGAGCTGCTACTTTACCTCACTTGGAATTTTATCCATGCCGCATTCTGGACAATAAACCTGAGCATTGTCGTCACGATAGTTGGTGTCTTGAGCTCGGAGCAACCAAAACTGAGCTGGTACGAAATAATAGCTGCTATCAACTTTGGTCAGGGCCTTATCCACGTCAACAAAGTGGTCAAGCAGCTCTGCAACTACGAACGGAACGTGGAGCGGCTGGAGGGGGCCATTAAGATTTACGAATCCACGACAGACAACAGAGCGGAGAAAGGCGCGACAGCCTAAAGCCGGGTGCCGGGTGCCCCATCCTGAGCGGAGCGAAGGGTGGGTTACGGTGCTGAAAGCGCAAGCGTGAGTTCGGGCCAGGTGTTCAGCCGCGTCAAGCCGGCCTCAGCGAAAGCGTAGGTGCGGTAGCTGCTCCATCGCCAGTCTTCGGGATGGGCTACCAGCCCGCGCTGGACCGGGTTGCGGTGCATGTACTTGAGCTTCTCGATCCGCTTCTTCTCCGTCCGCACGTTGAAATCATAGTAACGTTTCTGCCAGAAATGCCGGCCGGGTTGAAACTCCGCGAACCGTTCCTGCTGCAGTTGGCGCGCGCTGTTCTGCTTGAGCACTTGCAACGCCGTCGCCAGCCGCCTGCGGAACGGCTCACTGACCAACAGGTGTACATGTTCGGGCATCACCACATAGCCCAGGACGACGAAGGCAAAGCGTTCTCTGGTTTGTTCCAGAATGCGCAAGAAAGCGTCGCGAGCCGCCGCCCCTCGGAGGAACGCTCGGCGGTGGAAGCAACTGAAGGTGATGAAGTGCAACTCGCCGGTCTGCTGGTACCGCTTCAGATGCCGCGGCATGGACGAGCATTATCCCACCCTTCGCTGTGCTCAGGGTGGGGCACCCGGCACCCGGCATTAACCCACCCTTCGCTGCGCTCAGGGTGGGGCACCCATCATCAACCCACCCTTCGCTGCGCTCAGGGTGGGGCACCCGGCACCCGTCATCAACCCACGCTTCGCTGCGCTCAGGATGGGGCACCCAGTGGTTCGAAGTTCTCGGTCTGCTCGACGCCCGCCTGTCGCAGCGCGGCCATGAAGGCCATGGGATCCACCGCATCCGCCAGGAAGTGGACGCCGGCGTGGACGCCTTTACTGCTACGCCTTCACGGGCGCCATACCGGAGCCATCTTGTGGCTTCGCATTCGTCTTGACGGCAAAGAAGAGGTAGCCCATGGCGAGCACAAAACAGATCAGCCACCACACCGGAACCATGATCACGAAAAGAACCACGATGGTATTCGCCACCAGCGCCGGGGTGATGGCCACCGCCGCCAGCCTCATCAGCGCCGCGTAGGGCAGCTCGGCTCTCGCCCAGCGCGCCAACAGCAGCCCGAGGGCGCCATAGAGGGCGATCTGCGCAATCCGGTAAAGGAACGAGAAAACCAGCACCAGCAGGTAGAAAGCCAGCGCCAGCACGTTCCTCGCTCCGCCCAGCCAGCCGCGCACCCGCGCCTTGTCCATGCGGAAACTCTGCACCTGGGAAAGGTCGTAGGTTTGTGTCTCGTACGGGTTCTTCCTAATGATGAGCGATTTCCGGGTCAGCAGCGCGCTCGCATTCACCTCTTCCAGCGAGGTGTACTTGCCGGTCAGGTCAACCACCGCCAGGTACTCCGCCGTGGGGCTGACTTGATTGGACCGAAGTTTCGGATTGCGGATGAAGTACGGCGTCTCCACGTCCGTCGTCACTTCGCCCTTGGTGACGGTGATGGCCGGGATCTGGTCCACCACCTCCGCCGCCTCCACATCCACCCAGCGCGTAAAGCCGACGTGTATCTTGATGGCCTCCGGCGCCTCCAGCACCGCCAGCGCCAGGAACAGGTAACCCAGCCCTACTCCCCGCCACTGCCGGGCCACCTCGCGGTACATCTCGGCGGAAGCGAACGACAGGAAGAACGCGCGCACATACTTCATCAGGATTTCCTTTCACACCCGAAAACGGCGTGCATTCTGCAACCTCGGCGTCCTCGACGTCTCGGCGGTGCAGCCCAGCCCCGGCTTGCCGGTGCGGTAGAGTCACGTCCACCGACCAGGATCTCCCCACCGCCGGACTTCCAGAGCTCGGACGCAACGGCTCTCCCGGTTGCACCGTAGCCGCCCACAATGCCGAAAGTGACGGTTCGACTCATGGCTCAACCCCTCCGCATCCCGCGTCCTCAGGGGGAGACATCGCGAATTCAAAACCTGATCCGCCGCCTACGTGTTACAATTGCGCCTCTTCCGCATCCGCTCTCAACCTCCGCCTCCCCACCCCTCCTTTCCCACCCAGCACACCTTTCCCACCCCGGCGGCCCCGCACCACGCACCCAGCCATCTTACCTAGGTGGAGAAAGAAGTTCAGTCAATGAAGAGATTAGTTTTGGTTGTGGGTCTGCTAGGGGTACTCCTGGCAAGTGCTTTTGGGCAGGGGCACTTTTTGCAGACGCGGATTCCATTCGAGTTTGTCGCGGCCGACCAGACCTTTCCAGCGGGGCTTTACGATTTCAACGTGTCCAACAACGCTGTCACCATGAAGAACCATGACACGGGGAAGAGCGTCGCACTCGGGTTTATGACCCGCATTGCCGCCGATAAGACGGCGAAGGGAACGGCGAGAATTTCCTTCGATGTTCAAGAAGGCAAGCACTTCATCGAGGCACTTTGGCCGGCCCAGGGCGACGGCTATTTGCTTCATGCCGTCAAAGGCGAGCACACCCACGAGGTCATCCGATCGAAGTAGGTGGGCGGCCCCGCCATTTTCCCCTCTGACACAGGCGGGTTGACCCTTGTGTCTCGCGGTTTTCGAGACACAAGGGTGTGTCAAAGGCTCCCCGGAAAACCGGGGAATCCTCGGCTATCGGTGAGAAGTCCTCTTCCCAGCGCATTCCAGAACGCCTCTGCCGCGCGCGGCGCGCTCGCGTATGATATGCGCCTTATGACAGCTTCCTTAGCGAGCGTTGCCGACCGCCGCGAGTATGGCAAGTCGCGGCGGCAGGTCGTCCATCGCGTGGACCAGGGCGCGTGGAAAGCGGCGAAGAACCGTCCCGACCCGGTCGAGCTGCTGTGCGCGGCCGCTGCGGACCGCATGCCCGAGTTGCTGCCCATCCGCTGGACGCGCATGGCGGCTTCCGCTTTCGGGTTCTTCCGCGGGAACGTGCCGCTGATGGCGCTGGACCTGGCCCACCTGCCCACCACCGGCATCGAAGTCCAGATGTGCGGCGACGCGCACGTGCGCAACCTGGGCGTGTTCGCCTCGCCCACCGGGGCCCTCGTCTTCGACATCAACGACTTCGACGAGACCATGCCGGGTCCCTGGGAGTGGGATGTCAAGCGGCTGGCCACCAGCCTGGTGCTGGCGGGGCGCGACGCCGCCAACTCCGAGGCCGCGTGCAAGCAGGCGGTGCTGAGTTTCGTGGCCGCCTATCGCGCTTCCATCAGCCACTGTGCGGACCTGACCGCCCTGGAGCTGGCACGCTACACGGTACATCGGCACATACAAGCTGGTTTGATTTTGGGGGCGCTGCAAAAGGCCGAGCGCGCGACCCCACAGCACGCGCTGGACAAACTCACCACGCCGAGCCGTAACGGGGCGCGCCGCTTCAAGGAGCAGAAGCCGCTGCTGACGGCGGTGGCGAAGAGAACCCGCGAGGAGGTGCTGGCGGCGCTCCAGCGCTATCAGGAAACGCTCTCCCCCGAGCGGCGTCATTTCGCCCAGCGCTATCACCCGGTGGAGGTAGCGTTCAAAGTGGTCGGCACCGGAAGCGTGGGGACGCGAGACTATGTTGTGCTGTGCTTCGGTAACGGTCCGGCAGACCCGCTGTTCCTGCAAATGAAGGAAGAGCCGCCGTCGGCGTATGCGAAATACCTGAAAAGCGCCGCCGTGCCGCGCCACCAGGGCGAACGCGTCGTGCAAGGCCAGCGGCTGATGCAGGCACAGTCGGACATCTTCCTGGGCTGGACGACGATGGAGAAGCGCGACTACCTGGTGCGGCAACTAGCCGACTACAAGGCAGGGGTGGAGCCGCTGGACCTGAAGGGACGCGGGCTGAGCGATTACGCCCAAACTTGCGGGGAGGTGCTGGGCAAGGGGCACGCGCGTTCCGGCGATGCCTGCGTCCTGGCCGGCTACTGCGGCGACGGCGATCAGCTGGACCAAGCGATGGCGCAGTTCGCCTTCGCCTACGCCGACCAGACCGCGGCGGACTACAAAGTCTTTCTGAACGCGATCAAGCAGGGCAAGCTGAGGACCGTCGCCGGCGTCACGTAGCGCGACGCGTCCCTAATTCAGTTCCCAGTTCTCAGTTCTCAGTTTCCCGCCCGTTGCGAAAACCTCCGCGGCGGTCTGGCGACGGGGCACGATTGCACGCGTGCCGATTGACACGATCAGTGGCTCGCGGGCGTCTTAACTAGGCGGAGGGATGCAATTGCGAACCAAACTCATGGCAAAGTTTTTCCTGGCGGCGCTGGTGCTCAGTGCTGCCGGGTTGGCGGGGCAGGCCGGGCCCGCAGGCAGCGCGGCGCCGGGCGCGATCAAGGTGCTGGTGATCAGCCCGATGGAGCATCGTGCCCAGGCCTACCGGGATTTCCTGCAGCAGTACGGCCTGGCCGGGGACGTGGTGGGCTACGACAAGGTCACGGCCGAGGACATGGCGCAGCACGACGTCATCCTCCTGGACTCGACCGACGCCACCTTCGATCAGTACAAACAGTGGTCGAAAATCGATTTCAAGGCGCTTCCCAAGACCGATAAGCCCATCATCGGGATGGGCTATTACGGCTACTTCTATCTGCGGCAGTACGAGGTGCTGCTGGGCAAGGTGAAGACTTGAGGGTGCCTCCACGATATGGCGCACGGGTTGCGCCTAGATCATCCAGTGTTCCGCGGCCCCCTGAAGATTGACGTTCCCTGGTACGAAACCGAGAGTCCCGCCCACTACATCGGGGCGACCAGTCCGAATCATCCGCAGCCCATTGGGCCGAAAATGCAGGTGACGGACATCCAAACCGGCAAGGCGCCGGCGCCCGGCCCCATCGTCATCAACTACGGCTTCCTCGACGACCTTCCCGGCCTGGAACTGATTGGCGAGGGCATCTCCGCGGTCGCGCCCGGCAGCGTGGCGATCGGCCGCCAGGGCCGCTTCCTCTTCTGGGGCTTCCATGACCCGCCCGACAAGATGACGGAATGGGGGCGGCGGCTGCTGGCGAATTGCGTGCACTACATGTACGAGAAGCGCAACGGCCTGACCGTCCCGTACCACAGCCACCCCCGGGAGATGCTGGTGAGTTATCTGGAGCAGGCCCAGCTGCCCCAGCAGCCAGCGCAGCAGAAGAAGGCTTTTATTGAGTACTTCCCCAAACTGCTCGTCGCGGATCTGCACAAGGAGTGGACCCCGGACGTCCCCTTCACGACGAGCTGGCTGAAGGAAAACGTGGACTACGTGTACGCGGCGGTACTCGATAAGCAGCTGGCGTTCTTCGATGTCGATCAGGACGCCAAGCGCCTGCACACGCCGAACAACAAGCTGGAGAGCCTGAAGCGGTGGATTGATCTCGCCGGGAAAAACGGCCCCGACAGCGAGGCCGCGAAGAAATGCCTGGGCCGCTACGTCGATGACTCTATCAAGCCGGCCAACCAGGACTGGAAGGCCTGGTGGAAGCGGATGAAAAAGCGCGTCGTCTTCGTGGACACGGTCGGGTTTAAGTTCATCGAGAATCCCGTCCTGCTGGAGAAAGAAGGACGGCGCCCGGGAGGACTTTACCGGTAAACTCCTCGGCGAGCGAAGCCACACCTGGCTGCTTAGATCGAAAATGAAGCCGTTACGTTTTGTCGTGACGTGTGCGCTGGCATGGATGGTTGCCTGCGGCGGGCGCGAGCGCGCGCCGAAGCCGGTCGCAGAAGGACCGAACCTGGAACATGCCATCCTGACCTGCAACCTGGAACGGGTGAAGGCGCTGGTGGAAGACAATCCGAACGTCGTCGAAAACGGTCTTCCACCGTGGTACAACACGTTCCCGCTGGGGGCGGCCGCGTCCGCGTCGCGCATCTGCGGCACCGAGATCTTCCGTTACCTGGTGGAAAAGGATCCGGGCGCCAACGTCGCGGTGCTCAACGACGCGCTGTTGGGCGCGGCGGCAATGGGCAGCCCTGAGATGGTCGGGCTGCTGCTGAAGCACGGCGCCGATCCCAACGCCGAAAACCCACAGCCCTACGGTCTCCGCACGCCGCTGGACGCCGCCTTAGCCTTCGGATGGGGAGACTCCAGCCGCCTTGAGGTGGCGCGCCAGTTGATAGCTGCCGGCGCGAAACCCGATCTCTGGGCCGCCATTGCGCTGGGCGACGTGCGCTTCGTTCGCGCCATGCTGCGGCGGGAGCCCAAGCTCGCCACCGAACACGAGCGACCCCGACCGACGCCGATCCAACAGGCCCTGCGTTTCCGGCAAAAAGAAGTGGCGCGGGTCCTGCTGGAGTACATTCCTGATCCCGACCTGGAGGCAATGATTGCGGCCGGCGACGAGCGCCGGGTCCGCGACTACCTGGACCACAATCTGGCGGCGGCGCGCATGCCCATTCCGCGGAAAGGGTACGCGCTGAACATCGCCATTGTCGCCGGCGAACTCGACATTGCCAAGCTCCTGCTGGAACACGGCGCCGACGTGAATGCCGGCAGGCCTCGCGGGGAAGCGATGTGGGACGCTGTCCGGCAAGGTGACATCGAGGCGGTGAAGTTTCTGCTCGACCATCACGCCGATGTCAAGGGCACACCACCGCCTCGGCCGGGGCGCATGGGCGGCGGCTTGTACCAATTAGCAATCACTTTGAAGCATCCGGAGATTGCGGAATTGATCAAGCAAGCGCAGTGAATCCGCGAGCCAACGAGCAGGAGCGTTGCGGCCCTACTTACCTACGGCCGCGGGCGCGGCGGCGGCAGGGCGCACCGTCTGCAATTGCCCATCGATGAAGGAGTAGGCGTAGGCGAGGCTGGCGCTGGCGGCGAGGCGGGCGGCCAGTACGTCGGCGGCAGCTTCCAGTTCCCGCAGCACGGCCGGCGGCGTCTTGTCGGCGGCGCTCAGCAGCAGCGCCACGGTATCGCGGTTGGAGCGATTGGCGTCACTCGCATAGCGGAAATACGCCAGCATGTTGCCGGTGGGGGCGCCGCCGGCAGCCAGTTGCGGCAGCGGCCCATTCTGCAGGTAAAGGTGGAAGGTCTCTCCGTCGGAGCGCGACACCAGGGGTGTGGATTCCTGGACCCGCCGCAGCAAGCCCGGCAGACCTCTCGTGGTGCAATGCGGGCAGACGGGGAAATTGCGTAACATCGCGGCAGCAGTGTAGTCCCCGGGGACATCCGGTGCACCTCCTTTTCGCGGCGCCGGTCAGGCTGCCGCGACCGCCCGCGGAGCCGCGTCAAGCGCGCCCGCCGCCGGATTGCCGCTATCTTCGCATGACCAAAGTGTTTTCCAGCGGCGCGCCCGTAACCCTCGGGCGCGGGATCGTCGTTGACTGTGCTTCCTTCCCGGTAACAGAATCAGGCAGCATCATCTCTCGGTGAAGGGCGCCGCAGCTTTCAGGCGGTCGCCGTTGAAAGGATGACAGCAACCTTGGTTTGGGGAGGGAAAGGACAGATGTATGCGCCGCTGGTTGTTCATCGCTCGCACCACAGGGGCACTAGGGCTGGCATTGTTCCTCGCCGCGCCCGCCCGCGGCGATAGCATCCTGGTGCAAACCGCTTACGCCGTGAGTGGCGGCCTGGCCGCGAACGGAGTTGCAGCCATCGCTCAACCCTTTACCCTGTCCGGCCCGGCCCTGCTGTCCCACCTCCAGGTGTACGCCGCCACCGACGCCTCCAACACCCTGACCGTCTGGCTGATGAGCAACATCGGCGCCGGCGCCGGAAGCGGCGACGTTCTGGCCAGCGCCACCTTCCAGGGCAGTTCCAACAGCGTGCCCGGTAGCTTTTACGCCCTTTACTACGACCTGCCGCTGAATGTGGCCGTCGCCGCGGGGCAATACTATGTGGTGATGGCGTCGGGCAGCTCGGAGACCGTCTGGTGGTGTTTTGGCACCCCGCTGGTGGGTTCGGTGCCGGAGACCGACCTGGTCACGTTTGCTTCCGGGTACGACCTTGGCTTCACGCCGAGTTCGTATTTCTATAACTACAGCAATCCGGTGACGCTGACCGTGTGGGGAACGCCCCTGCCGCCGGATGACCCGCCGGATCCCCCGCCCACACCCAACCCCGAACCCGGCACGCTGGTGCTGGTGCTTTCCGGGGCGCTGCTGGCGGCGCGGCGATACCGCCGCCGGCGTGTGTAATCCCCGGGAAACCTGCTAACATACCCGCCCATCTGCCCGGCCGTGCGCGTGGGTGCGACGGCCGACCTGGAGTGACCCATGTCCACCTCTGCGCCTTGGCCGTCCAAAAAGCGTCTGCAACTCGCGGTGGTAGCGGGCGACCAGGAAAGCGTTGTGCGCTGCAGTGGCCGCCTCACCATCCAGGACACGGCCTGGCTGAAGAGCGAAGTCAAGCCGCTGCTGGCGCGCTCGGCGCGCGTGATGCTCGACCTCACCGACCTTGACTCCATGGACAGCTCGGGCCTGGGGGCGGTGATCAGCCTCTACGTCTCCGCCAAAGCCGCGGGCCACGAGTTCTGCCTCATCAACCTCAACCAGCGTGTCCGCGAGCTGCTCGGCCTCACCCACCTGCTCTCCGCCCTCACCGCCTGCGGCGAGTACATGATTAAGACCCCGTAGGCGCCGCGCCCCCATTTGCATACTGCCCCGATAGGCGACACTTCTGCGCTTCAGCTACAATCGCGGCTTTGTGTCCGCACCCAGGAGACGACCCAGCATGGCCCAGCCCGGCAGCTCGCAGGACATTGATTCTGTATTGCACGAGCGGCGCGTTTTTCCGCCGCCGGCGGAGTTTGCCGCCCAGGCGCATGTCAAGAGCATGGACGAATGGCAGCGCCTGGCGCGCGCCGCCGCCGACGATCCGGAGGCATTCTGGGCCGCCGCCGCCCGCGAGCTTCACTGGTTCAAGCCCTGGGACAAGGTGCTGGAGTGGAACCCGCCGTGCGCGAAGTGGTTCGTCGGCGGCAAGATCAAGTCTCCTACAACTGCCTCGACCGCCATGTGCACAAGCTGGCGCCGCAACAAGGCCGCCATCATCTGGGAAGGCGAGCCCGGCGAAGCCGCACGCTCACCTACTGGGAACTGCACCGCGAGGTCTGCGCGCTTCGCCAACGTGCTGAAGTCGCTGGGCGTCGGCAAGGGCGACCGCGTGGCGATCTACATGCCGATGGTCCCGGAGCTGGCCATCGCGCATGCTGGCCTGCGCGCGCATCGGCGCCGTCCACACCGTGGTCTTCGGCGGCTTCTCCGCCGAAGCGCTGCGCGACCGCATCAACGACGCGCAGGCCACGGTGCTCATCACCGCCGACGGCGGCTACCGCCGCGGCCACGAGATCCCGCTGCAAGCCGACGGTCGACGAGGCGCTTGCGATCCTGCCCGACGGTCGAGCACGTGGTCGTCGTCCGCCGCACCGGCGATCGCCGGTGGAGATGAAGCGCGGGCGCGACCACTGGTGGCACGAGCTCATCGCCCAGGCCAGCGACGATTGCCCCGCCGAGCCCCATGGACGCCGAGGACCTGCTCTACATCCTCTACACCTCCGGCACCACCGGGAAGCCCAAGGGCATCGTCCACACCACCGGCGGCTACCTGATCGGCACGTACGCCACCACCAAGTACGTCTTCGACCTCAAGGACGACGACGTCTACTGGTGCACCGCCGACATCGGCTGGGTCACCGGCCACAGCTACGTCGTCTACGGCCCGCTCGCGAACGGCGCCACCGTCGTGATGTACGAGGGCGCGCCCGAACTGGCCCGACCACGACCGCTTCTGGGAGATCATCGAGCCATCAGCGTCACCATCTTCTACACCGCGCCCACCGCCATCCGCGCCTTCATGAAGTGGGGCGACGAGTGGCCGAGCCGCCACGACCTCGTCTCGCTGCGCCTGCTCGGGCACGCGTGGGCGAGCCGATCAATCCCGAGGCCTGGATGTGGTACCACGAGCATGATCGGCAAGGAGCGCTGCCCGATCGTGGACACCTGGTGGCAGACCGAGACCGGGATGATCATGATCACGCCGCTGCCCGGCGCCTGCCCACCAAGCCCGGCTCGGCGCACGCTGCCGTTCCCCGGCATCGTCGCCGACGTCGTCGACGCGCGAAGGCCAGCGGTGCCGCCCGGCGGCGGCTGCCTCGTCATCAAGCGCCCGTGGCCGGCGATGCTGCGCACCATCTACGGCGACCCCGAGCGCTACGTGCAGCCAGTACTGGTCGCGACATTCCGGGCATCTACTTCACCGGCGACGGCGCGCGCAAGGACGAGGACGGCTACTTCTGGATCCTGGGCCGCGTCGACGACGTGCTCAACGTCGCCGGCCACCGCCTCGGCACGATGGAGGTGGAGAGCGCGCTGGTGGCGCATCCCGAGGTCGCCGAGGCGGCGGTGGTGGGGCGGCCCGACGAGATCAAGGGCCAGGCGATCGCCGCCTTCGTCACGCTCGAGGCCGGGAACCAGCCGTCGGAGGCGCTGAAGCGGGAGCTGCGCGAGTACGTGGCGAAAGAGATCGGCGCGCTCGCGCGGCCCGACGACATCCGCTTCACCGACTCCCTGCCCAAGACGCGCTCGCGGCAAGATCATGCGCCGCCTGCTGCGCGAGCTGGCCTCCACCGGCGACGTGAAGGGCGACACCACCACGCTGGAGGATTTCGCCGTCATCGCGCGGCTGCGGGAGTCGGAAGAAGCGTGAGCGCGGTGGCGTAGACCGAGGGCAAGATGAGAATTCGCAGATTGCGTTGGTTGCTACCGCTGCTGCTGGTGTCGTCCGGCCTGGCGGCCGAGGTCCGCAGCGGGTACTTCACCACCAGCGACGGAGTGCGGCTGCATTACCTGGAAGCCGGCAAGGGGCCAGCCATCGTGTTCGAACCCGGCTGGACCATGGCGGCGGAAATCTGGCGGCCGCAGATCGAGTATTTCTCCCGCAGCTTCCACGTGGTGGCGCTGGACCCGCGCTCGCAGGGGGAGTCGGACAAGCCCGACCACGGAAACTATCTCGAGCGCCGGGCGCAGGACATCCAGGAACTGGTCGCGCACCTGCACCTGGCGCCCGCGGTGTTGGTGGGGTGGTCGCTCGGGGTCTGGGAGCTGCTCAGCTACGTGGAGCAGTTCGGCACCGGCGATATGCGCGGCCTGGTGCTGGTGGACGGCGCGCTGTGGGACAAAGCCGATGCCGGCTTCTACGTCCGCATGCTGCGCTACATAAAGCGGGTCGAGGCGGGCGACCGCGCCAAGTTCACCGACGGGTTCGTGCGCAGCATGTACAAAAAGCCGCAGCCGGAGGCGTACCTGCAGGGCGTCGCCAGAACTGCCCTCCAGACCCCGTCCACCACCGCGTTCGCGCTGCTGGCCTCCTCCCTGGACCGCGAAGACTGGACGCCGCTGCTGCTCAAGGTGGATAAGCCCCTGCTAGTGACGGTGGCCGCCGGTCGGCAGGCAGACGCCGATCGTTTGCGGACGCAGGTGGCGGGCGCGCAAACTGAGGTGTTCGAGGATGCCGGTCACGCGCTCTTCGTGGACGACGCGGAACGCTTCAATCGTCTGCTGGAGAGGTTCATCGCCGGGTTGCCGTCAAAGTGAATCCGGCCGCCACGCGCGGCATCTGCTCTGGCTATGCCTGACTGGGTGGGGATTCTCGGGCGACACGGCTACACCATTCTGGCGGCATTCGTCTTCCTCGAAGCCGTCGGCCTGCCCCTGCCCGCCGCCGTGGTGCTGCTCGCCACCGGCGCCGCCTGCGCCATGCGGCTGATGAATCCGGGGCTCGCGCTGCTGGTCGGCGTGGGCGGCATCGTGCTCGGCGACACCCTGCTCTTCTTCGTGGGACGCTCCACCGGCTGGTGGTTTCTGGGCATGCTGTGCCGGCTGGCGGCGAATCCGGAGAGCTGCATCTTCCTTTCCGCCGACTCCTTCTACCGCCGCGGCCGCACCACGCTGGTGATCGCGAAATTCATTCCCGCCATCAACACCATGGCCCCGCCGCTGGCCGGCAGCATGAGGATGCGCTTCCCGCAGTTCCTGTGGCTCGACACTCTGGGAGCCCTGCTGTACGTGCTGGCGTTCGGCGGCGTGGGATACGTCTTCAGCGGACTGCTGCAGCCCGTGCTGCGCGCACTCAATACCGCCGGCAAAGCGATGGAATGGCTGATCCTCGCCGGCATCGTTTTGTATGCGGCGTATCACCTGGTGCTGTACTGGAAACACCGCGTCTATCGCGTGGTGCCGCGCGTCCAGGCGGAAGAGGTGGCCCGCCGGCTGGGCACGGAAGCGGCGAACATCGTGATTGCGGACGTCCGCAGCCACGGCTATTACGACGCCGGAGCAACGCGCATCCAGGGCTCGATGCGCATTGAGCCCGCGCGCCTGCACGCCATCCTCGACGAGCTCCCGCGCGACAAGGACATCTTCCTGTACTGCACTTGAGTGCGCGAAGCCACGAGCGCCCGGGTGGCGCACCTCCTGCGCGAGAATGGCTTCAACGCCTTTGTCATTGTGGGCGGGTTGGCCGGCTGGCGCAAAGCCGGGCTGCCGCTGGAGCCGGTGCCGTCCACGACCTGGTGCAACTTCCGATCTTCAGCTGAGCAGGGAAGCCGGGGCGGCGCGATCAGGCGTCGGCGGGCGGGGCCGCGCGCGGCGTCTGCCGCCAGCGGTAGACCAGCCAGGCGGCGGCCGCAATCATTCCCAGCCAGCCGCCCAGGCGCACCAGGCCGGCGATGCGCGTGTCGTAGGCCAGCAGGCCGTGGTGCCCCAGGATGAAATTCCAGTCGTGCTCGGCATTGTCGGGATCGCCCACCGTCAGCAGGGGCAGCACCATGCTGCGCGCGTCGGCAATGTACGTCGCCGTGTACAGCCAGTTTTCGAAAAAGAAGAAGAGGCAGAAGACGTAGCCGTAGGTCTGCCGGTGATAGTAGAAAAACGCCGCCAGGAGGAACGGCACCAGCCACTGCAGCAGCGTCCCGCCCCAGATTCCCAGGTACTCTCCGCCGTAGCCGAACAGCAGGTGCCCGGCTTCATGGACGCACCAGGTTGGCGTTGTCGACGAAAAGAAAAAGCTCGCGGCTGCGCAGCGCGTACAGGAGGAAGGCGCCGTAGAAGAGGAGCCAGGCTCCCAGCGCCGGCAGGGAGACGGGTTGCCAGTCGTCTTCGAGGAAGTCGAACACGCGCGATGTATATCAGCTTCTGGGCCGCGCCAGAAGTGCCGCCGGCTCTACACCACCGCCGCTTCCAGCGACATCAACGGCAGGGAAGTGGCTGCCGTGCTAGCCTTTTCGGGGTAGAGGAGGGGGTTCCGTGGAGAAAACCGAGGAGTTATTCGCTGCCATCCAGCAGCGCAACGCTGCGCGCGTATGCGAGTTGCTCGCAGATGATGCCACCCTGGCGCGCGCTCGCAACCCGCAAGGGGTCTCGGCGCTCATGCTGGCGCGCTACTACAGTTTGCACGAGGCCGCTGACGCGATCCTGGCCGCGCATGCGGAGCCGGACGTCTTCGAGGCTGCCACCTTTGGCCGCGTGGAGCGCTTGCGCGACCTGCTCGATGCCGACGCGTCACGGGCGCAGGCGCGCTCCGCCGATAGCGGCACGGCGCTGGCCTTCGCCTGCTTTTTCGCGCAGCCGGAAGCCGCCAAGCTCCTGCTCGCCCGCGGCGCCGATGTGCACGCCGTTGCCACCGGTTTTGGCAACACGCAGCCGCTGCACAGCGCGGCCACCAGCCGCAACCTCGAGGTGGTGCGCCTGGTGCTCGCCGCCGGCGCCGATCCCAACGCCCGCCAGAACCACGGCTGGACGCCGCTGCACTCTGCCGCGAACCACGGTGGCGTGGAGATGGTGAGGGTGCTGCTGGAGCACGGCGCCGATCCGGCGCTCGCTAACGACAATGGCCAAACCGCGCTCGACATCGCGCGTGCCGGCAAGCACGCGGACGTGATCGCGCTCCTCGAGCAACGCGCCCGCGCCGCCGGCTGAGGATTCACCACGAAGGCGCGAAGACACGAAGGAATTGTGAATTCCGATTTGTTGAATTTCGATCTCAACGAAAGTTCGGCGTGCCTGCGAACGGCGTAGAGCCAGAGCTACGCAAGAAGACTTGCTTCGTGCTTTCGTGCCTTTGTGGTGAGTGCTAGTCCAGCTTCTCTTCGCGCCAGAGTTGCGCGGTGTGGCGCACGGCAGAGACGGCGAACATGAGGGTCATGCCCGCGGCGCCGATGATCCCGCCAACGTCGCAAAGGCCCAGGTCGCGGCCCAGGAGGTGGATGCGCGGCTTTACCATCAGGACGAAGTTGCCGATGGCCAGCAGGATACGCGCCTCCGTCGGCCCCACCCGCCCGAACGACATCTCGAATTTGCCCACCGCGTACGTCGCCAGGTAAACCTCGGCGGAAAGCAGCAGCCAGGCCACCAGCAGCGCCGCCGCCACCAGCGGCCGCATGTATCCGGAGCAGGCGAGACCGCCGAGCAGGCTGGCGGTGCCGACCATGTCCACCACGTGGTCGACGTAGAAGCCGTAGCGCGGGCGCTGCCGGTTGCGCACCCGGGCCAGGGTGCCGTCGAGGCTGTCGCCAAACCAGTTGACCACCAGCATCAGGTTCACTACCGCCAGCCACCACGCGTGGTATTGCGCCGCCCAGTACGCCACGCCTGCCCCCACCATCGCCAGCGCGCCCAGCGCCGTCAGGTGGTCGGAGTTGACCGCGCGCGGCATGCGCTCCGCCATCCAGATCAGCGCGCGCTTCTCCGCCGCCGCCGTCCAGTTGGTCTGCACCCGCGCCGCGGCGCGAAAACCACCCTTGCCGGGCGCCGCGTTGTCCGGTTTCGATTCCGTCGCATCCATTTGGCTGCGCGCTAGTGTACGGCTTCGGTGCGGCGTGCAGAAAGCGGGAGCGGCCACCAAGGCTCGCAACCTCGGAACCTGTTTGCGTCCTCCCCGATGGGCCGCAAGCCATGCCATCGGCGCCGCTGTTGCCGTTCGGGCTGGTGGTCTGGTCCGCCGCAGTTGTGCGGGGGAGGGGGAGGGAACAAGGCAATTCCCACGCCACGCGGCGGATGGCTTCATCCGCCGGCTATGACGTGGGCGACACTGATCATGACTCCGCCACTCCGCCGGCGGCTTCCCGCCAGCGGCCGTCTGCCGTCCTTACCGGCGGCGGCGAAGCATAGTGCCCATCATCCCGAGGCCGCTTCCCAGCAACCACAGGCTGGCCGGCTCCGGCACCTGGCCGTCTGGCGCCGCACCCGCCGTGCCGGTGTAGATCGAACCCACGAGAGGGTTCTCGTTATACAAGCCTGTGACCTGGATCGAGGTAATCGGATCGTCGGAGGTAAAACCGAAGAAGACGTACGAACCCGCGGGGGGAGTCACGGTGAAAGTCTGTCCGTTGGAAAGCGTGATCACCACCGGGTAGTTATTGACCTCCGCGACGTTGAATCCAAGCGCGGTGAGCCCGGTAAAGCTCATCATAATCCCGTTGTATCGGGGGTCCGGGGGATAATAGAACGCATTCACTGACTCTGGTCCGACACCGTGGTTGAGGTCTCCCCAAGAGGAAAACCCGTCATCAAAGACCGCCAGGGAACCCCCATTGTTGCTGAAGGTGATGCCCCCGGCGGTGAATCCACCCGCGTACTGCTGCCACCCGTTCTCTGGAACGTAGGTGCTCAGGTCGACGTAGTTCTGGCCGCTGGTGGCGGCGGCCCAGGCGGCAAAGGTCGAGTATGTCGTGGCGTCAGCGGCGGCCGTCCCACCCAGAAGGAGAACGAGCACGAGTAGGAGCACACACGACACCGACGAGGTGAGAAACATCATCCGCCCACAACGATTACGTGCCATTGGTTTCCTTCCTTTCCATGGCAAGGCGATCGCGCATCAGCGATGAGGGCTTGTCAGCAGGCACGAAAATGGAATGTATCCGGCACCAACGTATGCATTTTTGATGCCACCAGTCACCGACAGCGCTCAGCTTGTTTTGAACAGGTTGCGCGCGAGAGATCACAATCGGCGGGCAAGTGACGTGAAGAAAGATGCGCACTCGGACGCGCATTTTACTTATAAACTATTGATTCTAGACATGTTACTCTGCATATCCTCTACTGCTGGCGCAGCGGACCCATGTGAGCGTGGGAGCAGAGTGAGCGGACACTTGGATTGCGCGCCGCGATGTGGCGGTGATGAGCGACTACGACAGAGTGACGCCTACGCGGCTACTCCGGCGGCTTCGGCGCTGGCGCTGGTCGCGCCGGTTGTGGTCCGCGACCGCCAGGCGCCGCCCCCATGCCGGCTTGCATGCGCTTCATGAACTCCAGACTCTGCAGCAGGGTCTTCAGCTTCTTCTGCTGCTCCGGCGCGAGCAGGTTGTACCCCTGGAGTAGCGCGCCAACAAAACTCTTCTTCAGGCGCGTCTCGGCCGCCAGCGTGGCGTCCACCTGCTGATTGAACCTGGCCTCGTCGAGTTTGTCGGGGATCAGCAGAGCCATGAGCTGCACCTGTTGCTTTTCCAGGGCGGCCTTTTCGTCGATCAGCGTCATGGCCGTGTCCACGGCCAGCTGGTCGAGCTGTTTGATCTGCGCGTCGCTAAGCCCCAGCTGGTTGACGACGAGCGGGTTCGCCCACCAGCGGTTCATTCCTTTCGACGGATGGGGAACGCCAGGCAGTTGCGCGCTCGCCAGCAGGGAAGCGAACAGCAGTGCCAGTACCAGGCCCGCGATCTTTCTCATAACGTCCTCCTGGTGCTCTCTAGCCTTAGTGCATGTCGAAGGCCGCGGGGTCGATCGGCAGACTCACCACGCGGTCGGCGGTGATGCTCCACCGGTGGACCCAGGTGCCGCCCCCGCCCCAACTTAACTCGAGGTTCCATTGCGCGGGCAGCGTCAGTCCATTCACGGTGTGAAACTCACTGAACGTCTCCACCAGCTTGGACTCGCCGGAAAACGCTCGCCCGCTGGCGTCGGCGTTGGAGGCCATGTCGGGCGGCATGGTGAAGACGTAGGTGGTCCGGACATGGCGGTAGGTCTCCGGCTCGAAATACAGGTCGATCTGCAGGTCGCCCTCGCCTTTGTGCGGCTCGTAGCGCAGGTCATGCAGTTCCCGCCCTTCGATGTTCTTCAGCCCGAGGTAGCGCACGCGGGGGTGGTGCGCGGCCAGGTCGAGCAGCGGCCACGCGGTGGACAACGCGCCACCGAAGAGTCCCTCCTTCAGCACCTCGCTCCGCGTATACAGGAAAAAGCCGAGTTGCGACCGTTTCCCCGGGGCGATGGTCGCCACGCTTACGCGCTTGCCATCCGAGATGATGTCCTCCCCCGGATAGCGCTCGCCGCCAAACCGCAGGCTGAGCCGGAACTTGCCGGCATCGCTGGCCATCTTGGCCACGCCGTCGTTGTGTCCGATCCCGCCCAGCGCGATCAGGAAGGTCGCCTTGCCATCCACGCCGCGTGATTTCGCCGCGGCGCGGGCCTCGGGGTCGCCGAGCGCTTCCAGGTGCTGCGCCACCAGCGCTTCCGGCGTCAGTGCCGTTTGCGCGTGCGCGGTCGCAGCGACCAAGACCAACCCGACGATTCCGGCCCAGCGTGTGCGCATATTCTCCTTCTCGCGTTCCGAAGCGGCGTGCATTTTACTCCGCCGCGCCTGCCGGCGTCCGGTCACTCGCAGCCAGGCAATGGCACCGGCTCGCCCCCATCGTCGTGAAAGGTGGAACATCGGGGTTCGGCGGTGCAGACGCTGGGGCTTGGGTGTTACGGTCTGACGTTGACCACCGGCATCGCCGAGAACGGCCCGTAATCATCCTCCAGCGCAATCGCCGACACCGGGACGCTGCTGTGGACCACCAGCGCCCCCAGGAAGTTCCCATTCGGCAGCAGCGACTGAAACTCCGGCATGCTCTGCAGGCTGACCAGCAATTGGGACATGGAATTGATGGTACGGTTGGCCGTCGCGCGCGTCGTGCCATCCTGGTTCAGCAGCGTGAGCTGTACCGTGGCCGCGCTGCTGTTGGCGTTCACTGCGGCCAGTCCCACCGTGCGACCCACGGGCGTCGCCGGTGTCCCGGGCTCCAGCTCCACCGGCACCGTGAAGAAGGTCAGTTCGGGCGCGTTGTTGAAGCCGATGGTGTTAATCACGTTGTGCTGCGCGGTCGAGTCCTCGATCTCGAAGAACAGGTTCGCCCCCAGCGGCAAGGTGGCCGTAATCAGCGCCCACTCCACGGTGACGGTGTTGCTGAAGCGCTGTGCCTCGGGAGTGGTGATGCGCACCGCGCCGTTGGCCGGGATCGACAGGCTGGTGGGCAGGCTGAAGGGGTTGGCCGGGTTGCCCTGCTGGTCGAAATACGCGAGGGTCACCGTGTTCGCCGCCGGCGCCTGGTTCACCAGCAGGAGCTTGGTGACGTATCCGGCTCCACCGTTGTTCCCGGTCACGATGTGGGGAATGACCAGCCGCGTCCCTCCGGTCATGGGCGGGGTGGCGAAGAAGGGACCGAAGTCGTCGCCCAGCGCTACCACGCTTACCCCGGCAGGGCACGTACCAGTAATGGTGCCCACGAAGTTGCCGCTGGGCAGAACCGACTGGAAGTCGAAATTCAGCGCCCGCTGGGTGTGGCCGAGGGCGGGGAGCTGGACGACGTCGTCGCTGCCGCGCTGCGTCCCGTCGGTATTGCGCAGCTTCAGGGTCACGGTCACCGGAGTGAACCAGGGGTTGGAGAGCGCCAGGCCCACGGTGCGCCCGACCGATGGCGGGGCGAGTTCGAATTCTACCGGGATGGTGAAGGTCTGGGCGCTGGCATTGTCGTTGAAACCGACGGTGTTGATGATGTTGTTCTGCGGCGACTGGTCGGAGATCTCGAAGAACAGGTTGGCGGCGACGCGGGCCTGGGCGCTGATGGACGCCCACTGGGTGACGCAGCAGGCGCCGTTCCGCGCTGATTCGGGCGTGGCAATGCGCCAGGTTTCAGCGGGGCCCAGGAAACGCGTCCTGGTGCTGACGACGCTGCCATTGTTGTCCACGAAGTTGACGGCGACGTTGTTGCCGAAGCCGGACACCAGGCTGCTCTCCAGGTTCACGAGGGTGAGCTTGGTGACGTAGCCGCCGCCGGCCACCACGTGCGGCAACAACCCGTGATAGTTCGCCACCGGCATCGCGCCGGTGCTGAGGAACGACACCGCGCTCTGCAGGAAGCCGCCGTCGTGGTTCGTGGCGGTCACCAGGATGTAGAGCTGCTGGCCGGCCAGGGCGTTCACCTGGAGCTGCGGCTGGGCGTAGGTGGAGTAGACGTCCCGCTGGGCCGCCGCCGACACGGTCGCTTCCATGCAACCGACCGAAGTGAAAGCGGGAAAGCCGCGCCAGACGCTGACCAGCGTCTGGTAGCTGCTGCCGCTGGTGTCGATGGTGAGCGTGCCGGCGGCGGGCGCGATATACGTGAACCATACGCCCTTGGCGGTGCTGTGGCTGCCGCACGGCGGCGTGGGGTTGCCGGTCGAGGTGGCGGCGCCGGTCGTGTCGCCGGTGGTCGTACTCGGGGTTTCGACGATGGCGGGTGCGGTGGCCGCTTCGTCGGTGCTGAGACGCGCGATCACGAAAGGCGCCGAGTTGCTGATCCCACCGCCGGGTGTAGGAGTGGCCACGGTGATGTTCGCGGTGCCGGCGGCCGCCACATCGGCGGCGCCAATGCTCGCCACCAGCGTCGTGCTGTTCGACACGGCGGAGCTGCGGGGTGAGCCGTTCCAGTAGAACGTCATGCCTTGCATGAAGCCGGACCCGGTGACCACCAGAGCAAAGCTGCTGCTGCCGGCGACCACACCCGCGGGATTGAGAGAAAAAACCACGGGCACAGGGTTGCCAGCCGGCGTAGTCGCGGTGCCGCTCAGGCTGACGGAGTGCAGGTTGCCGGGGGAGGTGAGAACGCTGTCGGTGATGCTTACGGAATCGGTGAGCGCCCCCGCGACGGTGGGGGCAAAGCTGATGGTAATGGTGCAGGAAGCATTCACCGCGAGCAGCACGCCGCAGTTGTTGGTCTGCACGAAGTTAAGGCTGGGATTGGCGATTCCGAGACTGATGCCGACGGTGGTGTTATTCGTCACCACCACGGTCTGCGGCGCGCTCGTGGTGCCGATCGACTGGCTGGCAAAGGTGAGCGTGGTCGGCGAGACGGTGATCTGGATGCCCGTTCCATTCAAGCTGACCGTGCGCGGCGAGCCGGCGCCATCGTCGGTGATGGTCAGAACGCCGTTACGCACGCCCGTCGCCGTGGGCGCAAAGCGGACGGTGACGGTACAGGAAGCGTTGGCGGCGAGTGAGACGCAGTTGTTGGTCTGGGAAAAATCGCCGCCGTTGGTGCCGCTGATCTGCACGCTGGCCACGTTGAGCGTCACGTTGGTGCTGTTGGTGAGGGTGACCGTCTGCGCCGCGCTGGGGACACCGACCTGCTCCAGGGAGAAGTCGAGGGTCGCGGGGGCGACCGTCGGAGTCCCCGGGGGAGCGCTGCCGACGGCGACCAGCACGTGGAGCGTCGGATTGATGTGGCCGGGCGTCGCATCGATGACGACGACCTGCGTTGGCGACACGATGTAGCCGATCAGGCTGTGGCTGCCGCTGGCGGTGAAGCGCCCATTGGCAGCGACGCTGTAGGTGCCCGACAAGGGGCTCGTGTGCAATGCGCTGGACAACGTTCCGTTTTGGAGCGTTAGCTCGGCGGTATCGGCTGAGCCGGAGAGAAGCGAGGAGCCGTCCAGGGTGATCACGCCGGAGCGCAGAAATGCGTTCACCGTCGGGGGCCCGGGGGGCGCGACGACATTCGCCCCCAGCGGCTGCGTTCCGAGAATGAATGTGCCGCTCAGCGAAGCGTTATTGAAGGGTCCGGCGGATTGAGGGACGCCGCCTTCCTGGGCAAACGCGTCGTACTCCAGCATAAAGAAGCGGTTGGGCGCAATCATGTAGCCGATGAGCGACACCCCCGGGGCGATGAAAGTCCAGCGGCCATTCGCGCCGGAGGTAAGCGCGAACGTCCCCGCGCCCGAACCGGTCCCTACCGAGCCGCCGTCATTCTCGTCGACCGAGTATGTGGCATTGCCGGCCCCGTCGCCGGTGATCACGCCGACCGTCACGTTTGAGCTACCTCCGCCGGTCGGTGCAGATTTTGCAAGGACAGTGACCCCATTGAGCGAGCCGAGGGTGAACGGCGCGCCGGATTGGCGGCGCGCGCTGCCAACCCACAGAATGCCCGGGTCGGTGCCGAACAGCAGCCAGTTGTTGGAGGAGATGACGTAGAGCACCAGATGCAGCTGCTGCGGCGATTGCATGACCCCGTTCATGCTGACGACGGCGCGACCATTGGGGCCATTGGGGCCAAGGCTGAACGTGCCGCTCATCGGGCCATTGGTTACGATGGGACTTCCATTGGAACCGGAATCCGCCAGCCCGTTCGTCATCGTGCCGGCGCTGGCGGTAAAGCTGCCGGCGGCGGTCAGGTAGTTCTCCTGGAACCCTATGCGGGTCTTGCCATGCACGCCGAAGGCATAGCCGCCGGTCATCGAAGTCAGGGAAAACGCCGAGGTGTCCTGTTCCTTCAGAAAGCCGGTGACGTTGTACACGCCGTCGGTTTCGATGATCGCGCCCTGCCCGGGAGCACCGGAGTTGCTGAAAGCCATGGCGATGGCATAGTGCAGAGACCCGAGCGGCGTGATGATGGTCAGGGTGCCCCGGTTGTCGCTGCCGATGGCATACGAGCCGGTGATAGAGACATTCAGTGACGGACTACCGGCCACGGGGTTTATGTCCACCACGCCGCTGGAGATGTTGCCGCTGCCGTTGGCCACGATGCTGCCCGCAATGCCGACCGCCTTGTTCTGCGCGTCATAGCCGCTGAGCATGAAGGCATAAGAGCCGTTCAGGAGCGCGTTCTGATTGGTTTGCGACCAAGCGGCCACCGATGCCCAGAGAAGGACTGCACAGATGCCCACAAGGCGAAGCAGGCTGCTGCTCTTGCGGAAATGCATATGATTCTCCTAGAGCGACGAGGAAGCCGTCGGGCGAGATTTCCAGCGGTCAGGACCCATCCCCGGGGACAATGTGTTTCACTGGCTGTCGCAGGTCGCAATGATTTGAGTCACACCATAATGTGACGCCCCAGCGTAATCCACCCGATTCGCCCGGCCCCTGCGAATCAATATGCCGCCGCGTCGGCCAGGACCTTCTCGACAAGCTGGATCCCCATCTTGCGCAGGAAGTCTTCGGGCGATTCGCCACCGATCAGGACAAAGACGAAATCGTTGGGCAGGGTCTTGCGTGTGCCGTTGGTCTCGACCACCACCACGTCCGCGCTAATCTCCGCCACCCTGGTGCTGCGCCAGCTCGACCACGATCCGGTGCCCTTCCGGGCCCCAGGCAGCCGCGGGCTCGAGCATGGCGACCAGCAGGGCGACCACGAGCCAGGGGGAGAGAAGCCGCTTCATGGGGCGCACTAGGTCCGCGCGATCTTTGCCTGCGGACTATAGGGCACCGCCAGGCTCAGGCCGGGACGGCTGGAAAAACCGGCCAGCGTTTCGCCATCATGGCAAAGCCGGCCACCGCCACGGCAATCAGGCTGTAGGAAACCATCACCTCGTTCCAGTGGGGGAAATACTTCAGACCACTGACCACCTCCACCGAGGTGATGCAACTGTTGAGGCGATTGGCGAGAATCCCACCCAGAACCAGTGCGGCTGCGAAGTACTGCACCCGCGGCGCGGCCAGGGTGCGCGGGTTGGAAAGCAACCACACCGGCACCAGCAGCAGGCAGATCTCCAGCGCGAGAAGCAGGTTTTCCGCGTCCATCTTCCAGGCCAGCAGCGAGACCCCGCGCATGACGAAGTCGGCGAGGCGCAGGCACAGGTAGCTCAACAGGGCCAGCGCCAGGAGTCTGCCCACGCGCGTCGCCAGCGCCGGCGACAACCCTTTGCCAAACGCCAGCGTGGTGTGCCACGACGCGAACAGAATCACCGCCAGGCCGGCGCACACCGCGGAAAAGAAGAACAGCACCGGCAACTGCGGTGTGGACCACGAGGCCGACGCCCGCCCCCCCGGCAGCAGCAGGAGCCCGGCCAGGAACGACTGCTGCAGGGTGGAGAGCAGGACCGCGATCAGCAGCAGCGGCAGGACCAGCGCCCGCGTCCAGGCGGGTGGATCGCCTCGGCCCACGGCCCGCCACAACTCGGGAGCGAACTCCAGCGCCACGATGACGCCGTACAGCGCCACCACCCACAACGCTCCCTCGAGAACCGAAGACGGGCTCCACAGCGTGATCAGCGACCACACCCGGGCGGGGTGCCCCAGGTCCAGGATGGTGGCAAAAAGTGCGACCAGGTAGCCCAGAACGGCGGTCAGCAAGCTGGCCCGCACCATCGGCCGGTAGTTCTCCAGGTCCAGATAATGCACCACCGCCGCCAGCGCAAAGCCCCCCACGGCCAGCGCCATACCAAGGAAGACGTTCAACCCCACCAGGAGTCCCCAGGGGAACGCGTCACCCAGGTGAGTTGCCGGGCCCAGGCCGCGCACCTGCAACACATAAGCTGCCTGAGCGCCCGCGATCACCAGGAAGACAAGACAGAGATGCCAAAAGCTCAACCGCCGCCATCGAAGGTTGCGCCACATAACTCCTCCTTCGATGTCGAGCCGTCTCTGTGCTGGACGTCTAGGTCGGCGGCCAGAGAGGCTTCTGCCCGACAGTTGATGGATCAGGTTGTCGCGCCATTCACCTCCCGAACCATGCTTACGAGTTGCGGTATGGCGGCCCGCACCGCTGGGTGCATGGCTCCGCCCAGCGTCGAACAATCCGCCGCTTCCACCGCGAAGATCACCGTGTTCTCCGGAACCTGCAAACCCAGCGCGCGCGCCACTGCCAGCGTCTCCTGCAGGCCCACCGCGTGCGGCGAGCCTCCGGGCGCCGTCCGCAGGTCGTCTTCCCGGAAGACGTGGATCGTCCCGGGCGGCGCCGCCCCGCTGATTACGGTGTCGATGACCACCAGCGAGCGGGCTCCCAGAACATAGTCCAGGAGATGAAAGCCCGACTCCGGCGTGTGGAGGATCTCGACCTCTGGCGACGCCAGCCCGCGCATCGCTTCGGCCACCGCGGCCCCGAGCGAGTCGTCCGCCAGCAGTTCGTTGCCCAGGCACAGTACCCGCACCCGGGGCGCCTGGGTTTCGGTGCCGGACAGCGGCTCCCGCGTCGCTGTGGACGTGCTATTCACGATGCACGCCTCCATCGTGGTCGCGCCGGAGGCTGGTTAACGTTTCCCCGCGGGCATTGCGCACGCGAATCAGCAGCGGCATGGACCCCGGCAAAGAATGCGTAGCGCAGCCGTGGCAGGGATCATAGGCACGAAAGGCCATCTCCACCTTGTTGAGAACGCCCTCCGGCACCTGTCCGCCGGAGATGAGACCTTTGGCCGCTTTCTCCACGCTCATGGCCATGCGCGCCGCGTTGCCCTGGGTAGCCACGATCAGGTTGGCCGTCTGGATCACGCCGCGCTCGTCGGTGGTGTAGTGATGGATCAGGGTGCCGCGGGGCGCCTCCACCACGCCTACGCCCTCTTTGGGCTTCTCCGTGGGGAGCGTGCGGATATTGGGATCGGTGAGCAGCGGGTCGTTCGCCAGTTCCTGCATGCGCTCCGCGGCGTAGAGCAGTTCCACCACGCGGGCCCAATGGTTCGCCAGGGTGTGGTGCACGGGCTTGCCGCCCAGGGTGGAAACATACTTCTCATACGCCTGTTGGGCCAGCGGCGTGGCCAGGCCGTCGGCCGCATTCAGCCGGGCCAGTGGGGCCACGCTGTAAATCCCGCTCTCCGGGCCATCCACGAAGCCCTTCCAGCCCACCGGCTTCAGGTAGCAGAACTTGACGTAGCTCCAGGGCTCGACGCGCTCCGCTACAACGTCCAGGTACTCCCGCGGCGGAAACTTCTTCCACTCCCTGCCTTCGGGCGTCACCACGCGGATCAGGCCGTCGTAAAAGTTCACGCGCTGGTTGTCGTCCACCATGCCCATGTAGTACGTGCGGTGGGTGTAGATGTCCGAGAGGATGAGGTTCACGTAGTCGGTGTTCTTGAGCACCACGTCTTCGAACACCTGCAGCGTGAACTGGGCGAACTCGACGGCTTCGGCGGCAACCTCCTGGAACTGCTTCTGCATCTCCGGGGTCACGCGCTTCGCCACCCCGCCGGGCAAGCCCAGCACGGGATGCGCGGCCTTGCCGCCAACCAGCGCCATCAGCTCCCGCAGGCGCCGCCGCATGGCAATGACCTTTTTCCCGACGTCGACCCCCACCTTGTTGATTACTCCCAGAACGTTGCGTTCGGCCGCCGGAGCCTCCGGGCCGACCACAAAATCGGGTCCGCCGAGGAAGTAGAAATGCAGGGTGTGGTCCTCGGTCATGAACGTGGCATAGAACAGCTCGCGAATCTTCCGGGCGGCGGGCGGCGGCTCCACCCGGTAGAGGGCGTCGAGGGCCTTCGTGGACGCCATGTGGTGCGCCGTCGGGCACACCCCGCAGATGCGCGAGGTGATCTGCGGCATATCTTCCGCCGGCCGGCCTTGCACGAACTTCTCGAAGCCGCGCAGTTCCGGGACCTGGAAGTAGGCGCGCTCCACCTCTCCGGCGTCGTCGAGGAAGATATCGATCTTGCCGTGCCCCTCGAGGCGGGTGATGGGATCAATGGTGATGCGCCGCCGGGCGTATTCGCTGTTCGCCCTGGCAGCGCCCTCTTGCCACGCCTGCTGCAACGTCGCTTCTTTTTGCTCGGCCATGGAATGAACCTCAACCACTACTCACGGCTGAAACCACTGCTTCGTTCTCCATTTTCTTCCGTCGCAGCCGCGAGGCAGGGAGGCTGTACCGGTAGAAACTGCCCACGGGGTCGGGGATGGTGGCCAGGATGCGGTCAATCTCCGCTTCCTCTTTGCCGTCCACCATCGACGCCAGCGAGGAAAGGATCTTCGCGCCCTGGTCGCGCACCCGGCTGGTGGGGCCGCAGCAGCCCGTGCACGGCATGTTGCCCTGGACGCACAACGCCTCGCACCCGGCGCGCGTCGCCGGCCCCATGCAGAGCAGCCCCTGCGCCAGCAGGCACTGGCTTTCGTCGATCAACACCTGATGCGGGCGCTTGAACTCGGTGATTGCGAGGTTCTCCGGCTTGCTGTCCTTGCGCGGACACTCTTCGCAGAGCGCATGATCGGGAGCGAGCACCGACCCTTTTGGCGGCAGCTTACCCGCGAGCAGCAGTTCGAGCGCTTTCCCTAGGATCTTGGGCGTGGGTGGGCAGCCGGGTATGTAGTAATCCACCTCCACCACCTGGTCCAGGGTCCGGACCGTGTTGTAGAAGCCGGGCAACTCGACCGTATGCCCATTGTCTTTGTGCCGGCGCTGGGGCATCACGCCCTCCGGATTCACCGTGCTGGGCGAGTTGCGGTAAACGGTCTCCAGGATGCTGCGCCGATCAAACAGGTTGGCCAGGCCGGGAATCCCCCCGAGCTGCGAGCAGGAACCGAAAGCCAGCAGCAGCTTCGATTTGGCGCGCAGCAGCCGCGCCATCTCTTCCTGCTCCGTGGTGCGGATCGCGCCGTTCAGGAATGTTGCCACGATGGAGCCATCGGGCATGGCCTCCACGTCTTTGCGTTTGAAGTCGAGCGCCACCGGCCAAAAGACGATGTCGACGGCAGCCACCACCCCCAGCAGGGCCTCGGCCAAATCAACCACGGCCTCCTCGCAGCCGCCGCAGGACGCACACCAGTAAAACGCCACCTTGGGCTTTTCCGGCATCAGACCGTCACCTCCTCGGCGCAGATCTCCGCGGGAGGTTTGAGGTCGAGCGGTCCCAGGGCGCGCACCTTCTCGACCATGTCGTTGATCGTGCTGCGCACCTTCTCTGCCTCCGAAGCCGAAATCCATTCCAGGCGCAAGCGCTGCTCCTCGATCCCCATGGCCTGCAGCATGTGGCGCAGCAGCCGATAGCGCCGCAGCGCCTTGTAGTTGCCCTCCTGGTAATGGCAGTCGCCGGGATGGCAGCCGCCGATCAGCACCCCGTCGGCGCCGTTGGCAAACGCCTCCAGGACGAATTGCGGGTCCACCCGGCCCGAACACATCACCCGCACTACGCGCACGTTGGGGGCATACTTCAGGCGCGAAGTGCCGGCCATGTCCGCGGCCAGGTAGGTGCACCAGTTACAGAAGAAGGCGACAATCCTCGGCTCGAAGCGCTCCGCGGGGAGGCGGGCGAGTTGGGTCTCGGTTCAGGCATAGGCCAGTAACCCCTCGATTTCCGCGAAGATCTCTTCGTCCTCGAACAGGTTCTGCTGGATCGAGCCCGAAGGACAGGCGGCCACGCAGGTTCCGCAGCCTTTGCACAGCACCTCGTTGATCGCGGCTTTCTTCTTCTCTTCCTGGAAGGCAATGGCCTGGTAAGGACAGAGCGGAATGCAGGTCTTGCAGCCCGAGCAGACCTCTTCCAGGATGTAGCGCCGTGTTGGGTTCCAGCTCGACGTAGCCGGCATCAATCAGGGCCAGCGCCTCCGCCGCCGCGGCGCCAGCCTGCGCCACCGTGTCGGGAATGTCCTTGGGACCCTGGCAGCAGCCCGCCAGGAAGACGCCGTCGGTGAAGGTGCTCACCGGCGCCAGCTTGGGGTGGCGCTCCAGGAAGAAGCCCTCGCTGGAGCAGCTGATGTTGAACACGCCGGCGCACTTCCTGCGCGTCCGGCCGCGGCTCCAGACCCACCGCCAGTACCACCATGTCCACCGGGATCTTCCGCTACCGCCCCAGCAGCGTGTCCTCGGCACACATCAGCAGCCGCCCGTCGTCTCCGGATCGGGGTAAATGTCGGCCACCTGCCCGCGGATGAAGTGCGTGCCCTCTTCCGCCACCCGGTTGTAGAACTCCTCAAAGGCTTTCCCGGGGGCGCGAATGTCGATGTAGAAGTTGTAGACCTCCGCGTCGGTCTTCTCCTTGATCAGGTGGGCGAGCTTCAGCGAATACATGCAGCAGACGCGCGAGCAGTAGCGGTTGGTGTTCTCGTCGCGGCTGCCGACGCAGTGGACGATGCCCACCGCCTTCGGTTTGCGCCCGTCGCGCAGCACTACCTCGCCGCCCGTGGGCCCGGAGGCGTTGACCAGGCGCTCCACCTCCAGCGCCGTGTAGACGTTGGGATAGGTGCCGTAGCCGTAGTAGGGGATGCGCTTGGCGTCGAAGGTCTGGAAGCCCGTGGCCAGGATGATGCGTGCCGACCTCGATCGTTTCCGTGCGTCTCCTGCTGCTGGAAATCGATGGCCTTGCGCTCGCCGCAGACTTCCACGCAAGTCTTCTTGCACTTGCCCGCTCTTGAACTCGATGCAGGTTTCCGGATCGATGAGCACCATCTGCGGCACGGCCTGCGGGAAGGGAATGTAGATCGGCTTGCGCTTGCCCAGGCCCAGGTTGAACTCGTCGGGGACCTTGGCCTGCTTGTAGACGCAGGCCTCGATGCACTCCAGGCAGCCGAGGCACGCGTCTTCGAGCACGTAGCGCGGCTTGCGCCTGACCGTGACCTTGTAGTTGCCGACGTAGCCGTCCACCTGCTGGCCACCTCGGAGAAGCGTCCACAGGGTGATGTTGGGGTGCGCCTTCACCGCCGTCATCTTGGGCGTCAGGATGCAGGCGGCGCAGTCCAGCGTGGGAAACGTCTTGTCGAACATCGCCATGTGGCCGCCGATGGTCGGCTCGCGCTCCACCAGGTAGACGTGCTTGCCGGCGTCGGCCAGGGTGAGCGCCGCGTGGATGCCGGCGATGCCGCCGCCCACCACCAGCACATCCGGATGGACGGGCACGCTGCTTGCGTTCCAGGGGCTGGTGCAGGCGCACGCGGCGCACCGCCGCGCGCACCAGGTCCTTGCCTTTTTGCGTCGCCGCCTGCTTGTCGGTGTGCACCCAGGAGTCGTGCTCCCGGAGGTTGACCATGTGGAAGTAAGTAGGGATTCAGGCCCACCTCGGCGAGCGCGTTGCGGAATGTCTTCTCGTGCAGACGCGGCGAGCAGGCCGCCACCACGACGCGGTCGAGCTTGAGTTCCCGGATGTCCTGCTGGATCAGCTCCTGGCCCGGGGTCGGAGCACATGTACTTGTAGTCGCGCGCCACCACCACGCCCGGCAGGGTGCCGGCGTACTCGGCCAGGGCGCGCACGTCAATCGTTCCGGCGATGTTGGTGCCGCAATGGCAGACATAGACGCCGACCCGGCTGCTGCTTCCGTTGCTCCGCTCCGCCATGGGAAGTGCTCCTGTCTAAGCTGCGATGACCGCCTCCTCCACCAGCTCGGCGATGTCCTTGACGGCCAACTTGCCTTCCAGGCCCGTGGTCTTGAGCGCGTCCTGGAACATGACCAGGTCCTTCGGGCAACTGACCACGAGGGTGGTGACGCCGTCGAGGCCCGCCGCCTCCCGCACGCCGGTTCTCCGCCGGCCGCTCCTTGATGCCTGCCGCGTCCTCCATCCAGATGCGCCCGCCGCCCGCGCCGCAGCAGTACGCCTGGGCGCGGTTGCGCGGCATCTCCAGCAGCTTGACTCCCAGGCGCTGCAGCACGCGCCGCGGCGCGTCGTAGACGCCGTTGTAGCGGCCCAGATAGCAAGGGTCGTGATAGGTCGCCGTCAGGCCCAATTGCTTGCGCACCGCGAGCTTGCCCGCTCTGGATGAGTTCTGCCAGGAGTTCGGTGTAGTGCAGGACCGCCCCGTTGCCGCTGCCGCCCGCCAGCGCGTACTCGTGCTTGAGCGCGTGATAGGTGTGCGGATCGGTGGTGACGAGGCGTGCGGAACTTCGCCTTGCGCAGCGCCTCCGAGTTCTTCTCGCGCAGGGTTTCGAACAGGCCCTCTTCGCCCACCCGGCGCACGTCGTTGCCGGAGTTCTGCTCGCCTTCGTAGAGGATCCCGAAGTCCAGCCCGGCCTGCTGGAACAGGCGCGCCGTGGCGCGGGTGACGGGCTGGACGCGCGGGTCGTAAGAGGCATAGTCGCCGACGAACCACAGATAGTCGACCGGCTCCTTGCGCGCGTCCTTCAACTTGAATCCCAGCGTCTGCGTCCACTTGGCGCGCGCTCGCGGCGACTGCCCCGAAGGAGTTGCCGTAGCGCGAGAGGTTGGTCAGCGCCTCCTGGAGCCGCTGCGGTCACCTCGCCCTCGCGACACCAGCTGGCGGCGCATCTCGATCAGCAGCGGAATGTGCTCGTTGAAGACCGGACAGCGCTCCATGCAGGCGGCGCAGGTGGTGCAAGCCCAGACTTCCTCCGCCCGCACCTTGTCTCCCAGGATGGCCTGGCCATTGCCCGGCGCCAGCACCAGCTCCTTGATGGCATGGATCAGCTTCTTGGGCGACAGCGCAGAGCCGCTGGCAAACGCGGGGCACACGCGGTCGCAGCGGCCGCACTCGGCGCAGGCCAGGCCGCTGAACAGTTGGCGCCAGGTGAATTCCTCGCGGCGACCGGCGCCCTCCGAGGCCGCGGGCATGCGGCTGGGCTCCAGCGAGGCAAAGAAGACGCTAAAGGGTGAGGCCAGCAGGTGCAGGTGCTTCGAGTAAGGCAGGTAGGCGAGGAACCCCAGCACGGTGACCATGTGGAGCCACCACGCCCCGAGGTACCAGGCGGGCGCACGCGCCCAGGACAAGCCCAGTGCGGCAAAGATGCCGCCCATGAACCTGGCCAGTGGTCGCCAAGTCTGTTCCGCCGGCGCCGCCAGCGCCTGGAATCCGGCGCCCGCCAGGAACGACAGCACCACCAACCCGATGAGCAACAGAATCACGCTGGCATCCCAGGTCCGCTCCAGGCTGACCGGCGTGAACACGTAGCGACGCACGGCCGCCACCGCCAGCGCCACCACGGCCAGGGCGCCCAGGGCTTCGAGCGCGAACGCAATCCCAGGTACCTGGTCGGGATAGGGGACGGACCTGATGGGGACCAGGCCGCGCAGCAGGTTCCAGAAGAAGGTGGTGGCGTACAGGGCAAACGACCAGAAGATCACCAGGTGGGCCGTGCCGATGACCGGCTCGTCGAGCAGCCGGCGCTCCCCCAAGACCTGCCCCAGGACCAGACCGAGCCGCCGCCCCACCTGGTCCCAGCGCTTCTCCGGGCGGGCGTGCGCCAGCACTTGGATGTGATGCAGCACCCGCTGGCCGAAAACGGAGAAAGACACCAGCGTCAACAGCCACAGCCAGGCATAGCCTGGCAGCCCGAAGTATTCCAGTCGCGCCGGATCAGGCATGGCTCGCCGTCTCTTTTCTCTTGCGCACTGCCTCGGTCAGAGCGGGGAGCAGCTCCACCGCGTCCCCGGTGATCCCGTAGTGCGCTACGTTGAAGATGGGCGCCTGGGGATCGCTGTTGATAGCGATGATCAGGTCGCTGTTCTTGATGCCCTCCACGTGCTCGGGAGCGCCGCTGATCCCCGCGGCCAGATACAGCTTGGGCTTGACCGTGACCCCGGACTTCCCAACCTGCCGGGAGAGCGGCAGCCATCCCTGGTCAATCACCGGCCGCGAGCCGCACACCGCGCCGCCCAGCGCCTGCGCCAGCTCCTCCGCCACGGCCACGTTGTCTTTGCTTTGGATGCCGCGGCCCACCGACACCAGGACCGGCTGCTTGCTGATGTCGATGTCTCCGGCCTCGGGTTCCACGTAGCGCTTCAGCCGCACCCGGGAATCCTCGGCCAGCGTGACCGGCACCTCCTCAACCGCGGGCGCGGTCTCCACCCATCCCTGCGACGGCGGACGCGAGCCCGGCAGAATGCCAAACACCACTGGCGACTGCTGCGGATGCACCACCGCCTCCATCTTCCCGCCATACAGCACGGAGCGCGCCTCCAGCCGCCCCTCCACCGCCCGCACCTCGGCGCAAGAGTTGACGTAACTGGCCCCGAGCTGCGCCGCCAGCAGGCTTCCCACCTCCAGCGTCACGTTGGAGAGGGGAATGAAGACCGCCTGCGGGTGCCGGCTGTTCGCCAGGATCGCCAAGGCGCGGGCGTGCGTTTCAGGGACGGGATCGGAGAGCGCCGCATGGTCCACGTAGAGGACCGAATCCGCCTTCCCTAACGTCTTAGCGAGTTCCTTGATTTCGTGACCCAGCAGCACCGCCTCGAGCTGCACTCCCAGAGCCGTGGCGACTTCTTTTCCCAGGGCCAGCGTCTCGTAGGTGGCCTCGGAAAGCTGGCCCCGGAACTGGTCGGCCAGGACCCAGATGTTTCCCGCCATGTCTCCCCCTTTCTCCTACAGCAGGCCGCGCGCGGCCAGGATCTCGCAGAGCCGGTCGGCAATCGCTTCCGGAGCGCCGGCGAGCATTTCTGCGTGCGTCACGGCCTCCGGCTTGTCCATCGCATCCACCTGCAGCAGCGCCTCGCCCCCGTCGGCCATGGTGGCCGCGAGGACGGACTCGACCTTCTGCGTCTTCATCGCCGCCCGCACCTTGGCCACCGGCACGTAGCGCGGGGGCTTCTCGGCCGCCTGGATGCCGAGCACCGCGGGCAAGCGCACCTCGTACTCGCCGCGGACGCCGCCCGGAAATTCCCGCAGCACCACCGCCATGCCGGCCGATGGTTCCACGCTCACCTGCGTCACGATCCCCATCTCGGGCCACTGCAGCAGATGCGCCACCAGCGGCGCCGTCAGGCCATCCACATCATCGATCGCCTGCGCCCCGGTGAGGATGAGGTCCGCCGGCAGCAGGCCGGGGATGGCGGGGAGCATCTGCGCCAGGCGGTAGGCGCTGCCCCGCGTACTCATCCTTGCCTCGCCGTCCTCCACCTTCACCACCCGGTCCGCGCCTTTGGCCAAAGCCGCAAACAGCGCCTCGTCCACCTCGGGCGCGTCCAGCGCCACCACCGCCACCGTCCCGCCATGCTTTTCCTTGAGCAGCAGCGCCTGCTCCACGGCGTGGTTGTCGCTCTCGCTCGGCATCATCCGCAGAAACTCCCGGTCCAATCCCTTGCCGTCAGCGGCAACCTCCAGCTCCTCCACCACGTCGGGCACCATCTTGAGCAGCACCACGATCTTCATGGTTCATGCCTCCAGGGCATCCGCGACCAGCTCCACGACGTCGCGGACCACCATCTTCTTTTCGCAGCCCGCTACCTTGAGCGCGTCTTCGAACCGCGAGATCTCATAAGGACAGGCCACCGCCAGCACGTCGGCGCCCGTGGCCAGGGCTTCCCGGATGCGCCGCTCCGAAAGCCGCTCATGGTTCTTGGTCTTGTGGTAGGTATCCAGCCACATGCCGCCGCCGCCCCCGCCACAGCAGATGGCGTTGAGGCGGTTGTGCGTCATTTCCACCAGCTTCACGCCGGGAATCGCCTGCAGCAGCCTGCGGGGCTCCTCGTAGAAGCCGTTGTGACGCCCCATGCAGCAGTTATCGTGATAAGTGATGGTGTAGTCGGCCTTGTGCCTCAGCAGCGGCTTCAGGCGGTCCAGATATTGGGCCAGGAAGGGCACGGCCATCTTCAGTTCGTAGTTGAAGCCCGCCTTGCAGCGATAGCGAAAGGCGTCGTAGGCATGAGGACACGACGTTACGATGAAGTTGAACTTGTACTTCCGGAAGACCCCCAGGATGTATTCCATCAGGGTGTCGTACAGTCCGTGCTCCCCCGCCAGGCGGCTGCACTCCCCGGCGCACCTCTCTTCGTTGCCCAGAATGGCGAAGTCAACCCCGAGGGCGTGGAAGACCCGGGCCGTCGCACGGGCGTTGTCCTGTCCACGGGGGTGATAGGAGGTGTAGCACTCCACGAACCACAGGGCATCCACCGGCGCCGGGTTGTCGCTCAGGATGCGGACCGGCACCCCCGCCGTCTTCACCCAGGCCGCACGCTTGCGTGGCGATTCCCCCAGCGGGTTGCCGTAGCGCACCAGGTTCTCCAGCGCCTTCTGCAATTCCGCCGGCATCTCCGGCAGACCCTGGAGCACCTGCTGCTTCACCAGCGGCAGCAGTACCTCAGTGAGGTTGATTCCGCGCGGGCACTTGGCCTGACAGGCGTAGCAGGCGACGCAGTTCAGCAGGCTCTCGCTGGCGAAGACCTCCGCCAACTCACCCGCCCGCAGCATCCCGATGATGCGGCGCGGCGGGTAGTCCATCACCTCGCCATAGGGACAGGTGCCGGCGCAGGTCCCGCACTGGATGCAGGTCAGGACACGCCTGCCTTCGGGAAACCCCGACAGGTTGTCCAGGGTGAGTTGGCTGCCGGCAAGATCGGAGACACCAGAAACCGCGATGCCCATAGCGCCCTTCCTCACGCAGACGCCGTCGCGGCCGCAGGTATACGGGCTGCGCCGCCCTGGGTCGCGGCGGACCCAAGGCGTTCGCGTCCGTTTGCTTCCAGGCGGGACCTCTGATCCGTACTTCCGCTCCGTACTTCCGCGCGCCCAGCGGGCGCGAGGCCATGAAGAGAGAAAAACAGACAAAAATAACCGCGGCGAGCTGTTTCGCCTGGAAGCGGGCCATAAGCGGCGTTTATTAGCGCTCGCAAAACCTACAGCCCCTATTGATCCTCCCCCGAGGGCCGGGGCGGTGCTGTGCCGCCGGTCACCTTTTCGTGTGACTGGTCACCCCAGCAAGTGAGCGGTGGGCGCCAGTTGCCGTGTGACATGGTTGCGCCGCCTCCGGGTCAGAACCTTCTGCTGGTCTCCAACAGAAGCCGCGGCGGAGAGAGAACCAGCCTCCTACCCCGCTTCCCCCTGCCGGAAAAACCTGCCGGATGACATCGCTGCCGCTCGGCAAAGGCGCCGTCCTTTCAGCCCGGTAAGAACGACGAATCCGGATACGGAGGCCGCTGGGTCCAACCTCTGCCCCGCACCGCCGTCCCGCCAGGCAGCCGCTCGCATCTCGCCCGTTGGTCATCACAGACACTCCCGCGACCTTGTGTTCCACTCGGGCCGGGAGGTCCTCATGAGCGTGAAAGCGGAACTCAAGTTTCAACAGGAGCAGATGGCATTCGTCACCGAGAAGGGAATAATCCTGCCGGGGGAGCAGGTCCGGGCGGTGACCACCCTGTGGTCGCATTCGCAGCTGATCTTTTTTTTCGGACTACTGGCTCGTTTCCTCATGAAGCGCTACCTGGTCATCGTGACCGATCAACGCGTCATTTTCGTGCGCGTGCCCGCCTTCCTGGTGCACAGCACCAGCGCGTACTACGACCACGTGGCGGCGGCCAGGCCGGTCATCCTTCGCCTCGAGGAACCCGCCGCCGAACAGCACCAGGTGGGCAACCCTGTTGCCCTGCCCCAGCCTTTCGCCGGCTTTACGGGGCGCCCGAAACTGCGCTCCGTATGTGGCCTGATGGCACAGCAGGCCTTCGACCTCGCCGCCGAGCCGTGCGCCCGCAAGGAGTCTTTGTCCAGGAGTGCGGCGGAGGCGGTAGTGTCCTAGGTCTGCGTTGCTGGCCCGCGTCACGGGCTTCGCGATCGCGGGAGGTTGTGGCAGGCGCCTTGCCTGGCGACGGTGCGGCCGGTGAGATCTTCCTTCGCCTCCTTGCACAATGTGCAAACCTTGCGTTCAATACCAGAGGTGAAACTTTGTCGCCACGGAGCTACTCATGACCTCGGCACTCTTGGATCTTGAACCCAAGGCGGTTTGGAAACATTTTGCCGCGCTTTGCGGCATCCCGCGCGCCTCCACCAGGGAAGCCGCGGCGCGCGCGTACGTCCTGGCCCAGGCCGGCAGTCTCGGCCTGGAGGCCGTAGCCGACAAGGTCGGCAACCTGGTCATCCGCAAGCCTGCCCGCCCCGGACGCGAAGGCGCGCCGATGGCGCTCTTGCAGGGGCATCTCGACATGGTCTGCGAGAAGAACGAGGGCACAACCCATAACTTCGACTCCGACCCCATCACGGTCGTGCGCGACGGAGACTGGCTGCATGCCGACGGCACCACCCTGGGCGCCGACAACGGTATCGGCGTCTCCGCGGCGCTGGCCGTGATGGAGAGCGGCGACATCGCGCACGGTCCGCTGGAGTTCCTTTTCACCATCGACGAGGAGAGCGGGTTGACCGGGGCCGCCGAATTCCCGGCTGGGCTGCTCCAGTCCAGGTACTTCTTCAACCTTGATAACGAGGAGATTGGCACCCTGTGCATCGGCTGCTCCGGCGGGCTCAACACCACCGCGCGCCGTAAGCTGACGCTGCGCTCCGCACCCTCGGGCGCCGCGTGGCGCCTCAAGGTCTCCGGGCTGAAGGGCGGGCACTCCGGGGTGGATATTCATCTCGGCCGCGGCAATGCGTTGCGGATTCTGGGCCGCGTGCTGCAGGGCCTGCTCGACCGCCTGCCGGTCGCGATTGCCGAAATCAAGGGCGGCAATGCCCGCAACGTGATTCCCCGGGAAGCTTCCGCGCTGCTGGTTTTGCCGGACGCCCAGGAAAAGGAGCTGAAGTCGCTGGTGGCCGCCGCGGAAGCCGAAATCCAATCTGACCTGGGCGGCTTCGATCCCGGCTTGCGGATCACGGTCGAGCAAGAGGCGCCCCCCGGAGAAGTGCTGGAGGCAAGCGACGCGCAGCACACCGCGGACCTGCTGGCGACCCTGCCTCACGGCGTCCTGGCCATGAGCCCCGACATTGCCGGACTGGTGCAGACTTCCACCAACCTGGCGACCGCCGCCACCAAGGGCGGCGTGGTCGAGATCGGAACCAGCCAGCGCAGCGCCATCGAGAGCAGCAAGCAGGCTGCCGCACGGATGGTGGCGACGGTGTGTCGCATGGCGGGGTTCGAGGTGGAGCGGGGCGCCGGCTATCCCGGTTGGAAGCCGGAGCCGAACAGCGAGATCGTGCGCAAGCTGCAAGCCACCCACCAGGAGCTGTTTGGCCAACCCGCGCGGCTGATGGCCATGCACGCCGGCCTGGAATGCGGCGTCATTGGAGAAAAGTATCCGGGCATGCAATTGGTATCCTTCGGCCCCACCATCGTCGATGTCCACAGCCCCAGTGAGCGCGTCCAGATCTCGACGGTGCAGACTTTCTGGGCCTTCCTCACAGGGGTGCTGGAGCGCATTTAATCATTTGCGGGTTTCTCAGCCGCTGAAGGGCCATCTTTGTTCATCCGTTCGCATGGCAAGGAGGCGGCGATATGAAATTGGGAAAACTGGCGTGCACTGTCCTGCTGTCGATGGCAGCGGTTCTCTTCGCGCAGGCGCCCTCCGAGAAGGGCCCTCAGGCCAGGCAGGGCCCGGCTGCCAAAGGGATGCCTGTGTCCGATGCGCCCATCCGCCTCGACCAGCAGCCGCCCGCCGAGCCACAGCCCGCTGTGACCTTCACCACCAGATCGGAACTGGTGCTGGTGCCGGTCCTGGTCAGGAAAGACAATGTTCACGTCCCCGGCCTGAAGAAAAGCGACTTCCGCGTGCTGGAGAACGGCGTGGAGAAGAAGATCGCGATCTTTGAGGAAGTGCGGACCAGCAAGCCCAACGCGGTGGCGCCTCCCCCACTGGCGCCGGGGGAGTTCAGCAATGCCGCGGCGGCGGGCCAGACCGCGCCGCAGGGCCTGACCCTGATCGTTTTGTGCGGCTACTACGGTTCGATGACGAACCAGTACCGTGCGCAAGAGCAGTTGCTCAAGTATCTGGAAGGCTGGGCGAAGACGCGCGAGCCGATCTCGGTGATGGTCCTGAAGCCTTTTGGCGAGCTCTATTCGCTCTACGACTACACCAGCGATCCCAACCTCCTGGTCGCGGCGGTGCGGAACATCGATGCCCGGAAAATCGCCAGCAAGCACGCGCGGATCGTCCCGCCCGATGCTTCCCAGGCGCCGCGCACGCCCGAGGCGCAGGCCATCGATCGCCTGACCACCGAGCTTTCCGATTTCCGCAGCTTTGGAGGATACACCTTGGGCGTAGATGCGGATCTCAACCTCGACTACGAGATTCTGGACACCATGCGCTGGCTGGCGCAGGCGTACGGCGGAATTCCCGGCCGGAAGTCACTGATCTGGGTGGATGCGCAGCTTCCAGACGTCGCCCCCTTCCTGGTCGGGTTAGCACCGTGCATCTTATCAAGCGTGACTATATTGAGCGCACCTGGAAGATGCTGAACGCCGGCAACATCGCGGTCTATCCGATCGATTCGCGCGGCCTGGCGAATCCCTTGTTCAACATGGGCGGCGGATACGATAGCGGGGCGATGCAGCGCTTCAATCAGACTCAGAATAGTATGTGGTACTTCGCCGACGCTACCGGGGGAAGATACTTCACCAACCGCAACGACCTCGACAAAGCTTATGAATTGGCGGTCATGGATTCCGGGGACTCTTACCTGCTGGGCTACTACTTCAAGCGCGACCACACGCCGACGGCCAGGTCCAAAGACAAGAACTATCTGGACTACCGCAAGCTCCAGGTCAAAGTGGCGGTGAAAGGAGTGGAAGTCCAGGCGCGCCAGGGCTTTGCCGTCGGCGCGGGGACCGACCAGCAGGACCTGGCGAAGTCCGCTCGCGAGGAGGAAGCGACCGCCATTCGCTCGGAGCGCGATTACACCGCCATCCAGTTCAGCGGGAAGTGGGGTCCGGTCACCGCAGGCAAGGATGGGAAAAAGCTCGTGGAATTCGAATTGAAACTGCCGGCGGGATTCGCCCGGCTGGACGAGACCAATGGTAACCGCCTGGACGTGGATTTCGTCGTCGTGGCGAAAAGCCCAACCGGCGAAGTGGTCAGCCAGGCGTCGCGGCAATTGCAGGTCCGCATCCCTGCCCGGCAGCTGCCGCAGTATTTTAAGGCGGGCACCGTGTATCGCTATGTCCTGGAAGTGCCGCCGGGAGAATACACGGTGCGCTTCATCGTGCGCGACAACCTCACCGGCCAGATGGGAAGCGTGACGACGCCGCTGAAGGTCAGCTAAGGAGAACTCCACGAGGGCGCCAGCGCGCAGCTGTCGAAAATCTCTCGCCATTGGTGACCAATGGTGACGAGTTGGCGCTCAATTCGGAGGATTGGGCGCGGCTGCCGGTGGAAGTGCCTTCGATTCACTAACAAAAATGGTAGGCACGTGGGGACTCGAACCCCAGACCTTCCCGGCAAGCCGGGACGCTCTAACCAACTGCGCCGTCGATCAGATCCTGAAGGCAGCGGTGCGACTTCCAGCTCTTCAGTTGCCGCTCTCGGCGCCGAGCCTCCTTCAGCGTTGCATATTCTTCCTGGTAGACGAGGTCCCAAGGTCCGCGATCGCGGGTGTACGTGCTGTGGCCTCGCTGGTGCTCAGCGAATCGGGCAACAACGTCCACGGCCGAACCGATGTAGAACTTCCCCGTGGAGCGGCTCCGCAGCACGTACAGGAACGGCATTAGAAGATAAGTGGTAGGCCACGTGGGGACTCGAACCCCAGACCTCCACCGCTGCTCGTTACGACTGTAAGCGGAATCCCAATCGGCGGCTCTGCTCGAGTGCCGCACCGTCGGTCAACCATTGAGCGCAGAGTTCATCCGCTCTGCACGGATTAACCCACATGATCGCGCCGAGTTCCCGCACTCGAGGTGCAGCCTCATCAAAAAGTGTGCGAACCGTCTCATCAAGAGAAACGACGGAGCAGCTGTGAGCGGCAGCAGCAGCAATGAGGTGAATATCTTTCAGCATCGCTTCAAGGTCATTTGGTCCAAGTGCGAGACCGCGAATCCTCGCCTCAAGCGCGGCCGTATCCGGCTCCGGTGTCCGTACTACTTTTTTTCGTGCCTCCATAGAGACGAGCCATGTCCGAGAAAACCGAGAACGATGGTCCTTCCATTCAGCTGCGATCTTGGGTGTAAACACTAGCCGGTGGCAGATGTCTAGAACAGATTTAAGGAATTCGCGACAGCTCCTAGCACATTCGTGCGTTGCATTCTCACCGCCAGAGGCGTGCGCGACAGACGCATCAATCACCAAGTCTCTGGCCATAGCCGCGCTCACTTCTTCTGACGATCTTCCGCCGCGTCGAGAAACCTACTCTCCGCCTGCAGCCGAACATTGGCAAAATCCTCTGGCCAATCGCCGAATCGGCCAGCATCGTCTAAGTCCGCTGTAATCACCTCGGTGCATCCTTCCTTGTTTCGTCTAAACCAATGAAGTTTGACGAGGTCTGGTGACAAGCTTCCTTCTGCAACGAGAGCCTGCACTCCCAGCAAGAGCAAGTCACTATGCGTTTCAATGACGACCCTGACACCGCGTTTCGCGACATCGGCGAGGACCCCTGCCATCGCGGTTTGTGCCTTCGGGTGCAGGTGAATCTCCGGTTGTTCGATGTAGACGATTTGCCCCGGCTTTTGCGCAGCTCCTAGCGCAACGAGGGCTGGCAGAGTCTGCGAGACGCCAAACCCGACATCCGCCAAGCTAACGAGGTCCCAAGCACCACCTCTGCTTGCATGGGTTAGGCGGCCCACCTGTAAATCGACCTGCGTGTCATTGATCGGCGAGGCGGTTATCTTCCAAGTAAGACCCAGTTGTTCGAGATAAGCCCCGAGTTGTTCGAGCTTTGCTTTGTCTCTAATCTGCCATTCCGAAATCACGCTCGCTACATACGTTTCAAAAGTACCGGGAAACGACGACTCAACGGCGGTTACGGGATACGTCCGCTCGGGGTTGCCGCGCAGTCCGGGGACATGGATAACGCTGCGAACATGCTCCTCAATGAGGTCACCCGGCGAATAGCCATACAAAATGACGGTGCGGTCCTGTTTTGGCACTTGCGACTCGTAAACGATGCTCAGATTGCAGCGGTTACGGATGACTCTCCACACTCCTCGGAACCTTGACTCGACCATAGTGCGAATGGGCTTGGGAATAATTTCGCTGGCTTCGGCAGGAGGCATGTCGCGCTTAATGACTGCCCGCTCTCCGTCGACCGTGACCTCTTGGCGGTCAAGGTCGAGGCCGCGCCGCGGATTTCGCTGGTATACATATTTGAAAATATTCGGCCCGGACTCGACCGTCACCGAGAACAAGCGACGGGCGTCCTCCTTTGCGCACTTAGAGAACAGCTGCTCGGCGGAAGTGAAGCGGACATTCGGCCCGCTGAAAAGCAGGGAACCTGGATCATAGCTAGCCTCCAAGGTCTGCTTGAGCATTAACAGAGGCTGCATGATGCTAGATTTTCCCGAACTATTCGCTCCAGCTAGAATTGTAAGCGGGCGAATGTCGATGCGTTGCTCGCGAGCAACTGATTTGTATCCGTCGACGGCTATGCCGGTGATACCGGATTTGGCGTTTGCTCTCATTGAACGAATGTTCCTTGGCGACATGGGCGGGCCTCATCCTGCAGGGGGCAAGCTCTGCATCTGAGAAGACAGACAAAGCGCCTCTGGTAACGTTAGCGCATCATAACACTGCGTCGGGTAGGCGCTGGAACAAGGTGCGCTGTTTCTCATCCGTCACGCTTCCAGGCACACGGCGCTTTCTTGTGGCGCGCTGGAGGCCCCGAGCAAGAGCCGAACTGCCGACCAACCGTTCAGAACCAGGTGCAGCTTGGGCATTCCAAAATGTCCACGACGGCGGACATCTACACCATTCCACTGCCCGCGCATCAGCGTGCAGCCGTAGAAAATCTGGCGCAATTGGTGACCAATGGTGACGAGTTGGCGCTTAATGCGGAGGATTTCGCGCTGCTGCGGGTGGAAGTGCCGTCGCTTCAATAACAAAAATGGTAGGCACGTGGGGACTCGAACCCCAGAACCTTCCCGGCAAGCCGGGACGCTCTAACCAACTGCGCCGTCAGAAAAATGGTAGGCACGTGGGGACTCGAACCCCAGACCTCCACCGTGTCAAGGTGGCGCTCTAACCAACTGAGCTACGCGCCTACGCGAGGGCTTTATTTTAGCCTGCGCGGCAGTGCGCCGCAAACCGCCTTGCACAACGCGGACGGCGCGGTCACAATCGTGGCATGCAAGCCGGCCCCGGGATCGCGCGCGAGCGGGAGTCTGCCGCCTGTGGCCCGTTCACCACGGGCGCGCAGGTGCTGGTGACGCTGAGTGCGCCGCGGGAAAAATTCTGGGGCGCGCTGGTGGCCCTCTCGGCGACGGGCGTCACCCTGGTGGGCGTGGACCTGAACAGCTTCGACGATTTTGTGCGCATGGTGCGGGCGGGCGAGCCGGCGGCGTGCAGTGTGGTGTTCTTTCCGCTGCATCGGGTCGAACGCGCGGAACTCGACGCCGGCGTCGAAGGCTTGCCGTCGCTGCACGAGCGCTTCGAGCAGGCCACCGGCCGCCCGGTGGGCGAGACGCTGGCCGCGCCCCTGCTGGCCCTGGTGCGGCAGCGCGGCGCCTCTTCCTTCGACCATGCGCTGCTGGTGGCGGCGCTCGAGCTGCTGCGCGGCGACCTAGCACACGCGGCCTCACTGCTGCAAGTCTCCGAAGCCCAACTGCGGAGCTGGCTGGCGTGATCCGGCAACTGCTCACCGCGCCCAACCAGCTCACCTTGCTGCGCCTGCTCTTCGTGCCTTGGGTGGTCATTGAGATTGCCGACCGCCACTACGACTGGGCGCTGGCCATCTTCCTGGTCGCCGGTATCACCGACGCCCTCGACGGCCTCCTGGCGCGCGTCCTCAAGCAGCGCACCGAGCTGGGCGAGTATCTCGACCCCATCGCCGACAAGCTCCTGCTCTCCACCCTCTTCATCACCCTTTCCATCGTGCGCCTGATCCCGTGGCGTGTCACCGTGCTGGTGTTCACCCGCGACATCTTCCTCGTGATCGTGGCCGGCGTGCTCTACGCCACCGCCTCCTTCCGTGACTTCCGCCCCAGCGCCTTCGGCAAGGCCAATACCTTGGCGCAGATCGTGACCGTGGGGGCCGTCCTGCTGTATCAGATTTATCCCGCGGGGTGGGTGAACTACGTGCGGCTGACGGCGCTGTGGTGCACCTTCGGCTTCACCCTGGTGTCGGGGATCCACTACGCGTTTCGCGTGGGCGCGCAACTGCGCGGCCCGGACGCGCCGGCGCCCCAGCCCGGCAGCTAGCGCCGCGCCGCGCCCGCCGGCTGGTTCAGCAGCACGGTGAGGGGCGCCGTCTGCTGCCCCGCATACTTGACCAGGTAAATGGACTTGCCGTCGGGAGCGACGGCATAAAACCCCCATACCGGGTGGGCGGGCAGGTCGAAGAGCTTGCTGGGCGTCCCTGTCTGTATCTGTTCCCCCTTGATCTGCACCGGCATGGAGAACAGGATGGTGAGCGAGCCGTTGGTAAAGAAGATCTCGTCGCCCTTGGGGCTCCACTGCGGGCGCATGCCGCCTTCGGTGGTGAGCTGCCAGCGGTTCGCCGCGGTTTTGTCGGCGGCGAGCTCGGGACCGAAGCGTACCACGTAAATCTCTTCGTGCCCCGATTCGATGGTCGAGTACGCCAGCCAGCGGCCATCGGGCGAGAGGGCCGCATCGATGATCTCGCCGCTCGGCTTGAGCGCGGCGTGGCCCGGGCCGCTGTCCACCGGCGCCACCCAGATTTCGCGGCGCCCGCCGGCCGCCGCCGGCTTGCACATGTAGACGACGTAGCGGTCGTCGCCGGTCCAGCCCACCGTGTTCACTTCTCCCCCCGGCGGGGTTGCCAGTTGCTGTTCCGCCGCGCTCCCGTCCGCGACGCGGACGCGCAGTCCGCTCAAGATTGCGTTCGCGTAGAAGACACGCTTGCCGTCGTGCGACCATGCCCCGCAGCACCCGCCGTCGGCCGACAGGCTGAGCCGCGACCTCAGCCCCGTACTCAACTGCACCAGCCACAAGTCCGAACCTTGCCCGGAGGCCGAGGAGGTCGAGAGGGTGAGGCGGGTCCCGTCCGGCGAGAGGTGCATTTCGTTGTAGTCGGCGGTCGCCACCTTCACCGGCTGCGCCGTCCCCGTGCGATCGAACCGGACCACCTGCGACTCCTGGACGCCAAGCCGCCTTCGTACACGATGGTGCCGTTGCCCGCGACCGAGAAGGCGGCATAGTTGAACTGTGCGTCGTATTGCACCGGGCTCGCCAGCGGCGCGGGATCGCCGGTAAAGACCAGCCGCTTGGCGTCGAAACGCTGGGCCATCAGCGAACCGTTGCGCACGTGGTACAGCAGGCCGTCCCGATAAGCCACGTTGCTCACCACGTTGGGAAGCAGCCGGAGCGTCGGGTCGTGCAGCGACGTCGTCGCCACCTGGCCGAAGGTCTGCCCTGTCTGGACGACGAAGATCAGGGTTTCGCCGTCGGGCAGAAAAGTGGGGAACCGGTGACTGCTCGAGCCGCCCCTTTCGATGATGTCGAGCTTGGTCAGCGGCGTGGCGGCGCCGCCGCTGGCGGCCACGCGGAAGAGGCCGTTGGCGCGCTTCCCGAACACGATGTCGCCGCGCTCATTCCAGGTGCCACCCCGGCCTTCGGGGGCGGCACAGACGTCGAAGGTGGCGCCGGCCGCCACGTCCAGCGTCTTCAATTTGTCTTGCGCAAAGAAACCAACGAAGCGGCCGTCGGGCGACCAGAAGGGGAACGAAGCCCCATCCGTGTTCGCCGCGCGCTGCGCGGTCGCCTGCGCCAGCGGCCGAATCCACAAGCTGCGGTCGCCCCCGGGCACGGTGGCGATGAACGCAATCTTCGTCCCGTCGGGCGAAATCGCCGGCGCCCCGTACAGCCCGGCGAAGTTGAAGCTTGCTCCCTCCGGCGACAGCAGGGAGAGCGTGAGCGGTTGCCGCGGCTCACTGCGCCGCCAAGTCAGCACGGCGCCCGCCCCCAGCACCAGCCCGACCAGCACGCCAATCGCGGCCACGCGCGCCACGCCGCGTGCCGCCGGCGCTTTCTCCCCGGCCTTCGCCGGGGGCGTCGCCGGCGTGGTCGCAATCCAATGCAACTCGCGCGCTACGTCTGCCGCGCACTGCCAGCGCTGCCCCGGGTCCTTCGCCAGGCACGAGCTGATGATGTGCTCCAGCGCGGCCGGGGCCTTCGGCTGCGCCACCGAAACCGGCTCCGGATCTTTTTCCAGGATGGCACTCGCCACCGTCAGCTGCGATTTACCTGCAAACGCGCGCTTCCCCGTGGCCATCTCGTACAGCACCGCGCCAAAGGCGAAAATGTCCGACCGCGCATCCGCCTCTTTGCCCTCGATCTGCTCCGGCGACATGTACTGAACCGTGCCGACGATGGTGCCCTGCATGGTCAACGGTGAAACCTGCGGGCTGGCGTGACCGAGCGTGGCCGCCGCCGAGAGCAGCGGCGCCGAGCCCGAGGCCGCCGCCATCGCACCGAACGGCTTGGCCAGCCCGAAATCCAGCAGCTTCGCCCCGCTCTTGGTCAGCATGATGTTCCCGGGCTTCAGATCGCGATGCACGATGCCCGCGCGATGCGCCTTGTCGAGCGCGTCGGCGATCTCGACGCCGATCTTCATCACCTGCTCGACCGGCACCGCACCCTTGTGCAACCGGTCGGCCAGCGTCTCGCCCTCCAGGTACTCCATGACCAGGTAATCAATTTCCTGGGTGGACGCGGGCGACCCGCCCGCAATCTCCGCACGCCCGATGTCGTGCAGGGTGCAGATATGCGGATGCTGGAGCTGCGAGATGGCGCGGGCCTCGCGCTCAAAGCGCGCTTTGACGTCGGCGTTGGCCGTCAGCACGGAAGAGAGGACCTTGATGGCGACGGTGCGGTCCAGGCGCGTGTCGCGCGCGCGATACACCTCGCCCATCCCGCCCGCGCCCAGCGGGGCAAGGATTTCGTAGGGACCGAGTTGGGTGCCGGGAACGAGAGACATGGGGTGTGCGCATTATAGGCGAAAGCGGTTTTCCCCATCGCCTTCGTGCAACCTCTGCGTCCGGGGTGGTGCGCGTTTGCTTTATTGCTAGAATCGGAAGTTTACGTCGCCTGATCGAACCCCAATGGCGCTGCGCCTTTTCAACACGCTGACCGGCACGGTGGAGGACTTCCGTCCCGCCCAGGACAACACGGTGCGCATGTACGTCTGCGGCCCCACGGTCTACGACTTCGGGCACATCGGCAACTTCCGCACCTTCGTCGCCATCGACATCCTGCGCCGCCACCTGCGGCGCTCCGGCCTCACCCTGCGCCATGTCATGAACATCACCGACGTGGACGACCGCATCATCGCCAACTCGGCGCAACTCGGCCTCTCGGTGCGCCAATACACCGAAAAATACGAGCAAGCCTTCCTCGAAGACACTGCGCTGCTCGACATCGAGGCCCCGGAGCAGCTGGTGCGCGCCACCGAGCACATGCCGGAGATGGCCGCGCTCATCCGCGCCCTCGCCGCGCGCGGCATCGCCTACCGCACCGACGACGGCTCCTACTACTTCCGCATCGCCCGCTTCCCGCAGTACGGAAAGCTCTCCAAGAAGGAGCTGGCTGCCATCCAGGACGGCGCGCGCGTCGATTCCGACCGCTTCGACAAGGAAGAGGCGCGCGACTTCGCGCTGTGGAAGGCGCCCAAGCCCGGGGAAGCCTTCTGGGAGACCGAGATCGGCCCCGGCCGTCCCGGGTGGCACATCGAGTGCTCGGCCATGGCCATGAAGTACCTGGGCGAGAGCTTCGACTTGCACGCCGGCGGCGAAGACCTCGTCTTCCCCCACCACGAAAACGAAATCGCGCAGTCCGAGTCTCTGACCGGCAAGACCTTCGCCCGCTTCTGGTTCCACGTCCGCTTTCTGCTGGTCGAGGGCGAGAAGATGTCGAAATCGCTCGGCAACTTCTTCACCCTGCGCGACCTCGTCCTCCTGGGCCACAAGCCGTCGAGCATTCGCTTTCTGCTGGCCTCGGCGCCCTACCGCCACCAGCTCAACTTCACCTTCGACGGTCTGAAGTCGGCGGCCAGCTCGGTGGAGCGGCTGCGCAACTTCCAGCTGCGCCTGGCGACGTCGCCGTTCCCGCCCGGCCGCAGCCAACCGCTGGCGCAGCTCGCCGCAAGCACGCGCGCCGCCATGCGCGCCGCGCTCGATGACGACCTCAACACCGCCGAGTTCGTGGCTGCGGTCTTCGAGCTGGTGCGCCAGGCCAACGCCGCCGCCGATGCCGGACAGCTGCTGCAGGAAAACGTGCCTCCGCTCACCGCCGTGCTCGCCGATTTCGACGCCATCTTCGACGTCATGGCCGACCGTGATGCGCCCAAGGTGCAGCGCATCGTCGCCTGGGCGCGTACGGAAGGCCGCGAGCAGCAGATCACGCCGGCCGCCGCCGAAGTCGCGCAGTCGGCCGCCATCAGCGACGCCGAGGTCGAGCGCCTGGTCGGCGAACACGTGGCCGCGCGCAAGGCGCGCAACTTCCAGCTCTCCGACGCCCTCCGCCAGCAGCTCGCCGCCGCCGGCATCATCCTCGAAAACACCAAGGACGGCGTGCGCTGGCGCCGCAAGTGACCCGCACCTCACCTTCGCCCAGCGCGTCGCGCGTCGCCTTCGCCTTCGGGCTGGTGTACGTGCTCTGGGGCTCGACCTACCTCGGCATCCGTCTGGCCGTCGATCATCTCTCGCCCTTCGTGATGGGAGCGAGCCGCTTCCTGGTGGCGGGAACCCTGATGCTGGCGTGGTGCGCCGCCACCCGCCGCCGGGTGGCCATCACGCGCGACCAGGCGTGGCGGCTGGTGGTCATCGGCGTCCTGCTGCTCACCAGCGGCAACGTGGCGGTGGCCTGGGGCGAGCTGTACGTCCCCACCGGGCTGACCGCGCTCATCGTGGCCGCGGTGCCGCTCTGGGTCCTGCTGATCGAGACGCTCCTCTTCCGCCACGCGCGGCCGTCGCCCCGTGGCGTTGCCGGCGTGGCCCTGGGCATCGTCGGCATCGTCGTCCTGCTGTGGCCGAAACTGGCCGCCGGCGGTGCTTTCCGCGGCAAGGCGCTGCTGGGCACCGCGCTCCTGATGGAAGCTTCGGCGAGTTGGGCGCTGGGCTCGGTGCTCTCGCGCCGCTGGAGGCTGAGCCTGGATGTCATGACCGCGGCCGGCTGGCAGATGACCTTTGCCGGCGTCGTCAACCTGCTCGGCGCCGCGCTCCTCGGCGACATTCCGCGCGCCCAGTGGACCCCGGGCGCCTTCGGCGCCATCGCCTACCTCATCGTCTTCGGCTCCTGGATCGGTTTCAGCGCCTACATCTGGCTGCTGCACCACGTCCCCACTTCCAAGGTCGCCACCTACGCCTACGTCAATCCGGTGGTTGCGGTGTTTCTTGGCTGGCTGGTGCTGCACGAGTCGGTGGACGCCTTCGTGCTCGCCGGCACGGTCATCATCGTGGTGGCGGTGGTGCTGGTGACGACCGCGCCCGTGCTCCCCGCCGCGCCCCTCACCGAACCCGAGCTGCCGGCGGTCGAGCAAGGCGCAGACTGAGCTGCGCACGCTTGAAACATCCCGAGGAGCGCATTCGGGACCCCCAGCAAGCCCGGTCTTGGCTTGCTGGGGTGGAGGAGCGACGAGGGAGCCCTACTCGATCCCCAGCACTCAGCATTCAGCGCTCAGCTTTCAGCCACCAGCGGTCGGTATTCAGTCGGGAGAGTGCCAGTAGCTTTTCCGCAGGTTGACGGCTGAATGCTGACTGCTGAATGCTGACTGCTGGTGTGCTCGCGCTATAATCAGCGCAGCCGCCATGCGCTTCCACGTCACCCAGCGCACTCCCAGCCCGCGCTCGCTCGATAGCGCGCGCCCCCGGCTGTGGCTGCATCTCCTGCCCGCGCAATCGCGCCCCAACCTCTTCGGCAGCGCCTGACCTGCTTTGAACGTAAGACTTGTCCCGGGGCGCCAACCTTTGCTAGTGCCGATTCTCCAGCCGCGTAGCGGCGGCATAGGTTAGCCCAGGGCGTAAGCCCTGGGTCAGCGCCCATAAGAAACCCGAGCCCCTTTAGGGGCGACACTACCGCGCGAGGGCGTGAGCCCGAGCGCTCTGCGGGCCTCAACCTCGGTCGGCTCTGGCCGTCGAGGCGATTCGCAAGGAGAAACATCATGGCTACCCAGAGCAAACGCATCGCGGCGGCGCCGCAGCTGCGCACCAAAATTCCCGGCGCTAATGCGCAGCGCATCGTCAAGGCCGACCAGCAGCTGATTTCGCCCTCCTACACCCGCTCCTATCCGCTGGTCGCCAAGCGCGGCCGCGGCGTCGTCATCGAGGATGTCGACGGCAACGAGTTCCTCGACTTCTCCTCCGGCATCGCCGTCTGCTCCACCGGCCACTGCCATCCGCACGTGGTGCAGGCCATCCAGAAGCAGGCGGCGGAATTGATCCACATGTCGGGCACCGACTTCTATTACGAGTCCATGGTCACGCTGGCCGCGCGCCTCTCGCAGGTCGCGCCCATGCCCGGCCCGCACAAGATCTACTATGGCAACTCGGGGACGGAGGCGGTGGAGGCGGCGATGAAGCTGGCGCGCTACCACACTCGCCGCCAGCACATCATCGCCTTCTATGGCGCCTTCCACGGACGCACCCTGGGCGCGCTCTCCCTGACCGCGTCCAAACCCCAGCAGCGCCGCCGCTTCGCGCCCCTGGTGCCCGGCGTCACCCACATCCCTTATCCCGACGTCTACCACCGGCCCGCCGGCACCGACGCCACCGAGTACGCGGTCGATTGCGCGCGCTTCCTCGAAGAGAAAGTGTTTACCACCGCCCTCGCGCCCGAAGAGGTGGCGGCCATCTTCGTCGAGCCCATCCAGGGCGAAGGCGGCTACCTGCCCGCTCCGCCGGAATTTCTGCGCGAACTCCGCGCCATCTGCGACCGCCACGGCATCCTGCTGGTCGCCGACGAAGTGCAGTCGGGCGCCGGACGCACCGGCAAGTGGTGGGCGATTCAGCACGCCGGCGTCGCGCCCGACATCGTCACCATCGCCAAGGGCATCGCCAGCGGCATGCCCCTGGGAGTCATGATCGCGCGCGCCGACCTCATGGACTGGGTGCCCGGCTCGCATGCCTCCACCTTCGGCGGCAACCCCGTCTGCATCGCCGCGGCCCTGGCCACCATGGACATCATCGAGCGCGAATGCCTCGCCAACGCCCGCCGCGTCGGGGCGCATATCATGCAGCGGCTCGCCGACTGGCCGGCGCGCCACCCCATGGTCGGCGACGTGCGCGGCCTCGGCCTGATGATTGGCGTCGAGATCGTGAAAGACCAGCAGACGCGCGCGCGCGCCCACGACGAACGCGAGCAGATCGTGAACCTGGCCTTCGCGCGCGGCATCCTCATGCTGGGCGCCGGACCGAACACCATCCGCATCGCCCCGCCCCTGGTGGTCACGCGCGAGCAGGCCGACACCATGCTCGACGTTCTCGACGAATGTATTTCCATTGTCGAGGGCAAGGCGCCGAAGAAGCCGGCAGGGAAGCGCCGTTAGGGCGCCCGAAGTTCGACGCTGGGGCCTTCGCGTCCGCGGCGTCGCGGCGGTGAACCTATGAGGGGACGGATCACCAGAACCGTGCTGCGCGCGCTCGACGCCCTCCATCCTGCGCGCGCCAAGGAACCCGCGCACCTCACCACCGGACGCCGCGGCGAAGAGGACGCCTACTTCTACTTGCGGCAGCTCGGCTACACCGTGGTCGCGCGCAACTGGCGTTCACCCCGCCACGCCGGAGAACTCGACCTGGTGGCCTGGGAGGGCGCCACGCTCTGCTTCGTCGAGGTGAAGACCCGTACTTCGCGCGACGTCGCGCCCCCCGAAGCCGCCGTGGACGCCACCAAGCGCGACGAACTCTGCGCCATGGCGCGCGATTTCCTGCGTCGCCACCCCCATCCCGGACCCTCCCGCTTTGATGTGGTGACGGTGTCTCGCGCCGCCACCGCCGGCCCGCCCGCCATCACCCTGTTTCGGGACGCCTTTCCTTTGCGGTAACCGCCCGGCATTTCCATGCTCAGCTGGCGCGGTACTCAGCTCCGTTGGTGCGGATTTTGCCCTTCTTCAGCAGCGAGCGGATGGCCGCTTCCACGCGCGGCACGAAGCTTTCGCCGGCATCGTCCATAAAACCGGCTTTGGCCAGCACCAGTTGCAGGTTGTCTTTCGCCCACCAGGAATTGGTCTGCCGTTCGTACTCCTTCGTGCGCGGCGTTGTCAGGAAGCGCAGGATCTCCTGCTCGTACGCGGCCACCATCGCATCGGTTTCCTCGACCGCGGGAGCGGCTGCTCCCGCATGTGCCTGCGCGAATGCTTGTACTCGGCGCGCTCCGCCTTGGCCGCGCAGTTCCAATAGCTCACGCTGGAACGCGGGCTTGGTGGCGCCGCCGCATGCGGGACACCGGTCCACGGGCTTCCCGACGCAGTCCGTGCAGAACACGGCGAGGCAGGCGAAACAGACAGTTCCCTGGAACAAACGGTAACGCTGCTGCATGTCGGCCGCGGAACCCGCCGTGACGCCCGCGGTGAAGACTCTCCCGCCTCCGTCCAGCAAGGAACCTCCGCCGCCCAGCGGCTTGCCGCACTGGAAGCACGCCGGCGCATCCGGGTTCATTTCCCAGGCTTTCTTCAGCCACTCCTGGGACCGGTCCTGCTTCGGCTTGGCAACGGCGGCGGCCGGCGCCGCCGCTGCGCTCGCCGGCCCCTGTTTCCGGGCTTGGAGCCGCGCGGCGATCTCTTCTGGCGGCATGAAGCTCTCCAGCGCCCGCCGCGCCGACTGCTGGACATAGTCTTCAGCATCATCGAGGGCGTCCAGGAGCGGGTCCACGGCCTGCGGGTCGCCGATCTCCCCCAGGTAGAACGCCGCGCTGCTGCGCTGGTACTTCTCCGGAGCACGCAGCCCGAGCACGAGCGCGGGAAGGGCGCGCTTGGCCTCCTCGGATTTCGTCCACGCCGGATCGATCTGGGGCAGGCCGTGGCTGCCGTGGCCCCGGGTTCCTGAGTCAGCGTCCACCAGCTTCTTGATCAGCCCGTAGATCCCCTGCCGCCCGTCTTCCGACCGCCGCCACTCCGGGTCGATCACCTCCAGCGCTTCCTTCGCCGCCGCGAAGCCGCCGGCCACGGCCATGCTGCTGGCGCGCTGCGCGTTGACCTCGCCGAACAGGAATTGCAGGAGCGCTTGTCGCGCGCTGGGATCGCCGATGTGCCCCAGTGCCTCCACCGCCGCGACCCCCACTTTGTAACTGCCATGGCGCGTCTTTTCGATCAGCGTCGGGACAGCGCTGCGGGCCCCCTGTGTCTTCCACCACTCCGCGGGGATCTTGCCCAGGATTTCCTGCACCCGTCCGCGGATGTGGCTCAGATCGAGCGCGCCCTCCGGCACATCCCGGCTGGGTTCCAGCGCCGCCCGCAGCGCGCTGCCTGCCGCTGCTTCGTTTTTCTCCGCCTCCAGGCGGGCCTTGAGGGCTCTCCGAGCTTGGAGCCGTTCGGCGATCTCCGCCTGCGACACGAGGTCTCGAGCGCCCCCCGCACCGACTGCCGGACCTCGTCTTCGGCATCATCGAAGGCGTCCAGGAGCCAGTCCACGGCCTGCGGATCCCCGATCTCCCCCAGGTAAAACGCCGCGTTGCTGCGCTGGTACTTGTCCGGATAACGCAGCCCGAGCATGAGCGCGGGAAGGGCGCGCTTCGCCTCCTCGGATTTCTCCCATTGTGGATCGATTTCGGGCAGGCTGTGGCTGCCCTGTCCCCGGGTTCCCGGGTCGTGGTTCACCAGCTTGTTGATCAACTCGTAGACCCCCCGCCGTCCGTCTTCCGACTGCCGCCAGTCCGGGGCGATCGCGTCCAGTGCTTCCTTCGCCGCGGCGTAGCCGCCGGCCACCGCCATGCTGCCGGCGCGCCGCGCGTTGACTTCGCCGAACAGGAATTCCAAGAGCGCTTTTCGCGCGCTGGGATCGCCGATGCGCCCCAATGCCTCCACCGCAGCGACCCGCACTTTGTAACTGTCATCGCGCGTCTTTTCGATCAGCGTTGGGACGGCGTAACGGGCTTCCAGGGTCTTCCACCACTCCGCGGGAATCTTGCCCAGAATCTCCTGCACCCGTCCGCGGATCTGCCTCAGATCGAGCGCGCCCTCCGACACATCCTTGCTGGGTTCCACCGCCGCCAGCAGGAGCATCAATGGCGTGGGCGGGCCGCCGGTCGCTGCTCCCTTTTTCGCCAACTCCAGGAGGGCTTTGCCCGCGTAGCGTCTGACCTCCTCGTCACCGTCTTGCAGCGCATTCACCAGCAGGTCGGAGAACCTCGCATCCTGCACCCAGTACAGGGTCAGAGCGACCTCGCGGCGGATAGCGTCCCGCTCATCTCGCATCGCAGCAGCCAGCGCCGGCTTGGCCGCTTCCCCCATCCGGGCCAGGATTTCAGCAACGTTGTGCACCACGCTGCGGTCTTCGTCGCCGGCGCGCAGCTTCTCCTCCAGCGCCTGCTGCACGCGCGCGCCGCCAAAGCGGCTCAACACGCTGGCGGCCCGGCTCCGCACCTCCTCTGCCTTGTCGTTCTTCAGCGCGGCGATCAGCGGCTCCACGGCGCGCGCATTCTTGAGGTTGCCCAAAACCTCCGCCGCCGCCTCGCGCGCTTCCGCAGACTCTCCGCGGAACCTGAGGTTGCCCGGCTTGCTCGTGGAATACTCCCCCGGCGTTTGCAGGATGCGGATCAGCGCGTCCAAAGTGCGGGGACTCTTCGATTGGCTCAGCTGGGTGACGGCGTCGCTTCGCTGGCGGCTGGCGCCGCGCCTCAGCTTGCGCAGGTTCCACCAGAGCATGGCGGCTCCTTCTCCGCAGCGAAGGGGGATTCCACCTCATCAGGAATGTGCGGGACGCTCAGGGGCCGGAGGGGGTGATCCCGTTCGCCGCTGGCAGCAGGCGAATGGTAGCCCCGGGGACACGCAGCAGGCAAGGCACTTGGCTCAGCGGCGCGGTCCCCGCCCTCCGCCCGCCATCATGCTGTTTCGGGATGCCTTTCCTCTGCGGTAAGATAGTGCGCCCGCGGGTGGGGCGCTGGTCACTGCCCGTCCCTGCGGCCGAGCCCCGAGGAAACTTCGCATTGCCTGAACTGAGAAAAGATCCCATCGTTGGCCGCTGGGTCATCATCTCCACCGACCGCGCCAAGCGTCCCACCGATTTCACCCGCGAGCAGGTCCGGATCAAGGGGACGGCCTTTTGCCCCTTCTGTCCCGGCAACGAAAACCGCACGCCGCCCGAGGTGCTGGCCTACCGCTCGTCGTCCACTGCCGCCTCCCCGGAGCGTGACACCCCCGGGTGGCGCGTGCGCGTCGTCCCCAACAAGTTCCCGGCGCTCGGCATCGAAGGCAACCTCGGCCGCCAGGCCGACGGCATGTTCGACCGCATGAACGGCATCGGCGCGCACGAGGTCATCATCGAGACCCCCGAGCACGCCCACACCCTCGCCACCATGCCCGTCAAGAACATTGAGAACACCCTGTGGGCCTTCCGCGACCGCATCCTCGACCTCAAGCAGGACAAGCGCTTCAAGTACATCCTGATCTTCAAGAACCACGGCGAGGCGGCGGGCGCGTCGCTCGAGCACACCCACTCGCAGCTCATCGCCCTCCCCATCGTCCCCAAGCAGGTGGTGGAGGAAGTCGAGGGCGCGCGCAATTATTTCCGGCTGAAGGAGCGCTGCATCTTCTGCGACGCGGTGCGCCAGGACATGGAGTCGGGCGCGCGCGTGGTCGCCGAAAACCCGGAGTTCGTCACCCTCGCGCCCTACGCCCCGCGCTTCCCCTTCGAGACCTGGATCCTCCCCAAGCGCCACGAGTCCGCCTTCGAAAACGCCACCTCGCAGATCTACACGGCGCTCGCCCAGGCCCTCAAGCTGGTGCTCATCAAGGTGGACCGCGTGCTCGATAACCCCGCGTACAACCTGGTGATCCACAGCTCGCCGGTCGCCGAGACCACCAACGACTACTACCACTGGCACATCGAGCTCATGCCGAAACTCACCCGCATGGCCGGCTTCGAGTGGGGGACGGGCTTCTACATCAATCCCACCCCGCCGGAAGAGGCGGCGAAGTTCCTGCGCGAGGCCGGGGTCGAGGCCGAGCAGGGCCAGCAGGTCACGGTGTAGCGCCCACCACGGAGAAAATGAAAAGGGCGCGCGCCGGCGCTCCCTTTTCGCGTCCGGTGGTCAAACTCAACCATCTCCGGCCAGGTCAGCGGACGGCGTACTGCGCGACGGTATAAAAGATCACCCCCAGCACGCCCAGGCCGAAGATGCCGTAGACGGTCAGGATCCAGGCATTGCGCTGCCCTTCGCTCATGGGCGGGCGCGTTTCCGCGGGACGGGCGGAATCCTCCATTTCCCAGGGGAGGGGAAGGGCTGCGGTTAAGGCGCGGCCGGCTCCAGGGCGCGGATGGCGGCCAACTCCTCCTCGATGGCGCGCCGCTGTTCGGCCAACAGGTCGACAAACTCCACTCCCACCCCCAGCCCCCCGGCGCAATGCCGCACTTCCGCGCGCGCGTGGATCTCCACCCGGGTGTGGACCAGGCGAAAGCTCAGCTTGAGCACCGCGCCTTGCGGAAAGTAGCAGGGGGTGGGAATGAACATGCCGTGCGGGCTGAGGTCGGGCACCGCCACCGGCACCAGGTCGGCGTGCCCCTCGCAGGCCACCGTGAGGTCGGTGTAGCAGTTCTCGCGCGCCAGAACACGGTGTGTGGGCGTCATGGGTTTCATTGCATCACCACCCGGGGACGAGCGCCGCCGCGGCGTTTGTGCAGGCTGAGCGGGGCGTCGGCCTGGACCAGGCGCGTGCCGCAGTGCGGGCAGTAGCCGAAGCCCGGCGACGCCAGCGCCGCGCACCGCCCGCAGCGCCGCCCGCTGCGTTTCTCGAACATCACCACCCGGCGCACCTCCTCGAAGGAAGTGAGGCCGCTCACCACTTTTTGCAGAGCGTGTTCGGGCATGAGCTTGACGGAATGCAGCCGCACCATCTCGCGCAACTCGGTGTCGGCCGCCCCCGCCAGAATGGCGTTGCGCAGCATGTCGTCGAGCACCAGGATTTCGAAGATGCCGACCCGCCCCCGATACCCGGTCTCGCCGCACTCCTCGCAGCCGCGGGGGCGGAAGCGGCTGGCCGGCGTCGCCCACGTCAGGCCCGCGGCCGCCAGTTCGGCCAGGTACTCCGGGGTGGCCGGCTCCTCGCTACGGCAGGCGCACAGCTTGCGCGCCAGCCGCTGGGCCACGATCGCGCTCACCGAAGACGCGATCAGGAAGGGCGCCACCTTCAACTCCAACAGCCGCCCCACCGCGGCCACGCTGTCGTTGGTGTGCAGGGTGGAGAGCACCATGTGGCCGGTTTGCGCCGCCTGCAGCGCTATCTCCGCCGTCTCCGCGTCGCGTATCTCCCCCACCATGATGACGTTGGGGTCCTGGCGCAGGATCGAGCGCAGCACCCCGGCGAAGGTGCGTCCCGTCTTGGCGTGCACCTGCACCTGGTTGATCCCGGGGATCACGTACTCCACCGGATCTTCCACGGTGGTGATGTTAATGGCGGGGCCGCGCATCAGGTTGAGCGCCCCATACAGGGTGGTGCTCTTGCCGGAGCCGGTGGGGCCGGTCACCAGCACCATGCCCTGCGGCTGGCGCAGCTCCGCGGTCAGCGCCGCCACGTGCTCCGCGTCCAGCCCCAGGGCATTGAGGTTGGCAGCGCTGTTGGTGGAATCCAGCAGCCGCAGGACGATCTTTTCGCCGAATTGTGTGGGCAGGGTGGAAACGCGCACATCCAGCGACTTCTCCCCGATGCGCACCAGGAAACGGCCGTCCTGGGGCATACGGCGCTCGGCAATGTCGAGGTCGGCGAGGATCTTGATGCGCGACACCAGCGAGTTGCGCATCGAGTCCGGCACCGAGGTGAGCTCGTGCAGGATGCCGTCCACCCGCAGCCGCACGTTGGTGCAATCGGGGGCCTGCTCGATGTGGATGTCGCTGGCGCCGCGGGCGGAGGCGGCGGCCAGGACGCGCGCCACCACCCGCACCGCCGGGGTGCTGTCGCTCTGCAATTCGCTGCTGGCTTCGTCGCGCAGGCGGACGCGGTTGCGGCCGCGCGCCACGCAGATGAACTCCACCTGCGCCTCGGCGGCGGAGCCGGTGACCGCGGTCAACTTCTCGGTGCGGGCCACCGCGCCGTGATACGCCGCCTCGATCTGGGCGCGGATGTCGTCCCCCAGGCCGATGCGCGGCTCGATCTCCATGCCGGTGACAAAGCGGATCTCGTCAATCGCCGCCAGGTTCTGCGGCTCCGCCATCACCACCCGCAAGCGGCGCCCATGCCGCTCCACCACCAGCGCGGTGTGGCGCCGCGCAATGTCGTAGGGCAGCAGCTCCAGCAGTTCGCTCGCCGGCATCAGCTGGCGCGCGTCCAGGAACGCCGCTCCGGTCACCTGCTCCAGCGCCGCCGCCAGCGATTTGCGGGTAAGCGAGCCGCGGCGCAGCAGCACTTCCCCCAGGCGCCCGGCGCCCGACTCGTGCTGCGCCAGCGCCTCCTGCAGCGTCTGCGGGGAAATGGCGTTGCTCTCGCGCAGCACTTCCCCCAGCCGCTTGCGCCGTCGTAGGAAACTGGTGGACATTCATCCTGGTCATCGGCAAGATCGTGGCCAAACGTTATTCCCAAAGAATTAACGGCTTAGAGGTGGGGCAGCACCGCTGGGGGTCCAGAAACGGGAAAAGCGTCCAGAAATGGAACCCCCGCGGCCGCTAGCTGCTGGCTGTTGGCTACTGGCTACTGGCTACTGGCTGCTGCCAACTGGGAACTGCTTCTTTTTTGTCATCCCGAGCGCGCCGGGGTCCCCATCGAGCCCGGGTTTGGCTTGATGGGGTGACAGAGCGAGGGATCTGCTTTTTCTGGCAACTGGCAACTCGGATGGCGCAGGCCTTCAGGCCTGCATCAGACACACCCCCCGGAATGTCATCCTGAGCGAGCGCGAGGAAGCGCATGCGACTGCGCGCGAGTCGAAGGATCCCTACCCCCTCCGCGCTACCCTGCCGCTCGCGTTTTTCAACCGATGCCGCGTGTCGCAACTCGAAACTCAGCCGCCGCCGGCCGGCGCTTGCCAAAATCTCCCCTCAGGTACAATGGTCCGCCTGAATTTCGATTCCAAGTGACATAAGGAGAGAATCAAGAATGCGTAAACTATTACTCGTTGCGTGCACCCTGCTAGTGTTCGGGTCCGCAGCGATGGCTCAGAACAAGGTGGGGACCAAGTGGCACTGCCCGAAACCATCGGCAGAGCACAAATTCGACGTGGGCGACATGGCGGATCACAGCTACAACATCGCCCAGGGCACCTGCAGCGCGACCGCCAGCGACAGCGGCTTCGCGGAAAAATCCGCCGCCTATACGGAATTCCGGGAGATGTGGAAGGCCTCCCTCGCTCTGCATGGCCGCTTCAACGTGACCATGGACGGCGGAGACAAGGTTTTCTACACCTATGAAGAGGCCGCCTCCACCGACATCACGAAACCTGTCTCCAACAAGTGGAAGATCCTGAGCGGCACCGGAAAGTACAAGGGGATCAAGGGTTCCGGGACCTGCTCCGGAAAACTCGGGGCCGACGAAACTTCCGACTGGGAGTGCACCGGGACGTATACGGTGGGCGCAGCGGCGGCGAAGTAAGCCGCGTGTGCCCCACACGACTTGTTCGTGTGGACCTGGCCCAGCCCGTAAGGGCTGGGCCTACTTTTTTGCCGCCGGGAGGGCGAACCACGGCAGCGCGAGTGCGGCCCTGGCTGGCTTCTCAGCCGCTTCCCACGCGACCGGTCCCATCATCTCGCTTCACTTCCTGCTTCTGGGCGGATCCGGCCACGCGGGGCTCCGCCATTTCTTTCGTGATGCTGGCAAGGAGTGCTTTGTCAGATGCTTTCTTGTACTTCGTCTTTGCCATACCCAGATGATGTCATCAAGCCCGCAGCAGTGCTGTTCACTCTAGGACAGGGAGGTTAATTTACTTGTGGGGGCCTCGCGCGCGCCGCTCGGGCGGGATCAGCCCACCGCCCGCCCATCGCGACGTTTCACTGCGTGCGGCTGTGGATCAGCGAAAGGCCGGCATGTGCATCGTTCCGACCAGCAAGGCCAGCACCCAAAAGGCCAGACCTAAGGCCACGGTGCTGATTTTTCCGGTCTTTACTCCGAAGGCCGCGAGCACGAAGCAGATGAACGCTACGGCCAAGAAGATCGTTGAAAGTGTCATTGCGGGTCCTCCTCGATTGCGTTTTCAGCAGAGCATCCCCTGCCCTCGGCCAGCATCGCATCCGAAGAAATTGCAGGTCTGCCCTGAATTGCACGGTTTTGCCGCGGCCTGCGCGGTCACTATTGACCAGTTTTTGCGCGCCGAAACTTCGATACTGCTCAGCAGCACCAGGAGGCGACACGATGTCAGCAGATCGCAAGAGTATTGGCTGGTTTCTCGCCGGATTGGGTTTAGGGGCCGGGGTGGCGATTCTGTACGCTCCCAAGTCGGGCCGCGAGACCCGCAAAATGATCGCAGCCGGCGTGAATGAAGGCGCTGAACATCTCACCGCCATGGGACACGATGCCCGCGACCAGGTCAGCGGCTGGGTGGAAAGCGGAAAAGACTTTGTGGGCGAGAAAAAGGCGGAACTCAACGCCGCCCTGGATAAGGGCAAGGAGCAAATCAGCTCCGCTGTCAACGCCGGACGTAAAGTGATTCACAAAGCCACTGCGTGAAGCCAGGCCCGGTATCTCCGTAGCCGGAAAACTCCTCCGCCCGGATGTCGTCCTCTGCGCCGCCGGCTTTCCCCAGCCGGGCGCTCCCACACGAGCGCCGCGCGTGTGGGATTAGCCCAGCCCGTAAGGGCTGGGTTCGCTTTTTCTGGCTTCCGGTGGAACTTCCGGGCCCCGGTCCTCGTATGTGTCCCCAGGACGAAGTGTGCCAAGGCTCGGGGTCGAATAACCTCCTCACGATTCTGTTCTGGCATCGCGCGTGAGGTCTCAGTCGCTCAGGAGGCGAGGAAATGATGGAACGGATTGCAGGAGCGTCGCCGCGTCTCAAAGCCAGGCTTGCGGGTGCGTTTTATCTCCTCACCATGCTGACGGCGGCATTCGCCCAGGGTTTCGTGAGCGGCAGCCTGGTGGTAGACGGCGACGCCGCGGCCACCGCGACCAACATCCTGGCGCACCGAGGCTTGTTTCAGGCGGGTTTCGCCGTCTACCTCATCGAGATGGCGTGCCAGGTGGCGATGACAGCTCTCTTTTATGACCTGCTGAAGCCGGCGGGCAGGAGCGTCTCTCTGCTGGCGGCGTTCATCGGCCTCACCGGTTGCGTCATCAAGGCGCTGAGCCGGCTGTTTTTTATCGCCCCCTTGTTCATCCTGGGAGGCGCGCACTACTTGAGCGTATTCAGCGCGGCACAGTTGCAGGCGCTGGCGCTCCTCTCGCTCAAGGTGAATGACCAGGGCGCGGCGATGGCCCTGGTGTTTTTCGGAATCTATGCACCGCTGACCGGCTACCTCATCATCCGGTCCACCTTCCTGCCGCGGATCCTGGGGGTGCTGGGGATAGTGGGAGGTTTGGGTTGGCTGAGCTTCCTGTATCCGCCGCTCGCCTACCGGCTGTTGCCCTACATCCTGGTCCTCGGGCTGCTCGCGGCAGGAGCGAAAATCCTGTGGCTCCTCGCCTTCGGCGTGAACGAAGAACGATGGAAGGAGCAGGCCAGGGCGGCGGGGATAGTCGCTTAGGATGTCCAACGCAGAGGGCGCGAAGGGGAGGCGAGAGGGGCGCGAGGGCGCACGCGGCGGCAGCGCGGGGTTCGCATAATCCCAGACGAGCGGAGCGGATCGGGTGGGGCAGCCCTCGACCACTAACCAAAACCCGAGTCCCTGATGTCTAATTCAGAGGGGGTACTCTCTCACTGAGCCCGTTTGCCGACAGCAGTCGTTTACAGCAGTTAGCTTGCAACGAATCGATAAACGAGGTCAGCCTTTTCAAGCCGCAGCCGGCCCCGCCTGAGGCGTCTTATCGCCTTGGCTCGACAGTCGCGACAGTTCCAGTGTGATTGTCAGTAAGGTTCTGAATGGATTCAAAATGTTACCAAGAAAAGCCTGGAATTCTCTGGTCTCCTGGAAATACCGCTTCTTATTCGTGTCGACAACGACTACACCAAGGCAATGACGCGCCGGCTGCCCTTTCTTGCCGCTGACAATGGCCGCGCACGCCATTGATGCATACTCCTCAGCATGACCCTGGCGACAGTTTACCCAGCGAGCCCGAGCTCCTTTCTTGGCTTCCTCTGGAATGTCCTCCAAGACCTCTATACTCTGCTTCTTGAACGCAATCACGACGGCAGCTCTCGCATGGTCGTGGTTTTCTGCAAGAACGAACGTGTCGCTTCCTTCTCCTGGGGAAAGCCCTTCTGGGTAGTCGTAGAACGTCCTCTTTAGCACAGAGGGGTGTTCGAGATTGTCTGGCTCATATAGCGCTACCTTATAGAAATTGTGAGGGTAAGTGGTGGTATCAATACCACGCTTGTCAGAATCAAATACCATTCGGAGGTTGTAAAAGATCTCCTCGAGCAAGCGCGACTTTAGCGACATGACCTCGGTGTCGTTCAACCTGAGCACACCGTGAGTGGCCGACACCAGTTGTAGCTGTTCGGAAAAAATCCTAAGAACACGCGTGGTGGAGCTAATTGCCATATTCGCCAGATCGACACTTTCCTCACGCTCCTCCTGACGCCACTGTACCTTCAGCTCGTTCGTCTGACGCGTACTGCTCTCCGCCTGCCGACGCGCCTCGCGTTCTGCTTCACGAGCTTCTTGCAGCTCAAGCTGCCTTGCCCCTCGCAACGCTAGGGCGATCACCAATATGCAAAGGTAAGCAGCCACAGCGAGAGCCACGACCCACGAGCTGATCCCAGACTCCTTCGTTAGGAAGTAAGCGAGGACCGCGCCGAAGACCACACCTAGGACGTTAATGATGAGGTCGGTTATACCAGCAATAATGCGTGCCCAAAGAGCCGACTGGCGTTTACTGGAAGCCACCATATCGTCACTCCTCGATCCTACATTTGCGGGTGAGATGTACAATGACACGATACAGACTTCGTAGCGAACCGTCAAAAGCGGAACTGTCAGTCTATTGCTGCGTTCGCCAAAATACCCTGCGTATGCCGCCACTCAGCTTCGATTCTTGTGTGCAGAAGATGCCGGATCTCTGGCGTCGCGAAGGAGTGGTGTATGGCTGTGTGGGTGAGATGAAGGAGATGCTCGTCCGTATAATCAAATGCCTTTGCGACCTTATATAGTTCTTCGCTCATCAATGTCTTGCAACGAGCTGGGTTGTCGGTACAAATCGCAAATGGGACTCCACGCTCCTCGAATCGTCGCAGTGGTAGGTCCGAGATCCGACCGACAACGCCGAGCATTTCATTGCTGGTCGGGCAGACCTCGAGTAAACAATGCCGCTGGGCGAGCAAATCGAGAACTGAACTGTCTTGAGCTGCTGCAACTCCGTGTCCTATGCGGACGGCATGCAAATCGCGGACTGCAGTTGCGACGTTTGAGGCAGGGCCGCATTCGCCCGCGTGAACAGTGACGGGGAAGCCATTCGCTTTCGCTACGTCGAAGCAGCTCTTGAATTCGGCAGTCGGAAAGGCATTCTCGAGACCATTTAGGTCTACGCCCACGAAAAACTGCGAATGTCCGTTTAGAACAGAAATGAGCCCCGCATACATCCGAGTTCGCGATTCCTTCGAAATCGGTCCGAATACGTGTCGTGGAATACCGACCAGAAATCGTGCCATCACGCCATACGTGACTTCCGCTTCTGCAGCCGCGGATGAAACGGCGGCGAGGAATTCTTCGAATGGAAAGTCGGAACGGTCCGGGCCCAAAAAACCACGCGGGCCGGTCCGAAACTCAGCATAGACCACATTGTCCTCGGCTGCTTGACGAATACTTTCGAGCACGATTTCGCGAGTGGCGTCGGCATTCACAAACAGCCCGTTCAACACTTCCCAGGGACCAAAGTATTCTTCAAGGTCTGCGAGCTTTCGCTTACCAAAAAGCTGCTGATCGAGGTCGGTAACGATATAGGTCGGAAGGTGGAGTCGGTACTTCGCCGCGATCTTAACGGCCGTGCTCGCATCAATCGAACCGGTTAAATGACGATGCAGATCGATCTTTGGCAGTGTTCTGAGGCGATGCATCAACTGTGCATCGGTTCTGAGATCGAACAGCGCATTTTGCGGGTCGGAAGGAAGTGACATGGATCTTCTTGCTTACCGCAGAAGCACAGTACCCCGTAAAACCCAAGCCCAAGCAAAGGATGGCGAATTATAAGTGCAATCGCGCGAGCTGCCAGATTATTTTCGGGCAGCCCTAAGTACATAATAACACAGTAGGTTACACATTGATGCCGCGATTTCCACACTGCTGGCTCGGCGTCTCCTGCCCGAGTACATTCTTCCTTTTTGACTGAAAACCAGTAAGTCGCTTGCACAGGCGCGCGTTGCGCCGGTACCAGACTTTTCCGCATGTACTTGCCAGTTGCTAGAAAGGGCCTCAGTGGGCGGCGGCGGCGGCGCGTTGGTGGGTGGGGCGGCGCATGAGCAGGATAAGCGGCAGGAGCAGCAGGAACATCAGGCCCAGCAGGCGGAAGCAGTCAATGAAGCTGAGCATGGCTGCCTGGTTGTGCACCTGGACGAACATGGCGGCATAGGCCTGGCGGGTGGCGGTGACGGCGTCGGAGCCGTGCGCCAGGAACCACGCGCGCACGTTGTTGAACATGATCTGCGCCGCCGGATCGTAGGGGCTGACGTGCCCCACCAGGACGTTGGTGTGGGTCTGCATATTGCGCGCCAGGATGGTGGTGACGCTGGCGATGCCGAAGCTGCCGCCGATGTTCCGCATCAGGTTGAAGATGCTGGTGGCGTTGCCCATCTGCTCGTGCGGGATGGCGATCCATCGTGATGGTGGTCAGCGGCACGAAGAGCAGGCCCAGCGCGACGCCCTGGACGAACTGCGGCCAGAAGATGTCCCAGTAGCCGGCGTTCAGGTTGAGCGCGGCGAGCTGCAGCAGGCTGAGCGCGGACAGCACGAGGCCGCTGGCCAGCAGTTTGCGCGGATCGATGCTGCCGATCAGGAAGCCGACGAGGGGCATGGCGATGAACGAGCCGATGCCGCGCGGCGCCATCGCGAGCCCGGCCTGTAGCGACGGAGTAGCCCAGCAGGGTCTGCAGCAGGATGGGAGCAGCACCAGGCTGCCGTAGAGCACGAACCCCAGGATGGTCATCAGGAAGACGCCGGTGGCGTAAGTGCGGTTGCGGAACACGCGCAGGTCGACCACCGGGTGGTCGGTCCGCAGCTCCCGGAGAACGAAAACGACCAAGCCGACCGCGGCCACGACGGCCAGCAGCATGATCCAGTGCGAGGAGAACCAGTCCTCCTGCTGGCCCTTGTCGAGCAGCGATCTGCAGCGCGCCGATGCCGACCGCCAGCAGCCCGATGCCCCAGTAGTCGACGCTGTCGGAGTGCGCGCTTGAGGTAGGGCGGATCGAAGACGAACAGCTCCGATCATGACGAGCGCGGCGATGCCCGACGGGAAGGTTGATGTAGAAGACCCAGCGCCAGCTGTAGTTGTCGGTGAGCCAGCCGCCGAGCACCGGGCCGAGCATGGGCGCGACGACGATGCCGAGGCCCCAGAAGGCCATGGCCTTGCCGCGCTCTTCGCGGCGGAAAGCCTCCAGCATGATGGCCTGCGAGAGCGGCTGCAGGCCGCCGCCGGTCGCGCCCTGGATCACGCGGAAGAGGATGAGCGACGGTCAGGTTGGGCGCCAGGCCGCACAGCGAGCGAGGCAGCGGTGAAGCCGACCACCGAGATCATCAGGAGGCGCTTGCGGCCGAAGTAGCTGGCCAGCCAGCCGGTCATCGGCAGGATGATGGCGTTGGCGACCAGGTAGGACGTCAGCGACCCAGGTGGCCTCGTCGATCGTGGCCGAGAGGCTGCCGGCGATGTGCGGCAGCGACACGTTCACCACCGTGGTGTCGAGCACCTCCATGAAGGTGCCGAGCATGACCGACGATGGCGACGATCCAGGGCTTGACGTGCCGGTGCTCGCGGTTGCCGAAGCCGCTGGCCAGCTGCCGGACCACGTCAGTGCACCTTGACCGTCGGCGACCACCGACATGCCGGGCCGCAGCAGGTGCTGGGGTCCTGGCCCGGCTCGAAGACGATCTTCACCGGCACGCGCTGCACGACCTTGACGTAGTTGCCGGTGGCGTTCTCCGGCGGCAGCAGGCTGAAGCGCGCGCCGGTGGCGGCGGCGATGCTGTCGCACGTGCCCCGGATAGTCGCGCGCCGTAGGCGTCCACGTGGACGCTGACGGGCTGGCCGGGCCGCATGTTCCGCAGCTGCGTCTCCTTGAAGTTGGCGGTCACCCAGACGTCGTCGCGCGGGCACGAGCGCCATCAGCGGCTGGCCGGACTGGACGACCTGCCCGGGCTCGACCGACTTCTGACTGACGATGCCGGCCTCGGGAGCCCGCAGGGTGGTGTACTCCAGGTTGAGCTGCGCCTGCTGCACCGCGGCCTGGGCGCGCTCCGCCTGGGCGGTGGCGGCACTGGCGCGGGCGCGCGTCACCTCGACCTGGTGGGGAGCAGTCTGCGCCGCGTCCACCGCCGACTGCGCTTCGGCGACGCGGCTGTGGGCAGCCGCTACCTGGGCGCGGGCGGCGTCGACCGCGGCGCGCGCCGCGGACTCGTGGGCCACCGCCAGGTCATACTGCTGGCGCGAGATTTCGTCGCGGGTGACGAGCTGCTGGTAGCGCTTCAAGTCGGCGGCCACGCGGGTGTAGTCGGCCTCGGCCTGCCGCAGTTCCGCCGCCGCGGCGTCCTCCTGCTGCCGCGCTGCCGCGAGCCCTGCCGCCGTGGTGGAGAGTTGGCTGTTGGTGTTCGTGGTGATGATGGGGACGCCATGCTGGGCGGCAGCCGCGGCCGCCTGCATGTCGGCAAGCTCGGCCTGGGCCCGGACCAGCGCCACGCGGTAGTCGGTGGGATCGAGCTGCACCAGCAGCGCGCCTTTTTCGACGAACTGGTTGTCGTTGACGTTCACCGCCTGCACTACGCCCGTCACGCGGCTGCTGATGGGGACGATGTGGCCGTCGATCTGCGCGTCGTCGGTGCTCTCGCGCACCGAGTAGTAGCGCCATGCCACCACGCTGGCGGCGATGGCGGCGAGCGCCAGCAGCAGCAGCACCCGCCCGGTGCGGGGACGCGGCTGGAGCAGCGCGCGCTTCTCCTCCGGCGGCTCTTCCACTTCCGCTTCGCGATCCAGCACGGCCGGGCGGCGATTTTCGTAGTCTTCCGGGGGCCTACGCAAGGGTTCCGACACTATTGCGGTCCTTTCAAGTAATCCTTCACTCGCAGCTCGGCCACGCCCAGGGCGCGCGCCAGCAGCAGCTTGGCAATATTGTGCGCGTTGAGCGCGGTGATGATGTTCTCATGGGCGGTAGCCAGCGCCTGCTGCGCCTGCACCACCTCGAGATTGCCGGTGACGCCGGCGGCAAAGCGGTCGCGCGACTGGGTGAGCGCTTCGTCGGCCAGCTTGACCGCCTGTTGCGCCACCTCGACCTCCTGCGCCGCGGCCTGCACGTCGAGGAAGGAAGTGCGCACCTCGTACTCGATGCGGCCGCGCAGATCGTCGGTTTCGGCCTGGCGCTGCTGCCGGACGGCGTCGGCGACGAGCACGTCGCCCCGCACCTTGCCGCCCTGAAAGATGGGGAACTTGATGCCGGCGGTGGCGCTGAAGGTCTGGTGGGAGGTGCCCAGGTTGGGCCCGATGAAGCCGTAGTCGCCGGTAAGCAGGAGGCTGGGCAGGGCCTCGGCGGCTGCGGCCTTGCGCGTGAGTTCCGCGGCGCGCACGCGCGCCAGGGCCGCCTGGTAGTCGCTGCGCGCCTGGTAGGCGCGCGCCAGCGCCTGTTCGAGCGTGATCTCGGGCGCGGGCCGGTAGGGCAGTTCCTCCGTCAGCTCGAGGGGCTGGCCCACGGGCACACCAATGACGCGTGCCAGCGTCAGCTTGGATTTTTCGAACTCGTTGCGCGCCGCCAGCAGATGCTGTTGCCGCGCCTGCGCCTCCACCTGCGCCCGCAGTACGTCAATGCCGGCGATGACGCCGGCGCTCTTCATGTCCACCGCCTGGCGGGCGAGGGTGTCGGCGGTGTTGAACTCCGCCTGCGCCGCGGCCACGCGCGCGGCGGCGGCCAGCGCGTTCAGATAGGTGCCGCCGACGGCCAGCACCACCAGTTCGCGCGCGTTGCGGGCGGTGGCATCGGCGGCGCGCACGTTCTCCGCTCCCGCGCGCGCGGCATTCAGGGCATGCAGATCAATCACCGGGGCGCTGACCAGGCCGCGCACGTCAAAGACGCCGAAAGGGCCCACCACCGGCGCCTGGCCCGGCGCCAGCGGAATGCCGTATGACTGCAGGTTGATCTGCTGCAGCGAGGCGCCGAACCGGGCGTTGAGGGTGGGCAGCACGTCGCTGAGCGCGCGCCAGCGCTGGCCGCGGGCGTACTCCGTCTGCTGCTCGGAGAGCAGCAGGCCGAGGTTGTGGCGCAGGCCGCGGTCGATGGCGTCGAGCAGCGAGAGCTGCAGCACGCCGGGGGTTGGCTGGCCCTCCGCCCGGCTGCCGAGAAAGGGATTCTGGGAGTCGCTGGAGATGCTGAATGCCGGGGCGGCGCTGGCCGGCGCCGGGCGCGCCTCCGCCGGTGCGGCCGGCAACTGCGCCGTCGCACCCGTGCTCCCCAGCAGCATTGCGGCTACCGCTGTTCTTGCCAGTTTCAAGGAGTGCTCCCTCCACGAACGTGTATGCCGCCACGCCCGTGCTGGGTCGATAGCCGGTGTTGGATGTATCGGCGCGCGGCCAGGATGAACAAAAGCGCGGAATTTCCGGTGGGTCACCGAATAATGTAGCAGAATCGGCGGCGCGGTTCATCGGCTCGTCAGTCCATCGGCGAGGTGACGACGGCAGTTAGAATGCCGGTATGCCTGTCGGTCTGGTGGCGCAGCCGTGGTGGGTGAACCTGCTGCTGCTGGTGCCGGTCATTAACTACGTGGTCTGGCGCCGGCGGGGGCTCGCCCTCTCAAGCCGGCAGTTGTTCTACGCCGCGTTGTTCGCGCTCGGCTTTGGATTCGTGGAGGCGGCGGTCGTGGTCTATTTGCGCGCGGCCGGCGGCATGCTGCCCGGGTACCACGGCACGCTGGCCGACGTGATGCGGCAGGCGCCGGAGTTCTATCGCCAGACCGACGTGCTGACGCGTGACTTTCCCCCGAGTCTCCTGACGGTGGAAGTGCTGCGCGAGGCGGCCACGATGGTGGTGCTGGTTGCCGTGGCGCTGCTGGCCGCGCCCGCACGCCGCGAGCGCTGGGCCCTCTTCCTGTGGAACTTCGCCATCTGGGACCTCACGTACTATGCCGGCCTGTGGGCGACGGTGCGCTGGCCCCGGTCGTTCACTGAGGCCGACGTTCTCTTCCTGATTCCGGTTCCCTGGATAGCGCAGGTCTGGTTTCCGCTGCTGGTGAGCACGCTGTGCCTGCTGGCGGTGGTGGTCAGCCGAAGACGGCCCAAGGCGGCTGCCTAGCGGCGCCTGTGGCCCGTCGGCATCTGCGGATGTACTCGCGTGGCGCGCTTCCCCAAGGCATGATGAGGGCGCGGTGAGCACACGTCGCCAACAGGCGGGAGGCTGGGCCAAGCGGGCAGCGTTGCCGCGCGGGGAGAACGGGCGCGCGCTCTGCCGCCGCTGCGGGACCGAGGTCACGCCGCCGCGGCGTACCTTCTGCAGCGACGCCTGCGTGCACGAGTGGCGCTTGCGCACCGATCCCGGCTACCTGCGCGAGCAGGTCTTCCGGCGCGACCGCGGGGTGTGCGCGGCCTGCGGCACCCCCACCATGCAACTCGCCAGCGCCCTGCGCCGCCTGAACTGGCGCGGACGCAAGCACCGCTGCGCCGAGCTCGGCATCCCCTACGCGCGCCTGCGCGCGCCGTGGGACGCCGACCACATCGTCCCCGTCGCCGAAGGCGGGGGCGAGTGCGACCTCGCCAACCTGCGCACCCTCTGCCTGCCCTGCCACCGCCGCGTCACCGAGGAATTGCGCGCGCGCCTGCGCCGCCAGGGGATGGCGGAGTGCGCGCCGGCGCCGGCGCCCTAGCGCGCGGCCCTGCGGTTACGGGCGAAAGACCCCTCAACCGCACATTTTTCGGTTGACAGGAAGCATATTTATACCTTCTACTGCATAAATATTCAGCCATGTCCAAGGCCATACGCCAGCGCCGGATTCTCGACCTCGTCACCCGCGTGCCCATCGCCACGCAGGACGACCTGCGGCGGAGCCTGGCCCACGAAGGCTTCCGCGTCACCCAGGCGACGCTCTCGCGCGACATCGCGGACCTGGGGCTGGTGAAGACGCTGGAGGGCTACATGTCGCCGGCGGAGGAAGACGCCGCGGTGCGGCAACTGCCCTCGCTGGAGCGGCTGCTGCGCGAGTTTGTGGTGGAAATCCGCCCGGCGGGCAGCCTGCTGGTCATCAAGACCGCGCCCGGGGCGGCGCAGCCGGTGGCGGCGGCGCTCGACGCCGAAGGCTGGCCGGAAGTGCTGGGGACGATCGGCGGCGACGACACCATCCTGGTCATCAGCAAGACGCTCACCGCCTGCCGTGCGCTGGCGCTGCGTATCCGCGGAGTCATCGCGTGAGCGCGCGGATCCAGGCCGCCGTCGTCGGGGCGACGGGCTACAGCGGCTTTGAGCTGGCGCGCCTGCTGATGCGCCATCCCCAGGCCAAGACGCCGCTGCTGCTGGCGCGCGAGCAGGCCGAGTCGGCGACGCTGAACGACGTCTATCCGCACGTCAGCGGCAACGGGTCGTATCCGCTATTGCCGTTTTCGTGGGCGGAGCTCGGGGCGCGCGGGGTGGACGTGCTGTTCCTGGCGACGCCGCACGAGCTTTCGCGGACGCTGGTGCCGGAGGCGGCGGAGCGCGGGCTGCGGGTCATCGACCTGAGCGGCGCCTGGCGGCTGCGGCAGGCGGAAAACCGTGCCGTGTACGGCTTTCACGACGAGGACAGCGCGGCCGCCGCGCGCCTCGACCAGACCTCGGTGTACGGCCTGCCCGAGCTGCATCGCGAGGCGATTCGCGGGGCGCAGATTGTCGCCAACCCCGGCTGCTACGCCACGTCGGCGATTCTCGGGCTGGCGCCGCTGGTGCGCGCGGGCGTGGTGGACGCGGAACACGGGGTGGTGTGCGATGCGAAGTCGGGGGTCAGCGGGGCGGGCAAAACGCCGACGGCCAAGACGCACTTCGTCGAGGTGGCCGACAACCTGAGCGCCTACGCGGTCTTCGGGCACCGGCACACCGGCGAAATCCTGGAGCAGTTGGGGCTGGGCGCGGAGCAGCTGATCTTTACGCCGCACCTGCTGCCCATCCCGCGGGGCATCCTGGCGACGATGTATGTGCGGCTGGCGCAGACGATGACGCCGGCGGCGGTGCACGCGCTGTTCACGCAGTTTTACGATGGCTGCCCGTTCGTGCGCGTCTTCGCGCCCGGGCGGCTGCCGCAGATCCAGTACTCGGTGCACACGAACTTCTGCGACCTTGGGTTCGCGCTCGCCGGCGACGGCCGGCGGCTGGTGGTGGTCGCGTGTCTCGACAACCTGGTGAAGGGCGCGGCCGGCCAGGCGGTACAGAACATGAACCTGATGTTTGGTCGCGGCGAACAGGAGGGTCTGGTATGAAGCTGGTGGTGAAAATTGGGGGCGCGGCAATCGACGAAGAGGCACTGCTGGCGCGGTGTGCGCGGGCGGTGGCCGACCTGGTCGCCGAAGGCCACCAGGTGGTGCTGGTGCATGGCGGCGGCAAGGCTCTGACGCGGACGCTGCAACAGCTCGGCAAGCAAAGCGAGTTCGTCGACGGGTTGCGGGTGACCGACGCGGAGACGCGCGACGTGGCGGTGATGGTGCTGGCCGGGCGCGTCAACAAGACGGTGGTGGCGGCGTTAGCGGCGGCGGGCGTGCCCGCCATCGGCATGTCGGGCGGCGACGGCGGCAGCTTCCGCGCGCGCAAGAAGAATGGGACCGCCAGGGACCTCGGCTTCGTCGGCGAAATCTCCAGCACCGACTCGCGCTGGTTCGAGGCCATCTGGACGGCGGGCGGGGTGCCCGTGCTGTCGAGCGTGGCGCTGGGCAACGACGGTCAGTACTACAACGTGAATGCCGACCAGATGGCGGCGGCGTGCGCCATCGCGGTGCAGGCCAACGCGCTCATCTTCCTCACCGACGTGCCCGGGGTGCGCGGCGCCGACGGCGCGGTGATCCGCTGGCTGGAGACGCGGCAGATCGGCGACCTGGTGAAGTCGGAGGTAGTGAACGGCGGCATGCTGCCCAAGCTGGAAGCGTGCCGGCAGGCGCTGGCGAACGGCGTGGGACGCGTGCGCATCCTGCCGGCCGCGGAGGTGGATACGCTCCCCGAGTTCTACCACGAGCGCATCGAGGCCGGGACGGAGGTCATGGTCCATTGACCGCCGCCGCCAGGCCACTGCCCAGAGTGACCGAGCTGGACGCGGTGCAGCACGCCGAAGCCGCCGCCCTGCTCCCCACCTACGACCGCTTCCAGGTGTTGCTGCGGCGCGGGCGCGGCGTCTACCTCTACGACGCGGCCGGGAAGCGGTATCTCGACTTCCTGAGCGGCATCGGGGTGAACGCGCTGGGGCATGCGCATCCGGCGGTGACGAGGGCGATCCGCGCGCAGGTGGCGCGCGGGCTGCTGCACACCTCGAACCTCTTCTTCCACGATTTCCAGGCGCCGCTGGCGGAAAAGTTGTGCGCCATCTCCGGCTTGGAGCGCGTCTTCTTCACCAACAGCGGCACGGAGGCGATTGAGGGCGCGCTCAAGCTGGCGCGCGCGTCCGCGCGGCAGAAGGCGAAGCCGGGAGCGAAGCCGGCGTGGCGCGTGCTGGCGCTGGAGAATTCCTTCCACGGCCGCACCTTCGCCGCCCTCGCGACCACCTGGACCAAGAAGTACCGCGAGCCGTTCGGGCCGCTGATGGCGGGCGTGCGCTTTGTGAGGTTCAACGACGTGCGCGACCTGGAGCGCAAGTTCGACGCCAGCGTCTGCGCCGTGCTGCTGGAGCCGGTGCAGGGCGAGGGCGGAATTCACCACGTCAGCCGCGAATTCCTGGCGCGGGCGCGGGCCCTGACCAGGAAACGGGCGCCCTCTTCATCGCCGACGAAATTCAGTGCGGCCTGGGCCGGACGGGCCGCTGGTTTGCCTACCAGCATGCCGGGATCGAGCCGGACATCGTCACACTCGCCAAGCCGCTGGCCGGCGGGCTGCCGCTGGGCGCGATCCTGACCACAGCGGCGGTAGCGGAAGCCATCAAGCCCGGGCTGCACGGCACCACGTTTGGCGGCGGGCCGCTGACGTGTGCGGTGGCGCTGGCGGTGCTGGAAACCATCGAGCGCGACCGCCTGCTGGAACACATCAACGAGTTGGGCGGCTATTTCCACGCGCGGCTGAGGGCGCTGCAGGCGAAGCACGCACTGATCGCGGAAGTGCGTGGCGCCGGGTTCATGGCCGGCGTCGAGTTGAGCGACGCGGAAGCGGCAAAATACGTCGCCCGAGAGGCGCTGGCGCGGGGCGTCATCGTGAACCGCACGCACGAGGTCGTCATCCGCATGCTGCCGCCGTTCATCGTGCAAAAACAGCACGTGGACACGGTGGTGCGCCTGCTCGACCAGTTGCTCGGGGAATACGCGGCGCAGGCGCAGCCGCGCGCCACCTTGGCGAGGAGAAAAGCGTGAGCACGAAAGCCATCGAGACGTCGGTTGCCGCGCCGGCAGCAGTGCCCACCGACCTGCTCTCCATCGCCGACCTTGGTCCGGCGGGGGTGCGGGCGGCGCTCGACCTGGCCGCCGCCGTCAAGGCGCGCCCGGCGGAGTTTGCGCGGGCGCTGGCGGGCAAGCAACTGGTGCTGATTTTCGAGAAGCCGTCGCTGCGCACCCGGCTGACCTTCGAAGCCGGCATGGCGGCGCTCGGCGGCACTTCATTCTTCCTCGATGCGCGCGACGAGCGCATCGGGGCGCGCGAGCCCATCCGCGACGTAGCGCGCAACCTGGAGCGCTGGGTGCACGGCATCGTGCTGCGCACCTTCGCGCACGAAACGGTGACCGAGATGGCCGCCGGCGCCTCCATCCCGGTCATCAACGGGCTCACCGATTTTGAGCATCCCTGCCAGGCGCTGGCCGATTTCCTGACCCTGGAAGAGCACGGCGGCGACCTGCGCAAGCTGAAGCTCGCCTACGTCGGCGACGGCAACAACGTGGCGCACTCGCTGCTGCTGGCGGCGGCGTGCCTGGGCAGCAGCCTTACGGTGGCGACGCCGCGAGGCTATGCCCCGAACCGCGAAGTCGTGGCCCAGGCGCAGGACATCGCCAAGGGCACGGGGGCGCACATCGAGCAGGCGCACGACCCGCGCGAGGCGGTGCGCGGCGCCGACGCGGTCTACACCGACGTCTGGGCGAGCATGGGCCAGGAAAGCGAAGCGGCCGCGCGCCGCAAGGTCTTCGCGCCCTTCCAGGTGAACGACGCGCTGCTGGAGTGCGCCGGGCCGAAGGCGCTTTTCATGCACTGCCTGCCGGCGCATCGCGGCGAGGAGGTCACGGAAAGCGTCATCGAATCGCCGCGCTCGGTGGTGTTCGACCAGGCGGAGAACCGCCTGCACGTGCAGAAGGCGGTGCTGCTGATGTTGCTGGACGGCCACGGGGCGCGCCCTCTGCCGCGGCGCCCCGCCGGGGCGGCCGGGTCCACGCGGAGCAGTTGGAGGAAGAAAAATGGCTGAGAAGGTTGTGCTCGCGTACTCCGGAGGTCTGGACACCTCCATCATCATTCCCTGGCTGCACGAGCACTACGACTGCGAGATCGTCGCCTTCGTCGGCGACGTGGGCCAGGGCGACGACATGGAAGCGGTCGCCGAGAAGGCGCTGAAGACCGGCGCCAAGAAGGCCGTGGTGGTGGACCTGAAGGAAGAATTCATCCGCGACTACTGCTTTGCCGCGCTCAAGGCCGGCGCCATCTACGAACACAAGTACATGCTGGGGACGTCGCTGGCGCGCCCGGTGCTGGCCAAGGCGCAGGTGGAGGTGGCGATGCAGGAAGGCGCCACCGCCGTGGCCCACGGCTGCACCGGCAAGGGCAACGACCAGGTGCGCTTCGAGCACGCTTACCAGGCGCTGGCGCCGGAACTGAAAATCATCGCGCCCTGGCGCGAGTGGGACATCGTGTCGCGCGAGGACGCCATCGACTACGCCGCGGCGCACCAGGTCCCCATCACCGCCACGCGGGAGAAGATCCACAGCCGCGACCGCAACCTGTGGCACCTGTCGCACGAGGGCGGCGAGCTGGAAGACCCCGCCAACGAGCCCTTCGACGCCACGTGGCAGATGAGCGTGTCGCCGCAGCAGGCGCCCGACCGCGAAGAGGAAGTCGAAATCGTCTTCGAGGCGGGCACGCCGGTGGCGGTGAATGGCGCGGTGCTCGGCCCGGTCGAGCTGGTGCACCGGCTCAACGAAATTGGCGGGCGCAACGCGGTGGGGCGGGTGGATTTGGTCGAGAACCGCTTGGTCGGCATCAAGAGCCGCGGCTGCTACGAGACGCCCGGTGGGACGCTGCTGCTCACCGCGCATCGCGAGCTGGAAGCGCTGTGCCTCGACCGCGAGGTGCTGCACTTCAAGCAGCACGTGGCGCTGAAGTTCGCCGAGTTGACCTACTTCGGGCTGTGGTTCACGCCGCTGCGCGAGGCGCTGGAGGCGTTCGTCAACCAGACGCAGCAGAACGTGAGCGGCGTCGTCCGGCTGAAGCTGTACAAGGGCAACGTCGCGGTGGCGGGGCGCACCTCGCCGCATTCGCTCTACCGTACCGACATGGCGTCGTTCACCATGGGCGCCGGTTACGACCAGAAGGACGCAGCCGGCTTCATCCGCATCCTGGGGCTGCCGGCGCGCTCGCTGGCCGCGCTGAAGAAGGAGAAAGCGAGCAAGGAGACCAGCGTTGACGAAGATGTGGTCCGGGCGCGTTAGCCAGCCGCTCGACGCACAATTCGAGGCGTGGCAACGCTCCTTCGGCTTCGACCGCCGGCTGCTCGGCGCCGAATGCACCGCCAGCGCCGCCTACGCCCACGCGCTCGCCCGCGCCGGCCTCCTGAGCGACGCGGAAGCGCAGCAGATCGTCCAGGCGCTGGAGCGGCTGGAGCGGGCGTGCGCGCAGGACCCCACCATCCTCGACGCCAGCGACGCGGAAGACGTCCACCACTTCGTCGAGCAGGAGCTGGTCGCCAAACTCGGCGACCTGGGACGGAAACTCCACACCGGGCGCAGCCGCAACGAGCAGATCGCCACCAACCTGCGGCTATTCACGCGGCAGGCGATTGCCGAGGTGCGGGCCCAGCTGGGCGGCGTGTGCGCGGCGCTGGTGGCCCGGGCCCGCGAGCTGGGCACCGCGGCGATGCCCTCGTACACCCACCTGCAGCGCGCCGAGCCGGTGCTGGCGGCGCATTGGCTGCTGGCCTACGTCGAAATGTTCCTGCGCGACGCCGAGCGCCTGGCCGACTGCGGCCGGCGCGCCGACGTGCTGCCGCTCGGCTCCGGGGCGGTCGCCGGGTGCACGTTTGCGCTGGACCGGGAAGCGCTGGCGCGCGAGCTGGGCTTTGCCGCGGTTTCGCGCAACAGCATGGACGCCACCAGCGACCGCGACTTCGCGCTGGAGTTCGTCAACGCACTGGCGCTGGTGGCGCTGCACCTGAGCCGCCTGGCGGAAGATTTCGTGCTCTACAGCACGGTCGAGTTCGGCTTCCTGAAATTGCCGGACGCGTACGCCACCGGCTCCAGCGCCATGCCGCAAAAGAAGAATCCCGACCTGATGGAACTGCTGCGGGGGAAGAGCGGGCGGGTGCTGGCGGCCGCGACGTCCCTCGCCGTCACCCTGAAGGGCCTGCCGCTCGCCTATGACCGCGACCTGCAGGAGACGCAGGAGCCGCTATTCGCCGCGGCCGACGCCCTGGCCGAAACCCTGCCGCGGGTCGCGGATTTCCTGCGCAGCGTCGAGTTCGATCGCGAGAGGATGCAGAGGGCGGCCACAACTGGGTACTTGAATGCGACCGCGGCGGCGAATTATCTGGTGCGCAAAGGGGTCCCGTTCCGCCGCGCGCACGAGGTGGTGGGGCGCGCCGTGCGGCTGGCCCTGGAGAAAAACTGCGAGCTGGAGGCGCTGCCGTTGGCCGAGCTGCAGCAGTTGAGCCCGGAATTCGATGCCGGCCTGGCCACCGCGCTGCAACTCGCGCAGGTGGTCGGCGAGCATGACGTGGTGGGCGGTACCGCGCCCGCCCGCGTCGCCCAGGCCCTGGCGGAAACCGAGCAGCGCCTTGCCGCGTTGCAGGAGACGAAGCATGCGCACGCGTAAGGCCATGGTCGGCGACGCGCAAGCGGTGTGCGACGTGATCGCGCTCTACTCCGGCGACGGCACGCTCCTGCCGCGGCCTTACGGCGAGGTGTGCGAGAACGTCCGCGACTTCGTCGTCGCCGAGCACCGCGGCCGCATCATCGGCTGCGGCGCGCTGCACCTCTACGGCCCGCACCTGGCGGAAGTGCGCTCCATCGCGGTGCATCCCGACTTCCGCCGCCGCGGCGCCGGACTGAAAATCGTGCGGGCGCTGCTGCGCGAGGCCGAGCGCCACGACGTCAGCCGCGTCTGCCTGTTTACCCGCATTCCGGAGTTTTTTGTGCGCGCCGGTTTCGTCGTCTCGCAGCGCGAAGAACTGCCCGACAAGATCTTCAAAGATTGCCTCGCCTGTCCGCGCCTCCACTGCTGCGACGAGGTGGCCATGGTGCACGGCGAATCGCAGGTAGGCACGCGCCCCGCTATCCATCTTCCCGACCTGGTGCAGATCGGCAAATGAAAGCGCACCCGGGCGTCACCTCCGACCTCCTCGTCCCGCGCGGCTTTCGCTTTGCCGCGCTCGCGGCCGGCATCAAGCCGAGTGGCGCGCCCGACCTGGCGCTGGCGGCCGCGGCGGCGGGGACGCAGGCCGCGGCGGTGTTTACCAGGAACCTGGTGGTGGCCGCGCCGCTCCTCATCGGCCGGCGGAACCTGCAGGCGGGGCGCGGCGAAGTGCGCGCCGTCGTGGTGAACTCCGGCAACGCCAACTGCGCCACCGGCAGCGAAGGCGTGCGGCGCTGCGAACAGGTGTGCCGCGCCGTCGCGCACGAGTTACAGGTCGCGCCGCGCGCCATCTTTCCTTCGTCCACGGGTGTGATCGGCGTGCCGCTGCCGGCGCAGAAAATCACGGCTGCCGTGCCCGCGCTGGCGCGATCGCTGGCGGCGACACCGGAAGCGCTGGAGTCATTCGCGCGCGCCATCCTGACCACCGACACGCGCATGAAGGTGGCGGCGGCCCGCGTGCCCTGCCGCCAGGAAGAGGCGGTGGTGGTCGGGGTGGCCAAGGGCGCGGGCATGATCCATCCCAACCTGGCGACCATGCTGGCCTACGTCTTCACCGACGCGGCGCTCAGCGCGCGCGAGCTGCGCGCCGCCGTCCGCGCCGCCGCCGACACCTCCTTCAACTGCATCAGCGTGGACGGCGACACCTCGACCAACGACACGCTCCTGGTGCTCGCCTCGGGCGTGGCCGGGAGGCCGCGCCGGCGCGACGCCTTTCAGCAGGCGCTCGCGGGCGTGTGCGGGTCGCTGGCGGAACAGATCGTGCGCGACGGGGAGGGCGTGCGCCACGTGGTGCGCCTGCACATCGAAAAGGCGCGCACCCGCGCCGAGGCGGTGCGGATCGGGCGGACCATCGCCACCTCCGCGCTGGTGAAAACCGCCTGGGCGGGCGCCGATCCCAACTGGGGGAGGATCCTGGCGGCCATCGGGCGCGCCGGGGTGCGGCTCGACCCGGGCCGCATCAGCGTGCATTGCGGGCCGCATCGCGTCTGCCAGAACGGAGCGGCCGTCGCCTTCAACGAAGCGGCGGCCCACGCTTATCTCTCGCAGCCCGAGTTTGACCTCACGGTGAAGCTCGGCCGCGGGCGCGCCCGCGCCACCGTCCTCACCTGCGACCTCACCGCCGAGTACGTCCACATCAACGCCGACTACACCACGTAGCGCACCGAGACGCCGCGGCCGGCGCGAAACCAATTACAGGCGATGTCATCCTGAGGGCGCCTTTGTTGCGCCCGAAGAATCTATGTACTGAGCTGGCCGTGCCACGGACCGCCGCTGCAGCGAACCGCCGTCACGCGGCCAGCCCCGCAGGGGCGATTGACGGTAGCCCAGGACGCGGTCCTGGGTAAGCTGCGTAAAGAGGAGGAGAGCCCGCTTTAGCGGGCGGCACAAAGACGCCACTACTTCTTCTTCAGCGACTGCTCCAGCGCCGCCCAATCCGTCTTCGCAAACTGCTCGAACCCTGCTTGCGTCAGGGCGGCGAGTTCGGCGAACAGCTTCTCGTCCACCGCTTTGAAGTTAAAGCACGTCTTGCCCTGCATGCGGCGCTTCAGCTCGGGCGAGACCCGCCGCTGCATCGGCTCGCACATGTACAGCGGCATCAAGTGGAAGCTGGTGTACGCCTTGCCCGCGCGCACGCCGGCGAACCACACCGGCTTCTTGCGGAAGACCACCGCGCGCAGCACCAGCTGGTAGTACGTAGGCGTATCGGCGATCGTGACCGTGTGCTTCGCAAACGGCTGGAGAATCTTCTTCAGCGACGCAAACGGCTCATTCGCGGGTGCAGCTTTCTTCTTTGCTGCTGCGGTGGCAGCCATCACTTCCTCCTGCGCGCTGCGCGCCAGAAATTCGATACCGTGAACCAGCCGAAGACTACCGCAAAAAGCGCCGCCACCACCGCCCGGCTGGGCCCGATCTGCCCGGCCGCGTAGCGGTGATACTCACGGACCGCGGCCGCGCTGCCGATGATGGTAAAACAGGCGAAGACAAAGCCGGTGACCTCCAGAAAGAGCACGTGCAGCACGCGGCCGAGCGTGCCCGCGGCCCCTTGGAGGCCGGCCAGTGCGGCGGAGACCAGCCGCCCATGCGGCACCCGGCGCGCGGCACGCAGCGCGGCCGCTGCCCGGAAGCCCCAGTTCTGCGGATCGGACGCCACCCGGGGATTGTACGGAATCGCGGGACCGCCGTGATCACCCTCGTCGCCGAAAATGCCAGCCGCGCCCAACCCTCCGGCTGGTTGGCGATGCCGGCGAATCGCCTTGCAACCTGACCGGCGGCGCGCGCATCCAATGATGAAGGTCGAAAGTCGCGCCAGGGCCTGGTGGGGGCAAGCTTGAATTTTCGGTTGCTACAGCTGCTGAAGGAGCTCGGCGAAGCCATCAACGCATCGCTGGGCAAGTCGGAACAGATTGCGGGCGCCGTCTCCCGCATCCAGGCCGGGGGCTACGACGTGTCCTTGGTCCTCGAAGCCACGGTGGGCTTCAACGAGCGCGACGAAGCCGAAGCGAAGCCGGTGCTGGTCAACGCCCACCGCCCGCACGCGGGTGAACCCGAACTCAAGGTGGACCAGCAGGACATGATGTTCCTGAAGATGCTGCGCATCAGCCTCGGGGACCCGGCCTGATCGTCGGGCCGCGGCCGGGCGGCGTGTTTTCCTGTGCTACCATCGTGACGTTCCAGCGCGGGGCTGGCGCGCGGGGCGCAGGCCGAGCGCGCAACCCGTCATCTTGACGTCGCGATGAAAGACACCCTGGTAGTGCTCTTGGCTGGTGGCGCGGGGGAACGCCTCTACCCGCTGACGCGCGACCGCGCCAAGCCGGCGGTCACCTTCGGCGGCATCTACCGCATCATCGACGTCACCCTCTCCAACTGCATCAACTCCAACCTGCGCCATATCTACATCCTGACCCAGTACAAGGCGCTCAGCCTGAACCGCCACATCCGCGAGGGCTGGAACATCGTGGCCCGCGACCTGGGCGAGTTCATCGAGATCCTGCCGCCCATGAAGCGGGTGAGCGAGAACTGGTACCTGGGCACCTCCGACGCGGTCTACCAGAATATTTATTCCATCGGCGCCGAGGAGCCGAAGCACGTCCTGATTCTCAGCGGCGACCACATCTACAAGATGAATTACGAGCTGATGCTGCGCCAGCACAACGACTCGGGGGCCGACGTCACGCTGGCCACCATCCTCATCGCGCCGGAGGAGACGAATCGCTTCGGGGTGGTGGACATCGACCGCGACGGCCGTCTCGTCGGCTTTGTCGAGAAGCCGCAGCAGACCGACATCCGCTCGCCCTACAACCCGCACATGGTGTCCGGTTCCATGGGCGTGTACCTGTTCAACACCGATGTCCTCATCCCGGTGCTGCTGAAGGACGCCGAGGACCCGAATTCCTCGCACGACTTCGGCCACGACATCCTGCCGCGCATCGTGGAGGAATACCGCGTCTACTCCTTCAACTTCGTGGACGAAAACAAGAAGGAGGCGCTGTACTGGCGCGACGTGGGCACGCTGGAGGCTTATTACGAGGCCAACATGGACATCGTCTCGGTGTCGCCGGTGTTCAACCTCTACGACGAGGCATGGCCCATCCGCACCCACCAGCGGCAGTATCCGCCGGCGAAGTTCGTTTTCGGCGAACCGCAGCGCATGGGCATCGCCATCGATTCCATCGTCTCCATGGGCTGCATCGTTTCCGGCGGCGTGGTGCGCAACAGCATTCTTTCGCCCAACGTGCGGGTGAATTCCTACTGCGACGTGGATGCCAGCATCGTGTTTACGCACGTCAACATCGGACGCCACTGCAAGATCCGCCGCGCCATCATCGACCGCAACGTGCAGCTCCCCGAGGGCACGGTCATCGGCTACGACCCCGAAGAAGACCGCCAGAAGTACTTCGTCACCGACAGCGGCATCACCGTGGTCACCCGCGATTACTCCATGTTCGAGAGCCCGGTCGAGGTGGACTACTTCACCAGCGAATAGGCGCCGCCGGCTTCGTCACCTCTTCGCCTGGGTTCCGCCCCTTCCCACGCCTGTTAGAATCTCCCGTTCTTCCACATTCAGCGGAACTTAGCGAAGGCGAAATACGTATCTCCTGGGCAGCAGGGCCAGGAGTGTGCGGGAGTGCGGGTTGGACGATATCCAGATGGCGGCCGCGCTGGTCCGTCGCTGTTTGGCGGGCGACGCGGAGGCGTGGGAGGAACTCGTACGCCAGAGCCATCGCCGCATCTACAACCTCTGCTACCGCTTTACCGGCTCGGCGGACGACGCCGAGGATCTGACCCAGGAAGTCTTCATCAAGGTTTATCGCACCCTCGCCAGCTACGACGCGGCGAAGGGCGCCTTCGCCACCTGGCTGACCACCATGACCCGCAACTTGCTGGTGGACCACTTCCGGCGCTCCAAAATGGAGCGGCTGAGCGAGTCGCTGGATACGCCGGCGTCGGAAGACCCCGACGCCCAGCCCCTGGCCGCACAGCTTGCCGACGGCGGCCCCGCCCCCGACCAGAAGCTGCTGGGGCGCGAGCGGCAGGCCATGGTGCAGGCGGCGCTGCAGAAGCTGTCGCCGGAACTGCGCGAAACGGTCATCCTGCGCGACCTGCAGGACCTGGACTACAAGGAAATTGCCCAGGTGCTGAAGGTCCCCGAGGGCACGGTGAAGTCGAGAATTAACCGCGGGCGGACGGAACTTGCACGCCTGCTCGCGCGTACTTACAGGCAGGTGCAATGATGGCGGGCGAAAACCAACCCGTGATGTCGTGCAGCGAGTTCGAAGCCCTGCTGACGGATGCGCTCGATGGCGCCCTGGGCGGCGCCACGCGCGAGCGCTTCGCCCAGCACCGCGCCGGCTGTCCCATCTGCCGGCTGGCCTTTGCGGAAGCGGAAGCGGGGAAGGGATGGCTGGCGGCGCTCGCTGAAGTCGAGCCGCCGCGCATGCTGGCGCACAACATCATCGCGGCCACCAGCGGCGCGAAGGCCGAGGTGGCGGCCGGCAGAACGAGCTGGATCGATCGCCTGCCCGCCCCCTTCCGGCCGGTCTTGCAGCCGCGCTTTGCCATGTCGTTTGCCATGGCCTTCTTCTCCCTGAGCATCGTTTTCAACCTGGCCGGCATCCGCCTGGGCGACCTCCGGGCCGCCGACCTGCGGCCTTCCGCGCTCGGCAACCTGGCCGTCTCCACCCTGGCCCAAACCCAGGGGCGCATCGTGAAGTACTACGAGAGTATGCGCCTGGTCTACGAGATCGAGTCGCGCATGCGCGCCCTGCGCAACGCCAGCGAGGAGCCGCCGCAACCGCAGCCCAAGCCGCGCGAGCCGGAGAAACGCAATCAGAACGAAAAAACCAGCGGACATCCCGACCAGAAAGAAAACGACCGTTACGTCTGGGAGCTGCTGAACAACACGTGGGCGACCGTTGGCGCTCCCGTGTGGGTGGGGTCAAGGTGAGCGAGGAGGCGATATGAACTGCGTCAACCATCCCGACGTCGCGGCAGCAGCGTACTGCCGGACTTGCGGCAAGGCGCTGTGCGCGACTTGCAAGCGTGACGTACGCGGGGTGATCTACTGCGAGGACTGCCTGGCGGCACACGTCTCCGGCGCCGTACCGGCCGGCGCTCCCCCGGTGGGGCCGGGTCCCACCGTGGTGGTGGCGCCCGACGGCGGCAACCCGGTCCTGGCCGCGCTGCTGGGCATGATTCCCGGCGTCGGCGCCATGTTCAATGGCCAGTTTCTGAAGGCGCTGATCCACGTCGTCATCTTCGCCTGCGCCATCTGGGCCACGGACCATGTCGGCGACGCCTTCGGCATTCTCGTCGCCTTCTGGTGGTTCTACATGGTCTTTGACGCCTACAAGACGGCGCGCGCCAGGCAGTTCGGTCTGCCGCTGCCCGATCCTTTCGGCTTCGAGCGCATGTGGGGCGGGAGCGTGAGCGCGGGGGCGGTGCCGCCGAGTGCGGTCATGCCGGGCACGCCCGCGGTGGCGCCGCCACCCGCAGGCGAGGAATTCCGCAACGCCCCGGTGGGCGCCATTGTGCTCATCGTCATCGGCATGCTCTTCCTGCTCGACACCATGGGCCTGTTCCACTGGCATTGGTTCGGCCGCTTGTGGCCGGTCATCCTCATCGTGCTCGGCGTGTGGGTGTGGATCCGCCGCCGGCCGGTGACGGACTAGGAGGCGAGTTATGGGTGCTTATCCTTACGGCCGTTACTATCGCAACCGCATGTGTCCGTGCCCGCGCTGCCGCTGCCGCTCGGCCAACGGCGCCATCTGGCTGGTGACCCTCGGGATATTGTTCCTGCTCGACACCATGGGGGTGATCCGCTTCCACTACACCTGGCCGGTGCTCCTCATCATGGGCGGCAGCCTCCAGGTGCTGTACCACAGCTTGTCCGACGAAGGCCACATTCAGCCCGGCATCTATCCCGCACCGCCGCCCGCCCCGGGCGCGCCGCCGATTCCTCCCCCGGCGTCCAGCAGCGGGCAAGGAGCCAGCCATGTCTAGCACGCCTCCTGTCTATCCGTACCGGCGGCGGCGTTCGCTGGCGGGACCGCTGACCATGATCCTGGTCGGCGTGATCTTCCTGCTGGCCAATACCGGCTTGCTGCACTACCACCAGGTCGGGATGTGGTTCTCCCGCTTCTGGCCGCTGCTCATCATTTTCTGGGGCCTGGTCAAGCTGGTGGAGTGGTTCATGGACCGCTCCGAAGGCGTCCCCACGCGCGGCGTCGGCGCCGGCAGCGTGGTCTTCCTGATCCTGCTCATCATGTTTGGGCTCGCGGCCACGCAGGCGGCCCGCGTCAATTGGAATGCCGTCGGCGACGAGATGGATATCAACGACGACTTCTTCGGCGGCTTCTTCGGCCAGACTTACACCTTCACCAACCAGCAAGAGCAGGCGCTGACCGCCGCCGTCACCACCGCGCAGGTGGCCAGCGACCGCGGCGACATCACCATCAGTGCCTGGGACGAAGCCAAGGTCAAGGTGGTCGGCCACAAGCGCATTTCCGCCGGCTCGCAGAACGACGCCACCCAGATGGACCAGCGCACCCAGCCCACGGTGCGCATCGAGGGCTCGACCCTGCTCATCAATGCCAACACCTCCGGCGGCGGGACCCAGGTCGTGGTCGTCGGGTCGGCGACCCACACGGTCACCGATCTGGAAGTCTTTCTGCCCCGGAATCTGGCCGTGGAGGTGAACACGCGGCGCGGCGACATCAGCGTGCGCAACCGCGTCGGCGACGTCAAGGCGACTACGCAGCACGGTGACCTCTCGGTCGGCGAAATCACCGGCGCGGCGACGCTCTTGCTGCGGAGCGGTTCGCTGCGCGCCGAGAAGGTCTCCGGCGACGTCAGCGTGGAGGGCCGCGGCAACGACACCGACATCAGCGATGTCGGCGGCGCCGCCCGCCTGAACGGCGAGTTCTTCGGGCAGCTCAAACTGGCCCGCGTCGGCAACGGCGTGACCTTCAACTCCAGCCACACCGACCTGAAGTTCGGCAAGCTCGAAGGCGGAGATGACCATGGATTCCGGCGACCTGCGCGTCGGGCAGCTCTCCGGGCCGTTCAGCATCACCACGCGCTCCAAAGACATCCACGTGGACGACATCAGCGGCGATGTGCGGGTGGAGAACACGAACGGCGAGATCGACATCCGCGCCACCCGGATGCCGCTGGGCACCATCGACATCACCAATCGCAAAGGGGACGTGCAGCTCACCCTGCCCGCCAATGCCGGCTTCGAGATTGATGCCCGCGCCCGGCGCGGCGAGATCTGGTCTGATTTCTCGGGCGTGACCGTCTCTGCCCAGGGAGGCGAAACGGTGGCCGCCGGCAGCGTCGGCAAGGGCGGGCCGCACGTCCACATCGACAACCAGTACGGCCGCATCTCCGTGCACAAAGGATAAGGGGAAACACCGCCAATCAAGCTGAACCCGGCCGCCCGCGGCCGGGTTTTCTTCTTCTGGCTGGGTGCCCCAGGTTCGCGCCCCGGTTTTGGGCGCTAACCTGGGCGGAGGCTAACCTGGGCTCGCCAGTTTCTGCTCCACCACGCGCTCCGCGGCGGCAATGACGTCCTCGATGGTCAGGCGGCTGGAATCAAGGATGACCGCATCCTCCGCCGGCACCAGCGGCGACGCCGCCCGCTCCCGGTCGCGGCGGTCGCGTTCCGCAAGCTCGGCCGCCACCGCCGCGGCCGCCTCATTCATGCCGGTGGCCTGCTGCTGCAGGACGCGCCGCTCGGCGCGCACCTCGGGATGCGCGTCGAGAAAAATCTTTACGTCGGCATCGGGAAAAACTTTGGTGCCGATGTCGCGGCCTTCCATCACCACGCCGCCGGCCAGGCCCATCTCGCGCTGCCGCGCCACCATCCACGTGCGCACCTCCGGATGCACCGAGACCCGCGACGCCGCCTCCGTAACATCCGCCTCGCGGATACGCAGCGAGACGTCGCGCCCCGCGAGCAGCACGCGGTTACCCGCAGGCGAAGGCTGGAGCTGGATCAGCGAGCGCTCGGCCAGCGCCAGCAGCGCCGCGCCATCCTCGACGGCGACGCTCGTCTCCAGCGCCTGCAACGCCAGGGCGCGATACATGGCGCCGGTTTCGATGTTGAGGTAGCCGAGACGTTGCGCCAGGTGGGCGGCGATGGTGCTCTTGCCGGCGCCGGCAGGGCCGTCAATGGCGATCACCAGCCGGTGCTGTGGGGTGGCGCTCATGGGCGCTTTGTCCGCGGCGGCGCACCGCGGCGCGGGCTGCGTCCGCGGCGGTCACCGCGCTGCCCGGGACGCTGGCCCCGGAACGCCGCCGCACGGGCCGGCAGGGCGCGGCGCGGCACGGCAGGCGCGGCGGTTACGACGGCGGGCGGCGTGCGCTCGCGCCGCACATACGGCGTCCGCGCCGGCGTGAGCTGCACCAGCGATTTGTGGCCCACGGGAAGGAAGCTGAACTCGCGCGCCGCCAGCAGCGCGTTGACCGATTCCTTCACCTTGGAGCGCGGCGCCAGGTGCGCAAAGAACTCGTCGATCTCCCCCAGTTCGGCCGCCACCACCGTAGCGAGGTACTGCGAGATCAGCCCCGAAATCGCGGCCGGAAGCGAGATCTGTGCCGCTTCCCGCAGCAGCTTCGGCGCCCAGCGCTGCGGCGAGTCCCAGAGCCGCCCCTGCTTTGCATCTTCGCCCGCGGGCACGATCCGCAAGCGCATCCATAGCTCACCCAGCGCCCGCTGCACCGCCGCCGCGGAAGGCTCGGCGCCCAGCCGCTCCGCCAGTTGCGTCTCCGCGATGGGGCCTTCCTTCTGGAACACGTTCCACGCCAGCTGCGCCAGGCGCGAGAGGTTCCCCGCAGCCGCCTGGGGCGTGTGCTCGGCGACCAGAGCGTGGAAGTAGGGAAAGACGCCGGACGCAATCAGCAGCGTGTTGTCCGGAAAAAGGTTGGACTCGAAGAGCAGCCTCTGGTGCGCCAGCCGCCGGGCCAGTTCCACGGCCTGCTGCGCGCGCGGATCGGCGAAGGCCTGCCGGGCGCTGGGCAGGGGCACGTCCTCACCGACGACCGCGCCGACCAACGTGGGCAGCAGCACCGCCGGCCGCGCCGGATACATCAAGCACATCCCAACGTCGTCGAGAAACGCGCGCGCGTCCTCGAGCGTGCGCACCGGCTCGCCGCTCAGGCGCCACTTGCTACGGCGAAGCTGCTGCAGTTCCTCGAACGTCATAGAGAAGTTGTCAGTTGCCGGTTGTCAGTTGCCAGCAGCCAGCAGCCAGCAGCCAGCAGCCTTAGATCCTTTTGAACGCGCGCTGAATGTCCTTAAGAGAATACCGCAAGAGGACAGGGCGGCCGTGGGGACAGGTCATGGGGCACTCGGTGCGGGCGAGTTCGCGCAGCAGCCACTCCATCTTGTTCTGCTCCAGCGGCGTATTCACCTTGATGGCGGCGTGGCAGGCGATAGAGGCGGCGATGCGGCCGCGCACCGCTTCCAGATTGATGGCCTGCTCTTCGCGGCGGCACTGGTCGAGCAGCTCGTGCAGCAAGCGCTCGATGTCGCCGGCCACGACGCCGGCGGGCGCGGTCTTGACCGCGATGGTGCGCGCGCCGAAGGGCTCGACCTCAAAGCCGTTGCCGCGCAGCTCGTCGCTGATGTCGGCGAAGGCCGCCTGCTGCGCCGGCGAGAGTTCGATGATGAGCGGCATCAGCAGCCGCTGCGACTCCACGCCGCGGGCGGCACGCTGCCGCAGTATCCGCTCGAAGAGCACGCGCTCGTGCGCCACGTGCTGGTCGATGATCCACAGCCCGTCGGGATTCACGGCCAGGATGAACGAGTCGCGGATCTGCCCCAGGGGACGCAGCGACGAGAGCGAAAAGGGAGCGTCGCTCGCCTCGCCGGTCTCGGCGCGCTCCCCGGCGTCACCGCAGCCGCCGGCGAGCGGCGGCGCTTCCGGCAGGGTGATGGCGTTGCGCGCGGCGTTGGCCTCCACGCTGATGACGTCGCCAAAGCCGAGGCTTGCCGTCAGCGGTGGCGGCACGGGCGCGGTGAGCTGGAAGCCGGCTACATCCGCGGCGGTGATGCCGAGCGAGTCGTCGGGGGCCATGGCCGTGCCCGCTGCCGGCGGACGCGACCCGGGGGTAAGCGCGGCGCTGGCCGTCGGGTTGGCGCTGATTTCAGCGACAAACTGCGGCACCGGCCGGGCCTTCATCAGCGCGTCGCGCACCGCCCCGCGCACGAAGTCGTGCACCAGCGACTGCTGCCGGAAGCGCACCTCCGTCTTCGCGGGGTGCACGTTGGCATCCACCTCGGAGTGCGGCATCTCCAGGAAGAGCAGCACCACCGGGAAGACCGTCGGCGGCAGGATGTTGCGATAGGCGTCGGTGAGCGCGTGCTGGATGAGGCGATCGCGGATCAGCCGCCCGTTGCAGAAGAAGAACATGGAGTTGCGGTTCAGCTTCTGCACCTCGGGGCGCGAAACCAGGCCATGGACGCGGAGTTCGCCGTGTCCGGGTGCGGCCGCAGCATCGTCGGGCTCGACGTCGGGCGCCGGCTTCCGCCACGGCGGAGGCGCCGGCAGCCCACTGCGCTCCAGCGGCATCGTGGCCGCCACGGCCAGCAGTTGGTCGAGCATCTCCTGCCCGAAAACCTGGTAGATGCGCTCGGCGTGCGTCCGCACCGGCGGCGCCACCAGCAGCGCGTTGGTCGCGCTGTGCAGCTCGAAGTGGCTTTGCGGATACGCCAGCGAGTAGTGCGTCACCAGCGATGCGATGTGCGAGAGCTCGGTGCTCTCGCTCTTCAGGAACTTGCGCCGCGCCGGGATGTTGAAAAAAAGGTCGCGCACCGTGACCGAGGTGCCCGCGGGCAGGCCGGCTTCCTCGACTTTCAGGATGCGGCCGCCGGCGATCTCGATCAGCGAGCCGCTCGCCTCCTCCGGCGCCCGCGTTTCCAGCCGCAGCCGCGAAACCGAGGCGATGGCGGGCAGCGCCTCGCCGCGAAACCCCAGGGACTCGATGGCCAGCAGGTCGTCGGGGTCCTTGATTTTGGAAGTCGCGTGGCGCTCGAAGGCCAGCAGCGCATCGTCGCGCAACATGCCGCTGCCATTGTCGGTGACCTGGATGAGGCGCTTGCCGCCGGCCTCCACCTGCACCCGGATGCGCGTCGCGCCCGCGTCCAGCGCGTTCTCCAGCAGCTCCTTCACCACCGACGCGGGGCGCTCCACCACTTCGCCGGCAGCGATCTTGTTGGCGACCTGCTCGGGAAGCACGTGGATGCGGCCCATGGGAAATCCAGTTTCGAGTTTCAAGTTTCGAGTTGCAAGCGAAAACCGCGCCCCTTGAATCCGCGTTCCGCCCCCACTAAACTCAACCCTTCACTTCACTCTCGTCGGTCGGGGTCTCCGGTTGAACACTCTGGAACAGAAGATCGGCACTACGCGTGAGTTGAAGCGCCTGGCCAACCGCATGCGCATCGAGATCGTGCGCATGATCGGCGCGGCCGGCTCGGGACATCCGGGCGGCTCGCTGAGCGAGGTCGAGCTGCTCGCCGCGCTTTATTTCGGCGTCATGCGCCACGACCCCAGGAACCCGGAGTGGCGCGACCGCGACCGCTTCGTGCTCTCCAAGGGACACGGCTGCCCCGCGCTCTACGCCGTCCTCGCCGAAGCCGGCTACTTCGACCGCGCGCTCCTGCTCACGTTGCGCAAGCTGGGCTCGCCGCTGCAAGGTCATCCCGACAAGCGCATGCTGCCGATTCTCGAAGCGTCCACCGGATCGCTAGGGCAGGGGCTCTCGATCGGCATTGGCATCGCCCTCGCCGCCAAGCTCGACCAGCTCGACTACCACACCTTCGTCATGGTCGGGGATGGCGAAATCCAGGAAGGGCAGAACTGGGAAGCGGCGATGTTCGCGCCCTTCCACCAGCTCGACAACCTGACGCTCATCGTCGATTACAACCGGCAGCAGCTCGACGGCTGGGTGGCGGAGATACTGGATATCGCGCCGCTGGCCGGGAAGCTCACCAGCTTCGGCTGGCACGCGGTCGAAATCGACGGCCACGACTTCAACCAGGTGGTCCCGACCTTGGAGCAGGCGCGCGCCAACACCAGCGGCCGGCCGACCGCCATTGTGGCCCACACAGTGAAGGGGAAGGGCGTCAGCTTCATGGAGAACAACCCGGAATGGCACGGCGTCGCGCCCAAACCCGACCAGGTGGAAGCGGCGGTGAAGGAACTGGCCGCGGCGGCGAAGGAAATTGAGTAATTGAGTGATGGGGTAATTGAGTAATTGGCGAGCTCGCCTGTGTCATCGTGGTTGTTTCAATTACTCAATTTCTCAATTCCCCAATTACCCAATCGATCATGAGCACGATCCCGACAAAATTCGCACTCAAGCTGGGCGCAGCGACGCGCGAGGCCTACGGGCAGGCGCTGGCGGCGCTTGGCGCCGAGAACCCGAACCTCGTCGCGCTCGATGCCGACCTGATGAAGTCCACCTACAGCGTCAAGTTCGGCAAGGCGTTTCCCGAGCGCTTCTTCACCTGCGGCATCGCGGAAGCCAACATGGTGGGCATTGCCAGCGGGCTGGCGCTCAGCGGCAAAATTCCCTTCGCCTCGTCGTTCGCCGTCTTTCTTTGCGACAAGGGCTACGACCAGCTGCGCATGTGCGTCGCCTATCCGCAGGTGAACGCCAAGTTCGTCGGCTCGCACGGCGGCATCTCCATCGGCGAAGACGGTCCCAGCCAGCAGGCCATCGAAGACTACGCGCTGATGTGCGCGCTGCCGGGCTTCGTCGTGCTCTCGCCCGCCGACGAGTTTGCCGCGCGCGCGCTGGTGCGCCGCATGGCGGAGCACGTGGGGCCGTGCTACATGCGCACTGGCCGCGCCAAGGCGCCCATCATCTACAGCGAAAAAGACGAATTTGAGATCGGCAAGGCGAAGGTCCACGGCGACGGCTGCGACGTCGCCATCATCGCCTGCGGCTTTGAAGTCGGCTACGCGCTCGAAGCGCAGGCGCAGTTGGCCGAGGAAGGGGTGCGCGCCCGCGTCCTCGACATGCACACCCTGAAGCCGCTCGACGAAGCGGCGGTCGCCCAGGCGGCGCGCGAGTGCGGCGCGATTGTCACCGCCGAAGAGCACGTGCTGGAGGGCGGACTGGGCGCGCAGGTGGCGCGCGCCGCGGCGCAATCGCATCCCGTGCCGATGGAGTTCGTCGGCGTCCGCAACACCTACGCCGAATCCGCCACGCCCGAGCAGCTGATGGAAAAGTACGGCCTCACCGCGCCCTTCATCGCCGCCGCGGCGCGGCGCGTGGTAAAACGGAAACCATGAACAGCGCGACGGAGACGCGGCTGGGCAGCCTGGTGGCCGCCGGCGGGATCATCTGGGCGGCGCACGTCTCGACCGCCGGATTCCACAACCTCTACACGCTGCTGCCGCTGCCCGCGGGGCCGCTCGAAGTAATCGGGATCGGAGTGCTGATCTGGCTGCACTCCAAGTGGCGCGGCTCGGTGCGGCTGAAGTAAGCACTCAGCACTTAGCATTTAGCCACAATGCATAGATCCTTCGGCCGCAAACCAGCGGCCTCAGGATGACATTTCTCTTTTTTACTTGCCGCTGGAGACCAGCTTGACCAGTTCGGAGTAGTCCTTCTTCTCGACGCCGTGCACCTGCTTGTTGTACTCGTCAATTTTCGACGAGTAATTCATGGAGCAGAATTTCGGGCCGCACATGGAGCAGAAGGCCGCCTCCTTGTAGTAATCGTCGGGCAGCGTCTCATCGTGCATGGCGCGGGCGGTCTCGGGGTCGAGCGAGAGCGCGAACTGCCGGTTCCAGTCGAAGGTGTAGCGGGCATGGCTGAGGGCGTCGTCGCGGTCGCGGGCGCCGGGGCGATGGCGGGCGATGTCGGCGGCGTGGGCGGCGATCTTGTAGGCGATGATGCCGTCTTTCACGTCTTTTTCGTTGGGCAGGCCGAGGTGCTCCTTGGGAGTGACGTAGCAGAGCATGGCCGCGCCATGCCAGCCGATCAGGGCGGCGCCGATGGCCGAGGTGATGTGGTCGTAGCCGGGCGCGATGTCGGTGACCAGCGGCCCGAGGGTGTAGAAGGGCGCCTCGTGGCACCACTTCACCTCTTCGTCCACCTGCTCCTTGATCTTGTCGAGCGGGACGTGGCCGGGGCCCTCGATCATGACCTGCACGCCGTGCTTCCAGGCAATGTCGGTGAGCTCGCCGAGGGTGTGCAGCTCGGCGAACTGGGCCTCGTCGCTGGCGTCGGCGACGCAGCCGGGACGCAGGCCGTCGCCGAGCGAGAACGAGACGTCGTACTGCTTGAAGATCTTGCAAATGTCGTCGAAGCGGTCGTAGAGGAAATTCTGCCGATGGTGGTGCGCCATCCACTGCGCCAGGATGGCGCCGCCGCGGCTGACGATGCCGGTGATGCGCCTGGCGACCAGCGGCAGGTACTGGATGAGGACGCCGGCGTGGATGGTCATGTAGTCGACGCCCTGCTCGGCCTGCTCGTGGATGACTTCCAGCATGAGGTCGGCGGTGAGGTCTTCGAGGCGCTTGACGCGGGCGATGGCCTCGTAAATCGGCACGGTGCCGATGGGCACGGGCGAATGGCGGAGGATGGCTTCGCGGATTTCGTGGATGTCGCCGCCGGTGGAGAGGTCCATGACGGTGTCGGCGCCGTAGTGGACGCTGGTGTGGAGCTTCTTCAGCTCTTCGTCGATGTTGGAGGTGACGGCGCTGTTGCCGATGTTGGCGTTGATCTTGCACAGCGAGGCCACGCCGATGGCCATGGGCTCGAGCTCAGGATGGTTGATGTTGGCGGGGATGATCATGCGTCCGCGGGCCACCTCGTCGCGCACCAGTTCGGGCGCGAGATGCTCGCGGCGGGCGACGTATTCCATTTCCTCAGTGATGACGCCGCGGCGGGCGTAGTGCATCTGCGAAAAGTTGCCGTCGGTATTGGCGGCGCGGCGGCGGGCGATCCATTCCCCCCGCGTGAGTGCCGGGGTGGCCCACGTACCGCTGCCGTTTTCCTGGCCGTTGCCACTGCTCATGAGGACTCCCCCTTCCACCAGTTAAGCCAAAATTATACGACCGGAGACGATTGCCGAACTGCCGAACTGCGGAATTGCCGAACTGAAGAAATTTGGTGATTGCCGATTTGGCGATTTGGTGATTGGAAGGCGGAGGAATTTAGTGATTGGGCGATTTAGTGATTTAGTGATTGCCGAATTGCCGAACTGCGGAATTGAAATCTCCTGAGTGGGGCCCTGGTTCGTGGTGGCATAGGGGTCCTTCGACTCGCGCTCCCTCGCGGCGACCACCCCAGCAAGCCAAAACCAGGCTCGCTGGGGACCCCGGCGGCGCTCGGTCGCGCTCGCTCAGGATGGCGAATCAGGAAAGCGGGGGGGAAATGGCACGGCGGAAGCCGTGCCCCGATGCTTCCCAGACGAGCAAAGGCGGCTCGTCTGGGGCACCCTTTCTTGGCAGCCCGAATTGCCAAACATGTCAGGCGTGGACCAGGCGGCGGACGCGCCAGGCGAGCAGCAGAACCAGGACGATCAGCGCCGCGCCCCGGGCGTAGAACGCGGCTTCGAAGCTGGTAAACGGATGGAGTATCGAGTAGATTCCGCCGCCGAAGCTAAAGAACGTCCACAACCCGTCGTATTCAGCAACGCGTTCCGCGCGCATGTAGAACCAGTAAGCAACGGCGAAGGGCCGGTAGCACAAGTACATCAGGGTGCAGGCGGCGAGCAGGGCGGGCGCGGCGTAGCGCTGCAGCCGCCGGGCCGGACGGCGGAGCCGCACCACGCGCGGCCAGAGGGCGAGCGCATCGGCCATCCAAGCCAGCAGCAGGAGGGCGGCGGAGAGCGCCGCGACGATGGAGCTGGCCATGACGATGGAGGCGAGCCAGGCGTAAGTACTCCGCTGCGCGGCGAGGCTGGGACTGAGGTAGGACAGGCGCATATCCTCGATTTCCCGCAAGCGGTAGTCGATAACGGCAGCTTCATCGGTGCGGCCGAGGGATTGCAGCAGGGGAAGCATGCGCAGGTAGGCCATGTGCTCCATGCCGACCCCTTGCCGCCAACCGCGGTGTGAGGTCAGGTTCAACTGTTGCGCGAAGCGAACCACGGTCCAGTACTGGTGTAGACGCGGCTCGGGGGGCAGGCGGTCGGCTTCGTCGAGCAGCAGCCCGGCGTACTTGTAGGCGTTGGACCAGGGGGCGGCGCCCCGTGGCATCATCGCAACGGCCAGAACCACCGGCTGGGACCAGTCGAGGCGGCGCAGGGCCTCGCGCGTCAGGTTGAAGGTGCGCTCGGAATAGTCGTCGTACACGGGCGCGGCAAAGGCCTTCTCCATAGCGGCGCGCCATTGCGTGTTGGCCAGCAGTGCCGTTTCATCGCGACGGATCCCCAATTCCGTGGGGCGCCTCGTCTCCAGAAAGGCAGCCCAGTCCGCCTCGACCAGGTAGACCGCGGCATTGTTCGGGTCCCACGCCTGGAGTTCAGCAGCGTGCGGGGCGAGGGCAGGGGCGGCCCCGGCAACCAACGGCGGCCGCCTGCCTTCGGGAGAGTAGGCGGGCAACCGGTCCCACGCGCTCCGGTAGGCCAGCGGCGCCCGGATCCAAGTGAGGCTGGAGTCGAGCGCAACGGCGCGATCGGCCCAGGCTTCGCGCTTGACCGGGTCAATGGCGCCCAGGGCGGCGAAGGCCAGGAGCACGGCATCGTGCTGCTGCTCGCCACGAGCGGCGATGGCGGACATGTCGGAGTGACCGTAGAAGGCGCCGGACCACGTCGCGAAGGCGACGCGCAGCGCTTGGCGAAAGCCGGGCACGAAGAGCAGGGAGAGAGCAAGCACCGCCATGGCGACGCCGGTCCAGCGGCGCGGAGGACGAGGGGCGCCGGCGAGCGGGTCGGCGGAGCCCAGCCAGTGCGCGCCCGAGCGCAGCCATTGCTTTACCAGGATACGCAGCATGACGGTGGCGCCTCCCAACGCCCAGGCCAGTGATTCCATCCGTCCGTGCACCGCGTCGAGTTCGGCCAGCATGGCCTCGCCCCAGGGTCGCGCGGCGGGCGCGAGACGCGGCACAAACCAGCGCAGCATCCGTTGGGACGTCACGTGGGCGGCCGATGGCGAGTTCACGCCTCACCTCGCTCCAAAGCCGGGCGCAGTCGGGGCGCCGGGGCCGAGGTTTCGCCCACCTGCTCACGCGCCGCTTGCCGGCCCGCGCCCGTCAGGCGGTACATGTGGCGCGGCGGACGCCCCTCGGTTTCGGCATCCTCCCAGCGCGCTTCCAGCCAACCGCGTTCCGCGAGGCGCATCAGGATGGGGTAGAGGGTGCCCGACTTCAGCGCGGTCTCGCGGCTGAGGTCGTAGCCGTAGCGCCACTGCGCGGGGCGCTCCAGGAGGGCTTCAAGGAGGGAGAGGGTTTGGCGTGAACGCCGCATGGGAACCTGCCCTGTAAGTTAGTCTCTGGGCTAAAGTCTACATATATAGAGAATATTGTCAAGGGAAATTCCAGGATTGCCGAAGTGCGGAAGTGCGGAAGTGCGGAATTTGGGGATGGCGCAGGGCGTTTTGGTGGAAAGGGGGCGAGCGGTAGAGCGGCTGCCGGCGGAGTAGGGAGCCTTCGACTCGCACTCCCTCGCGGCGACCACCCCAGCAAGCCAAAACCAGGCTCGCTGGGGACCCCGGCGGAGCGCGGTCGCGCTCGCTCAGGATGACGAATCAGGAAGGCGGAGGGGAATGGCACGGCGGAAGCCGTGCCCCGATGCGTCCCAGACGAGCAAAGGCGGCTCGTCTGGGGCACCCCTCTCTTGGCAGCCCGAAGGGCCGAAGTGCGGAATTGCCGAACTAAAGAAATTTAGTGATTGGGCGATTTGGCGATTGCGTGATTGAAAGGCACCAGGGCTAAGGCCCCGGGCTGTAATAAGAGGTGGGCATGACCATGGCGCGCCAGCGCCAGCGGTGCTGGGAGTCCTGATTGAAAATGACCAGGCAGTTGTAGACCACCGCCACCGGCGTGCAGCGCAGCACGCGCGAATTCTTGTAGGGACCGCTTCCGGCATAGGGCACGGGGGCGCCCTGCAGCGCCTGCCGCAGGTTCAGCCACTGCTGGCCACCATTTGCGTCCAGGCCGCTGAACACGACGCCCGGCGGCACGTTGGTGGCACGGATGAAATCGAAACCTGGCGACATCAGGCTCGCGAGCGTGGTCCTGTCCTGGTGCTCGACGGCGGTCCTGAAGGTCGCAAGAAACGTATTGAAGTCGGGGGCAGCTTTCTGCCGTGCGGCGAGGAGCACGGGGTTTACCAGCAGGATCACTGACAGGAGCAAGGCGCGCGATCGGGACATCGAGGGACTCCTTGGCTGATCCGATGGTAAACCCGGCGAAGATTGAGTGATTGGGCGATTTAGTGATTTGGTGATTGCGGAATTGCCGAACTGCGGAATTGCCGAACTGAAATCTCTCGGGTGGGGCCGTGGTACGGGATGGCATAGGGATCCTTCGACTCGCGCTCGCCTGCGCTCGCACTCGCTCAGGATGACAATCCAGTGGTTGATTGCCGATGATCAGGGCATGTCGGCGAGGTCGCGGGCGGGGAAGGCGACGCGGACGGCGTTCAGGACCGCGGCCAGGTCAATGAATTCCTGCAGGATGGCGCCCTCGAGGGGAGGGAGGTAGCCGAAGGCGGCCAGGCCCATGCCGGCCATGCTGACCACCATGCCGCCGACGGCGCTCTGCAGAGCGATGGCGCGCATGCGGTCGCTGATATGGAACAACTCGTCCACCTTGGCCAACGAGGTGGTGAGGATGACGGCATCGGCGGCTTCGGAGGTGATGTCGCTGTTGGGCCCGAAGGCCACCCCGACGGTGGCGGCGACCAGGGCGGGGGCGTCGTTGATGCCGTCGCCGAGGAAGAGGGTCTTGCCGTGCTGGGTCTCGGCGACCACCAGGGCGACCTTCTGCTCGGGAGTCTGGCCGGCGTGGACTTCGGTGATCCCCACCTCCTGCGCCAGGTAGCGGACCTCGGACTCGCGGTCGCCGGAGACGAGCATCACCTTCTGCACCTGGTGGCGGGGCTTCAGGTGGTCGATGAAGGGGCGGCTTTCCTGGCGGGGCGCATCGTGGAAGCGGAAGGCGGCGGCATACGCGTCGTCCACAAACATGAGACATTCCAGGCCGGAAACGGGCGGCGGGAGAGGCAGCGAGGGGTCCGCCAGCTTGGTGCGGCCGGTGATGCGAATGCGGCGCGGGCCGAGCTTGCCGTGCAGGCCCTGGCCCGGGACTTCGGCCATTTGGCTGACGGGCTCGAGGGCGATGTTGGCGGCGCGCGCGGCGCTCAGGATGGCGCCGGCGAGCGGATGCTTGGAGTAGAGCTCCAAGCTGGCGGCGGCGCGCAGCACCGCTTCACTGTCGAAGCCGGGAGCGCAGACGATCTCGGTCAAGGTGGGGCGGCCGTAGGTGAGGGTGCCGGTCTTGTCGAAGATGAGGGTCTTGCAGGTGGGAATCTGCTCCAGCAGCGCGGGCTTCTTGATGATGATGCCGTGGCGCGCGGAGAGGGAAATGGCCCCGATGACTGCGACCGGAATGGCGATGAGCAACGGGCAGGGAGTGGCGATGACCACCACCGCCAGGAAGCGCACGGGGTCGCCGGTGATGATCCAGGTGAGGGCGGCGACGCTCACCGCGAGCGGGGTGTACCAGGCGCCGAGGCGGTCGCCGAGGCGGCGCAGGCGGGGGCGGTTCTGCTCGGTCGCCTGCATCACCTGCATGATCTTGGCGTAGCGGGAGTCGGCGGCGAGTTGCTCCGCCTCGATGGTCAAGGCAGTGTCGCCGTTGATGGCGCCGGAGAGCACCTTGGAGCCCGGGGTCTTGGACATCTCGTAGGGCTCGCCGGTGAGGTAGGACTCGTCCATGATGCCGTGGCCGGCGACGACCACGCCGTCCACCGGGCAGATTTCGTGGGGGAAGACGGTGAGGCGGTGGCCGATGGCGACGTCGGCGAGGGCGATGTCGGTGATTTCGCCGTCCTGGTCGCGGTGCGCGGTGAGCGGCATGCGCTTGGCCAGCGCGTCGAGCACCGAAGAGGCGCGGCGGGTGGCGTACTGCTCCAGGGTGGCGCCGCCGGAGAGCATGAGGACGATGATGGCGCCGACCAGGTATTCGCCGAGCAGCACCGAGGCGAGGATGGAGATGCCGGCCAGCAGGTCGGAGCCGAACTCGCGCGCCCAGAGCCTCCGGGCGCAGCTCGAGGAGGAGGGGCACGCCGCCGATCAGCAGGGTGGCGTAGAGCGGCAGGAAGGCCGCCGGCAGAGAGAGGTGCAGGACGTAGCGCAGCAGGAAATACAACAGGATGCCGGCGGCAGAGAGAAATGCGATGTAGCTTTCGCGCGACCCGGCCCACCAGGCACGTCGGCGGCGGTCGGGCGCGGGCGGCGGCACGCGCTCGGCGGCCCGGGCCGCCGGGCCGGCAGGCTCGGGTCGGGTCACCGCGGGATGGCGTTCAGTGGCAGGGGCAGGCATGTGTGAGGCCCAGCGCGCATGGTCACACAGGAAGGTCGGGCGAGCAGGGTGATATCCGTCACATCGAACGGTGACGGCGGCAGCTACGCTGAGGATGCGGGTGGGGTAACTTGCTTCCCGGAAGCCGCAGCGAGTAAAGTTTTTCCACATGTCGCAATCAGCCGCAAACTACGTGCGTTTTGGCGCCGCCATCACGATCATCGTGCTGGCGCTGGGCTACCTGGCGTTTACCGGCGTGCAGGAGAGCAAGAGCTATTACGTCACCATCGGGGAATTGAAGACGATGGGGGACGGGGCGTACGCGAAACGGCTGCGGGTGGCAGGGAACGTGGCCCCGGGATCGATCCGGCGGCGGGGGACGCACCTGGAGTTTGCCCTGCTGGAGACCACCACCGCCGACGGCAAGGCCGCGCCCGTGGCCGCGTCCGGCGCCCATACCGCCACGCTGAACGTGGAGTACACCGGGAGCGAGGCGCCGCCGGACACCTTCAAGGACGATGCGCAGGCGCTGGTGGAAGGGAACTACGGACGCGATGGCGTCTTCCACGCCAAGCAGATCCAGGCGAAGTGCGCGTCGAAGTACGCGCCCGCGGAGCCGGGTGCGGCCGCCAACGGCGGCGCGGCGACGCGTTGAAAGGCTCCGCCTGCCCGAACCGCAAGAACTCCTGGTGACTGCGAACTCCATCCCGGCGCCGGCGGGTTTCCAGACCGCAATTGAATTGAGCGGCGTCACCAAGCACTTTGGCGCGATGGCGGCGCTGCGCGAGGTGAGCGCGGCGTTTGCGCGCGCGCGTCTGTACGCGATCCTGGGCGACAACGGGGCGGGGAAGAGCACGCTGTTGCGCGTGATTGCCGGGCTGATGCGGCCGACGCGCGGCACGGTGCGGGTGCTCGGCGCAGCGGTGCGCGAGGTGGCGCCGCGCCTGGGGTACATGCCCCACGCGTCCATGCTGTACGACGAGATGAGCGGCATGGAGAACCTGCGCTACTTCGCCATGCTCTATGGCATCACCGAGGAGGCGCGCTGCGCGGAGGCGATGCGCATGGTGGGGCTCGACCCCGCGCTGGCGCGGCACGCGGGGCAGTACTCGCAGGGGATGCGGCAGCGGCTGTCGCTGGCGCGGGCCACGGTGCACGATCCCGAGCTGCTGCTGCTGGACGAGCCGTTCTCGAACGTCGACATCGGCTCGGCGCGCCACATGGTGGAGGTGCTGGCGGCCAAGCGCGATGCGGGCAAAACGCTGCTGGTCGTTACCCACCAGCCGGCGCTGCTGGAAGGCATCGCCGACGAGTTCGTGGTCATGGCCGCGGGGCAAATTCGGGAGCGGCGGGCGACGGCGCCGGAGGGTCTGCTGGCCGACATGGCGCTGACGCGGGTAAGGCGATGAGGGAAAGCGCTCTCCGCCCCCCGCTTTCCGCGGTCCGCCCAACTGCGCGGCGCGATCAGGGACGGAGTAGGTCCTTCGCTACGCTCAGGACGGGGGGGCGTGTTTATTCGCAAGATCCCAGACGAGCAAAGGCGGCTCGTCTGGGGCACCCGCTCGTCTGGGGCACCCGCGCGTCCGGGGCACCCGGCGGAGAGCGGAGAGCGGAGGGCGGAAAGCGTTTCTAGGAAATGAGTGTCCTGGTCAACATCGCGCGGGGGACGCTGGCGAAAGACCTGCGGCTGGAGTGGCGGTCGAAGGACGCGCTGAACGCCATGCTGTTCTTCGGGCTGCTGGTGGTGGTGATCTTCAGCTTTGCGTTCGACCCGACGGCGGAAGAGTCGCGGCGCATCGCCGGCGGGCTGATCTGGGTGGCGTTTCTGTTCGCCGCGGTGGTGGCGCTGAACCAGACCTGGGCGCGGGAGCTGGCCAACCAGGTGCTGGATGCGTATCGCGTCTCTCCGGCGCCGGCGAACGCGCTGTTCCTGGCCAAGGCGCTGGGGAATTTCCTTTTCGTGGTGGTGCTGGAAGCGGTGATGGCGCCGCTGTTCGTCGTGTTCTACAACCTGCGGGTGCTGGGGCCGGCGTGGCCGCTGGTGTGGGTGTGCCTGCTGGGGACGTGGGCGCTGGTGGTGAACGGCACTTTTTTTGCGGCGCTGTCGCTGCGCACCCGCAGCCGCGAGGTGATGCTGCCGCTGGTGCTGTTCCCGGTGTCGATTCCGGCGGTGGTGGCGATGGTGGAGGCCACCACCATTATCCTGACCGGCGACGGCAACCCGCAATTCTGGATTTCGCTGCTGGCGGTCTACGACGTAGTGTTCACGACGGTGTGCCTGCTGCTGTTCGAGGTGGTGCTGAACGCGGAGTGAAACAGTTCCCAGTTCTCGGTTCTCAGTTCTCAGAAAAACCCCGCCCGCTGAGAACTGAGAACTGGGAACTGAGAACTCGGAGAGAAGAATGAAATTCAAGATCCTGGCACTGATTACGCTGGCGCTGTTGAGCTACGGGCTGTACCAGGCGCTGGTGGTGGCGCCGACGGAAGCGACCATGGGCGACGTGCAGCGCATTTTCTACTACCACCTGCCGTCGGCGATGCTGGCATTCACGCTCTTCTTCCTCAACTTCATCGCCTCGATCATGTATCTGGCCAAGCGCGACCTGCGCACCGACGCGTTCGCGGTGGCCACGGCGGAGGTGGGGGTGGTGTTCTGCACCGTGGTGCTGGTGACGGGGCCGCTGTGGGCGCGCCCGGTGTGGGGCATCTGGTGGACGTGGGACGCGCGCCTCACCTCGACCCTGGTGCTGTGGCTGATCTACGTCAGCTACCTGGTGCTGCGGCGGTTCTCGACCGGGGGGCAGACGCCGGTGCTGGCGGCGGCGCTGGCGATTTTCGGATTCGTCGATGTGCCCTTCGTCTACCTGGCGAACCGCATCTTCCGCACCCAGCATCCGCAGCCGGTGATCGCGGGCGCGGAAGGCTCGGGGATGCATCCCGCGATGTGGCCGCCGGTGCTGTGGAACCTGCTGGCCTTCGCGCTGTTCGGCGCACTGCTGATCGCGCTGCGCTACCAGCTGGAACGCAGTCAGCATCGGCTCCACGAAGCCATGACCGGGCCGGTGCAGGCGCCGGAGGAAGCGAAGGTGACGCGATGAACAAGTACACCCTGGCGGCGTACATCGCTACGTGGGTCATCCACATCGGGTACGTGGCGCTGCTGAGCGGGCGCGCGGCCCGGCTGCGGCGCGAGTGGGAAGAATTCCGGCGCAGCCGCTGAGCCGGCGCGCCGACCTCTGACGGAAGGCATCTCACCACGGAGACACGGAGCGTCATGACTTCTCTGTGTGCCCCTGGTTTCCGTTTTTCTTTTGTTTGATGGCCCTGCTCGGCTACTGGCCGCGCGTGGCGACGTCGTTGCGATAGATGATGCCGCCTTTCATGACAAACACCACGCGGCGGACGGCAGTGATATCGCGCCGCGGGTCGCCGTCGAGGGCGATGATGTCCGCCTGCAGGCCGGGCGCGAGCACGCCAACTTCTTTCTCGATACCCAGCGATTGCGCGGCCAGCGACGTGGCTGCAACCATGGTGTGCATGGGCGGCTCGCCGGCATCCTGCACGCGGTAAATGAATTCCTCTGCATTGCGGCCGTGGGCGCCGGCGACGGCGTCGGTCCCAAAGGTGATTTTCAGGCCCGGGGTCGCCAGGGCGCGCTTGAAGAGGTCGGCGTTGAGGGGGAGCGCGTCGCGCATCTGCTGAAAGCCTTCCTCGGTGTAGTTGCCGATGCCCAGGTAACGGTCTTTGTGGTCGAGGTAGTTCTGGATGACGAGGCGCACCTGCGGGTCGAACCAGGTGCCGCGTTCGGCCATGAGCCGGAGGTCGTCGTCGGTGGCGAAGGTGCCGTGCTCGATGGTGGTGCAGCCGGCGAGGATGGCGGAGCGGATGGCCGACTTGTAGGCGTGGACCAGGGAGCGCAGGCCCTGCGCTTTGGCCTCGCCGCAGGCGGCCTGGAGTTGCTCGTCGGTGAGCGTCTGGCCGCCGCCTTCCCGGATGGATTTCGAGGCGAAGATCTTGATGGCGTCGGCGCCGTCGGCCTTGGCTTTGCGCACGAAGTCGCGCACCTGGTCGGGGGTGAGGCGTCCGTCGGTGAGCGGGTTCAGCGAGGTGAGGATGCGCGGCCCGGGGAGGGCGGACGGAGTGGCGTCGCGCAGGGCCTTGTCGGCGTTGGCGCCGAGGCTCTGGACGGTGGTGAACCCGGCGCGCAGCGTGGCCCAGGCATTGGCGGCGGCGGCCAGCGCGGCCTGCAGCGGGGTTTCGTCGCGGTCCTGGGCGCGGCCGTTGGGGCCGAAGTGGTAGGTGATGTGGACGTGGGTGTCGATCCAGCCGGGCAGCACGGTGAGGCTGCGGAGATCAATGACCCGGGCGCTGGGGCTGGCGCTGAATTGGCCGCGCCCCGTGCCCGTGCTGTGTTCAACGGCACTGATCTTGCCGTTGCGAACAAGGATCGTGCCGTTTTGCAGGGTGTTCCCCAGGCCGTCCAGGGCGGTCGAGAAGCGCAAGACCACCGGCCGCTCTTGCGCGGGGGAGAAGACGGCGAGCAGCAGGAGCAGGCAGAAGAGGCGGCAGGTTCGCATGGCGGGACAGGGTAGAGCATCGGCAGAGCGGGGGCAACCGGGGGACGTGGGTCGCCCGCGTCCACCAGGTCGCCCAGGTTAGCGCCCAAAACCGGGGCGCGAACCTGGGGCACCCGCGCACCCGCATCAAAAACAGCCCTGATGGTCGGCAGCAAGATTTTGAGGTGGCGGCGTTCCTTGGGCAGTAGGCCAACCGCTACTCTGGGAGGGGTGTGGAATGGGCGCGAAATGTGCTTCAGCTTGCCTCTTGACCCCCGAGAACATACAATTTATGCACCCAAGGTCTGCCCGTCTTCGAGGTGATAAGGAAGTGATGTCTGTCCTGGCGCGACTCCGCATTCTGGTGGCCGCGGCCCTGCTGCTGGGGCTGTGTGGCGCCCTTCCGGCGCAGCAAGACCCCCAGCCGAAGGCCAAGAAGAAAGCGGCGGACGCCGGCCAGACCGCCCCGCCCCAGGGAGAAGATCCCCTGAAGCGCCAGGTCAGCGACAAGCAGCGCAAGGAAAACGAAAAGGCGTTTCGGCGGGAGGTCGGCGGGACCTACAAGAAGTGGCTGGACGAGGACGTGCGCTGGATCATCAGCGACGAAGAGCGCGAGGCCTTCAAGAAGTTCTCCAACGACGAGGAGCGCGACCAGTTCATCGAGCAGTTCTGGCTGCGCCGCGACCCCACGCCCGACACCGTCGAAAACGAATTCAAGGAAGAGCACTACCGGCGGATCGCCTACGCCAACGAGCACTTCGCCGCCGGCATCCCCGGCTGGAAGACGGACCGCGGGCGCATCTACGTCATGTTCGGGGCGGCCGACGACAATTGACTCGCATCCTTCCGGCGGCGCCTACACGCGCCCCCAGGAAGAGGGCGGCGGCACCACCTCCACGTATCCTTTCGAGACTTGGCGCTATCGGTATCTCGAGGGGATGGGGCAGGAGGTGGAGATCGAGTTCGTCGATCCCTGCATGTGCGGCGAATACCACATGACAATCGACCGCTCGGAGAAAGACGCGCTGCTCATGGTGCCGGGCGCGGGCCTGACCGACTACGAGGCGCAGGGTATGGCCAGCAAGACCGATCGCTTCACCGGCGGCGGCATGGAGCGCCTGGGCAAGGGCCCGTTCACGGAGATGAACCAGAGCAAGCAGTTTGACCGGCTGGAACTGTTTGCCAAGCTGCAGAAGCCGCCCCCGGTCAAGTTCAAAGACCTGGAAGAGGTGGTCAGCCACAAGATTTCGGTCAACCTGCTGCCCTTTGATGTGCGCCAGGACTTCATCCGCGTCACCGGCGACACGGTGCTGGTCCCGATCACCATCCAGATCAAGAACAAGGACGTGATCTGGAACGCCAAGGAAGGCGTGCAGCGCATGGTGGTGAACATCTTCGGGCGGGTGACCACGCTGACCGGGCGCATCGCGCAGACCTTCGAAGACACGGTCACCGACACCGTGCCCGAGGAACTGCTGCCCAAGGTGCTGGAGAACCAGCACCTGTACTGGAAGGCGCTGCCCTTGCGGCCGGGGATGTACCGCGTGGACCTGGTGCTGAAGGACATCAACGGCGACCGCATGGGGACGTGGAGCCGGGGGATACGGGTGCCGGATTATCCCGAGGACAAGCTCTCGGGCTCGACCCTCATCGTCGCCGACCAGATGGAGAAGGTGGCGGCGAAAAACGTGGGCGCGGGGAATTTCGTGATCGGCACCACGCGGGTACGGCCGCGCGTGGACCCGGCGGATGGGCGCCCGGCGGCGTTCCGCAAGAGCCAGAAGGTCAACTTCTGGATGCAGGTGTACAACCTGACCATGAACGAGGAAACCAAGAAGCCGAACGCCTCGGTGGAGTACGAGGTGACGAAGACGGTCGGCAAAGAGAAGAAGGTCGTGATCCACGCCGAGGAGTCCACGGAGAAGATGGGGAACGTGGGCGACCAGATGACGCTGGAGAAGAGCCTCTCGCTCAGCGGCTTCGATCCCGGGGTGTACGAGATCACCATCAAGGTGAAGGACAACGTTTCGAAGCAGACGCTGGTACAGAGCGCGCGGTTCGCGGTGGAGGCGGACCCCGCCCCGGCCGCGCCGGTGGTGGTAAAGAACACCCCCGCGGTTGGCCGCTGAGGTTTGCGAACGGGGCGGTTGGCGGCCCAACGCCGGGGTGAGGTGGTGGAGGATGGCCCGTAAGACGACATGCCTGCTGGTGTTGCTGCTGAGCGGCGCGAGCGCGCTGGCCCAGGCCACGGCGGGCTCCATCTCCGGCCAGGTGCGGAATTCGGCGGGGGTGCCGCAGATGGGGGCGGCGGTCTACATTTCCGCGGGCGCGCTGAGCAGCGCCGTCACCGTCTTCACCGATACCACCGGGCGCTATGTGGCCGCCGGCCTGCCCGCGGGCAGCTATACGGTCAAGGTCTCGGCAGCGTCTTACCTGCCGTCGGTGCGAGAGAACGTGCTGCTGCAGGCGGGCGCGCAGCTGGTGGTCAACGTCACCCTCAATACCCTGTTCGAAGTGGTGCGGCTGCTGCCGCCGCGCCGGCACTCGCCCCAGGACGACGACGACTGGAAATGGACGCTGCGTTCGGCCGCGAACCGGCCGGTCCTGCGCGCGCTCCCCACCCCAACGGCGCCGGAGAAGGAGCCCAGCGCTCCGGGGTTGACGGCGCGCGTCGCCTTCGTGGCCGGCAGCGAGGCGCAGGGCTTTGGGCGCTCCAGCGATCTGACCACGACGTTCGACGTGCAGACTTCGCTGTTCTCCGCCGGGACCCTGTCGTTCAACGGCAACGTGGGACGTACGCAGGGCTCGCCGCTGCCGGCGACGGTGCTGCGTGCCGCCTACGCCCATGAATTCGGCAACTCGCATCCCGAGGTGGCCTTCACCCTGCGCCGCTTTGCCGGGCCGGAGTTCGTGCAACACGGGGCCGCCCTGCAGGCGCTGGCCGTCTCGGTCGCGGATCACATCGAGATCGCCGATTTGCTCGAGCTCGCCTACGGCGGCGAATTCCAGACCATCCAGTTCGGCGGGCACGTCAACGCCTTCCGGCCGTTCGGCTCCCTGGACCTCCACCTGGGGCCGAACACGGTGCTGGAATACCGCTACGCCACCTCGGCCCCCAGCACGCGCGCCATGAAGGGGTACGATTCGGCGCCGGCGGACCTGAGCGAATCGGGCCCGCGGCTGACGCTGGCGGGCGGGTTGCCGCAGGTGGAACGGGCGCGGCACCAGGAAGTCTCGCTCTTGCGGCGCTTCGGCGACACCAATATCCAGGTGGCGGGTTTCAGCGACCGGGTGCGCCATGCGGCGCTGCTGGGCGTGGGCGAAGCGGAATTCGACGGCGCAGTCGATCTCCTGCCCGACGTTTACTCCAGCACCTTCACCTACGACGGGGGAGCGCTGGACACCCGCGGCCTGCGCGTCGCGGTGCAGCGCAAGATCGCCGACCTCACCGCGACCCTGGACTACGCCTTTGGCGGGGTGCTCGACTTTGCCGAGCCGGGAGAATCGGCTACCTCATTCCACGTGCACCAGCGGCAGGCGCTGGCAGGGAAGCTGGCGGGGAACATTCCGGGGGCGCAGACGCGCTGGATCGCGTCGTATCGCTGGACCAACGGGCGCGGGGTCACCGCGGTCGATATGTTCAACGCGGGCCGCGGCCAGACCGACCCCTACCTCTCCTTCTTCGTGCGCCAGCCCATTCCCCACAGCGGCTTCCTGCCCGCGAAAATGGAAGCGCTGATGGACGTCCGCAACCTGCTGGCGCAGGGCTACGTGCCGGTGATGGCGCGCGACGGCCACACGCTCTACCTGGTGCAGTCGGCGCGCGCGGTCCGGGGCGGCGTGGCCTTCGTGTTCTAAGCGCGAACAATCAGCTGTCAGCCGTTGCTAAGGGCGAGTTGCGCGCGGCGCGCGACCAGAGGTAGCATACGCCGCACTTCCTGGCGGCGAGGGCCGCCACTGCGCTCTCGGAGGGACCATGCGGATCTACGACCTGGTGAAAGACCGGCCGACCTATTCGGTGCAATCCCAGCAAACGGTGCTGGAAGCGGCGCGCTGGATGGTGGAGCACAACGTCGGCGCCCTGCCGGTGTTGCAGGAAGGGCGGCTGGTGGGCATCTTCTCCGAGCGCGACATCATGAAGCGCGTGGTGGCCGAGGGCCGCGATCCGGCGCGCACCCGCGTGGCCGAAGTCATGACCGCGGATCCGCTGGTGGTCAGCCCCGACGACGGCCTCGAACACTGCCTGCTGATCATGAAACAGCACGGCTTCCGGCACCTGCCGATCTCCGAGAACGAGAAGCTGGTGGGGCTGGTCTCGCTGCGCGACCTCTTGCTGCACGAGGTCACGGAAAAGGACGGCGAGGTGAAGATGATGCGCGCTTACATGGGCAGCGGCCCGGAGTAAGACGGATTTCCTCATTTCTCCAAGGCTCATTTTTTCATTTGCTCTCGCGTGGATGCCCCCATCCGACAAATGAAACAATGACAAGTGAATCAATGAGAAAATGCCCTTCGCATGCGCTTTTCCGCAGTTCTCAAACGCTTAAAGAAGATTGCCGGGCGGGACGCCGTCCTGGACCGCCGCGAAGACCTGCTGCTCTATGAATACGACGGCGGGCTGGCCAAGGGCACGCCGCAGGCGGTGGTATTTCCGCGCACGACCGAGCAGGTGGCGCAGATCATGCGCCTGGCGACGGAGGCGGGGGTGGCAGTGGTGCCGCGCGGCGCGGGGACGGGGCTGAGCGGCGGCTCGGTGCCGTGCGATGTCGCCATCGTGCTGGGGACGTCGCGCATGAATCGCATCCTAGAAATTGATCTCCCCAACCAGCGCGCGGTGGTGCAGCCCGGGGTCGTCAACCTGGAACTGACCAACGCGGTTTCCGCGCAGGGGTACTACTTCGCCCCCGATCCTTCCAGCCAGAAAGCGTGCACCATCGGCGGCAACGTGGCGGAAAACTCGGGTGGGCCGCACACGCTGGCGTATGGCGTGACCGTCAACCACGTGACCGGGTTGAAGATCGTGCTGCCCGATGGGCGCATCGTGCAGTTTGGCGGCAAGGGCGACGCCGCGGGGTACGACCTGACGGGTTTTTTCGTGGGTTCGGAGGGAACGCTGGGGGTCGCCACCGAGATCACGGTGCAGCTTTCGCGGCTGCCGGAGAAGGTCGCCACCCTGCTGGCCATCTTCGACAGCGTAGAAGACGCCGCCCAGACGGTGGCCGCCATCACCGCGGAAGGCATCACGCCGGCGGCGCTGGAGATGATGGATCGGCTCATGCTGCGGGCGGTGGAGGAGTCGGTGCACGCCGGGTATCCGATGGATGCGGCGGCGGTGCTCCTGATCGAGCTCGAAGGACTGGCGGAGGCGGTGGCGGAGCAACTCGAAGCGGTGCGGCAGGTGTGCAGCCGCCAGCACGGCGCGCGAGGTGCGGGTGGCCAAGGACGAGCGCGAGCGGCAACTGCTGTGGGCGGGGCGCAAGGCGCGTTCGGCGCCGATAGGCCGCATTGCCCCCTCGTGCTACGTGCAGGACGGCGTCGTCCCGCGCACCAAGCTGCCGCAGACGCTGCGCTATATCGCAGGAGGTCGGCGCGGCGCTACGGCGTGGCGATCGGCAACGTCTTCCACGCCGGCGACGGCAACCTGCACCCGCTCATCCTGTTCGACGAGCGCGACCCGGCCCAGACCCAGCGCAGCTCGAGGCCGGGCGCGACATCCTCAAGTACTGCGTCGAGCTGGGCGGCTCGATCACCGGCGAACACGGGGTGGGGCGCGAGAAGAGCGACTACATGAAGATGCTCTTCGCGGAGGATGATCTGGAGGTGATGGCGCGACTGCGCAACCTCTTCAACCCACGCGCGACGCTCAACCCGCACAAGCTGCTGCCTTCGACCCGTCCCTGCATGGAAATCCGCACGCCGCAGTTTCCGGGAGTGGTGTCGTGAGCGCGACCACGGCTGCACCGGCCATCGCGCGCGAGCTGGCAGCACGGGTGGGTGCGGCGCACGTGGTGGAAGACCCGGCGCAGCTGGAGCGCTTTGCGGTCGAAGGCATGGCGCCCGGGGTGGCGGTGGCGCCGGGAAGCGCCGAGGAAGCGGCGGCGGTGGTGCGGATGGCGGCGGAGAGAAGCCTCGTCGTCGTCCCGTTTGGCGGCGGCACCCAGCAGGCCATCGGCAGCGTGCCCGAGCAGGTGGACATCGCGCTCTGCACCGCGCGGCTCGATCGCGTCGAGCACTACGATCCCGGCGACCTCACGCTCAGCGCCGGCGCCGGAGTGACGCTGGGGGAACTCGATCGCCAACTGGCGCCGAACGGGCAGGTGCTGCCGCTCGAGGTCGCGCGGGCGAACGAAGCGACCCTCGGCGGCGTGCTGGCCACCGCGGCCCAGGGGCCGATGCGCCATGGTTGTGGCGGGGTGCGCGATTACTGCATCGGGATCCAGTTCGTCACCGGCGACGGCAAGCTGGCGCGCGCCGGCGGGCGGGTGGTGAAGAACGTGGCCGGCTACGACCTGATGAAGCTGCTGATCGGCAGCTACGGCACGCTGGCGGTGATCACGAGCGCGAATTTCAAAGTGGCGCCGCGGGCGCGGCAGACGGCAACGTTCGCCGCCGATTTCGCCTCGGCGGCCGAGGCCTTGCGCTTCCGCGACCGCGTGCTCCACTCGCCGCTCCAGCCGCTGTGCCTGGAGATAGTGGCGCCGCGCGCCCACGAATACCTGGCGGCCGCGCAGCCGGCGCGCGATCCCGACCACTGGTCGCCGCAACAGGCGCTGCAGTTTGACGAGCACTGGAGCGTGCTGGTGCGGGCGGCGGGCTCCGAGGCAGTGCTGGCGCGCTACCGCCGCGAGTTGGGCGAAGTGCGCGAGCTGCGCGGCGCCGACGAGGCACAACTCTGGCAGCATGCGGCGAACTTTGCGGGCAACGTGCTGGCGCGGCATCGGAATGCCATGGTGGTGCAGGTGGGGGTGACGATTGGCGAGGTGGGCGCGTCGCTGGCCGCCATCGAGCACGCGGCACTGGACTACAGCTTCCTGCCGGCGGTCATCGGCCGCTGCGGCCTGGGCGCACTGGTGGCGGCGTTGGTGCCGCTGGCCGTGGACCCGCCGGGGGCGATGAGTTATGCCAGTGCAGTTTCGTCGCTACGGGCGGCGCTGCCCCCCGAAACCATGGCGACGGTAGTGCAGTGTCCGCGCGAGGCGAAACTGCACTTCGATCTGTGGGGCTCGACCCCCACCGACGCCGCCTGCATGCGCGCGGTCAAACGGGCGATGGACCCGGCCAACATCCTGAACCGCGGCCGGTACATGGTCTGAAAGCGCACGAGGAGCAGAGAGGAAACGTGGCCGAAGCGGCGATCCTGGCGGCAGAGCAGCACGCGACGGCGGCGGCGGACCGCCCGACGTGGGAACTCTACAAGACCTGCATCCACTGCGGGCTCTGCCTGAACCAGTGCCCCACGTATCGGGTGCTGGGCATGGAAATGGATTCGCCGCGCGGCCGCATCTACCAGGTGCTGCAGGTGGACACGGGGCGGCTGGCGCTGGGCGCGTCGTTTGTCACCCACATTGACCGCTGCCTGGACTGCCGCGCCTGCGAGACGGCGTGTCCCTCGGGAGTGCAGTACGGGCGGATCGTAGAGCGGGCGCGGGCGATGATCGAGCAGGAGTACCGGCGGCCGTGGCTGGAACGCGGCCTGCGGCGCGGCTTTTACCGCGTGATTGCCGATTTCGAGCGGCTGGCACGCTGGGCGCGCCGGCTGCGCTGGTACCAGCGCTCCGGCGTCCAGCGCCTGCTGCGCGCCAGCGGAGTGCTGAAACTGTTCGGCGTGGCGAAGCTGGAAGCACTCGCGCCGCGCGTCGAGGGGGACTTCTTTTTCCGGGAAATCGGCGCGGTCTATCCCGCCAAGGGCGAGCGGCGGGCGCGCGTCGCCTTGCTCGCCGGATGCATTGCCAGCGTCGCGTTTGCCGAGCTGAACCGCGCCACAGTGCGGGTGTTGCAGGGAAACGGGGTCGAGGTGGTGGTGCCGCCCGGGCAGGGCTGCTGCGGGGCGTTGCACGTGCATGCGGGCCTGCGGGAGGAAGCGCGGCGGCTGGCGCGCATCAATATCGACGCCCTGCGCGACGGGGGCTTTGACGCGATCGTTACCAACGCTGCCGGCTGCGGTTCGACGCTGAAGGAATACGGCGACCTGCTGGCCGGGGACGCGACGTACGCGGCGCGGGCGCACGAATTCGAGAAGCAGGTCCGGGACGTCAACGAATTCCTGGCGCAATTGGGGTTGCGGCCGCCGGCGCGGGCGTGGCGGCGGCGCGTCACCTACCAGGACCCGTGCCACCTGGCACACGGGCAGCGCATCCGCCAGGCGCCGCGCGAGCTGCTGCGGGCCGCGGGCGCGGAACTGGTCGAGCTGCCGCACGCCGATTATTGTTGCGGCAGCGCCGGCGTCTACAACGTGGTGCAGAACCGGCTGGCGATGGAAATCCTGGCACGCAAGATGGACGACGTGGCCAGCGTTTCCGCCGAGGTGCTGGCGACCGCCAACGTGGGGTGCATGTTGCAGCTGCGTGCCGGCGTCGCGCAGCGCGGCCTTCCGCTGGCAGTGAAGCACGTGGTCGAGCTGCTGGACGAGGCCTACCGCGGTTAATCCGTTTTTCATTTGACTTTGCGCGCACGCGGCGAAAGACTGGGGCCAAGTGGGGGAGGGCGTGTCTATGGCCACCAAACCATCAGAGGAACTACGCAGGGCGAAGCGGTATCGCATGAACGTGCCGGCCACGGTGCGGGTGGCCAATGGCAGCGTCAAGGAGATTTCCACCGAAACCCGCGACATCAGCCGCAGCGGCGTCTTTTTTTATGCCGACGCCGACCTCGCCCCCGGCTCGGAAATCGAAATCGTCGCCATGCTGCCGCCGGAGATCACCCAGGCTGAGGGCGCCTGGGTGTGCTGCCACGCGCGCGTGGTGCGGGTCGAGGCCGGGGGGCCGGACGGCTCGCGCGGCATCGCCGCGGTGATTGAACGGGTGGGCGTGCTGCCGCAGGCGTAGGCACGAAGAGAAAATGGGAAGCGAAAAGTGAAAAGTGAGACCCGGCGGGGGTTTTACTTTTCACTTTTTACTTTGTACCTTCAGAGGTTCGACGTTCGATCAGGAGAGGGACGATGCGCGTCGCATTCTTAGGGTTGGGCATCATGGGGCACGCGATGGCCACCAACCTGGCCAAGGCGGGCCACGAGGTCACGGCGTGGAACCGCACCCCGGGCAAGGTAGTGGAAGGCGCGGCGATGGCGGGCACACCGCGCGCCGCGGCGGAAGGCGCGGAGACCGTCTGGCTGTGCGTCAGCGATACCAACGCGGTGGAGCAGGTGCTGTTCGGGGAAGAAGGCGTGGAGAGCGCACTGCGCGCAGGCATGGTGGTCGCGGATTCCAGCACCATCGCGCCGGCGGCGACGCGGCAGTTCGCGGAACGCGTGCGCGCGCACGGCGCCGACTACGTGGACGCCCCGGTGACCGGGTCGAAGATCGGCGCCCGCGACGCCACCTTGACGTTCATTGCCGGCGGCGAAGAAGCCACGCTGGCGCGCCTGCAGCCGCTCTTCAGCGCCATGGGCAAGGCAGTGGTGCGCATGGGCGGCGTGGGCAAGGGACAATCGGCCAAGCTGGCCATGAACCTGATGATCGCGCTGATCTACGAAGGTTTCGGCGAGGGTCTGACGCTGGCGGCCAAGCTGGGCGTGGCGCCGAGCGACCTGGTGGGGCTGATCCAGCAATCCATGGTGCGCTCGGGGGTGGTGGACTACAAAGCGCCCTTCGTGCTCAAGCGCGACTTCTCGCCCAACTTCCCCATGCGGCTGATGTTCAAAGACATGAAGCTCATGCTGGAGGCGGCGCGTGAGCAACGCGTCAAGCTCCCGGGCCTGGAAACCGTCAGCGAAATCTACGAGCTGGCCGTCGAAGAGGGCCTGCAGGACCTGGATTACGCCGCCACCCTCACCCTGCTGGAAAAGTGGGCGGGGGTCGAGGTGAAGGGAGCGACGGCGTAGGCTCCTCCCGGAAGCGGACAGGTTTCCCGGACCGGTACGCATGGGGCGAGTCAGCCTGGCCGTAACCCCATGAAACAAAAGGCTCCGGACTTTGGAACTTGGGCTGCGGGTAGAGTCGGTGAGGTGGCGGCCCATGGCGGAGCTCGCGGAAGTTCTGTCGCTGGTGCACGAGGCACTCCAGGAAGCTCCTCCCAACACCCACCAGCAGGACCAGTTGGCGACCGCACAACGGGAGCTGGTGGAGCTGATCTGGCAACAGGCAGTCTGCCCGGCGCCTTGGAAGCCGTTGCATCCCAGGCACTAGGGGTACAGGGTAGTGGGCCACTCTGATGCGTGCAGATAGCTGAGCCGCTAGAGGCGCCGAAACCCGCTATCCGTTTTCCGCAAGACCGATTCACCACGGAGGCACGGAGACACGGAGAGGGCCTCTTTTTTTGTTCGTGTCCGGCACCGATTCGGCACGACGAGGGAGGGGTTCCCGCCAGCTCACTGGGCAACTTCGCCGCGTCGCGTGCATGATGGGTTTAGTAGTCGCACTTCTCGGAGCGACTGAATGAGCCTTTACTCCCGCTACGACGGCGCCCACAACCATCCCGTCAACCGCGCCCTGCACATGCTGGCCATCCCGGTGGGGTTCTCGTCGCTGATCGTGGTGTGGTTCCACTGGGTAATGGCGCTGCTGCTCATTCCCGCCGCGTTTGCGCTGGCCTGGCTCGGACACCTGATCGAAGGCAACAAGCCGGTGTTTTTCACCAACCCGCTGCACGTGTTCGTCGCGCCGGTGTGGCTGGTGCGGCGCCTCTTCGGCGGGGAAGCGAAACCCGACACGGAGACGGCGTAGGCGCGCGCTCAACTGAAGCCAAGGCGCAGCTTATTCTGCTATAACTGTGTCTTATGGACTTCGAATTCACGGATGAGCAGCAGCAGTTGCGCCGGAGCGTGCGCGAATTCGCCACGCGCGAGATCCTGCCCCACGTCATGGAGTGGGACGAAGCCATGCAGTTCCCGCTGGCGACGATCAAGGAACTGGGCCGGCTGGGGCTGATGGGCGCAATTTTTCCCGCGGAACTTGGCGGCGCCGGCATGGGGTACGTGGAGTACGTCATCGCCATCGAGGAACTCTCGCGCGTGGACGGCTCGATCGGGATCATCGTGGCCGCCCACACCTCGCTGTGCGCCAACCACATTTTCCTGGCCGGGAGCGAGGAGCAGCAGCGGAAGTACGTCCCGAAACTGGCGACGGGGGAGTTTATCGGCGCCTGGGGCCTGACCGAACCCGGCTCCGGCTCCGACGCTGGGAGCGCCCGCATGACTGCCGCCCGCCAGGGCGACGGCTGGGTGCTGAACGGTACCAAGACGTTCTGCACCAACGGGCACTACGCCGACGCGGTGGTGGTCATCGCCGTCACCGACAAGGCGGCGCATACGCATGGGCTCTCGGCCTTCATCGTGGAAAAGGGCGCGCGCGGGTATCGTCCGGGCAAGAAGGAAAACAAGCTCGGGCTGCGCGCCTCCGATACCGCCGAGATGATCTTCGAAGACTGCTGGGTGCCCGCCGACGCGCTGCTGGGCAAGGAAGGCGACGGCTTTATCGACGCCATGCGGGTGCTCGACGGGGGGCGCATCTCGATTGCCGCGCTGTCGCTGGGCATGGCGCAGGGCGCCTTCGAAGCGGCGCTCAAGTACGCAAAGGAGCGGCAGCAGTTCGGGCGGCCGATTGGCGATTTCCAGGCCATCCAGTGGAAGCTGGCCGACATGGCCACGGAAATCGATGCCGCGCGCCTGCTCACCTTCCGCGCCGCGTCGTTGAAAGATGCCGGCAAAAAGACGACCCAGGAATCGTCGATGGCCAAGCTCTACGCCAGCGAGGTGGCGGTGCGCGCGGCCGGCGAGTGCGTCCAGATCCACGGCGGCTACGGCTTCATCAAGGATTATCCCGCCGAGAAGTTCTACCGCGACGTCAAGCTGTGCACCATCGGCGAAGGCACCAGCGAAATCCAGCGGCTGGTGATTGCCCGGCAATTGCTCAAGGAATAGCCGACATGGCGCGGCGCCGCTGTTGGGGTGCGGCGCGTGCGATACACTACCCGGCTTGGCTGCCGATCCCATCAAGAAGTGGATTGACCACCTTCGCGCCGGCGACCTGCGGGCGCTGGCGCGGGGCATCACCGCGGTCGAGAACCGCGATCCCGCGGCGCAGGCGCTGCTGCGCGCGCTGTTTCCGCACAGCGGCAAGGCGCAGATTATCGGGATGACGGGCGCGCCCGGCGCCGGCAAGAGCACGCTGGTGGACCAGCTGGCGCGCGAGTACCGCAAGCAGGGAAAGACGCTGGGCATCATCGCGGTGGACCCCACCAGCCCCTTCAGCGGCGGCGCCATTCTGGGCGACCGCATCCGCATGCAGCAGCACCACGGAGACCGCGGCATCTTCATCCGCAGCATGGCGACGCGGGGCGCGCTGGGCGGGCTGGCGGCGGCGACGGCCGACGTGGCCACCGTGCTCGACGCCGCCGGGCGCGATCTCATCCTCATCGAAACCGTGGGCGTGGGGCAGGACGAGGTGGACATCGTCAAACTTGCCGACACAACGGTGGTGATTCTGGTGCCGGGGATGGGCGACGACGTGCAGACCCTCAAGGCCGGCATCATGGAGATCGCCGACATTTTCGTCATCAACAAGAGCGACCGCGAGGGCGCCGAGCGGGTGGAGCGCGAGGTGCGCGGCATGCAGTCGCTGGCGGCGCGCGGCGACAACTGGACTCCGCCCATCGTGAAGACCGTGGGGACCGAGGGCAAGGGAATCGTGGAACTCGCGGCCGCCATCCGGGAATACCAGGAGCACGTGGCGGCCTCCGGGCGGGCCGCGGAGAAGCGGGCGCACAACTGGCGCGAGCGCCTGCTGGAGATGCTGCGGGATGCGGCCCTGCAGTACGTGCGCCAGCGGGTGGGGGACGAGGCGCTCAGCCGCTTTGCCGGCGAGATCGCGGAGCATCGCCGCGACCCATACGCGCTGGTGGAGGAGCTGGTGCGCGGCGAGGGGTGAAGATTTCATCATTTGGGCAAGTGTCATTTTTCCATTTCGTGCTGGACCCGTGGTGCGAAGAGCGGATGTTCGCCGCAAGAAATGAAGAAATGGAAAAATGCGAAAATGAAGAAATCCTCCGCGCCTTCGTGGTGAAAAGGGAAATTCATGGCCGGCTTCAGCCTTGATCATCTCGGGATTGCGGTGAGGTCGCTGGCGGCGGCGCGGCAGATTTACGAGCGCCTGGGGCTCGCCGTGGTGGGCGAGGAAGTGGTGGAGCACGAGCGGGTGCGGGTGGCCATGGTGGCGGTGGGGGAGACGCGCATCGAGCTGCTGGAACCGACCTCGGGCGATTCGCCCATCGGCCGCTTCCTGGAGAAACGCGGCGAGGGGCTGCACCACGTGGCGTTGCGCGTGCCCGACCTGGCCGCCGTGGTCGCGCGGCTGAAGCAGCAGGGCACGCGGCTGATCAGCGACGAGATCAAGGTGGGGGCCGGGGGACACCGGTACATCTTCGTGCATCCATCGGCGGCCGGCGGCGTGCTGCTGGAGCTGTGCGAAGGCGATCGGGCCAGCGGGTGAGAGCGGCAGATGCTAATCCTCGCAATTGACACCGCGGGAAAGCACGGGGGGATCGCGCTGGCGCGCGCCGAGGCCGGGGCCTGCGATTTGGTGGCCGAGGCGGCGCTCGCGGGCGGGAGCTACTCGGCACAACTGGTGCCGCAGATGGCCGCGCTGCTGGCGCAACAGGGGCTCGCGCTGCGCGACCTGGACGGCTTCGCCGTCGCCTCCGGGCCGGGATCGTTCACCGGCTTGCGGGTGGGGTTGGCGGCGGTGAAGGCGCTGGCGGATGTTCTCGGGAAGCCGATTGCGGCAGTTTCGGTGCTGGAGGCGGTGGCGGCGCAAATCGCGAGCGTCAAGGACGCACCCCGCGCCCCGCGCCTCATCCCGGTGCTCGATGCCGGGCGCGGCGAGCTGTATGCCGCCGAATATCGCGTCGCAGAGGGCCAGCGCGAGTTGGTGCGGCAGGCGGTAATCAAGCGCGTGGAGTTGGGCGAATTCGTCGCCGCAACGGCCGAGGCGCATGCGGGCGCGCTGGTGCTCGCCGCGGACTCCGCCCTGGTCGAAGGAGTAGTGGCTGCGGGCGGCCGGGCGTGGCTGGTCGCGATGCCCGGCGTCGCCGAGATCGCGCGCCTGGGGGCGGCGAAGCTGCTGCGTGGGGAGACCACGCCCGCCGCCACGCTCGACGCCGACTACATCCGCCGCTCCGACGCCGAACTATACTCGTTACCCAAGCTCTCCGGTTGAGCCATGCAGATACGCGTTGCCACCGCCGCCGACGTTTCCGCCATCGCCGCCATCGCGCGCGGCGCCAGCACGGCAGCGCAGTGGAGCCGGGAGGAGTACGACCGCCTCTTCGCCGCGGGCGAGGAAGGCGTCCGCCGCGAAGTGCTGGTCATCGAGAGCGAGGGCGTGATCGAGGGCTTCCTGGTCGGGCTGCCGCTGGGGCCGGAGTGGGAACTGGAGAACGTGGTGGTGATTCCCGAGCGGCGCGGGCAGGGGCTGGGCACGGAGCTGGTGACCGAATTCCTCGACCAGGCGCGGGAGAGCGGCGCGGAGCGGGTGTACCTGGAGGTGCGGCAGTCGAACGAGGCGGCGCGCATCCTCTACGAGAAGTGCGGCTTCGGCGAAACCGGCCGCCGCCAGAGCTACTACCAGGACCCGCCGGAAGACGCGCTGCTGTACGCCGTCATGCTGAAGGAAGAGTGAAGCTTGTGCACCATTTAATGTGCAATCTGGCAGCGCCCGAAAACGGTTGCGGCGGAGAAAAATCGTGTGATAGCGTTGGCGCAACCCTGGTAGGAGGTTCTGTGAATGGCTGCTGCCGAGTTCAGACAGCAACTCCTCTCCGCTAACGAAGAATTTCGACGTCTCGTCCAGGAGCATACGCAGCACGCGCAGCGCCTGGACGCCCTCATCAGCAAGCGTTACCTTTCGGAGGATGAAAAGGTGGAAGAGGTGCGGCTGAAGAAGCTGAAGCTGCGCCTGAAAGACGAGATGGAGCGGATCGAGCAAGACTACCGGCGGCAGCACCAGGTCGCCTGATTCGCCCCACAACCCAGCTCCTCACGCGGCCCGCAGGCCGAGGCATCGTTGTCGCCTCGTGCTGCGGGCCGGCGCGCGTTGGGCGGCGCGCACGCGTTCTTCGCGGCCGGCGCTGGCGCCGACCGATATAATCAGGGGTTGGACATGGTCCGCGACGGCATCTATTACGCGCTGGGCATGGCGGCAGTGGCCGGGGTCGTGGTGTGGCTCACCGGCAACGGCTGGTACGCCGCGCCGCTGGTGTTGCTCGCGGCCTTCTTCCTGTGGTTCTTCCGCGATCCGGAACGCGCGATTCCCGATGCGCCCGGCGCGGTGGTCTCGCCGGCCGACGGCAAAGTCACCGAGGTCAGCGAGGTCGAGATTGACGGCCGGCGCCGCACCCGCATCAGCATCTTCCTCAGCGTTTTTGATGTGCACGTGAACCGCTCGCCGATCGCGGGCGTGGTGCGGGAGGTGGAATACCGGCGCGGGCAGTTTGTGAACGCCCTGCGCGCCGCCTCCGCCGCGCAGAACGAGCAGAACATCGTCACCGTGGAAGGCGAGGGCCAGGTCGTGGTTTTCAAGCAGATCGCGGGAATGCTGGCGCGGCGCATCGTGTTCCGGCCGCGGGTGGGCGAGACGCTGGCGCGCGGGCAGCGCGTGGGCATGATCAAGTTCGGCTCGCGCGTGGACGTAATCCTGGAAGACGGGACAGAAGCGGTGGTGCGGCCGGGTGAGCACGTGCGCGGCGGCGCCAGCGTGGTGGGCCGGGCGACGGTAAGCGTGGCTGCCATTTCCGTGGCAGCTCCTTTGCGGCGGGTGAGCGGAGACCACGCATGAACACCGCGCCCTTGTTCCGGCGTCCCGAGGATGAGAAGCAGCGCCGCCGGCTGCGCAAGGGCATGTACCTGCTGCCCTCGCTGTTCACCACCGCCAACATCGCCGCCGGTTACTACGCGATCAGCCAGGCCATGCAGGGGACGGCCAGCGATTACTGGCACTTCGACCACGCGGTGATTGCCATCGGTTTCGCCTTTCTCTTCGATGGGCTCGACGGCCGTATCGCACGCCTCACCAACACCACCAGCGACTTCGGCAGGGAACTCGATTCCCTGGCCGACGTCATTGCGTTCGGCGTGGCGCCGGCCGTGGTGGCATGGACGTGGGGCTTCCGCCTGCTGCCCACGGCGCTGCCCGCAGAGATGCACGCCCGCCTGGTGCAGGTGGGCGGCATCGCGACCTTCCTGTTCCTGATTGCCGGCGCCAGCCGCCTGGCGCGCTTCAACATCCAGAAGAATCCGCAGCCGTCGAACCCGGGGCGTCCCGGGCGCAAGTACTTCGTCGGCATGCCGATCCCGGCGGGCGCGGGAGTGCTGGCGGCGGCGATCCACTTTTCGAACGGCGAGCCTCTCGACCGCTGGTGGTGGGCGGCAATCTGGGCGGCGTTTATCACCGCGGTCGCGTTCCTCATGGTCAGCACCTGGCGCTTCTATAGCTTCAAGGACATTGATCTGCGCAGCCGGCGTCCGTTTCAAGTCATCGTCGGGATAGCCGCGCTGATTGCCGCGATCTGGTATTTCTCGCGCTACGTGCTGTTCTTCATGGCGCTCACCTACATGCTGTCGGGGGTGTTCGCGCGGCTGGGCTGGGTCTTCCGGCGCCGCAGTGCCCCGCCGCCACCGCCCTTGCAGGAGGCCCCGGAGGTGCGATGAGCGCGACCCCCAAAGAAGACATCCCGCAGACGTGGGGCGGCCTGCGGCGCGTCGCCATCGTGGGCGCGGCCACGCTGAAGGGCAGGGAACTGAAGGACGCGCTGGCGGAGCGGAAGTTTCCGGCGGTGGACGTGAAACTGCTGGATGACGACGAGACGCTGGGGCAGATTGACGCTGTGGGCGAAGAGGCCACGTTCATCCAGAGCGTGGGGGCGCAGAACTTCGAGCACGTGGACTTCGCCTTCTTCGCCGCCGACGCGGAGTTCACGCGCAAGCACTGGCACCTGGCGCGGGATGTGGGCGCGGTGGTGATCGACCTCTCCTACGGTCTGGAGGACGAGCCCGGCGGCATCGTGCGCGCCCCGTGGATCGAGCGGGAACGCGGGGCGGGCGCCGAGCGGGAGTCGAAGCTCATCGTGTCGGCGCATCCCGCCGCCATCGTGCTGGCACTGCTGCTGGGGCGCGCCGCGCGCGCCGGTGGCTTGCGCACCGCCGTGGCCACCGTCTTCGAGCCGGCCAGCGAGACCGGCCGCCGCGGCATGGACGAACTGCACCAGCAGACCGTCAGCCTGCTCTCCTTCCAGCAGCTGCCCAAGGACGTGTTCGATACCCAGGTGGCCTTCAACCTGGTGTCGCGCTACGGCGGGGAATCGGCGCAGAGCCTGGAGAACGTGGAGCGCCGCATCCTGCGGCATCTCGCCACCCTGTCGCCGCTCCCGGCGCCGTCGCTCATGCTGCTGCAGGGCCCCACGTTCCACGCGCACGCGTTTTCGATTTACCTGGAGGCGGAGCGGCCGATTGCGCTGGGCGACATGGCGCAGGCGCTGGCGGGCGAGCACGTCACGGTGACGCGGCTGGCCGAGGATGCGCCCACCAACGTCAGCGCCGCCGGGCAGCCGGAGGTCCAGGTGGCGGTGCGCCGCGACATCCAGCGCGAAAACGGGTTCTGGCTGTGGGCGGCGGCGGACAATCTGGTGATCGCCGCCGTCAACGCCGTCGAGTGCGCCGAAACCAGCACCGCCGTGGCGGGACGAGTGCAGTAACGCCGGCGCGTCAGAACCACGCGCGGCACGCTACTTGCCGCTTTCAAGCGTCACGCCGGCCCGGTAAGATGGGCCTTCCATGCGGGTGAGGTCGTACAAGGGTTGGCGGTGGGCCGCGATGGCGGCCGGCATGCTGGCGCTCGCCGGCTGCGGCTACCACGTGGCGGGACGCGCCACGCGTCTGCCGCAGGCCGTCCATACCATCGCGGTGCCGGTGTTCGTCAATCAGACCCACACCTACCGCATCGAGCAGGTGCTCACCAGCGCGGTGGTGCGGGAGTTCGGGACGCGGACGCGCTACCGCATCCTGACCGGGCCGGCGCCGGAAGCCGACGCCGTCCTGCACGGTACCGTCGTCTCCGCCAGCACTTCGCCGCTGACCTACGACGCAACGACGGGGCGTGCGTCCACGGTGCTGGTGACCGTGAACCTCAAGGTCGAGCTGGTGGGGCGCAACGGTACGCCCCTCTACCAGAATCCGAATTACACGTTTCGCGAGCAGTACCAGGTATCGCGCGAGATCGCCAGCTTTTTCGAGGAAGAATCGCCGGCGATGGACCGCCTGGCGCGGGATTTCGCGCGCACGCTGGTGAGCAGCATCCTCGAGGGCTTCTGACCGTGCCGGGCTCGTTTGCGCTCACCGACCGCTTCGCCGCCGAGGTGCAGCAGCGCAAGCTGCGCCCGGCGTACGTGCTGGTGGGGGACGAGGCGTTTTTCCGGCAGCGCATCCGCGACGCCATCCTCGAGCACCTGGTGGCGCCGGAGCTGCGCGACTTCGGCGTGTACGAGTTTGACCTCGCCGAAACCGGCGTGCACGACGTGCTCGACCGCGCGCGGACGCCCTCGCTGATGGCGCCCTTCCAGGTTTTCTTCATCCGCGGCGTAAAGGCGCTGTATGGGCGGGGCTCGCACCAGGAGGAGTTCGACGCCATCGCGCAGTACTGCCAGGACCCGAATCCGGCGGCGCTGCTGGTCTTCATCGCCGACCACGTCAGCATTCCCGCCGACCCGCGGCGGATGGAGCTGCAGGACCGCGACCGCTACGAGCGCATCCGCGAGACGCTGGGCGCGTACTGCGGCGTGATCGAGCTGGCGCGGGTGGAAGAGGGCGAGGCCGTGCGCTGGATTGTGGAGACGGCGGCAGGGCAGCAGGTGAAGGTGGAGCCGGATGCGGCGCGCGAGCTGGTGGACGCGCTGGGCGGCGACATGATGATGATCGCGGCCGAACTGGAAAAACTCATGCTCTACGCCGGCGACCGGAAGCGCGTCACGCTCGGCGACGTCGAGACCATGGTGCTGGCCGCCAAGCAGCGGTCGCTCTACGAACTGACCGACGCTATTTCGGCGAAGGACAAGGGGCGGGCGCTGGCGATCCTCGACGCCATTCTCGCCAGCGGGGAAGGCGAGGAAGCGGCGATCGGGCATCTCTACATGCTGGCCAAGACCTTCCGGCAGATGCTGGTGATCAGCGAGCGCAACGTGCGCGACTCGCGCGCCCTGTGGCAGGCGCTGTGGCAGGGCTTCCGGGTGCCGCCCTTCGCCGCGGAAGACGTCATCCGGCAGGCGCGGCGGTACAAGTCGCGGCGCGAACTGACGCGGGCGCTGCGCACCATCGCCCGCGCCGACCTGGCCTTGCGCTCCAATCCGCCCAGCAAACGCCTGGTGCTGGAGCAACTGGTGCTGACGCTGGCCGCCGAGCCACGGCCGGAGGCGCCGACCTGGCAGCAGGAAGAGCTCGGCGTCTGAGGCCGCCGCCAATCCCGTAATCCCGCGCGCGGGGTGGAGGTGCTAGCACCTTGGTGGCGGCGAAAGTATTTGTCTTCCCCGTTCCGGTGCAGGACAATTGTTCCCCTCACTTATTCGAGGCGAACTCATGCGTGGCAGTATTCGGCCCTTATGTTGTGCGGTGGCGCTGTTAGTCGGCGGCGTGCCGGCGGCGTTTTCCGACTGTAAAGTGGCGGTCATCACCTCGCTCTCCTGCGCGACCCCGGGGGCGTGCGACAACCCCAACGTGACCGGGCCGGGAGTGCTGTCATTCACGGCTGCGCCGGCTACCGGCGTCCTGATCGCCAACGAAAGTCTGACGGCCCGGGTGGCCGATGTGCTGATCTACGATGACGGGGCGGCGCCCAACTGTTTTGCGGCCAACCAGCAGTTTACGTTCACCTACAGCGCCCGCATCACCTGGCCGCTGAATGACCCGCAAACCCCCACGGCCATCGCCAATCCGGCGCAGATGATGGACGTCTACGATAGCTCCCAGCAATCACCCCTGCTGCCGTCGGCGCAGATATTCCCCACCACGACCGTAAACGGCGCGGCAGCTTCGGCGATACGGGTTACCAACTTCGGCGGCGCCGGAACCCCGGGAGACTTGACGACCGGCCCTACGGGAGCCGCGATCCGCATTCGCAACATCCGGATTGATGCCACCACGCTGGCGCTCGGCGCCACCGGTCTGGGTACGAATTCCCTGGCATACGTCACCCCGCAAAGCGTTCTCAACAACAATTTCAGCACCACGGGCACACTCAACGTCGGGAACCCGGTCACCACGGTGGTCAGTGCCGGGATCAGCCCCGGGGTGGGTGTGCAGAATGCGAACGGAGCGCCGCTGGCGACGCCGGCGCAGATTGCCTGGACGGAAAACTTCGGCGCCGCGTTCTCCGCCCCCAGCAACTCGGGGGTCCTCAACGATCTGCCGGCCTGCGGTCCGAACCAGGCGCAGCCGTGTGTGGGCTCCACCAGTGTGGTATTTGACGCGGGCGCCATCCCGGCCGGCGTGCAATTGACGTTTCCGGCCACCATTTCGACCTCGGCCAGCGCGGGAGCGGCGGGAATCATCTACCGGGCACGGCAATCGCAGAACTTGACCTGCGCGGGTCCCGGCGGCTGCCTGGTGATCTACGACACCCTCGCCAACGGGCCGCTGCCCGCGAGCGTGACGATCACGACGGCGGCGGCCCCCAATGACGGCGCCAACGGACAGCCGCTGGCGATCGGCATCGTGGTGGGTGGTGGCGGCGCCAATGTGGCGTTCGGGACGGCCACCCTGCGCCTCCTGCTGGGCCCCACCACGATCGCGGCCGTGAGCGGCGACGACGTGGTGGCCACTCCCAGCAGCCAGAGCATCAACGTGCCCACGTACACCGCGAACCTGAGCGGGAACCTGCCACGCACGATCCTGAACGGCAACTGGTTCACCGTGAATTCGTCGGCGCCGGTGGCGCGGGTGACGCCCACGGCGCTGAATTTCGGCACCCAGGTGGTGGGCGGCTCGGCGCCCGGACTGACGGTGGCCGTCGCGAACGTCAGCAACGCCAGTACCATGACGATTTCCAGCATCACGGTGAGCGGGGCGGGGTTTGTGCAAAGCAACAACTGCCAGCCGGCGCCTTACCCGCTGGCGGCGGGGGGAACGTGCACCATCACCGTCAACTTCCTGCCGCAGGCGTCGCCCCCCGTCGCCTACTCCGGCACCCTGACGATCAATGACGACGGCGGGGGGCCGCACCTGGTGCCGCTGAGCGGAACGGCGGTGGCCACCAGTCCCGTGCCGACGATCATCTCGCTGCAACCGGGGCAGCTGCTGGCGGGCTCGGCCGGATTCAGCCTGGTGGTGATTGGCGGGACGTTCGTGCCCGGCTCGCAAGTGTACTGGAACGGCAGCGCGCGTCAGACGACTTACATCAGCGAAGGCGTATTGCTGGCCGCGATCGGTGCGACGGATGTCGCCACCCCGGGTGCGGCCGCGATCACGGTAGTGAACCCGCCGCCGGGCGGGGGGACCTCGAACGCGTACACTTTCGCGGTCGCCAACTCGCCCATTCCGACCGCGAACTATAGCTACATCGTGCCGCACATCGTCAGCGGCGCCGGCTTCGTGACCAAGAGCACCATCGTCAACCTGAGCCTCGCGCCCAACAACGTCACCGTCAATACCCTTTCGCAATCGGGGCAGTGGCTCGACAGCCAGAGCTACACCATGACGGGCTCCGGCAACCTGCGGCAGACGATCCTGACCACGGCAGAGAGCCAGCGCTTCGGTCCGGCGCAGGTCAAGTGGGCGGTGGTGGGCTCGCAGTCGCCGCTGGCCATCAATACTTTCTTCGAAATCGGCCAGAGCAGCAGCGCCGGAGTGACCATTATCAATGCCGTGGGCTTCAACGACGCGCCGCAAGGCACGGAGTTCACACTGCCGGTCGAGTTGGAGCCCGGGCCCACGCCCACCGCCATTGGCCGGACCGTCGGTTTGGCCGTGGCCAACCTTTCGGCCCAGACCAATACGGTAACGCTGAAGCTCTACGACCACCAGGGCGCGCTGCTCGGCACCCGCACGGTGCCGCTGACGGCTTTTGCGCAGACCGCGTTCGATGTCGGCGGGCCCACCGGGTTTAGCTCCGTGCTGCCGGCCGGCAACTTCGTGGGCACCCTGGTGTTCACCTCGACGCAGCCCATCGGGGCGATCGGGGTGGGGGACGACTTCGGGCCGTTCTCGGCTATCCCGGTGATTCGGGGCAAGCCGCAATAGAAGTTGCGAGTGCCGAGTCGCGAGGGTCGCGTCGGAAGGATCCGATGGGGCGGCGCCGTTACTTCGCGACGGCGAGGGCGTTGAGGCGCGCAGCCAGGCGCGATTTGTAGCGCGCGGCGGTGTTGCGGTGCAGCAAGCCCTGGGTGACGGCGCGATCGATCACGGCGGCGCTGCTGCGGAACTGCGCGCGGGCGGTGGTGGCGTTGGCCGCAGTGAGGCTCTCGCGCAGCTGCCGGAGGGCAGAGCGGAGGCTGGACTTGGCGGCACGATTGCGCGCGGTGCGCTTCTCGGTCTGGCGGGCACGCTTCAGCGCCGAAAAATGGTTAGCCATAAACTCCTGGTCATTCCTGGTTCTGGAATTTTCGGGGGGACCCGCAGAACCCTTCTATTCTAACGACTTCCGGCGGCCCAGGTCAAACCCAGCGGGGCCCCGCTGCGGCCCGCATTCTGCCCCGGAACCCGTTGCGGGACCGGCGGTTGTCCCTTCACAGCGGCAGAAAAAGGGGCGCCGCCGCGGTCACGCCGCATCTAAAGAAGCAGAGGTGACCAGCTACGCACTGCCCCCCGAATCCGTTGACGTCCGGCGGCAGCCGGGGGTACGCTACGCGTAATGTGCGTCGCTTCTCGCGAAGCCACCAGTCGCCAGCTTCGAATCTCATCTCCCTCCAACCTGTGTCGAACAGCCGCGGCGGAAGTGTGGCCGCGAGCAGGAGCTGACTTTCAGTTTTCATGAAAAAAAACATCGACATCACGCCCAACATTGAGACCCTGTTTGGCACGCGCGACGAGAACCTGCGCCTGCTGGAAGACGGGATGAACGTCACCATCGACCTGCGGTCGGACTCGGTGCAGATCGAGGGGGCGGCCCGCGACGTGGCGCGCGCCGAGCAAGTGTTTGCCGATTATGACCACCTGCAGCGCGCCGGCCACCCGTTCAAGAATGGCGACCTCGGCGACCTGCTGCGCATCGTCGCCGGCGACGAGAGCGCCACCCTGCGCGGGCTGGCGGAAGCCGGGCGGCAGCGCGCGTTCGGGAAGCGCACGGTGCAGCCCAAGGGGCTCAACCAGCGGCGCTACGTGGAAGCCATCGAGAAGAACGACATGGTGTTCGGCATCGGGCCGGCGGGCACCGGGAAGACCTACCTGGCGGTGGCCATGGCGCTTTCGGCGCTGCAGCAGAAGCGCGTGAACCACATCATCCTGGCGCGTCCGGCGGTGGAGGCGGGCGAGCGGCTGGGCTTCCTGCCGGGCACGCTGCAGGAGAAGGTGGACCCGTACCTGCGTCCGCTGTATGACGCGCTGTACGACATGATGGATCCGGAGCGCATCGACAAGTACTTCGAAAAAAACGTGATCGAGATCGCGCCCATCGCCTTCATGCGCGGGCGCACGCTGAACGATGCGTTCATCATCCTCGACGAGGCGCAGAACACCACCACCGAGCAGATGAAGATGTTCGTCACCCGCCTGGGGTTCAACGCCCAGGCGGTGATCACCGGCGACATCACGCAGATCGACCTGCCCAACCGCGGGCGCAGCGGCTTGCTGCAGGCGATTGACGTGCTCGGCAAGGTGGAAGGCCTGGTGTTCTGCTACTTTGACGAGGGCGACGTAGTACGGCATCACCTGGTGCAGCGCATCATCCGCGCCTACGACGAGAGCAGGCCGCAGGAAGCGCAGATGTCGCTGGCGCTGAACGGCAATGGCCGCGCCGGCCATGGCCGCGGAACGGCGGCGCCGGAAGCACCGCCGCCGGAGGCAGCCGACGTCGACCGGGAACGGCCGGCGCCGGAAGCCCAGCCGGCGCCACCGGCAGAGTAGAATAACCAGCAGAGCGGGAGGGCCAACGCCCTCCCGTTCCTCCCCGCGTGATCATCTTTCAAAGTCGAGTGGCTGGTGTGAGCCGTGCGGCGCTGGAGCGCTTCGCGGGCCGCGCGCGGCGCGCCGCCGGGATCGCCGGCCGCGTGGATGTGCTGATTGCGTCGAGCGCCGTGCTCCGCGACCTCAACCGCCGTTTCCGCCGCAAAGACCGGCCGACCGACGTCCTCTCCTTTCCCGCCGAGAAGCGGCGCCCTGGCCGCAACGGATTGGCCGGCGAAATCGCCATCGCGGGCGACATCGCCGCCGGCAACGCCGCGCGCGGCGGGCATGCGGTGGCCGAAGAGCTGAAAATCCTCCTGCTCCACGGGCTGCTGCACCTCGCTGGCCACGATCACGAAAGCGACCAGGGGCAGATGGCGCGGTGGGAGCAGCGGCTGCGGGCGCAACTCGGCCTGCACGATTCGCTGATCGCGCGGGCCGGAAATGCCGGCGGGTCCGCCGGACGGAAGCAGCAGCCGGCCGCAGCCCCGGCGAGGAGGCGGCGATGAACCTGTCGCTCCTCGCCGCGCTCGTGCTCCTGATGTTCGTGCTGGCGCTGGTCTCCTACATCGAGGCGCTGTACCACGAAATGGGCAAGTTTCTCTCGCGCGAGTTCCAGGAAAACATCGAGGCCTTCGAGACCCTGGTGGAGCCGCGGCTGGGCGCGAGCCGGGCCCGCGTGTCGCTCTCCATGAGCCTGTGGGCGCAGATGGCGACGGCGGCGATCGCGGTGCTGCTGGCGTACGACGTGTTCTACGACAGCCGCTGGAGCGCGGGCGAGATTGGGCAGGCCGCCGTCGTCCTGGTCCTCACCATCGTGGTCTTCAACCGCGTGGTGCCGTTCGTGCTGTTCATGCGCACCCGGGGCACCTGGGTGACCTACTTCCGGTGGCCGCTGCGGATATTGATCTATGCCGCGCTGCCGGTCACGCTGGTGCTGAACTTCAGCGTTTCGGTGGCGGCACTCACCCGGGAACAGGCCGCGCCGGAGCCGGAGAGCTCCTCCGAGGCGGTGGATGCGCTGATCGAAGCCGGCCGGGAAGAGGGGATCCTCGAGGAGGGCGACCGCGCGCTGATCCAGTCGGTGGTGGAATTCGGCGACAAGACGGTGCACGAGGTGATGACGCCGCGGCCGAACATCTTTGCCGTGCCGGTGACGACCACGGTCGAGCAGTTCACCGAGATGCTGCAGGCGAAACCCTACTCGCGGGTCCCGGTGTTCGAGGGGAACATCGACCAGATGCGCGGCATCGTGTTCGCGCGCGACGTGCTGCAGGTCGCGGACACGGACGCGAAAGCGCGCACCGTCGCCGAACTGATGCATCCCACATATTTCATCCCCGAGACGCAGCGCGTGACCACCCTGCTGCGCCAGATGCAGCGCGACAAAGTGCATCTGGCGATCGTGATCGACGAGTACGGCGCGGTGGCGGGCCTGGTGACCATCGAAGACATGGTGGAGGAGATCGTCGGCGAAATCCGCGATGAGCACGATGCAGCCGCCGACGTGGTGCGCGAAAGCGACCACACCTACGTCGTTCCCGGCAGCATGGACGTGGACCGCCTGGTGGAGCTGTTCGGGGTACGGCCGGCGGGCGTGGAGGCCGCCACCGTCGCCGGCCTGGTCAGCGAGATCATGGGCCGCATTCCCGCCGCCGGGGAAGCCGTCGAGCGCGACGGCTTGCGCTTCGAGGTGCTGCAATCGACCAGCTACAAAATCGAACGCCTGCGCATCAGTTCCATTCCCGCCGCCCAGCGCCTGCGGGCGTAGGCCGGCTTCCCGTTAGAATGAAGGCGGCGCTGGTTCGCGCACAACTCCTATGCCCTTCCGCTCCGGATTCGTTTCCATCATCGGCCGGCCGAATGCCGGGAAGTCGACGCTGCTGAACGCGCTGGTGGGCGAAAAGATCGCCATCGTCACCTCCAAGCCGCAGACCACGCGCAACCGCATCCAGGGCATCGTCAACGTGGAACGCGCGGGGCTGCCGCCGGCGCAGATCGTGTTCATCGACACGCCCGGCATCCACAAGCCCGATTCCGTGCTCAACCGCAAGATGATGCAGGAGGTGCACGACGCGCTCGAAGGCCGCGACCTGCTGCTGGTGATCGTGGACGCGAGCCAGAAGTTCGGCGGCGGCGACCAGTTCGTGCTGGAGATGGTGAAGCGCATCGGCGGCCGCGCCTTCCTGCTGCTGAACAAGATTGACAAGATCGACAAGCAGCGGCTGCTGCCCCTCATCGATCGCTACCGCAAGCAACACGGGTTCGACGAGATACTGCCGATTTCCGCCACCACCGGCGACGGCCTCGACGACCTGACCGCGGCCGTGGTGCGCGCGCTGCCCGAGGGACCCCGCTATTTTCCGGCCGACCAGATCACCGACCAGCCGGAGCGCTTTCTGGCCGCCGAGATCATTCGCGAGAAGGTGCTGAAGGCCACGTCGGAAGAAGTGCCGTATGCGGCCACGGTGATGATCGACCAGTGGGAAGAGGAGGGCAAGCTGACGCGCATTGCCGCCACCGTGCTGTGCGAGCGGGAAGGGCAAAAGCGGATCATCATCGGCAAAGGCGGCGCCATGCTGAAGAAGATCGGCACCGCGGCGCGCCAGGAGCTGGAACGGCACCTCGGCACCAAGGTCTTTCTCGAGTTGTTCGTCAAGGTGCGGGAGGGCTGGCGGCAGCAGCGCGGGTTCCTGGAAGAACTGGACTGGCGCAAGCAGCTGGGGTGATCGCCTTCTATCCCGCCATGCGGCAGCCGCTTTACTCCTTCACCGCAATGCCCAGGGCCTTCATCTTGCGATACAGGTGGCTGCGTTCGAGGCCCAAGGCTTCGGCGGTGCGGCTGACGTTGCCGTGGTTTTCGTCGAGCTTCTTGAGGATGAAGTCGCGCTCGTAGGCGGCGCGGGCCTGGTGCAGGCTGGTGAACTCGGCGCCGCGGCGGGCGCCATCGCGATAGACGAGGGGCGGCAGGTGCTTGCGCTCCAGGCGGGTGACCGCGGGGTTCATGATGACCATGCGCTCGACCACGTTGCGCAACTCGCGCACGTTGCCGGGCCAGGCGTAGCGCATCAGCGCGTCAATGGCGTCGTCGCCGATCTCTCTCGCGCGGCGGCCGTAGGAGGCGCTGAACTCTTTCAGAAAATGCGCCGCCAGCAGGGGAATGTCTTCCTTGCGCTCGCGCAGCGGCGGCACCACGAAGGGAATCACGTTGAGGCGGTAGAAGAGGTCTTCGCGGAAATTTCCCCGGGAGATCTCCTCTTCCAGGTCCTTGTTGGTGGCGGCGATGACGCGCACGTCCACGGTGATCATCTCGTCGCCGCCGACGGGCGCGAAGCGCTGCTCGTCGAGCGTGCGCATCACCTTCGACTGCGTCTTGAGGCTCATGTCGCCGACTTCGTCGAGGAAGAGGGTGCCGCCGTCGGCGCGCTGGAACTTGCCTTCCTTGTCGCTGGCGGCGCCGGCGAAGGAGCCCTGGCGGTGCCCGAAAAGCTCCGACTCGATGAGGTCTTCGGGGATGGCGGCGCAGTTCACCTCGACGAACATGGCCTCCTTGCGCAGACTTTGCTGGTGGAGGGCGCGGGCGACGAGTTCCTTGCCGGTGCCGGACTCGCCGTAGATGAGCACGCGGCCGTTGGTGGGCGCCATGATGGCGATCTGCTGTCGCAGCGCTTTGACCGGAATGCTGTTGCCGACCAGCACACTGCGCGTCTGCAACTGGCGCTTCAGTTCGCGGTTTTCGACGCGCAGCTTGCGCGCCTCGACCGCGTTCTTCACCAGGATGAGGGTCTTCTCCAGGGAGAGGGGTTTTTCCAGGAAGTCGTAGGCGCCGAGCTTGGTGGCCCGCACCGCGGTCTCGATGGTGCCGTGGCCGGAGATGATGATGACCTCGGGGGCGTGGTCGCTTTCGCGGATGCGCTCCAACGCCTCCAGACCATCGATGCCGGGCAGCCAGATATCGAGCAGCACGACGTCGAACGGACGCTGCCGCAGCAGTTCCAGTCCGGCTTCGCCGCTCTCCGCGGCCACGGCCTTGTACCCCTCGTCTTCCAGCACCCCGCGCAGCGATTCGCGGATGGCAGGCTCGTCGTCCACGATGAGGACGTTAGGCACTGGCCGCCACCCCTTCCGCCGCCACCGGCAACTCGATAACGAAACGCGCGCCCACCGGGGTGTTCTCCTCCACGCGGATGGAGCCGCGATGCTCCTCGACGATGCGGCTCACGATGGCGAGCCCGAGGCCGGTGCCGCGCTGCTTGGTGGAGAAATAAGGCAGGAAGAGCTTCTCCTTCATTTCCGGGCTGATGCCGTGGCCGGTGTCGGCGACGACGACTTCGACCAGGTCGCGGCTGGCGAGCAGCGCGGTGGAGATGTGAATCTCACGCACCAGCGCCTGCTGCATGGCTTCCGCGGCATTGTCCACCAGATTGGCGATGGCGCGCTTCATCGCCTCGGGATCGGCCATGACGCGCGGCAGGTTGGGCGCGAGATCAGTCGCCACGCTGACGCCGGCGAGCCGGCCGTTGAACATGCTGAGCGCGTTGTCGATGATCTGATTGATGCTGGCAGGCTGCGGCTGGGCGCTGGGAAACCGCGCCAGGGAGGAAAATTCGTCGACCAGCGTGCGCACGGTTTCGACGGCGCCGGCGATGGTCTGGGCGCAACCATCGATCACGGCGAGCGACGCCGGGTCGGGCGTGCCGCCGCGTTGCAGGTGGCGCTGGATGCGCTCGGCGGAGAGGGCGATCGGCGTGAGCGGGTTCTTGATTTCGTGCGCCACCCGCCGCGCCACCTCGCGCCATGCCGCCTGCTTTTGCGCCCGCAGCACGTCGGAAAGGTCCTCGAACACCACCACGTATCCCAGGCGCTGACTACCGTGCTGCAACGAGGCGACGGTAACGGCCACGTCGAGGTGCGCGCCGCCAACGACGATCTCGAACTGGCTGGTGGTGGTGCCCATGCGGTCGGACTTGCGCGTCAGACGCGTTAGGTCGCCGGCAACCTCGGCAGGGAAGAGCTCCGGCAAGGCCGCTCCCAGCGGCACGCTGGCGCCGGGACGGAACATGCGCGTGAAAACGTCGTTAGCGTGGGTAACGCGGCGCTCGGCATCGAGCGAAAGCACGCCGGTGGGGATGCTTTCCAGGATGGTTTCAATCTGCCGGCGCCGCTGCTCGACCTTGACGCCGGCCTCGGTGAGATCGCGCGTCGAGGCCTCGAGCTGCTGCCGGTGCGATTGCAGATCGGCCGCCATGGCATTGAAGGAGGCGACGAGGTCGCCGAGTTCATCGGCGGCCGCCAGTTGCACGCGCGCCTCGAGCCGGCCGCGGGAGATTTCTTCCATGGCGTCGGCGAGGGCGGCGACCGGGCGCGTCACCAGCTTCGAAAGAAAGAGCGCGAACCACGTGGCCGCGAACAGCACCAGCACCGTCAGCAGCAGCAGGTAGGCCAGGTAGGTGCGCTGCACCAGCTTGCGCTCTTTGGCCAGCGCCAGATAATGCTGCTGGCTGGCCTCGATGCGCTGCAGGGTGGCGGTGAACTGATGTGGCAACGGCATGGCCACCACGATGCGGCCACTCTCGCCGGCCGGCGCCGAGGCGAGCATGAAGAGGCGCCCCCCGAATTCGAACTGCCGGGTGGCGCCGCCGCGTAACACGTCCAGAGGCAGGCGCGCGCGCAGGGCCGGCCAGGCGTCGGGCGCGTTGAACGCCGCTTCCGCCGTCCAGTCCTCCGGACGGGTCCCCGCGCCGTTGCGGATGAGCGCCAGCGCGAAGCCATTCTCCAGCGTCACCGCGTGGTGCCGGAATTCATTCACCATGCTGCCGATGTTGCCGCTGGCGAAGGCGCGCTGCGCTTCCGCCGAGTCGGCGAGCGACCGCGCCTCCGCAAACGCGTTGTCGGCGGCATAGTGCGCCAGCAGGGAAGCCACCTCCGCCGTGTCCTCGCGCACCTCTTCCACCGGCCGCGAAAACCAGGTGTTGATGGAACGGTTCATCAGGCCATAGGCGAAGAGAAAGAGGAAAATTACCGGGGTGAACGAGAGCACCAGCGCGCCGATGACCATGCGGGTGCGGAACTTCGAGCCGATCACCCCCACCCGCCGCTCCGCAGACAGCTTCACCAGGTTGCGAAAGAGGATGAAGATCAGCGTGACCAGCAGGAGAAAGATCAGCGCGGAGAGCGCGGCGAAGGTGAGCGTCTGGGCGCTATCGGGCTGGAGGAAGCTCAGGCGGAACCACTGCTGGGAGAAGACCAGGGCGAACAGGACGGCGGTACCGATCATGAGCCCAACCAGCGCGCGCTTGCGGCGCTCGCCCGGCGTCGACTTGGAGGTGGCGTTGCTCACCGGTGCCATGCGGCAGGAATGCTGAGACAGATCATTTCATTATAGAGCGGCGACGCGCGCCCCCGAGTGCGCGCGGTGGAATGACGGGAAGCGGGCGGGGGCCGCCACGCGGCAGGAAGCGCTCCAACGGACAGCCGGCGCACTGCGGTGCGCGCTTCTGGCAATGGAACTTGCCGACGTTCACCAGCAGGCCGTGCATTTCGTTGTAGCGCTGCGCCACGTCGCCGCGGCGCCCCCGGCTCATGCGCGAGGGCAGGTGAGGCAGAACGTTCCTGGTTTCCGGTCGCTCTCTCCGCGACGCCGCCGTCGGCGCCGCGGCACGCGGGGCGGGGAAGGAAGAGCCATGTCCGAGCGCCGACTCAAACAGGTCGCGGATCTGGTCGTACTCGGCATCGTACGGCAGCAGGTGGTGCCGGTGAACGACGCGCCGGGTGTAGGCGTCCACCACGAAGACCGGGTGGCTGGCGGCGTAGAGCAGGATGGAATCTGCGGTCTCGCGGCCGACCCCGTCCAAGGCCAGCAATTCCGCGCGCAGCTCGGCCGTGGGCCGCGCGAAGAGGCGCGTGAGTGAGCCGTGGTAGCGCTGGTCGAGAAAGCGGACAAAGTTTTTCAGCCGCTGCGCTTTTTGCCGGAAGTAGCCGGCGGGCCGCACCAGCGCCTCTAGTTCCGCCAGGGGAACTCGCCGCACGCCGGCGACGCTGAGCAGGCGGGCGCGGCGCAGGTTGCGCAGGGCACGCTCGACGTTGGTCCAGGCGGTGTTTTGCGTCAGGAAGGCGCCGGCAATGACCTCGAAGCGCGATTGCGCCGGCCACCAGTGTTGCAGCCCCCAGGCGGCGTGCAGGGTCGGGTACCACGCGCGAATTTGGTCGCCACGATTCACTGTCTAACGACATCCCGAGGAGCGAAGCGACGAGGGAGCCCCTATCCTACCGAACGTTTCTGTACCGGTAGGACTCCCTCGCTTCGCTCGGGATGTCTTAAGAGAACGTCAATGGCTCAACAGCTTGTGTGCGCGCAGGATTTCGAGCGTGCGGTCGAGCGGAAGCGCCTCCACGGTGTGGCCGCGGCCGGTGGTGGTGGTGGCCTTGAACAGCGAGTTGTAGATTGCCTCCTCGGTCGCTTCGATAGCGGCTTCGAAAAGCGGCGACATGGCTTCGTTGCCGAGCACCGGGGCCGCCGGCTTGCCGGCGTTCCCCTGGACACGCAGTTCCGGCGCGGTGCTGAACGCGATCACATAGTCACCGGAGCCGTTCGAACCGGAGGAGCCGGTGCGCGCCAGTCCCAGGATAGCGCGGGCGGCCAGGCGGCGCAGGTTGCGCGCGTCCACCGGGGCGTCGGTGGCGACGACGATCATGCAGGAGCCGTCAGGAGAGTCGTTGGCCGTTGGTCGTTGGTCATTGGCGCGCCGTCGGCCATCGGCCGTCGGGCGTCCCGAACCTTCGAGTTCGTTCTTCAGGTAGTAGCGTCCGAGTTCCTTGCCCACCGGCGCGCCGTTGATCTGCAGCACGCCGCCGAAGTTGGTCTGTACCAGCACGCCCGACGGTATAGCCGCCCAGCGCTCGGGGAGGCGCCGCGAGCTGGTGCCGATCCCGCCCTTGAAGCCGAAGGCGACCGTGCCCGTCCCGGCGCCGACGCGCCCTCTTCCACGGGGCCCTCCTCGGCGCCGCGGATCGCCGCGAAGACGTCGTCGCGCGTGACCGGGCGGCGCGCGGATGTCGTTCAGGCCGCCGTCGTTGGTCTCGCCGACCAGCGGATTGATGGAGCTGCACGTCCTCGTTGCCGGGGAGGGCCAGCATGTAATCGAGGACGGCGTCGGCGACGCGCGGCACGTTGAGCGTGGAGGTGAGGAGGATCGGGGTCTCGATCTCGCCCAGCTCCTGGACCTGGGTCGAGCCGGCCAGCTTGCCGAAGGCGTTACCGATGAAGACCGCGCCCGGGACCTTCTCCCGGAACAGGTTGCCGCCGTGCGGCAGGATGGCGGTGACGCCGGTGCGCACGTTGTCGCCGCGACCACGGTGGTGTGGCCGACGCGCACGCCGGCAACGTCGGTGATGGCGTTGAGCGGACCGGGCGCAAGGACGCCCACCACGATCCCCGCCTCACGGGCACGCGGGCGGGGTGCTGGGGCGGCGACGGCGGCAGCAACGGCGAGAACGAGAGCGATAAGGCGATAGAGCATGGCGGCGGCATTGTACCGATTGCCAACCTGCCGGACCGCGGAATTGCTGCGGGGAGCCGCCAGCCGGGTAGAGCTGCGCCGACCATCTACCTTAAAGGTTAACAGTTGAGCATTGCGGAATTTACCAAAGTGTAAAGCTCTTGCGGGCGCCGGCGGCAAAGGCCTGCCCTCCGGTAGGCTATTCTGGATTGACAAATTCTGTCACTCAACATACGATGCGCGCGGCTCTTCGCTTCAGCTGTTGTTCCCCCGAGCCATAGTCCTGCCCCGGGGTAAGGGGGCGGTGTCACCAATCGAGTTGTGAAGGGATAGGGAGACCCGGGTATGTCTCAGCGGCTTGGCGATCTTCTGGTGAAAGAGAAGGTCATCACAGTTGAACAGTTGGAGCAGGCGCTTAAGACCCAGAAGGATACGGGGAGTGGGCGGCTCGGGTCGGTGCTGGTGAAGCTGGGCTTCCTCAACGACGAAGACGTCACCAATTTTCTTTCCCGCCAGTACGGCGTTCCCGCCATCAATCTCTCCTATTTTGAAATCGACCGGCGGTGGTCGAAGCTGATCCCCTACGAGACCGCCAAGCGCTACCAGATCCTGCCGCTCAGCCGCGTGGGCTCCTCGCTGACCATCGCCATGGTGGACCCGACGAACGTCTTCGCCATGGACGACATCAAGTTCATGACCGGCTTCAACATCGAGCCGGTGGTGGCGAGCGAGTCAACGATCATGGCGGGGATCGAGAAGGCTTACGGCGCCACCCAGGAAGAAGACCTGGAAAAGGTCATGCAGTCGAATCGGTGGCGAGACCGATGTCGAGCTCTCGGCGACGGAGGAAGACGAGCTGGCGCTGGCGGACCTGGAAAAGGCCGCCGACGAGGCCCCTATCGTCAAGCTCTGCAACCTGATCCTGACGGAAGCGGTGAAGCGCGGCGCCAGCGACATCCACATGGAGCCGTACGAGAAGGAGTTCCGCGTCCGCTTCCGCATCGACGGCATGCTGCAGAGCGTCATGACGCCGCCGCTGAAGCTGAAAGACGCCATCACCAGCCGCATCAAGATCATGGCCAAGCTCGACATCAGCGAGAAGCGGCTGCCGCAGGACGGCCGCATCATGTTGAAGATGCAGTTCGGGGGCAAGAAAAAGCAGCTCGACTACCGCGTCTCCACCCTGCCCGTGCTGTGGGGCGAGAAGATCGTGATGCGGCTGCTGGACAAGGAAAACCTGCGCCTCGACATGACCAAGCTGGGCTTCGAGCAGGAGTCGCTGGACAAGTTCGAGAAAGCCATCCTGAAGCCCTTCGGCATGGTGCTGGTGACCGGGCCGACGGGGTCGGGCAAGACCAACACCCTCTATTCCTCCATCGCCCGCCTCAACCAGCCGGACACCAACATCATGACCGCGGAAGACCCGGTGGAGTTCCAGCTGGCCGGCGTCAACCAGGTGCAGATGAAAGAGTCACATCGGCCTGAACTTCGCGGCCGCGCTGCGCGCCTTCCTGCGGCAGGACCCGAACATCATCCTGGTGGGCGAGATCCGCGACTTCGAGACGGCGGAGATCGCCATCAAGGCGGCGCTGACCGGCCACCTGGTGCTCTCCACGCTGCACACCAACGGCGCCCCGGAAACGATCAGCCGCCTGATGAACATGGGCATCGAGCCCTTCCTGGTGGCCACCTCGGTGCACATGATCGTGGCCCAGCGCCTGGTGCGCCGCATCTGCTCCGAGTGCAAGGAAGAGGTGCAGTTACCGGAGCAGGCCCTCATCGAGAACGGCTACACGCCCGCAGGAAGCCAAGACCGTCAAGATCTACAAGGGCAAGGGCTGCGGCACCTGCAACAACACCGGCTACAAGGGGCGCTGCGGCCTGTACGAGGCCATGGAGGTCACCGACGAGCTGCGCGAGCTGATTCTGGTCGGCGCCTCCGCCCTGGAGCTGAAGAAGAAGGCCATCGAGGGCGGCATGATCACGCTGCGGCGCAGCGGCCTGATCAAGGTGATGACCGGGCAGACGACGCTGGAGGAAGTGGCCCGAGAAACCGTGCACTGAGAACCAGTTGCCAGGGGGCCGTGGCCGGTGGCCGGCGGGGACGCTGCCCCGGAGGCGCAACTGGGAACTGAGAACCGAGAGCTGAACTCTTTATGAATGTCACGCTGAGCGATCTGCTGAAGAAAATGCTCGACCTGAGCGGAAGCGACCTGCACATCAGCACCAACTCGCCCCCGCAGGTGCGGGTGCACGGCCACCTGCAACCGCTGGACATGCCGCCGCTGCAGCCGGCCGAGACCAAGCAGCTCTGCTACAGCGTGCTCACCGACGCGCAGAAGCACCGCTTCGAAGAGAACCTGGGAACTGGACTTCAGCTTCGGGCTGAAGGGGCTGGCGCGCTTCCGCGGCAACCTGCTGAACCAGCGCGGGGCCGCGGGCGGCGTCTTCCGCGTCATCCCCTTCGACATCAAGGGCTTCAACCAGCTCAACCTGCCGCCGGTGGTGGGCAAGCTGTGCGAGCGGCCGCGCGGCCTCATTCTGGTGACCGGGCCCACCGGTTCGGGGAAGTCCACCACGCTGGCGGCGATGATCGACAAGATCAACATCGACCGCCACGACCACATCATCACCATCGAGGATCCCATCGAGTTCGTCCACCAGAACAAGAATTGTCTGGTCAATCAGCGCGAGGTGGGGTCGGACACCAAGTCGTTCACCGCCGCCCTGCGCGCCGCGCTGCGCGAAGACCCGGACGTGGTGCTGATCGGCGAAATGCGCGACCTGGAGACCATCGAGTCGGCGCTGCGCATCGCCGAAACCGGCCACCTCACCTTCGGCACGTTGCACACCAATTCGGCGTCGTCCACCATCAACCGCATCATTGACGTCTTCCCCTCCAGCCAGCAGTCGCAGATTCGGGCGCAGCTTTCGCTGGTGCTGGAAGGCATCATGTGCCAAACCCTCCTGCCCAAGATGGGCGGCGGGCGGTGCATGGCGATGGAGATCCTGGTCCCCAACGCCGCCGTGCGCAACCTGATCCGCGAGGACAAAATCCACCAGATCTATTCCGCCATGCAGTCGGGCCAGGACAAGTACGGCATGCAGACCTTCAACCAGTCGCTGGCGTCGCTGGTGTTCGCCAAGCAGATCAGCACCGAGGCGGCACTGCAGCGCTCGTCCATCCAGGAGGAGCTGCAGGAGATGATCAACCGCGGCGCCGGCGTCGCCAAGGGCACCCCGCCGGCGGGGGCCATGAAGAGGTAAACCGTCGCCGCGCGGGCGGCGCTGCCGGCAGCTCGCAGCCCCGGCCGAGGCCAAGGTTACGGAGGGACAGTCGATGCCAGTTTTCACCTACACGGGCAAGAACGCCGCCGGGCAGAAGGTGACCGGCGAGCGCGTGGCCGAGAACAAGCAGGTGCTGAAAGCGCAGCTGCTGCGCGAGCGCACCACGGCCGACACCATCAAGGAGAAGGGCAAGGAATTCGTGATGCCCACCTTCGGCTCCGGCAAGGTGCCGACCAAGGACATCGCCATTTTCTTCCGCCAGTTTTCGGTGATGATCGACGCCGGCCTGCCGCTGGTGCAGTGCCTGGAGATCCTGGGCGCCAACCAGGAAAACGTGGCTTTCCAGCGGGCGCTGAACGGCACGCGCACCACGGTGGAAGGCGGCGCCACGCTGGCCAACGCCATGCGCGGCTACCCCAAGGTCTTCGACGACCTCACCACCAACATGGTCGAGGCCGGGGAGACGGGCGGCATTCTCGACATCATTCTGCAGCGCCTCGCCACCTATGTGGAAAAGGCCGTCAAGCTGAAAGGGGCGGTGAAGTCGGCGCTGATTTACCCGGTGTCGGTCATCAGCATCGCCGTGCTGATTGTCGGCGGCCTGCTGAAGTTCGTGGTGCCGACCTTTGCCAGTTGTTCGCCGGGCTGGGCGTGGAACTGCCACTGGGGACCCGCATCGTGATGGGCCTGAGCAGCTTCGTCGGCAAGTTCTGGTGGGTGGCGATCGGCGGCGGCATCGGCCTGGTGTTCGGGATCCGGCAGATCAACAAGCACCCGCGCGGCCGCTATTACTTCGACAAGTTCCTGCTCAACCTGCCCATCGTGGGCATGCTGCTGCGCAAGATCGCGGTGGCCCGCTTCAGCCGTACCCTGGGAACGCTGATCACCTCCGGCGTGCCCATCCTGGAAGGGTTGTCCATCACGGCGCGCACCTCGGGCAACGCGGTGCTGGAGGTGGCGCTGATGAAGGTGCGGAAGTCCATCGAGGAAGGCCGCACCATCGTCGATCCGCTGCGGGAATGCGGCGTCTTCCCCAACATGGTGACGCAGATGATCGGCGTCGGCGAGGCCACCGGCGCCATGGACGCGATGCTGCAGAAGATCGCCGACTTCTACGAGGACGAGGTGGATGCGGCCACCAAGGACATGCTGACGCTGCTGGAGCCGGTGATGATCGGCGTCCTGGGCTTCGCGGTGGGCGGCATCGTGATTTCGCTCTACATGCCGCTGTTCAGCCTGATCGCGAAAATGGCGGGATAAGCCGCCCCGGGCACGGACCCGGGTCACGCCCGTGTCCGCGGCGGTGTCGGGGGAGCGACGCGTGTCGCCGCGGGCGCCGGCGCGGCGGCGGAGCGGAAATGGCGGGCAACGCGCGGGCCCGCCGCGGGCCCGGCAGGACTGAGGATGGAAACACCATCGAACGAGCGCATCTGGCTGTCGTGGCTGGTCAAGGTGCGCATTCTCATCATCACCTGCGTGCTGGCCATCGAACTGGCTATCACCCGCCTGACCGAGACCCGGGTCCCGATCGAACTCTTCCTCGCCGTCATTTTCCTGTGGTACTGCGCCTCCGCTGCCTACTACGCCCTGGTCGACCGTTGGCGCGCGGTCAAGCTGCAGGCCCGGGTGCAGGTGCTCAGCGACGTGGCCTTCGGCACCGCCGTGCTCTACGTAAGCGGCGGCATCGACACCTCCTTCAACTTCCTCTTCCCCGTCCTGATCATCGTCGCCAGCATCCTGCTCTCGCGCTTGTGGGCCTACCTGACGGCGCTGCTGGCGTTCATCGCCTTCGGCGCGATGCTGGAACTCTCGTACCTCGACGTCATCCCGTCGTACGGCACGACGCATCCCGCGCCGCGGTCGCTGCAACTGGTCATCTTCGTCAACCTCTTTGCCTACCTGGCTGTCGCTTACCTCTCCAGCATGCTGGTGGCGAAGCTGCGCCAGGCCGACGTGCAGTTGCAGGACAAGAGCGGCGCGCTCCAGGACCTGCAGGCGCTGCACCAGAACATCATCCATTCCATGACCGCGGGGCTGATCACCACCGATCTGGAGGGCCGCATCAGCGTGCTGAACCCGGCCGCCGCCGGGGTGCTGGAACGCAGCGAGCAGGAGACGCTGGGGCGCCCGGTGTCGCAGCTGTTTCTCGACCGGCTGCCGCCGGTGGATGGCGGGCCCAGCCGCAGCGAGATCCGTTACCTGGCGCCCAGCGGCAGGGAGAAGACCCTGGGGGTCACCGCCGCGGTGGTCACGGTGGGGGACCGCGGCCGCGCCGGCTACCTCTACACCTTCAACGACCTCACCGACATTCGCCGCCTGGAGCGGGAGATGCGCATGCGCGACCGGCTGGCGGCGTTGGGGCGCATGGCGGAAGGCATCGCGCACGAAATCCGGCAGCCGCTCTCCTCCATCGCCGGCTCGGTGAAGGTGCTCTCCTCCATCGCCGCGCTCACCGACGAGCAGCACCAGCTGGTGGAGATTGTGGACCGCGAGTCGGTGCGGCTGAACGGCATCATCTCCGACTTCCTGGCGTACGCGCGCGAGAAGAGCTACGCCTTCACCGATTTCGACCTGCGCATCCTGCTCGAGGACACCCTGACGCTGCTCGAAAACCGCCTGCCGGAGCCCGCCAACGGGCAGCCGGCGGTGCGCGGCGGCCACATCCGCGTGGTGCGGCGGTTTGAGGCGGAGCGCGCCTACGCGCACGTCGATCCCGACCGCATGAAGCAGGTTTTCTGGAACGTCTGTGAAAACGCGGTGCGCGCCATGGCGGGCGGGGGGACCCTCACGGTGAGCCTGCGGGCGCACGCCGACTGCTGGCTGATTTCGTTCGCCGACAGCGGCCCCGGCCTCACCCCGCAGCAGATGGAGAAGGTGTTCGAGCCCTACCAGTCGTGGTTCGACAGCGGCACCGGGCTGGGACTGGCGATTGTCTACCAGATCGTGCAGGCGCACGACGGCAAGATCACGGTGCGTTCGGAGCCGGGCCGGGGCGCCGAGTTCATGGTGGAACTGAAGCGCGCCGCCGAACCCGCAGCGGCGGAAGCGCCGCCGGCCAGGATGGCGAAGGTGGTCCATGGCTAACATCCTGGTCTGCGACGACGAGCGCTCCATCTGCGAGCTGCTGGAAATCGCGCTGCGCAAAGACGGCCACCGGGTGGAAACCGTCAACTCCGGCGAGGCCGCCAAGCACAAGATCGACGGCGCCCTCTACGACGTCGTCCTCACCGACATCAAGATGCCGCACACCAACGGCATTGAGGTGCTGAAGCACTCGCGCAGCATCTCGCCGGAAACCGCGGTGGTGCTCATCACCGCGGTGGAAGACGTGCACGCGGCGATCGAGGCGGTGAAGGCGGGCGCCTCCGACTACCTGCAGAAGGGCCCCGACCTGGTGGACGCGGTGCGGGTGGCCATCGACCACGCGCTCGACCAGGTGACGCTGCGCCGCCAGAACTTCGCTTTTCGCCGGGACGCCGCTTCGCGCAACTCGCTGGCGAACATCATCGGCGTCAGCCCGGCGGTGGAGCAACTGAAAGAAACCATCCGCACCGTGGCCTCGACCCAGAGCACGGTGGTGATCCACGGCGAGAGCGGCACCGGCAAAGAACTCGTGGCCCGCGCGCTGCACGCGTGCTCGCCGCGCGCCGCCGAGCCCTTCCTGCCCGTCAACTGCGGCGCCTTTCCCGAGACCCTGCTGGAGTCGCGAGCTCTTCGGCTACGTCAAGGGCGCGTTCACCGGCGCCGCCCACAACAATCGCGGCCTGTTCGAGGTGGCCGCATGGCGGCACCATCTTGCTCGACGAGAGTCGGCGAGATGTCGCTGGCCATGCAGGTCAAGCTGCTGCGCGCGCTGCAGGAGCGCAGCGTGCGGCCGGTGGGCGGCACCGAACGAAATCCCGGTGGATGTGCGGGTGATCGCCGCCACCAACAAGGACCTGGAACGACTGGTCGGCGACGGCGCGCTTCCGCGAGGACCTGTACTACCGGCTCAGCGTAATCCCGGTGGCGGTGCCGCCGCTGCGGGAGCGCCGCGAAGACATTCCGCTGCTCGCCAATCACTTCCTGAAGAAGTACGCGCCCGCGGCAGGGAAGAGCATCCTGCGGATTTCGCAGCCGTCGCTGCACGAGCTGTTGCTCTACGACTGGCCCGGCAACGTGCGCCAGCTGGAGAACACCATCGAGCGCGCGGTGGCGCTGGAGGCGGGGAACGAGCTGCACGTCGATATCCCGGCCGACCGGCCGCGGGCCCGCACCGCTGCCGGAAGCGCCGAAACCCCGCCCATTCCTCCCGAGGGCGTGGACCTGGAGCGCTACATTGCCAGCCTGGAGCGCACCATGATCCAGTCGGCGCTGCGCCAGTCCGGGGGCGTCCAGACCCGCGCCGCCGACCTGCTCAAGCTCTCCTACCGCAGCTTCCGCCACCTGCTGAAGAAGTATGATATCTGAACGGCGGAGAGCCTTTCCGCCAGGAGAGACGGCTATGAGCACGCGCATGCCATGTCCGGTCTGCGAAGATCCCGCTGTCTGGGTTTGGATCGTTCCCTCGGATAGCGCCAAGAAAGACGGTCACAAGGGCCCCTATAAACTCGACAGCGAAGTTCGCAGTGACCGTGTCTGCTGGTGGTGGATGGATAGCCTGTCTGCAAATCAGAGGGCGGAGTTTGATGGCTACTGTCCGATACCGGCTTGCGATTATCACGTCAAACTCGGGGCGGACGCCCTCAAAATGGCATTAGGGCAACGTCACTTCTACTGGCAGTACCACTGACGTTCGTCGCCCGCGGCAAATTGTCGATCTGTTAAATCGCGCAGGGGTTGCAGATTCCTTTGTTTTTCGCTGCCCTGCAGGCCCCGTCACCTTGCCGACCCGCGCTTCGAAGCTCCGCAGGCTATACTCGCGACGATGCGTAAACTGCTGCGTTTTGTCTGGACGGCGACCCGCGGGCACCGGCTCGCCCCCTGGCGCAGTCCCTACCTGCGTTGGCGCATCGAGACCTACTGCGGGCTCAAGATGGACAAGATCGGGCTGCTGGAGTTTTGCGGTTTTCTGATCCGCGAGCGGCGGCAGCTCCTGCGCTTCCTCCGCTGGACGGCCGACATGGAGCAGTACGCGCGCGCCAAGCCCAGGAACAGCTTCTAATTCCTGCTTCCCAGGCTAGCCGCCGGTAGCGGCGGCGGCGCTGGCTTCGCCGAGTTGCACAATCACCTCGGCGCCGCGGCCTACCCCGGCGGCGGCGGCGGCGGAACCCCGGTTGGTGGCGATCTCGAGCAACCCCATGCTCCCCTCGATGGCGAAGGTCTCCCCGGGCGCCCCTTCCCCGTAGGCGTGCCGGAGGCGGGCCACCTGCGATTTCCCGACGGTGATCTGGAACGCTGACGGGGTGGCGCCGAACAGTTGCGGCACGTCCTGCGGGCGGATGTTGGTGATCAGGTTGCCGAACTTGTCCACCTTGAGCACGATGGCCTTGAACAAGCGTTCGGAGACCTGCTTGGGCCGCGGCGGCGCCAGGCGGACAAAATCGGTGATTTCCTCGCCGAACTTCGCGGCCTCCACCCCTTTGCTCATCCAGCCGGCAACCGCGGCAAAGACGTCGCGCCCGTGGAAGGTCTGGCTGACGGGCTGCAGGAAGTAGTGTTCGGCGGTGATGTGCCGCACCGTGAGCCGCTCCTCGGCTTCAAAGACGAAGGAGAGCACGCCGTTGTCCGGGGCCAGGAAGACGTGTCTTTCCGCGGTGACCAGCAGCGGCCGCCGCACCGAGCCGACCCCGGGATCCACCACCACCAGGTGGACCGTGTCCGAGGGGAAGAAGCGATAGCTATGCGCGATGGCGATGGCGCCATCGAGCACGTCGTAGGACTGCACGTTGTTGCAGATGTCGACAATGCGGGCGTCGGGATTGATGTTGAGGATGACGCCCTTCATGGCGCCCACGTAGTGGTCGTTGAGGCCGAAGTCGGTCGTGAGGGTCACGATGTGCTGCGTGGGCAAGCTGCCTCCGTGGCGGTGAAGTCGCCCGCGCGCGCCGGCGCACGCAGGGGCTCAAGGGCCGCGACAGTAGCGCGCCGGGTGGCCAAAGTCAAGGCGGGACGCCGCCTCCCGCGCCGCCGCAGCGCGGGCCCTTCATTCGTAGCGCAGGGCCTCAATCGGGTTGAGCCGTGACGCTTTCAGGGCCGGCCAGAAGCCGCTGAAGACGCCCACCAGGGTGAGGATCAGGAATGACACCGCTACCACCGTCCCCGAGGTGCGCAGGAAGATATCGCCTTCGTGGTTCGCGGTCTTGTAGAAGACGCTGTACAGCGGCATGGGCGGGATGGCATAGGCCAGCGCCACCGCCACCACGATCCCGATGGCGCCGCCGACGAAGGTCAGCACCAGCGCCTCGGAGAGGAACTGCAGCAGGATGTTGAAACGCCGCGCCCCCATCGCCTTGCGCAGCCCGATCTCGCGCGTGCGCTCGGTCACCGAAACCAGCATGATGTTCATCACCCCCACGCCGCCCACCCCCAGGGTCAGCGCCCCGATGAAGCCGAGCAGCACCTCCAGCGCGATGGTGAACTGGCTGATCTCCTCCTGGTTCTCGATGGTGTCCCACATGGGGGTGGCTTTTTCGTCGGCGGGATTGAAGTGGTGCCGCCGTGCCAGCACCTCGCGCACCGCCGCCAGCGCCTTCTTGTCGAGCTCGGCCGACGCCGGCTGGAACACGATCATGTCCGGGTTGAAGACGTTGCGCAGGTCGGCAAAGGCGGAGAAGGGAATGAAGGCGCACTGGTTGTCGGGGCCGTTGTAGCTGGAGTCCTGCAGCTTGGTGCGCAGCACCCCGATAACCTCGAAGTCGAGCCCGTGGATGGAGACGCGCTCGCCCACCGCCGGGGCGCCGCTGAAGATTCTCTTCGCCGCCTCGGCCCCCAGCACTACCACGCGGTGGTGCTCCAGGAAATCGCCGTCGTTGAAGTAACGGCCTTCCTCTATTTCCAGGCGGCGCATCGCGCCGTAGGAGAGCTCGACGCCGCGGGTCAGGATCGAGACCACGCGGGTGTTGTACTTGAAGCCGAAGTCGTCGTCGGTCTCGGCGCTCACCGCCTTGACCACCGGCACCTCATCGCGGATGGCCTGCACGTCGCCGTAGTCGTAGACCACGCGCCGGCCCGAGCGTTGCCCGCCCGCCTGCATGCTGGTCTGCCCCGGCCACAGCACCACGATGTTGTTGCCGATGCCAAGGAACGCGTGCATCACGCTGCGCGCCAGGCCCTCGCCATAGGCCAGCAGCAGCACCACCGAAACCAGTCCCCAGACGATGCCGAGCATGGTCAGGAGGGACCGGGTGCGATGCCGCAGCAGCGCCTGCCAGCCTTGCGAGATGGTCTCTCTCAGTTCCACATTTCGAGCCGCGGGCTACCGCACCTCGATCGACCCGGACGCGGTCCGGACTTCCACCAGGTTGCCGCCGCCATGCGCCCTGCCGCGCAGCTCATGGCGGGTGACGGTTCCACTCACCGTGAGCTGATGCACCTCGGCGATGTTGATGCTGCCCGAACTGGTGTGCGCGGAGAACTCGAAGCCCGCCTGCGGCGGCAGTTGCAACCGCACGCTGCCCGAGGCGGTCTCGACCCGCCACGAGGCGGCCGGCTCGCCTTCCACCTGCACGTCGCCCGACCCAGTCCCCACCGTGAGGCCGCCCTTGACGCCGTGCAGTTCGATGTCGCCGGAGCCGGCGCTGGCGTGCACACTGCCGGCCGCGGTCTGTTCCAGGTGAATGCCGCCGCTGCCGCTGCTGGCTTCAAACCCGCCCGCCACCCGCACCGCGCGAATGGTGCCGCTGCCGGTGGAGGCCTGCACGTTGCCGTTGGCGCCTTGCAGGTTGATGTCGCCGGAGCCGGTGCTGGCGCGCACGGCGCCGCCGATGCTGGCCGCCTTCAGCCCGCCGGAGCCTGTCGCCATCTCCAGCGGCCCGCGGATGCCCTCCACGCTCTGATCGCCGGAGCCGGTCTTGGAGGTCAGGCGCGTCTCCGCCGGGACCACCAGGTCGTAGCTGATGGAGACGTTCTGCCGCAGCTCGGGATCGTCCACGTGCCCGATGCGCACGATGTTGCCGGTCTGCTCGAGGGGCGGATGGCTGAGGATGCGCTGCAGCCGCGCCTCGGCCGACTCGCCAGCGAGCAGGTGCTCGCCCACGCTCACGTGCGCCTTCACCGCCACCGTGCCCGCGGCCCCGGTGGTCACGTGGATATAGCCGCTGCCGGTCAGAACTTCCATGTCCACCGGCCCGGTCACCTTCAGGGTGCGCTCAAAGTTGCCTTCCGCTGCGGCCATGAGCAACCCGGTCCCGCCCAGGACCATGGCCACCAGGACCGCGAACTGACGAAGTGTTCGGTTGTGCATTTTCATTCTCCTCTGCAGGTCTCTGTGCTGCGTATAGGACGGGCCGCGCCGGCAAACGTCACCGGGTTTCACTCGAACCGCAGCGACTCAATGGGATCCAATTCGGCCGCGCGCCGCGCCGGGTACATGCCCGCCGTCATGGTGATGGCGCCCAGCGTCACGATCGACGCGATGACGGAAGTCGGCGAGATGACCGGGTGGGGCACGAAGTCGGGCAGCTCCAGGATGCCCAGCAGCAGGCACAGCCCCACCCCGAAGCCGAATCCCAGCAAGCCGCTGAAGACGGTGAGGGCGACCGATTCGGCGAAGAACTGCCGCAGGATGTCGCTGCGGGTCGCACCCAGCGCCTTGCGCATCCCGATTTCGCGCGTGCGCTCGGTCACCGAAACCAGCATGATGTTCATCACCCCGATGCCGCCCAGGCACAGCGTCACCACCGCCACGCTGCCCAGGAAAAGGGTCATGGCGCCGAAGACGGCATCCAGCAGCTTGGCCCCCTGCATGGTGTCCCAGATGAAGAGCGCGTCCTGGTCCTCGGGATCGAAGTGGTGCAGGCGGCCGAGAATGCGCCGCACCTGCTGCACCGTCTCCTCGTGCTGGTCCGGCGACGCTACCTCGACCACGATGTTGTGCAGGAAGCCCTTCTGAATGTCGGAGCCGCTGCCCGTGCTGCCGGCGGTGCTGACCCGCACCGGCGGCGGAAAATCGCGCGCCATGGCGGAGTAGGGGACCCAGAGGCGGCCGTTGTCGGGCCCCGAGCCGTAATTCGAATTCTGCTTCTTCTTCAGCAGCACCCCCACCACGGTGTACGGCTTGCCCGCGATGGTGAGGGCCGCGCCGAGCGCGGGCTGGCCGGGGAAGAGCTGCGCCCGCGCGTCGTACCCCAGCACCACCACCCGCCGCGCCTGCGTTTCGTCTTCGTCGTTGATCAGCCGCCCTTCGCCGATGGTCAGCGAGCGGATGTCCTGGTACGCAGGCCAGAAGCCGACCACCGGCCGGCTGGCGGAATTGAAGGCGCTGACCTCGGGGATGGTCCGCCGCAGTTCCGGGGTGATCGCCTTCAGCAGCGTGGCTTCCTTCTGCAGCGCGTAGACGTCGGTGATGTTGAGCCGGATCTCGCGTCCCGCCGCCAGCCCGCCGGCCTGCGCACTGGTGCGCCCGCCCCAGATGATCACCAGGTCCTTCCCCAGGGAGCGCATGCGCTGGTGCTGGTCGGCGCTGAAGCCGCGGCCCAGGCCCACCAGAAGGATGACCGAGGCGATGCCCCAGACGATGCCGAACATGGTGAGGAACGTGCGCAGTTTGTGGGCGCGGAAGGTGGCAAACGATTCGCGGATGACTTCGGCCAGGTTCATGCAGTCCGGCTACATGCCGGAAGCGCGCGGGCCGCGCTCCAGCCGGATAGCGCCACGCTCGGCGCGCAGCCGCAGCACCGGGCCGCCGCCGTTGATGCTCCCGTGCAGCGCACCCACCCCAAAACTGCCCGTGGTGGTGACCGGGAAGTCGCTGTGGAAGCTGGAGCGCCGGTCGTGGCCCACGTCCAGCGTCAGGGCCACGTTTTCCGGCAGCCGCGCGCGGATGCTGCCGCGCCCCGCCGATAGCCGGCCGCCCTGCGCCAGCACGACGTTGTCCAGCTCGAGGTCGGCACGCTCGACCGCAAGATCCACTGCCTGGTTGGCACGAAGTTCGCGCACGTGGACCGGCGTACGGTCGGCGTGGATGCTGAGCCCGCCGGTCACCCGCTCCACGTTCACGACCCCGCGATCGATGCGCAGCCGCACGTCGCCGTTGATGTCGGCCACGCGCACCGGGCCGCGGTCGTTGTTCAGGTTGACGCTGAGCTGGCGCGGCGCGTGGATTGTCAGGTCCACCCGCGCGCGGTAGTCGCAGTAGCCGATGCAGAAGTTGTTCGGCAGGTGCACCTTAACGGCCACGCGATCGGCGCTGGCCTCGAAATCGACTGTCGTCTCGCGCAGCCAGCGCTCGCGCTGTTCTGTGGTGCCACCCTCGAAGCGCTTCACCACCTCGACCTGGACCTCGTTCTTGTCCCAGCCGTCGAGGCTGGTGCCGCCGCGGTCATTGTGGACTTCCAACAGGCCGCCGCTCTTGAGTGGGAAGGTGCGCTGGAAGCGCTCGCCCGGTCCCGGTGTTTGCGTCCAGGCAGAGCCGGCCAGCAGCAGAACGGTAATGAGAAAAAGGACCCGGCGGGTGAAACTCCGAGAGTTCGATGGCATCGCTTCCCCCTCGTGCCACGAAGCGCCGCGGCCCGCATCATTGCCGGAGGGTAGAGGGGCAACCATGCGGGCCCCGGTGTGGCGCTCCGGCAAGGCCGCACCCGGCTTTGCCGAAACTGTGCTGGTGTTCCCGCGGCCGCTTTTCCGCCAGCCACGGGACCCATTCACGCCCTTACTGCAGCACGACCTTGTCGTTTTCCTTCAGGCCCTTCAGCAGCTCGGTCTTGGCGCCGTTCGAGATGCCGACCTCCACCGCCACCTTGCGCTTGCCGTCTTTGCCGTTCGGATCGGGCACTTCGACGGAAGCCTTCTTGTCCTTGTCGTAGATCAGGGCGCCTTCCGGCACCATGAGCACGTTCTTGTGCTCTTCCAGGATGATTTCGGCGTTGGCCGTCATGGCCGCCTTCAGCTCGCCACCGGGGTTGTTGATGGAGACGCGCACTTCAAACGTCGTGACGTTGTCCTTCTCCACCCCCATGGGCGAGATCTTGGTGACCTTGCCGGTGAACGTCTTGTCCTTGAAGGATTCGACCTTGATGCGCGCCGGCTGCCCCAGGTACACCTTGCCGATGTCGCTTTCGTCCACCTTGCCCTTGACGTAGACCTCGTGCGTATCTCCCACCGTCATGACCAGGGTGGCGTTGGAGCCGAGTACGAGGATGGAGCTGACCGCGTCGCCGATTTCCACCGGGCGCGCCAGCATGATGCCGTCCATGGGGGAGACAATGGTGGTGTAGCTGAGCTGCTCTTCCAGCTGCTTCAGGTTGGCACGGTTCTGCGCCACCTGGGCTTCAGCCTGCATCACCTTGGCCTTGGCGACGATGAGCTGGGCGCGCGCCACGTTCTGCTTGTTCATCGCCATCTCGTAGGACTTCTGGGCGTCGTCGCGCGTCGCGTCCGACACCACGCCGTCCTTCGACATGCGCTCGGCGCGCTCGAAGGCGCGCTTCAGCAGCGGCACGTCCGGCGCCTCGGCATCCACCTTGGAACGCTCATAATCCGCTTGCGCCGCGCGCGCGTTGGCCTCCGAAGCTTCCAGCAGCGCGTGCGCCTGGTTCACCTGCGCCTGGATCTCGTCGCGGTCCAGCTCGGCCAGCATCTGCCCGGTCTTCACCTGGTCGCCCGCGTCCACATAAAGTTTCTTGATGATGCCGCTGGCCTTGGATTTGATGTCCACCTGCGTGACCGGCTGGATCTTGCCGGTGGCGACCACGCTCTTGGCCAGGTCGCCGCGCTCCACTTTGCCCAGCTTCGAGGGATCGATCTTGGTGCCGCCGCGCGTCGCGCCGATCACGCCCACCGCCACCAGCACGATCAGCCCGACCGAGATCCCGCCCCACAGCAGACGCCGCTTGGTCTTCTTCTTGCCATTGCCGTTTGCCACGCTTGCCTCCTGCGGGCGGCGCGTCACTCCCCGGGACGCCGCACGCACCATGCTGCCGTCCTAAGTGCGTACTACGAATTCACAGACGGTTTTGTTCCCCCAAATGTTTCCGAATTCTTGCCTTCCCGGCCGCTTGGACGGCCCTCCCGTTAGACCGGTTACCGGCGGAAAAGAAAGCACGATTTCGCGGCCCCGGAAGACGGCTCAGGCACGTCCTTGCCCTGCGGCTCTTAATCTAAAACTGCCTGCCGGCCACGGGATTGCGCTGCAGACACTTAGGATATCCCAGGCTGCACGGCCCCGGAAACCATGCCGTGTCCATGAGTGCTAGAATCCTCGGCCCATGGTCAGCTTCGCGCTGCTGCGGCTGGTGGCAATCCTGCTCCTGGTGGCCGCCAATGCCTTCTTTGTGGCCGCCGAGTTCGCGCTCGTCAGCGTGCGCGATACTCGCATCCAGCAGCTCATCCAACAAAAGCGCCTGGGCGCCCGCACGGTGCAGCGTCTGCACCAGCACCTCGACCAGCTGCTCAGCGCCGTGCAGTTCGGCGTCACCCTCGCCAGCCTTGGCTTGGGCTGGATTGGCGAGCCCACGTTGGCGCACCTGCTCGAACCCTGGTTCGCGGGCATTCCGCACCACCTGGTCTTTGCCCATGGGGTGGCGGTCGCCCTCGCCTTCATTCTGATCACCTACCTGCACGTCACGCTGGGCGAACTGGTGCCCAAGTCGCTGGCGCTGTATCGCGCGGAAGGTGTGGCTCTCGCCGTGGCCGGCCCGATCGAAGTTTTCATGACCCTCGCGGCGCCGGCGCTGTTCGTCTTCTCCCGGTCGGCCGGGCTGGTGTTGCGGGTGTTCGGGACGCACCAGGTGCGCGAAGGCCGCGTCCATTCGCCGGAAGAGCTGAAGATGGTGGTCACCGCCAGCCACCGCGTGGGCCTGCTGCCGGCCATGCAGGAAGAGACCATCCATCGCACCCTCGAACTCGGCAACCTGACCGTCCGGGAAATCATGGTGCCGCGCCACCAGATCTTCTCCCTGCCCGCCGACCTGCCGCTGGAAGAGGCGATGGCGCGCATCGTCGAGGACCAGCACTCGCGCGTTCCCGTCTACGACCCGCAGCGCGGCCCCGAGCACATCATCGGCGTGCTGTACGCCAAAGAGGTCATGCGCTGGATGCAACTGCGCCTGGCGCGCGGCGACCTGTGGGGAGGTCCGCACCTCACCGTCGGCACCGTCATGCGCAGCGTCCTGGTGGTGCCGGAGACCAAGCCGCTCCCCGACCTGCTGCTGGACTTCAAGACCCGCCGCCGCCACCTCGCCGTGGTGGTCGACGAGTTCGGCTCCACCGCCGGCGTGGTCACCGTGGAAGACGTGCTGGAGCAGATCGTGGGCGAGATCGAGGACGAGTTCGACGTCACGCCCCCGTTGCCCACCACCCTGAGCGGCCCCATGACGCTGGAGGGACATGCCACCCTGCGCGACCTTGAAACCCAGTATCATCTCGCCCTGCCGCGCGACCAGGGTTTCGAGACCCTCGCCGGCTTCCTCATGGCCACCTTGCAGCGCATCCCGCGGCCCGGCGACTTCTTCGACTACGCCAGCCGCCGCTTTACCGTGCTGGAAATGGACGGCCACCGCATCACGCGCGTGCAAGTGGAACCGCTGGGCGCTCCGCCGGTACAACAGGTGGAAAGGGCAGGGAACTAAACATTGCCGAATTGCCGAACTGCGGAATTGCCGAATTGGAGCCTACGTGCAACCGCAAAAGAGGGAATAAAACTCGGCAATTCGGCAATTCCGCACTTCGGTAATTCCGCAGTTCGGCAATGAAAGTAATTCGGCAATGAAAGTGGTTCGCTACATCGCCGCGCGCCTCGTCTACATGGTCCCCGTGGTGTGGCTGGTGGTCTCGGTGGTCTTCCTGCTGATCCACCTGGTCCCCGGCGACCCCATCGCGCAGATGCTGGGGGAAGGCGCCTCGACTGCCGACATCCAGGCGGCGCGCCACGATTTCGGCCTCGACCAGCCGCTCGCCACGCAGTATCTCCACTACTGGCGCGGGGTGCTGCATGGCGACCTGGGCAAATCGCTGCGCTTCAACCAGCCGGTCACGACGCTCATCCTGGCGCGCTATCCGTTCACCCTGCGCCTGACCTTCGCGGCCTTGGCGGTGGCGCTGCTGCTGGCCATTCCCGCCGGCGTCCACTCGGCGCGCCGCCGCAACCGCTGGGACGACCGCCTGCTCGGCTTCGTCTCGCTCCTCGGACTGTCGTTCCCGAACTTCGCGCTCGGCCCCGTCCTCATCCTGTTTTTCGCGATTTATCTCGGCATCCTGCCGGTCTCCGGCGCCGGGACGTGGCTGCACCTGGTGCTGCCCGCCATCACCCTCGGCGGCGGCCTGGCCGCCATCCTCACCCGCATGGTGCGGACCGCGATGCTGGAGGAACTCGGCCAGGACTACATTCGCACCGCGCGCGCCAAGGGACTGCCGGAGCACGTGGTGGTGTATCGCCATGCCCTGCGCAACGCGGCGATTCCAGTCCTCACCGTCGTCGGCCTGCAGTTTGGCGCGCTGCTCGCCGGCGCCATCGTCACCGAAACCATCTTCTCCTGGCCCGGGCTCGGCCGCCTGACCGTGCAGGCCATCTCCACCCGCGATTACTACGTGGTGCAGGGCTGCATCCTCGCCATCGGCTTGACCTACGTCGCGGTGAACTTCTTGACCGACGTGCTTTATTCCGCGGTGAACCCGCGCATCCGGCAGTAGACAGTCCCATGGAAACACGCGCCGCCAACTCGCCCTTCACCACCGCCGCCCGCCGCAATCCCCTTGCGGCGGCGGGCCTGGCACTGATCGCGCTCTTCTGCGTGTTCGCGGTCTTTGCCCCGCTGCTGGCGCCGCAGGACCCGGCCGCCATCGATCTGCCCGCGCGCCTCATGCGGCCCAGCGCCGCCCACTGGTTCGGCACCGACGAACTCGGCCGCGACATCCTCTCCCGCATCATCTTCGGGGCGCGCATTTCCATGCTGGTGGGGGTCAGCGTGGTGGCCGCGTCCCTCACCCTGGGGCTGATCATCGGCGCCATCGCCGGCTACTACGGCGGGCGCATCGACCGCTTCGTCAACGTCATCGTGATGAACGCCTTCCTGTCCTTTCCCGGCATTCTGCTGGCCATCGCCTTCGTCGCCTTCGTCGGGCCGGGAATCCTGAACCTGATCGCCGCCCTCGCCCTCGGTGGCTGGGTGGGCTACGCGCGCCTGGTGCGCGGCCAGGTGCTGGCGACACGCGAGCGCGAGTTCGTGGAGGCGGCGCGCGCTCTCGGCGCCGGCGACCTTCGCATCCTCACGCGCCACATCCTCCCCAACATCATTCAGCCGGTCATCGTGCAGGGCGCTATCGGGATGGCGGGCGCCGTGCTCGCCGAAGCCACCATGAGCTTCCTCGGCCTCGGCATCACTCCCCCAACCGCCAGCTGGGGCTCCATGCTCAACGACGGCCGCTCGCACCTGTTCGATGCCCCGCACCTCGTGCTGTTTCCCGCCGCCGCCGTCATGCTGGCGGTACTCAGCTTCAATTTCATCGGCGACGCCCTACGCGATTACCTGGATCCGCGCGCGCGGATAGAAGTCGGTCTATAGTTTGCGGTGTCGCGCGCCGGAGAAGGACGCCACCCGTGATCAAGAACATTGTCAAGAGCCTCGCGATTGGTTTCGTAACGGGCGTTGTAGCGCTCGTCACGCGCCTGCAATTGGACATGACCGTCTACGCGTGGCGCTCTGGCTCGCTGTGGCGCGCGAACACGGCGGTGGGGTTCGATGTCGTGTCGGCTACCCTGCGCGATGTTTACGGCGGACTGCTGGCGCTCGGTGTGGTGATCCTGGTGGGCACCTACTGCTATCGGCGATTGCGCACCGGGCGACCCGTGCCGCTGCCGCTCGCCGTCGCCAGCTTGTGCTTTGTCATGGTGGCTGCGTGCGTGGCCTTCCTCCTGAGCTTCGCTCTCTCCCGGTCTGTCCCAGTCCCCGACGAACAGTCTCAAGTACTCATCCTTCTGCCCCTCATGGCGGCTGTGTTCGTAGGCCCATACGGCTTTTTTGCGGGCTTGCTTGCCGGCGCCTGGTTGAACCAGCGGCTCAATCGTTTTCACTCATTAGCTGGTTTGCTGCTTAGCGGGGCCGCGGCAGGAGCGCTGTGCGGCGCGCTGGCGATCGAGCTCATAACCGTGTGGGCGGGGTCGTCACGGCCCCTCGCGTTGGTCGAGCACCTCGCCTTCGCGCTGCTGGGCGGCATCCCAGGAATCGTCTGGGGGACGCTGGCCACGCTCGCCTTCCGCTCGCGCCTGCTCCAACCGACGCCGCCAGCCTATTCTAAGTAGCTGCCAGTCAATTACTTACGAGATTTCCACAGCCACCGCCGATTTTGCTTGACAAGGCGCATCGCATATTGCAATATGTACATCGCAATTTGCAATAGAACACCAGAAAGCCCCCGCATGAAGCTCGGCGAAAAAATCCGCTACCTGCGCCACGTCGAGGGCACCCTGCGCGGCCTCGGCCGCGAGATGACCCAGCAGGAGATCGTGCGCGCCGTGCGCAAGGAGCTGGGGGCTTCCATCAGCCAATCGTACTTGTCGCAGATCGAGAGTGGCGCGCGCCCGCACCTCACCGGCACCTCGCGCACCCTGCTCTCGCGCTTCTTCAAGGTGCACCCCGGCTACCTGGTGGACGACCCGGAAGGCTTCCACACCGAACTCATGAGCGAGTTGCGCAACGTCGAGGACAAGCTCGACCAGTGGCTCATCAACGGGGGAGAGCGTTTTCGCAAGGACGCGCCGCTGCGCCATGCCCTGTTGCAACTGGCGCGGCATGAGGATTCGCGCAAGTGCCTCCTGCTGCTGGGGGCGATTGTCGAAACCCCGGACCTGGTCGACCGGCTGCTGCAGGTGCTGCAACCGCAGTCCGGCGTGCCCGCGACCCGCGGGCTCTTGGAGTGAGAGATGAACACGTTGAAGTGGATCCAGTTCGCGACCATTTTGCTGTGGACTGTCGCCGCGCTCTTGAACCTGTACCTGCCGCGGAGGACGCGCCCGTGACCGCACGCGGTGTCAGGAGGATGCCATGAATTGGGCGGGCTTCTATTTCGTCTCTTTCGTGGTGGGGTTTGCGCTCACGCTGCTCTCGTTTCTCGCCGGCAGCCTGCACCTGCACCTGCCGCGCCTGCACCTCCACCACGGCCACGTGCACTTCGGGGGACACGTGCATGGCGGGAGCGGCCTGAACGGGGTCGCGCTGCAGTCGGTGCCGGTGGTGAACTTCTCCACCGTGGTGGCTTTCTTCGCCTGGTTCGGCGGCACCGGCTACCTGCTGACCCACTACGGCCACGTGCAGGTGGTGCTCGGACTGCTGGTGGCGGTGGCCGGCGGGCTGGCAGGCGCGGGCATCGTGTTCTGGTTCCTGGCCAAGCTGATCTCGTTCGACCGCGCGCTCGACCTCGCGGACAGCGACCTGGTCGGCGTGATCGGGCACATCAATGTTCCCATCCGTGCCGGCGGGACCGGCGAGATCGTCTTCTCGCAGGCCGGGACACGGCGCGTCTCCGGCGCCCGCGGCGAGGATGGCGCCTCCATCCCCAAGGGCACGGAGGTGGTGATCACGCGCTACGAGAAGGGGATCGCCTACGTGCGCCCGTGGGAGGAATTTGCGGGCGAAGACGCCGCTCCGGCGGCGCAGAAGTGAGCTGAGTATGGGCAAGCGTTCGCGGTTGGCGCTGTTTGAGGTCGCGTATTTCACGGTGTTGTTCGACGTGATCTGGCTGACGCACGTCGCGCTCAGCAGGGCACAAGGCCCGCGGGGCTGGATGTGGAACGTGGCCGCGCTGCTGGCGGTCATGGCCTTCGGCATCGTGCTGATGCTGCGGCGCCGCCTGTTGGCCGCGGTCACGTCCTGAGGGTTTCGAGTTTCGCAAGCCGGCGCCGTGTGCGCCGAGAGGAGAAGGGTTATGGACGCTACGTCGGGTGTTTGGGTCATCGTGATGCTGATGGTGCTCACGGTCATGCTGCTCATGATCGTGCTGACGCAGCTGTACCGCAAAGCCGGGCCGCACCAGGCGCTGGTGGTATACGGCTTCCGCGGCACGCGCGTGATCAGCGGCAGCGGCACCGTCATTTTCCCCATGGTCGAAAGCTGCCGCGAGCTTTCGCTGGAGCTGATGTCCTTCGACGTGGCGCCGCAACAGGACCTCTACACCCGCCAGGGCGTGGCGGTCACGGTGGAGGCGGTGGCGCAGATCAAGGTGAAGAGCGACCGCGAGTCCGTCTTGACCGCGGCCGAGCAGTTCCTCACCAAGTCGCCCGATCAGCGCGAAGGCCTGATCCGCCTGGTGATGGAAGGCCACCTGCGCGGCATCATCGGCCAGCTCACGGTCGAGGAGATCGTGAAGCAGCCGGAGATGGTGGGCGACCGCATGCGCTCCACCTGCGCCGACGACATCAACAAGATGGGGCTCGAGGTCATCTCCTTCACCATCAAGGAAGTCCGCGACAAGAACGACTACATCTCCAACATGGGCAAGCCGGATGTGGCGCGCATCAAGCGCGACGCCGACGTGGCCGGCGCCGAGGCCGATCGCGACACCGCCATCCGGCGCGCCCTGGCCCTGCGCGAGTCCGCGATTGCCAAGGCCCAGGCCGACCAGGAGCGCGTGCTGGCCGAGACCCTCAGCCTCGCCAAACAGGCTGAGGCGCAACGCGATCTCGAGGTCAAGCGCGCCCAGTATCTGGAAACCACCAAGCGGCAGCAGGCGCAGGCCGACAAGTCCTACGAGATCCAGACCAACGTCATGCAGCAGCAGGTGACGGCGGAAGCGGTCAAGGTGCAGCAGGTGGAGAAAGAACAGCAGGTCAAGGTGCAGGAAGCGGAAATCCTGCGCCGCGAAAAGGAGCTGATCGCCACCGTGCTGAAGCCGGCGGAGATCGAGCGCCGCCGCATCGAGACCCTGGCCGAGGCCGAAAAGCAGCGCCTGATCGTCGAAGCGGAAGGCCACGCCTCGTCGATTCGCGCCCAGGGCGAAGCCGAAGCCGACATCATCTTCAAGAAGGGCGACGCCGAAGCCCGCGCCATGAACCTCAAAGCCGGGGCCTTCCAGGAATACAACCAGGCCGCGGTCATCGACAAGCTGCTCACCGGCCTCCCCGAAGTGGTGCGCGCGCTGGCCAGCCCGCTGGCCAACGTCGACAAGATCACCATCGTCTCCACCGGCGACGCTAGTACCTCCGGCATGCACAAGATCACCGGCGACCTCACCCAGATGGCGGCGCAGGTCCCGGCCCTGGTCGAGACGCTCAGCGGCATGAAACTGGGCGAACTGTTCAGCAAGGTACGGCTCATCGGCGACAAGGCGCCGGCGCCCGACGCCGGCGGTCCGGCGGCCGGCGAGAAGAAGGCCAAGGGTGCGGGGGCGTAGGAGGCTGACATGAAACGCACCTACTTTTCGTTCGCGGGGGTGATCGTGGTGGCGGCGCTGCTGCTGGGGCTCGCCCTCTATCCCTCGCTCCCCGACCGGGTGCCGGTGCACTGGAACGCGCAGGGCGTCGCCGATGGATATGGCCCGAAGTTGCAGGCGGTGCTCCTGCTGCCCGGCATCATGGCGGCGATCACGCTGTTGTTCGCGACGCTGCCCTGGCTTTCGCCGCGGCATTTCGAGGTGAACGACGGGCGGCCGGCGTATTTGCAGATCATGCTCGTGCTGCTGGTGGCGATGGTCGGCCTGCAGGGCGTCACGCTGTCGGCCGCGCTGGGGCAGCACTTCGACATGGCGCGCGCGGTGCTCGCCGGCATTTGCCTGATGTTCGCCGGCATGGCCATCTTCCTGCCGGGCCTGCCGCGCAACTTCTACGTCGGCGTGCGCACCCCGTGGACGCTGGCTGACGAGCGCGTCTGGCAGGCAACCCACCGCTTTGCGGCGCGGACCTTCCTCTTCGGAGGCCTCGCGGGCATCGCTTTCGCGCTGCTCCCGCGACCGCACGCGGCGATGGTTGCCTTGGGCGCAGGCGCGCTGGCGCCCGTCGTTCATTCGTTGGTCTATTACAAGCACCTGGAGCACAAGGGTCAGCTGTGAGACGGATCGGTACCGGCGCTCTCGGGCCGGCGGTCAACGCAAGTCATCGTGAGAAAGGAAGAGGTGATGTATGGCATTACTGGAGCGAGTCGCAACCCTGGTCCGGGCGAACCTCAACGACCTGATCGACAAGGCCGAAGACCCGGAAAAAATGCTGAAGCAGGTCATGCTCGACATGCAGAACCAGCTCATGCAGGTGAAAACGCAGGTGGCCATCTCCATCGCCGACCAGCACCTGCTGGAGAAGAAGGCGAAGGAGAACGCCGACAAGGCCGACGAGTGGGTGCGCCGTGCCGAGCTCGCGGTCGAGAAGAAGCAGGACGACCTGGCCCGCGGCGCCCTGGAGCGCTCCATGAGCTATCAGCGGATGCAGCAGAGCTTCGCCGAGCAGATCGCCGACCAGAAAACGCAGGTCGACGCCCTCAAGGCGGCGCTCTCCAAGCTGGAGCAGAAGCTGGCCGAGGCCCAGGCCAAGAGCGAGCTGCTGATCGCGCAGGCCAAACGCTCGCGGGTCAGCGAACGCGCCCGCGTGGCGCAGGACCAGAGCGTCAGCGCCTCCAAGGTCGCCACCTTCGAGCGCATGAAGCACAAGGTCATGAAGGCCGAGGCCGTCAACGAGGCCCACGCCGAGCTTACCGGCGATTCCCTCGACGACCGCTTCGCCTCCCTCGAACGCGACCAGGAGATCGACCGGCTACTGCTGGAGCTCAAGCAGCGCAAGGGCCTGACCGCGTAAAGGCGACCGGCTGGACCGAATGACGCCGCGCCGAGGAAGGGAGGTGCCACGGCCCGGCGGCAGGCGGTGGATGGTTTCGTGACTTCGTGGCGGAGATGTATTTAATCTGTCGGCATGCGCCGGAGCCTCTTTGCCGCCGCCGTGGTCGCGCTTGCTGCCAGCGTCGCCCTGGCCGACGATACGGCCGCCATCGAGCGCGAGTTGGTCCAGTTGACCAACGCCGAGCGCGTCAAGGCGGGCCTCGGGGAGTTGCAGGTGGATGCGCGCCTCACCGAAGCGGCCCGCGCCCATGCCCGCGTCATGGCCGAGCACCGGGAGATCGCCCATCACTTCGACGGCGAAGCGGACTTGAGCGAGCGCGCGGGGAAGACGGGGCTGCGCTTCGACGCGGTGGCGGAAAACGTCTCCGTTACCACCTACACCGAGGTCGCGCCCAGCGCTCACCGCGGCTTCATGAGCTCCCCGGGACATCGTGCCAACATCCTGGGCGCGAAATACAACGCCGTCGGCATCGGGGTGGTCGAGTTCCGCGGCGCCTTTTACGTTACCGAGGACTTCGCCCACCGGTACGACGAACTGGAGGCCGATGCCGTGGTGGCTGCGCTGGTGCGCGGCATCCAGGCGCTGCGGGCCGACAAGGGCCTGGAGCGGCTGCATCAAGGCCGCGATAAGCGCCTCGCCGAACTCGCCTGCCATAGCCGCGTCACCACCGGCGATCTTTTCGGCTTTGCCGCGGCCGCGCGCGGCGCGGTGGTCCTCACCATCTTCGATCCCCAGGCCCTCCCCGGCGAATTGCGCACCTTGGCCTTGCGTGCCAGCTACCGCGACCTCACCCTCGAAGCCTGCGCCCTCCCCACCACTCCCGGGGGCAGCGGCCAATTCCAGGTGCTGGCGCTGTTCTATTGAGTACCGCCTATGTCCGACGTCTTCATCGGTCCCGCAGGCTGGTCCTACAAGGACTGGGAGGGCATCGTCTATCCGCCGCAGCTGAAGCGGCGCTGCCACCCGGTCGAGTATCTGGCCGAGTTCTTCGACCTGATCGAGATCAATACCTCGTTCTACGGCCACCTGAAGCCGGCGATGGCGGCCCAGTGGGCGCGCGCCGCCGCCGCCGTGAACCCGCGCTTCCAGTTCACCGCCAAGCTCTACCATGGATTCACGCACTCCCCCGCGGCCGTCGTGGAGCCGACCTCCGCCGCCACCATCCGCGCCACGCCGGAAGACGAAGCCGCCGCCAAGGCCGGGCTCGACCCGCTCGCCGCCGCCGGCCGCCTGGGCGCGCTGCTGGCGCAGTTTCCGGTCTCCTTCAAGAACACGGAGGAAAACCGCGCCTACCTTGCGGCGCTGCTCGAGCGCTTCCGCGAGTATCCGCGAGTGGTGGAGGTCCGGCACGACAGTTGGAACGACGAAGCCGTGCTGCGCGCCTTCGCCGGGCAGGGCGTCGGCTTCTGCAACATCGACCAGCCGCGGCTCGGCCGCTCGCTGCCCCCCACCACGCACGTCACCGCCGCCATCGGTTACGTGCGCCTGCACGGCCGCCGCTACGACCAGTGGTTCACCGCCGAACGCGGCCACGACCGCTATAACTACCTCTACGCGCGCGACGAACTGGAGCGCTGGCGTGAGCGCGTCGAGCGCGTCGCCGACCAGGCAGAGAAGACCTTCGTCATCGCCAACAACCACTACCAGGGCAAGGCGGCGGTCAACGCGCTGGAACTGCGGCAGATGCTCACCGGCAAGCCGGTGCGCGTCCCCGCCCCGCTGGCCCAGGCCTATCCGCGCCTCCGCGACATCGCCGCGCCCGACCCGCAACCGCGCCTGCTCGAGTAAGTTACCGAGTGGCGACACCAGGCATTCTTCGTGTCTCCGTGCCTTCGTGGTGAATCTTTCTAGAGTTTCTTGAAACTTTCCCCCCGCCTCTTCCGTATTCACCCAGTGAACGTGCTAACCAAAACCCGCAAGGGTCGTCTATTAGCACCAGAGATTTTGATCGGAGGTGAATGAGATGGGAGCCGAGTGGAACAAGTTCATTGACAACGTGCCCCTGCGCCTGGCTCTGATTGCGACCGGTTTCGGGCTGTGGGCCCTGATCGTGGTCGGCGCGCTCGCGGCGGCGTGACGCGGCTCTGCTCAGAGTTCACGCGCTCCGCAACGCATCCGGCTTCAGCTTCCTGAGACTCGTTCCCCCAAGACAGCGCTGAAGCCGGATTTGTCTTTGCTCTGATCTTTCTTGTCGTCCCGAGTCTTCTTTGTCATCCCGAGCGTAGCGAGGGATCTGGGGTTTCTGAGAACTGAGAACTGAGAACTGAGAACTGGGAACTGGGAACTGGGAACTGCCTACGCGCTGCTCGCCACTTCCGCTTTCGCCGCGTAGTGCTGCTCGACGTAGTCGTTCAGGATGCGGATGAAGTCGGCGACGATGGTGTCGCCGCGCAGCGTGGTCACCTTGCGACCGTCCACGAACACCGGCGCTATCGGCTCCTCGAACGTCCCCGGCAGCGAAATCCCGAGGTTGGCGTGCTTCGATTCGCCCGGCCCGTTCACCACGCAGCCCATCACCGCCACGCTCATGCTCTCCACCCCGGCGTGGCGCGTCTTCCACACCGGCATCTGTTCGCGCAGGTAGGTCTGGATCTGGTCGGCCAGCTCCTGGAAGAAGGTGCTGGTGGTGCGGCCGCACCCCGGGCACGCCGTCACTTGCGGGGTGAAGCTGCGGATGCCCAGCGACTGCAGAATCTGCTGCGCGACCGCCACCTCTTCCCGGCGGTCGCCGTTGGGCTGCGGCGTCAGCGAAACCCGGATCGTGTCGCCGATCCCTTCCTGCAGCAGCACCGCCATCGCCGCCGTCGACGCCACCACGCCCTTGGATCCCATGCCCGCCTCGGTCAACCCCAGGTGCAGCGGGTAGTCGCAGCGCGCCGCCAGCATGCGGTAGACGTCGATCAGGTCCTGCACGCCGCTCACCTTCGCGCTGAGGATGATCTGGTCGTGGCGCAGCCCGTATTTCTCCGCCAGCGCCGCCGAGCGCAACGCGCTCTCCACCATTGCGTCCATGGTGACGTCGCGCGCTTCTTTCGGGTTGGGCAGCTTGGCGTTTTCGTCCATCATGCGCGTCAGCAGCGCCTGGTCGAGCGAGCCCCAGTTCACCCCGATGCGCACCGGCTTCTGGTTCTCCACCGCCACCTCGATCATGGCCTGGAAGTTGTCGTCATCCTTGCGCCCGATCGAGACGTTCCCCGGATTGATGCGGTACTTGGCCAGCGCCCGCGCGCACGCCGGGTACTTCTTCAGCAGGATGTGCCCGTTGTAGTGGAAGTCGCCGATGATCGGCACGCGCACGCCCTGCAGCATCAGGGTGTCGGCGATGTGCGGCACCGCCCGCGCCGCGTCCTCGTTGTTGACGGTGACGCGCACCAGCTCCGACCCGGCCCGCGCCAGCTCCGCCACCTGCTGCGCCGTCGAAGTGACGTCGGCGGTGTCGGTGTTGGTCATCGACTGCACCACCACCGGCGCGTCCCCGCCCACGCGCACGCTCCCCACCACGGCCCCTGCGGCCTGCCTGCGTCGAATATTCGCCATCTCTTCAGGGCAGTTTAGCACGCTGCGGGCGCGGCTTTCCTGCAGGGTGGCGCCGGCCGGCGCGCTCCAAGCCGATAGCGGGTCAGTTCAAATATCTTTCGGAGGGGCGCGGCTTCAGCCGCGCCGTAAGGCCTCTCCAGAAATCAGAGCCGGCTTTAGCCGGCGGCACCCGGTGACGCCGGCCGACCTGCCCGTCGGTAGTGGGTCAGTTTCAGAATGGCAGGGTTCGATCACCGTAGGCGAAGAGCGCCTTGTCCACCATGCGCAAATCTTTCGTGCCGCAGAGAGCGGCGATCTCCGAGAAGAGCGGGCAGTATGAATCCAGATACCAGCTAACAGTATTCGGAACCCGAGAGTTGAGCAGTCGGGCCATTGCTCTCCTCACCCGCGAGTCGAAGATAGGGAAACGCCCTCCGCTGATGAAATGCAGCAGTGTGGTTGTGCGGGCCAGCCCAAATCGTTTCTTCACCGGGTCCGTATACTCTCTATCGGACCAATCATCCAAGAAGTCTGCCACCCGGCTCTCTTCCGGGCATTTTGGCAATTCCGAAGCCGTCTGCATCCAGATTCGATAGGCCACCGATGCAACGTTGGGCTTCCACCTACCCTCTGTTTTCGCGCCATCCTTCCACCTGCCGATTTGTACAAAGTCTGCGGCTGAAAGCGATCTATGTCTCGCAATCAGCTCGCTATGTTCGGCGTCGTCGTAACGTGACGGGTACCGGCCGGCCCACATCCGCAGCCATTCTGCCGGCGCGATGTCCCTTCCATCCGAACAGCGAAATCTAAATCGGCCCATGGATTCCGAAGGCTATCACGGGAGACTCTCCCTTACTCAAACTGAGCCACTACTCGCCCTCATATCGCTTGACTCCCCCGGAAAGACGCGGGACGATGCGGTCATGGAAGCCTGCCCGAGTTGCGGCCGCAATGTGCCGATTCCTTTTTTCATGCTGCTGTCAGGCTGGGTCTGGCGCCTGACTTGTCCGCATTGCCGCGCGGGTCTGGAGCGCCGGCAGCCGCGCTTCTGGATCCTGATCGCGCTCCTGCCGCTCTTCTTCTTCATGTTCGGGCCGGACCTCATGTTTCGCATCCCTGCGGTCCTGCTGATCGTGGCCGTCGTCCCGTTCCTGCTGTGGGAAATGACGCGTCCCAAGCTGCACCTCAGAGACAAGGCAACCGGGCCCGCCCGCATCCTCAACCTCGAGGCCCGCTAGGACGCCCCGACGGCCGTCCTCGGCCGGGCTCCCCTTCGTAAGGGCGCAGATAGTTCTCCAAATGGTGTAAACCTGGAGCAGGCGGACCGCGTCGAATCTATACGAACGGCTATGGAGCAAGTCCTGGACGCCAGCTACGCAGCGGCAATCGCCGTGGAACAGGGGCGCGACCTCACGCAGTTCGATGACGTCGTGCGCACCCATCAGCGGCGCATCTTCCGCGTGCTGCTGGCCATCCTGCGCGACCCGGATGCCGCCGAGACGCTCACCCAGGAGTGCTTCCTGCGCGCCTATAAGGCGCGCACCGAATTTCGCGGCGACGCCAGCGTGGCGACCTGGCTGGTGCGCATCGCCGTCAACCTCGCCCGCGACCACCTGCGCAACCGCCGCGCCTCCTTCTGGCGGCGGCTGCTGGCCGGCGGCGAAGAGGCGGCGGCCACCGCGGTCGCGGTGCCGGACTGGCGCCCCACGCCTGAGCAGGACCTTGCCACTCGCCAGCAGATCACAGCCGTCTGGCAGGCGGCCGCGGAGTTGCCGCCGCAACAGCGCACTGTGTTTGCGCTGCGTTTCGTGGAGGAGATGAGCCTGGCCGAGATCGCCGTCGCCACCTCGCTGCGCGTCGGCACCGTCAAAGCGCACCTCTTCCGGGCCATCGCCGCCGTGCGCCGGCGGGTGAGAGGACAGGACCAACGTGAATAAGCATCTGAACGACGACGAGCTCGCCAACTGCCTCGCCTTCGGCCCGCTCAACGGCATGGCCGAACACCTCGCCACGTGCGCCCAGTGCCGTGCCGAGCTGGCACAGTTGCGCACCACCTTCGCCGGTTTTGGCGACGCCGCCCGCCAGGCGGCCGTGCGCGATGACTGGTTCTGGTCGCGGCAGCGCACCGTCATTGCCCAGCGCCTGCGGGCCGGTGCTCCGGCGCTGCGTTTCCGGTGGGCCCTGGCCGGCGTTGTCGCCATGGCGGCGCTCGCCGCCTCCATGTTGCTGCAGGCGCCCGCGCCACCCACCCTGGCGCACCCGGCCGACGAGGCCGCGGACGAGGCGCTGTTGCAGGAGATTCAAACCGACGTCGCGCGCCAGGTTCCCCAGGCCCTCGACGCCGTACAACCGATCGCGCAGCAGGTCGCTGGTGTGCGCAATGATTCAAAAGGAGAGAACAATGACTAAGTTCAGCAAGGTACTGTTGGTGATTCTGCTTCTGGGTGTTTTCGTGGCCGCGCAGGAGCCACCGACGGCTCCGCCGCCGCCTGGAGGCGTGCAAGGCGGCGTTCCCGGTGGGATGCCGCGGCATCGCATGCAAGGCGGCATGATGCAGCAGGGCCCCGGCGGATTCCGCGGCGCTCCGCGGGCAAGGCACATGGAAGGCATGGCGCCCGGCGGCGGCCGCGGCCTGCGCATGCCCGGCGGGAAGTGGTGGAAGTCCGACGTGGCGCAGCGCATCGGCCTCACCGACCAGCAGGCGCAGCAGATCGAGAAGATCTTCCAGGACCACCGCCTGCAGCTGGTGGACCTGCACGCCAACCTGGAGAAGCAGGAGCTGCAACTGGAGCCGCTGATCCAGGCCGACAACCCCAACGAGCAGCAGGTGCTGGCGCAGATCGACAAGGTCGCGCAAGCCCGCGCCTCCCTGGAGAAGTCGAACGCTTCGATGCACCTAGGCATTCGCCGCGTGCTCTCCGCCGAGCAATGGACGAAGCTGCAAAGCGAGCACCGGCAGCCGCGCCCCATGATGGGCCCGCGCCCCACCATGCCGATGGGTGCAACGCGTCCCGCCGCGCCCCCCGGCGACCAGGAATAGCTTCGCCTCGACCCGCAGCCCGGCCGCCACGGCCGGGCTTTTCTGTTTTTGCCCGTCGCATTTGCCCGGCCCCTCGTTTACATTGGCCGCCTGATGCCGCGCTCGTTGCCCCAGCAAGCACTGTGGTGGCTCTTCCTGGGCGGAGTTGCCGCCTTGCCGCTCATGCAGCCGCCGCTGGTGATCTCCGGCCATGCGCTCATCGCGGCTGATCTCTTGCTCGTGGCCGCGCTCCTGCTCTGGCTGCTCGCGCTCGCCACCGGGACGCCGCTGCGCCCCACCCCCGCCTACCTGCCGCTGGCGGTCTACCTGGCGTGCTCCCTGCTCTCGGCCGCCCTTTCCCCGGACCGCGCCGCCACCTGGGTACCGCTCCTGATTGATTTCTACGCCGCCGCCCTCTGCGTGCTCGCCTTCAACCTGCTGCGCTCGCCCGCCGAGGTGCTCGCCTTTGCGCGCGCGTGGCTGGTCGGGACCGCGCTCACCGCCGCCGCCGGAGTGCTCGGCATTGTCGCCTTCTATGCCGGCGTGCGCGATCCGGAAATCAACCGGGCACTCTCCGTTTATGGCAGCCTCGCCGCCGGCAACTATCCGCGCCTCTGGAGCACGTTCCTGAACTCCAACCTGCTGGCGAACTACCTCAGCATCAGCCTGCTGCTGCTGCTGGCGCTGCGCGCGAGCGCTGAGATCGGCCGGCGCGCCTTCGCGATGCTGGCGCCGCTGGTCGTGCTGGTGGCCGGTTTCACCGCCTCGCCCGGCTTGGGCGGCCTGCTCCTGGGGCTGGGGCTGTGGTTCTTCCGGCAAGAGGCGCGTCCCCGCGCGGCGCGGCTGGCGCTGGCGTGCGGCGTGATGGCGGCGGTGCTGTTCGCCTGGGCGCTGCTGGTCTCGCCGCCGGAACTGGCCGCGCACGGCTGGCGCTCCGCGCTCGCGCATCCCGAACTCTCGCCGCGCGTCCAATGCTGGCAGACGGCGCTCGCGACCGTGGCCCGGCATCCCCTGACCGGCCTCGGGCCGGGGCTGCCCATGCCGTGCCCGCCGTGGCAATCGCCGGACGGTGTCGTTGTCCATCTGGCGGAAGCCCACAACACCTACCTGAACATCGCCGCCCTCAAGGGACTCCCGGCGCTCGCCGCCTTCGCCTGGTTCTTGATCCTGCTGCTGCGCCGCTGGCGCCTCGCTCCCGCCGGCGCTTCCTCCGCCGCGGTGCTTGCTGCCGCGCTCGGCATCGCCTTGCTCCAGGGCATGCTGTACCAGGGCCTGGCCACTTCTCTGGAACACACCCGGCACCTGTGGCTGCTGATGGGGGCCTGGCTGGCCATCACCGAAGCGCCGCCGCCCGCGTCCGTCGTTGCTTCCGCGGGTGCGAATGTCTATTCTTAACCGTCATCCATTCGCCGAGGTCCCACTTGCGTCATCCTGTTCCCGACGGTCTGGACCGGAAAGAAATTGCGGTCTGGCAGAAGCTCGAGCCGCAGCGGTTGCCGCACCACATCGCGGTCATCATGGACGGAAACGGGCGTTGGGCGCGGCGCCGCCACCTGCCGCGGGTTGCCGGCCACAAGGCCGGGGTGGACGCGGTGCGCGCCATCTGCGAAACCGCCGCCCGCATCGGCATCCCCGCGCTCACCCTCTACGCCTTCTCGGCGGAAAACTGGAAGCGCCGCCCGCAGCTGGAAATCGGCTTCCTTATGCGCCTGCTCCGCCAGTACCTCAAGCAGGAAGTCCCCACGCTCAACCGCAACAACATCCGCCTGCAATACATCGGGCGGCTGCACGAGCTGCCGGCGAACGTGCAGGAGCGCCTCGACTGGGCCGAAGCCGCCACCGCCCCCAACACCGGCATGGTCCTGACCCTGGCGCTCAACTACGGGGCGCGCTCCGAGCTGGTCGATGCCTTCAACGCCATCGTCCGCACCGCCGCCTCCAACGGCGGCGTCGAGCACCTGCGCATCGACGAAGCCGCCATCCACGAGCACCTGTACACCCATCGCCTGCCGGAACTCGATCTCGTCATCCGCACCAGCGGCGAAATGCGCCTCAGCAATTTCCTGCTGTGGCAGGCGGCGTACTCGGAAATCTATGTCACCGAGACGCTGTGGCCCGACTTCCGCGGCGTCGACCTGCTCGAAGCTGTCGCCGAGTACCAGCGGCGCGAGCGCCGCTACGGTGGCCTCTCGCCCGCGCACGCCCTGGAAGCCAAGCGCCCCTGAATGAAGCGCGTCCTCACTGCCGCGGTCCTCATCCCCGCCGTGCTCGCCGCGGTCTTCTGGCTGCCCATCTGGATCTTCTCGCTGCTGGTGGGGTTCGTCGCCCTCATCGCCACCGCCGAGCTTTTTGGTCTGGCCGAGGCCACCGGCCTCCAGCCCCTGCGCAACCTCGGCTACTTCCTGGTGGCCCTGCTCTTCGTCGCCTATCCGCTCAGCGGCAACGGCAAGGTCAGCGTGCCGGTCTTCGAGCAGCTGGTGCTGGCGGTGCCGCTCAGCCCCCTGCTGGGGCTGGCGATCATGCTGCTGGGCGCGTTGGTGGCGCTGATCGCGGTCCTGCGCCGCGAGACTTTTGATGGCGCGCTGGCCGGCGCCGCGGTCACCGTCTTCGCCATCCCCTACCTGGGGCTGACGCTCGGCTCGCTGGTCCTGCTGCGCGACCTGCGCTACGGCCCCTGGTGGGTCCTCTACCTGTTCGCCGTGGTGTGGTCGGGGGACACCTTCGCTTACTACACCGGACGCGCCATCGGCCGCCACCCGATGGCGCCGCGCGTCAGTCCCGGCAAGACCTGGGAAGGCGCGGTTGCCTCGCTGGTCGGCAGCGTGCTGCTCGGCGTGGTGATGTTCGCCTTCCAGCCACAGATCACGGGCTGGCTGGCGAGGGTGAAGGCCATGACGAGCGGCAGCCTGCTGCCGCCACCGCTCTGGCAGGGCGCCCTCGTCGCCGCCATCCTCAACGTCATGGCGCAGCTGGGCGACCTGGCCGAGTCCATGCTCAAGCGCGGCGCGGGGGTGAAAGATTCAGGCACGCTGCTGCCCGGCCACGGCGGCATGCTCGACCGCATCGACGCCCTGCTCTTCGCCGCCCCGGTGCTGTGGTATTACGCCTTTTTCGCTACAATCTAGTTCCACCACGAAGGCACGAAGACACGAAAGCGAGCATCTAGCATTTGGCACTTAGCATTTGGCCACTGCGAGTTCACCGGTGTCGGGCCAAATGCCAACTGCCAAGTGCCAACGGCCTCTTCGTGCCTTCGTGACTTCGTGGTGCCAACGTCCATGAAAAGAGTTGCCATCCTCGGCTCGACCGGCTCCATCGGGCGCAGCACGCTCAGCATCGTCGAGCAGTATCCGGAGCGGTTCGCGGTGGCCACGCTGGCGGCAGGGCAGAATGTAGTGGCGGCGCGCGAGCAGGCGCTGCGCTGGGGGCCGCGCGTGGTCTCGATGGCCAGCGACCAGGCGGCCGAAGCTCTGCGCGGCGAACTCCAGGCTGCCGGGCGTGCCGACATCGAGGTAGTCAGCGGCAGTGCCGGCGCGGTCCGGGTCGCCACGCATCCCGAGGCCGACTTCGTGGTCAGCGCCATCGTCGGGGTGGCGGGCCTGGAAGCGACCTACGAGGCGGTGCGGGCGGGGAAGACGGTGGGGCTGGCGAACAAGGAGTGCCTGGTGGCCGCCGGCGAGCTGATTACCGCCGAAGCCCGCCGCCAGGGCAAGCCGCTGCTGCCCATCGATTCCGAGCACAATGCCGTCCACCAGTGCATGCGCGGCGGGCGGCTGGACGAAGTCGAGCGGGTATGGCTCACCGCTTCCGGGGGCCCGTTTCTGAATACCCCGCCCGAAGCCTTCGCCAACATCACGGTGGAACAGGCGCTCAACCATCCCACGTGGAAGATGGGGCGGCGCATCACCATCGATTCCGCCACCCTGATGAACAAGGGGTTCGAGGTCATCGAGGCCTGCCGCCTCTTCGACCTGCCGCCCAGCCGGGTGAGCGTGCTGGTCCATCCGCAGTCGAGCATCCACTCGCTGGTGGAGTTCCGCGACGGGAGCCTCTTGGCGCAGCTCTCGGTCACCGACATGCGCCTGCCGATCCTCTATGCCCTGACCTGGCCGGAGCGCATCGAATCGGCGCTGAAGTTTCCGCTGGCGGACCTGCGGCGCCTGGACTTTTGCCCGCCCGACCTGGAGAAGTTCCCCTGCCTGGCGCTGGCCTACGAAGCCGTCCAGGCGGGCGGCGCGAAGACGGTCGCCCTGAACGCCGCCGACGAGGTGGCGGTGGCCGCCTTCCTCGAAGGCAGAATTACCTTTAACGACATTCCGCGCGTGATTCGCGCCGTACTCGCTGCGACCACGGCGCCGCCTCCGGAATCTATTCAGGAGGTGCTGCAGGCCGACGCGGCGGCGCGCCGGGCCGCCGCGGAGCGGGTACGAAAGTTTGCCGGTGCGGCGGGGCAGCCGGTGTTGGCCAGCCGCCATTTGAGTTAAGCTGTATCAGGTCTTCATGTTGACGTTTCTCAGCAGCCTCTTCTGGGTGGCCGTCGTGCTCGGGATCATGATCCTGATCCACGAGTTCGGCCACTATGCCACGGCGAAGTTATTTGGCGTGGGCGTGGAAGTCTTTTCCATCGGCTTCGGCAAGCGCCTGCTGGGTTTCCGGCGCGGCGAGACCGACTACCGCATCAGCGCGCTGCCGCTTGGCGGCTACGTCAAGATGTCGGGCGAGAACTTCATGGAATCGCGCACCGGCGACCCGCGCGAGTTCCTCTCCCACCCGCGCTGGCACCGTTTCGTGATCGCCTTCGCCGGTCCGGCCATGAACATCCTGCTGGCCATTGGCCTGCTGACCGGCGTGTACATGGTCCGCTACGAGCATCCGGCGTACCTGGAGGAGCCGGCGGTGGTGGGCTGGGTGATGGAGAATTCTCCGGCGGCCAAGGCCGGGCTGCAGATCGGCGACCGCATCATCCGCATCGACGGCGTCGAGAATCCCACCTGGGAAGACACGCTGCTGAAAGTGATGATGAGTCCCGGGCAGCCGTTGGAAATGGGGGTGCAGCGCGGCAGCGCGACCTTCAGTACCCGGATGGTGCCCGACAAGGTGGGCCGCGACGAGCTCGGCGAAAGCGGCCTGGTGCCCGATGAAAAGCTAGTGGTCACCGATCTCGACCCCGAGATGCCGGCGGCCAAAGCGGGCATGCGCCTGGGCGACGAGATCATCGCCATGAACGCCGCCCCCTTGCGCTCCGTCGGCGGCTTGCTGAAGCGGCTGCAGGACAACGGCGAGAAGCCGGCGACTTTTACCATCGTCCGCGACCATGCGCAGCTGGACCTCAAGATCGCGCCCCAGCGCTACGCCATCGAGGGTGACAACTACTTCCGCATCGGCATCCAGTCGAACCCGATGCGCGTCGACCGGCTGCCCTTCGCGGGGGCCTTCGCCAAGTCCCTCGAGACCAACGTCAAGACCTCGGGGCTGGTGCTCGAGCTGATGGAGAAGATGGTGCAGCGCAAGCTCTCGATGCGGCAGATGTCGGGGCCCATCGGCATTGCGCGCGCCACCGGGGAAGCGGCCCGCCAGCCCGGCTGGGTCTCCCTGCTCACCCTGATGGCCACCATCAGCCTGCAGCTCGGCATCTTTAACCTGTTCCCCATCCCCATCCTCGACGGCGGGGTAATCCTGCTGCTGGTGCTGGAAGGGGTGATGCGCCGCGACATCAGCGTGCAGGTGAAGGAGCGCATTTACCAGGCCGCGTTCGTCTTCCTGATCCTGTTCGCCGTGCTGGTCATCTATAACGACCTGGCCAAGACCATTCCGGGGTGGGGAAGACCGTAAACCCGTCGGCGGTCTTCGGTCGCCGGTCTTCGGCCAAGCAGCTTCGGCACAGACAAGTCCCCAACAAAGAACGCAGAGGATTGCTCCTCTGCGTTCTTCATTTCTCGAGCCTTTCTTGCCGAAGACCGACGACCGACGACCGACGACGGTTCTTACGACATGCGCCGCGGCCGAATAGTCAGTTCGCGCACCTGGCCGAGCACGCTCGACCATTGCATTCCGTTGAGCTGGCTGACGTAGGGCACCAGCTGGGCCACGAACTCGTCGCTGATGAGTTCGCGGATTTCGTCCTCGCGGGTGCGACTGGAGCCGCGCAGCAGCTCCGCAATCTCCACCTCCAAGGCCTTGGCCAGCCGCGCCAGCGAGGAGAGCGTGGGGGTCGCCTTGTCATTCTCGATCTTCGAAACGTAGGTGCGGGGAACGCTCATGCGCAGCGCCAGTTGCCGCTGGCTCAGCCCGTTGCGCAGCCGCAGCGAACGGATGGCGGTCGCAATTTCCAGATGCGGGTAGCCGTTGCCGTTGCTCCGGGGCGGCTCGGGCACGGGGACAGCCACCACTGGCTCCGGCTCCTCCGGATCCAGCGAAATATGGCAGCGGCGGCAGAGGTGGTTGCTGGGAAGAAACTGCACGAGGTGACAACGATCGCATCTCACCACTTCCCGTGAATCGACGGGTGCGAGAGTCGTGGCCATCAGGTTGTGGGAGATGCCAGAGCCGGCACCGGGGAACCCAGCCTGCGCCCTCGCCCCACGGCTGGCCAGCCGCCGGTAGAAGGGCGCCGCTCCCGGTGCAAAAGCTGAGGCACCGAACGAAGCGGCACGGTCAATGTGCGGCAATCAGCCGCCAGTGTCAACACAATTTTCTGTGGAAAACGGAAAACCTGCCGGTGAAACCCGAAAAAAACCGGCGAATTGACGGAGAACCCCGGGTGGCGACGCGCGCTGTTTCGCGGTTTACTATGTTGATGCGGGGAAGAAATCAGTTTCTAGTTTCTGGTTTCTAGTTTCTAGTTCTGGTGCTTTGACACGTCACGACGGCTGAACGTCGTGAGGCAAGAAACGAGAAACTAGAAACGAGAAACTGCATTTCCGATCTCCCGATCACCCGATGGCCCGATGACGAGATTTGATGCCTGGCAGTTGCTGACCGAATACACGCAGTCGGAGAGCCTGCGCAAGCATGCGCTCGCCGTCGAAGCCTGCATGCGCGCCTACGCGCGGCGGCTGGCGCCGGCCGAGGAAGAGCAGTGGGGCATGACCGGCCTGCTGCACGACTTCGACTACGAAAAATTCCCCACCGCCGAACAGCACCCGTTCGTCGGCAACCGGATTCTGGAAGAGCGCGGCTGGCCGGAGGAGATACGGCGCGCCATCCTCTCGCACGCCGCGTATTCCGGCGTGCCGCGCCAGACGCCGATGGAGCGCGTCCTCTTCGCCTGCGATGAGCTCACCGGCTTCATCACCGCTACCGCGCTGGTCAAGCCGGGCAAGTCGCTGGCCGAGGTGGAGGCGAAGTCGGTGCGCAAGAAAATGAAGGACAAGGCCTTCGCGCGCAGCGTCAACCGCGACGACATCCTGCAGGGCGCGCAGGAACTGGGCGTCGAGTTGGAAGAGCACATCGCGTTTTGCATCACGGCGATGCAGAGCGTAGCCAAGGAGCTCGGGCTGGCGGGGACTGGCTCGGCCGTTTGACTCTCCCCAGCACGCAGCGCACAATCAGCCCGAAAGGTCACCCGGCCATGCTGGCTCGCCGCCTGATTCCCGCTGTCGTTGCGGTGCTCTGCCTGCTGTTGACCGGCGGCTGCTGGGTCTACACCGCCAACCCGCTGGCGCAGAGCGACGACGAGTTGCAGTTCGACCGCGCGCTGCTGGGCGCCTGGTCGCAGCCCGAGAGCGGTTGTTCCCTGAACATCTCGCGCTTCTTCGAGGAAAAGCTCTACCGCGTGGACTACGCGGCGCCCCCCAGCCGCAAAGGCGACGGCTGCCTGCTGGACTCTGGCAAGAGCGCCAGCTTCCAGGGCATGCTGGTGGAAATCGCCGACAACCGCTTTCTCGACATCGTGCCGGTGGACCGCCAGCCCATGCACCACGACATGACGCTCCACAGCCTGTATCGCGTGCGCGTGGACTCCGCCACCCTGGTGCTGACGCCGCTCAACCGGGATTGGATCCTATCGCAACTGGAGCAGGATCGGCTGGGCCTGGCGGGGCGCACCATCGCCGACGAAGCCGTCGTCCTCACCTCGTCCACCCGCCAATTGCGCGACTTCCTGCGCGACTACGGCAACAGTGTGGAAGCCTTTCCGTCGCAAGGGCAACTCGCCTTCCAGCGCCGGGCAAGACCCTAGGGGCAGCGGGACCTGGCTAATCCGCCAAGGCTTCGGCAATCGCGCCGCTGGCAATGGTTGCAGCGACCCGCGCGAACTCGGCGGCGAGCACGCGGTCGCGCTCCAGCGGCGGCGAGGCGGCGCGGATGGCGGCGTGCGCGCGCTGCCCGCGGGGGCTGGGCAGCAGCGGCTTCAGGAAGTCCACCCCCTGGGCCGCGGCGATGGCCTCGATCGCCAACACCTGAGTGGCGTTGGCGAGCACGCGCTGCAGCTTGAGCGCGGCGTTCATCCCCATGGAAACGTAGTCTTCCTTGTTGCCCGACGTGGTGATGGAATCCACCGACGCGGGATGCGCCAGCACCTTGTTGTCGCTGACCAGCGCCGCCGCGGTCACCTGCGCCATCATCAGGCCGGAGTTCAGCCCCGCCTCGGCGGCGAGAAACGGCGGCAGACCTTCGTTGAGCGCCGGGTTCACCAGGCGCTCGATACGGCGCTCGCTGATGCCGGCCAGGGACGTCAGCGCGATGGCCAGGTAGTCGAGGGCGAAGGCCAGCGGCTCGCCGTGGAAGTTTCCCCCGCTGAGGATTTCGCCGGCGGGCGCGGCGGCGGTGAAGTCAGCTTTCGGCCCGCCGATTATTTTCTGCGGCGCAAACACCAGCGGGTTGTCAACCGCCGCGTTCATCTCGATCTCGAAGACCCGCCGGCAGAAGTCGAGCGTGTCGCGCACCGCGCCGTGCACCTGCGGGATGCAGCGCAAGGAGTAGGCGTCCTGCACCCGCTTGCAGTCGCGGTGCGACTCACGAATGCCGCTGCCCGCCAGCATGCGGCGCAGGTTTTCCGCCGCGCGCTGCTGCCCGGGGTGCGGACGCACGGCGTGGATGCGCGGGTCGAAGGCCGTGTCGGTGCCGCGCAGGGCGTCGAGCGAGAGGGAAGCAATGACGTCGGCGGAGTCGGCGAGCGTTTCCGCCGCCAGCAGCGCCAGCGTGCCCAGCGCCAGCATGGCCTGCGTGCCGTTGACGATCGAGACCGCTTCCTTGGCCGCCAGCGCCAGCGGCTTGATCTCGGCGCGGCGCAGCGCTTCGCCGCCGCTCATGCGCCCGCCTTCGCCGGACTCGCCTTTGCGCCGCGCCTTGGCGCCGCGCGCGGTCGGGCTGTAGACGGCTTCGCCTTCCCCGATCAGCACCAGCGCCAGGTGCGCCAGCGGCGCCAGGTCGCCGCTCGCCCCCACGCTGCCCTGCGACGGAATCACGGGATGCACACCGCGGTTCAGCATCTCGCAGAGGGTGTCAATCAGCTCGGGGCGCACGCCGCTGAAGCCCTTGGCCAGCGAGTTGGCGCGCAGCAGCATCATGGCGCGCGTTTCGTGCTCGGTGAGCGGCTCGCCCACTCCCACTGCGTGCGAGCGCACCAGGTTCACCTGCAGCTCGCCGATCTGCTCGTGGGGGATGCGCACATCGCTGAGCTTGCCCACGCCGGTGGTGATGGCATACGCCGGGCGCTCGTCGTCGAGGTGGGCTTCGACGACGTCGCGGGCGCGCGCGACGCGGGCGCGGGCGTCGGAATCGAGCAGCACCGCCTGCCGCGCGTACACCACCGCGCGCAGCTCGTCGAGCGTGAGCGAGTCACCGTCGATGTGGAGGGCTTGCATGCCGAGTTCACCACGAAGGCACAAAGACACGAAGTTTGCAAGGGAACTGCTTCGTGCCTTCGTGTCTTCGTGGTGTCATTTTTCCCTTATCGCGGCGTTGAACGCCTGCTGATACTTCTCCGGCAGCGAGCGCCGCTGCATCTGGGCGTCGGTGACCAGGTGCGTGGTCTCGCCTTCCGCCAGCAGTGCGCCGTCGGGGTGGCGCACGATTTCGTAGCCGAAGTGGACGAGCGAGCCGCGCACGTGGCGCAGGCGCGTGCGCACCAGCAGTTCGTCATCGTAGCGTGCCGGCGCCTTGTAGCGGCAGCGCGCTTCCACCACCGCAATGTAGCAGCCGTCGCGCGCTTCCATGTCCTTGTAGGCGAAGCCGAGCTGCCGCATCAGCTCGACGCGGCCCACCTCGAACCAGACCAGGTAGTTGGAGTGATACGCCACCCCCATCTGGTCGGTCTCGGCGTAGCGCACGCGCAGGCGCGTCTCGTTCACCATGCGCGGGCTACTCCGCCTTCACCACGTCGCCGCGCACCGGCTCGGCCGACGCCAGCTTCTTCCCGTTCACGGTCAGCTTCTGGAACGGGGTGGGCAGGCCGTCGCCCTTGAACCAGTCGGGCGTGGTCTGCAGGTGGTAATGCAGGTGCGGGACCGGCGAGTTGCCGCTGTTGCCGACCAGCGCCAGGGCCTGCCCGGCTTTGACTTCGTCGCCGGCCTTCACCTTCACGCTGCCGCGCTTCAGGTGCGCAAACATGCTGAACTCGCCGTTGCCGTGGTCAATCACGACATTGTTCCCCTGCTTGGGCGAACCCTGGATCGGCTTGCCGATGGGGTTGTCGTCGTACTGGTCAACGGCGGCGACCACCTTTCCCGCCGCCGGCGCTACCACCGGCTGTCCGAAGCCGAAGTAGTCTTCGAGCTTCGTGATGTCGCTCGCCGCGGCGCGGCCGTCCGGGCGAATGAGCAGGATGTCGTAGGCGAAGCGCTCGTCGGGATAGGCAGCATGGTAGTTGTCGTAAACGGAGCGCCCGCCCTGGTACACGGTCCACTCGCCGGTGAGCGGAAAGCGCAACCGGGCCTTCGTCTGGTAGTCGAGGTATTTCGACTCGGCAGGATTCTGCACGGGCCTGATGGTGAATCCGGCGATGTTGCCGGCCGGGTCAAGCGAGATGTCCAACTCCATTTTCGAGGGGAACTTGTCGTAGTCCGAGAGCCGCGTGTAGAGGATGAGGTTGGTGGAGACGACCGGCATGACGCGATCGCCCAGGACCTTCGATTCGTGCCCGATCTGCTCCGCCGCCGCTGCCATTCGGGTGGTCGCACTCTCAGGTGTCTTGAACACCCCCTGCATGGCCGACGTCATTTTGGGCCACAGGTCGGCGATTTTTCCGGCCACGATCGCCTCCGCGTATTGACGCGCCAGCGGCAGCGCCTGGTTCGGTGGCATGGGCGCGGACGCAACCGCAGCCGGTGGCGCGGCGGGCTTCTCCGGCGTGGCGGCCGGAGGGTTCGCCTGTGCGTTTGCCCAAAGCGAAGAAAGCAGCAGTAAGAAGACGGTGCAGAGGTTCTTCATAACCTCCTCCGGGGACGTGCAGGGTGCGGAACGGAAGATTGTAGCGCGCAGCCAACAGCTCAGGGCCGGGTTATTTCCCCGTCCATACCGGCTTGCGTTTTTCGAGGAAGGACGCGATGCCCTCGCGGAAGTCGGCGGTGGTGCGGATGCGCGCATTATCCTCCACCGCCTCGGCGATCTGCCGGTCGAGCGCCTCGCGGATGAAGCCGTTGATCAGCCGCTTGGTGGCGCGCACCGAGGAAGGCGAATTCTCCATGATCTGCTGCGCCAGTTCGCGCGCGCGCACCAGCAGGCGCTCGGGCGCCACGACCTCGTTCACCAGGCCAAAGCGGTGCGCTTCCGCGGCGTCGAAGAGCCGCGCGGTAAGCAGCAGGTCGCGCGCGATCTTGTGCCCGACCTGCATCACCAGGAAGGACGACACGATAGCCGGCACGAAGCCGATGCGCACCTCGGTGTAGCCGAACCTGGCCTCCGGCACGGCGAGCGTGAAGTCGCACATGGTGGCGATGCCGGTGCCGCCGGCGATGGCGGCGCCGTTCACCGCGGCGATGGTGGGCAGCGGAAAGTCGTAGAGGCGGCGAAAGAGGCGCGCCATGGTGGCCGAGTCTTCGACGTTCTGTGCGTGGGTGCGGCCGAGCAGCGCCTTCAGGTCGTCGAGGTCGAGGCCGGCGCAGAACGCCGTGCCCGCGCCGGTGATGATGACCACCTGCGCCGGGGAGTGCTCGATCGCGTCGAGCGCCGCCATCAGTTCGGCCACCAGCGCGAAGCTGACGGCGTTGCGCTTTTCCGGACGATTCAGCGTGATGGTGGCGATGCCGGCGTCGTGCGCGAGCGTAATCGTGTTGAACTCCGACATAAGAATCATTCACCACGAAGGCACGAAGTCACGAAGGAAACTGAAACAAAAACCGAAAAGCGTCTTTTCGTGTCTTCGTGCCTGCGTGGTTCCAGGTCATTGCGCTCGGCGCTGGCCGGAGCGGAAGGTGGTCCAGGGGCCGGCTTTCATGTCGCGCAGCAGCGGCGCCTCCCAGGCGAACTCGGGATGCTGCGCGAGGTGCGGCGCGGCCAGGAAATCGGCGCCGCAGGGATGCCCGGCGCGCGCGATGAAGCTCATGTTCTTGGCCATGGTGGCGTCCGCGGCTTTGCCCTGCACCGCGCCGCCGTTGAAGTAAGCCGGCCAGTCCCACTCGGGAATACTGTGCGCCGAAGCGTCGGCGTGGCCGCACAGGGCGCGTTCATTGGCCTGCTCTTTTTTCTCGAAGCTGTCGTAGTGGTCGCTGAGGAAACGCTGCGCCGCGGCCACGTCGATGCGTCCCTTGTTTTCCGCCATCAACTGCTCCCAGCGCACGCGGCGGGCGTTGGGCGACGACGCCAGGTCGCCGGGCTTGAAGTCGGGCGCTTCGTCGCGGATGAGTTCCGGGTCGCTGGGGAAATTGGAGCCGACGAAGTAGCCATCTTTCGTCTTCCAGACCCGGCTGTGTTTCAGTCCGTGCTCGAAGCGTGCCACCTCGCCGGTGTTGCGGTCGGCGAGCAGCCAGTCGTTGGCGTAGCCGCCGTTGTTGCCGTCGAGCATGATGCGCACGTAGTCGTCGATGGAGTTGGCGTACTGCAGCGCCTTGCGGGCGCGCGCGAACTCGGGCTTGCCCTGCGGGTCCCAGCCGACAAACTGCGTGATGGTGGTCTCGGTGACCATAATGCCGGCGGAGCTGATGCCGAAATCGTCGTCGCTGATGATGATGCCGGGGAAGCCGTCCATGAGGATGCGATGCCCGCTGCTGGGCACGATGTCGAACACCATGCGCCAGCGCTGCCCCGGCATGTAGCTGGTCCAGTTGTTGTGCGCGATCACCGGCTGATGGTCCCGGGTGTAGCTGCCGGTGGCGACGAAGGCGCTGCAGTTGCCCGGCGCCTGGGGCAGGAGCGCCGCCGTCTGGTGCTGCTGCTTCTTCAGCCACGGGTCATAGTAGAAGGGGAGCTCCTCCATGGCGTTGAGCGCGACCACGTCGTCGAGGTCAATGTCAGCGACGCCGTGCGCCTGGAGACCGGCGACGATGCCGCGCAATTCCTGCTGATACTCGGGGTCAACGCGGGGCCAGAGCATGTCATGCGCGGCGGTGCGGAAGAACTGCCAGTCGCGGCCGGTGTCGTGCGTGTCGGTGAGCTGGACCACGCGCAACGCGTCCACGATCTCAGGCGCGAGCAGGTAGCCGTGCTGGAACCCGACCGTGGCCGGGTCGCCTTCCAGGTGCACGTAGGTCCACAGGCCCTGCTCGAAGCGCCAGGACTTGTTGAGGCGCGGGTCGGGCGCGGCCGCGCGGGCCGCCGGCGAAGGCGCGGTCAGGACGGCGGCGGCGGCAGCGAGCAGCAGGACGGCGAGAGCGGCAAGCGAGCGGGTTTTCATAGGCGCCCGCAAATCGTATACGCGCGGCTGCCCGGTTGAAAAGCTGGATTCTTCGTGCCTTCGTGGTGAGCAGGGTCACTGCGCGCGCGTGGGCGTGCCGCCAAACTGGGCGGCGATTGCCGCCGAGCGGCGGGTGAGGGAAGTGAGCGAAGCCAGCGCCGGCAGCGACACCTGGCGCAGGTTTAGCGCCTGGAGCACGCCTTCGGTGGGAATATTGCCGACCAGGTCGTCCTGGGCGAAGGGGCAGCCGCCCAGTCCGCCGATGGCCGAGTCGAAGCGGCGGCAGCCGGCGTCGTAGGCGGCGAGGATTTTCGCGACCGCGTCGCCGGGGCGGCTGTGCAGGTGCACGCCGATGTCGAGGTGGTCGTACTGCGCGACCACCGGCCCCACCAGCGCGGCAATTTGCTCCGGCGTGGCCAGGCCGACGGTATCGGCGAGCGACAGGGAGCGGACCGACAGTTTTTCCAGCAGATCGACCGCCGCCGCGACCTCCCCGGCATCCCACGCGTCGCCATACGGATTCCCGAAGGCCATGCTGATGTAGGCGACCACGTCGAGTCCGTTGTCGTCGGCTAGGCCCTTGATTTTCTCCAGCGTGTCCAGCGCCTGCTCGGGCGATTGCTTCTGATTGCGCTCCAGAAAGGTGGGCGAGAGCGAGTACGGAAACCCGACGGTGCGGACCGGCGCGGCGGCGAGGGCGCGCTTCATGCCGGCTTCGTTCACGACGATGGCGACCAGCTCGACATCTTCCGGCACGTCGCCCAGTAGCTTGAGCACCTCTTCCGCGTCGGCCATCTGCGGCACGGCCTGCGGCGAGACAAAGCTGACCGCGTCAATGTGCCGGAAGCCGGCGGCGATCAGCGCGCGCAGGTACTCGGCCTTGACGGCGGCCGGGATGTGCCCGCGCAGCCCTTGCCAGGCATCGCGGGGACATTCGACGAGTTTGACGGTGTCGTTCACCCGATCCTGGTTTCAACCGTCCTGACGGACTCTGGATCGATTTGGTCTGCTCACCCACCGCTAAAGCGGTGGGCTGCCATCAAGCGTCCCTGCGGGACGCGGGCTGCCTGCAGCCGTCCCGCTCGCACACCCGGTCCCCTTTTTACACCGAGGTGCCGTCCCGCTCGCACACCGAGTCCCGTTTGTACACCTAGGCGAGCCCGCAGGGCGATTGACGGCAGCCCAGCGATTTATCGCTGGGTAAAGGTGCCAAGCGTGCCCAGTCCGGCAGGACGGTTGAAAGCTCACCCGAAGACGTCATGGGGATCGAAATCCATCACGTCTGCAGCACCCCCGTCCGGAACTCGGGCACGTCGGGGTTGAGGGCGGCGGCCTCGAGGGCCTGCACGATGGCGTTGCGGGTTTCCATGGGATCGATGATCTTGTCGAGCCACAACCGGGCGGCGCCGTAGCGCGGGTCCATCTGCCCGGCGTAGGCCTGCATCACGGAGTCGTAGAGAGCGCGCTTCTCGGGTTCGCTGAGTTTGGTTCCGCCGCGCTCCAACTGCTTGACCTTGATCTCGAGCAGCGTTCCGGCGGCGCTCTCGCCGCTCATCACCGAGTAGCGCGCGCTGGGCCAGGCAAAGACGAAGCGCGGATCGTAGGCCTTGCCGCACATGGCGTAGTGGCCGGCGCCGAACGAGCCGCCCACGATGACCGTGATCTTCGGCACCACGGAGTTGGCCACGGCATTCACCATCTTGGTGCCGGCGCGGATGATGCCGCTCCACTCCGCGTCGCGCCCCACCATGAAGCCGTTGACGTCGTGCAGGAAGACCAGCGGCACCAGGTTCTGATTGCAATCCATGATGAAGCGCGCGGCCTTTTCGGCGCTCTCGGTGTAGACCACGCCGCCAAACTCCATCCGCTTGTGCCCTTCATGGTCAATCTGCCGCTGGTGCTGCTTCTGGTTGGCGACAATCCCCACCGCCCAGCCGCCGATGCGCGCGTAGCCGCAGAGCAGCGTCTTGCCGTACTCGGCCTTGTATTCATCGAAGCGGCTGCGGTCGACGAGGCGCGCCAGGATTTCGCGCATGTCGTACGGCTTGGCGGCGTCGGCTTCGAAGATGCCGTACAGCTCTTCCGGCGAAAACAGCGGCGGCTCCGCCTTGCGGTGGTCGAAGGGGGCCGCGCCGCGGTGCCCCATCTTGTCGGCGAGCGAGCGAATGCGGGCCAGGCAGGCTTCGTCGCTGGGCTCGCGGAAGTCGATGGTGCCGGCGATTTGCGCGTGCATGGCGGCGCCGCCGAGCTCTTCCGCGCTCACCTTCTGCCCGATGGCCGCCTGCACCAGCGCCGGCCCGGCGAGAAAGAGGCCGGAGCCGTCGGTCATCAGGATGTGGTCGCACATCACGGGCAGGTAGGCGCCGCCGGCGACGCACATCCCCATGATGGCGGTGATCTGCGGAATCCCCATCGCCGACATGACCGCATTGTTGCGGAAGACGCGGCCGAAATCGTCCTGGTCGGGGAAGACGTCTTCCTGCAGCGGCAGAAAAACGCCGGCGGAATCCACCAGGTAGATGGTGGGGATGCGGTTCTCGATGGCGATGTTCTGGGCGCGGATGACCTTTTTCGCGGTCATCGGGAAAAAGGCGCCGGCCTTCACCGTGGCGTCGTTCACGATGAGCATGAACAGGCGGCCCTGGACCCGGCCCAGCCCGGTGACGACGCCGGCGGCGGGCGCGCCGCCCCAGTCTTCGTACATCTCGTGCGCGGCGTAGAGGCCGAGCTCGAAAAGCTCGGCGCCGGGATCGAGCAACAGCGCGATGCGCTCCCGCGCGGTCAGGCGGCCCTTGTTGTGCTGCGCCTCGATGGCCGTGGGGCCGCCGCCCTGGCGGATCTGCTCCTCCTCGTTGCGCACCCGCGAGACCAGGTCGGCCATGGCGCGCATGTTTTTTTCGAAACGCGCGGAGGTGGCGTCTACGTGGCTGGCGAGCTGGTTGCCGGCTGGCGTCGGAGTGCGGTCGGGCATGGGAGGTTCGCGGCTTTGGGAAACGGCTACGGTACAACAGCGATGCGGAGCCTGCAAACCGGCGAGGAGCGCCCTCAGTGCGTGAGGAGAGGGGCTGCGGCCGCCGGACGCTGCAGGTCGGCCACAATCGCCGCCAGCGCTTTGCGGAAATCCCCGGCGGTGTCCATGGAGAGGGTGCGGGGCCGCAACGGCCGGAGGATCTTGTGGATCTGGTCCCACTCGTCGCCGAGGCGCAGCTGGCCGTGCAGGTAGAAGACGCGGCAGTTGCACTCGTCGGCGGTCAGCGCGACCGGCTCGATGCGGTTGCCCGGTGGAAAAAGCATGTCGCTGCCGGCGACCAGGAAGACGCGCTCGGCCCCGGGATGGCGGCCCGGCCCCAGGCAGAGCGACTCTTTGTCGGCCAGCAGGTGGTGCACCACGTCGCGGAAATAAGCCGCCGTCTTCTTTTGTCCCTCCAGCGTGCTCACGTCCACGACGTTGGGACTCATCGTGGAAACGGATTGCAGCACGCGGTCCCAGAAGATGTTGTCCGCCTCGACGCGGTCGAAGAGCAGGCGCAGCCCGAGCACGTCGACGCCGGTGAGGCGGACGCATCCGTGTTGCAACTGGAGCTGCGAGAGCACGTGCGCCACCTGCACCAGGGTGCTGACGTTGTGGCGGAGAATCGGCGCCCGCCCCGTGTACTGTGCCGACGGACTGAAGTTGATGAGCACTTCCACCAGCAGGGGCTGCGGGTTGGCGATGGGCAGCTTGAGCTGCGGCACCTCGTCGTCGCGCTCCAGGTAACTGCGGAGATCGACGAACTGGACAGGCGGCAGTTCGGCCTCCGCCTCCGGCAGCGGATCGTGCTTGAGCGGCGGCACCGCGAGGCCGCGATGCGCGACGTTGTGCTGGCGCAGCACGTCGTCATACAGCACCGCGGCCACCCGGTAGCGTCCGGGGCGCAGGTACACGGCGGTGGTGAACTGCAGGTTGGAGCTGCGGTCGATGGCTTGGCGCAGCGAGTAATGGGTACGGTCGGCGCCCGGGAACCAGTTCCCGTTCTCATCGGCGAGCCGAACCACCAGGTGCAGATCGCGCTGCGGGCTGAGGTCCTGCAGCTTGTCGGCGGGGATGGTGACGCGCACCACGACCATCTGGCGCTGCTCGAAGTTCAGCCGCGGGCGCAGCAGCCGCAACTTCCAGGGGAAATCCTGGTGGTCGGGCCCGCGCAGCCACTGGTCGAGCGTGACCGGCGTTTCCTCAGCGGGCGGCGCCTGCGCCGCCACCGGCAGGAGCGTCGCCCACGCCAGCAAGAGCAGCCCAAGGCAGGACGCGGGCGCACGCGGGCTGGAGGGAAAGAGGGACATCTGCTTCTGGTGGCGCCCATTATGACCGCAGGCACAGACGCAACGCCAGCCGCGGCGTTAGTATTGGTGCCGCCATGCCCCGCACCATCATCGAGCCCTTCCGCATCAAGAGCGTCGAGCCCATCCGCTGGACCACGCGCGCCGAGCGCGAAAAGCTGCTGCGCGCCGCCCATTACAACCTCTTCCAGCTGCCGGCGGAGGACGTCCTGATTGATCTGCTCACCGACTCCGGCACCGGCGCCATGAGCACCGAGCAGTGGGCGGCGATGATGCGCGGCGACGAGAGTTACGCCGGCAGCCAAGAGCTTCGAGCGCTTTCGCCAGTCGGTGCAGGACATCTTCGGCTTCAAGCACGTCATTCCCACCCACCAGGGGCGCGCGGCCGAGCGCATCCTGTTCGGCGTGATGTGCAAGCGCGGCGACGTGGTGCCGAACAACACCCACTTCGACACCACGCGCGCCAACGTCGAGTATCGTCGGCGCCGAGCGCCCTCGACCTGCCCATCGCCGAAGGCCGCGAGCCGGCCACCGAGCATCCCTTCAAGGGCAACATGGACGTGGCGGCGCTGGAAGCGGCTGATCGCGCGCGCCGGGCGCGAGCGCATCCCGCTGGTCATGCTCACCGTCACCAACAACTCGCGGCGGCGGCCAGCCGGTCTCGATGGCGAACGTGCGCGCGGTCAGCGAGGTCTGCCGGCGGCACCGCATCCCGCTCTACTTCGACGCCTGCCGCTTCGCCGAGAACGCCTACTTCATCAAGCTGCGCGAGCCCGGCTATGCACGAAAGACGCCGAAGCAGATCGCGCAGGAGATGTTCGCGCTCGGCGACGGCTGCACCATGTCGGCCAAGAAGGACGGCCTGGCCAACATCGGCGGCTTCCTCTGCACCAACGACGACGTCCTGGCGCAGCAGGAGAAAGACCTGCTGATCCTGACCGAGGGCTTTCCCACCTACGGCGGCCTGGCCGGGCGCGACCTGGAAGCCATCGCCGTCGGCTTGCAGGAGGCGCTGGACGAGGACTACCTGCGCTACCGCATCGCCTCCATCGACTATCTCGGGCGGCACCTGGTGGAGGCGGGCGTGCCCATCGTGCGGCCGCCGGGCGGGCACGCCATCTACCTGGATGCGCGCGCGTTTTTGCCTCACGTTCCGCCGGCGCAGTTTCCGGGCGTGGCGCTGGCGGCCGAGCTGTACCTCGAGGGCGGCATCCGCTCGGTGGAAATCGGCACCCTCATGTTCGGCGACGCCGCCAGGATGGACCTGGTGCGGCTGGCGATTCCGCGGCGCGTCTACACGCAAAGCCACGTGGACTACGTCATTGAAATCATCCTCGACGTGTGGCGGCGGCGGGAGGCCATCCGCGGCCTGCGCCTGACCTACGAGGCCGAGTTCCTGCGCCACTTCACCGCCCACCTGGAGCCGGTGGCAGCGCACGTCGCGGCCGATTGACCGCGGTTCACAAATCGCAAATCACAAATCAGAAATCACAAATTCTTCGCGCCTTCGTGGTAAATCGATCAGTTCGGCGGCGCGGGCCAGCGGATCATCGGCAATCGCGTTCACCAGCCCGATGCGCCACGCTTCTTCGGCGTGGATTTTCTCCGCGGCACAAAACATCTGCAACGCGCGCCCGCGGCCGATCAGCCGCGGCAGGCGCTGCGTGCCACCCCAGCCCGTGATCAGCCCGAGGGCCGCGCCGCGATGCCCGAAGATGGCGTTGGGCGCGGCCAGGCGAGCGTCGCAAGCCAGCGCCACGTCCATGCCGCCGCCCATGCAGTAGCCCGCGATGGCAGCGAGGGTCAGGGCGGGGAAACGGGCGAGGGCGTCCGTCAGCCGCTGGCCCAGGCGTGAGAATTCATACGCGGCGGGGGCGCCGAGGGCGGCAATCTCGCCCAGGTCGGCGCCGGCGGAGAAAAAACGATGGTTGCCGGTGAGGATGAGCGGCTGCGGGTGCGCCGCGCCGGCCAGTTCCTCGACCGCTTGCGTCAGGGCCACGACACACGCGCGCGTCAGGCGATTGGTGCCGTCCGCCGAAGCGATCCGGATGAGGGTGTGGTTCGCTTCCTTCCCCACCCGAAGGAGAGCGCCATCCTGAGCGCGCTCGCTCACGCCGCGGCGCCGCGGGGCTTCACGTGCGCACGAATGAACTGCACGATGTCGTCCATGGGGGTGCCGGGAATGAAGATGCCGGAGACGCCGGCCGCCTTCATGCGGGGAAAATCCTGGTCGGGAATGATGCCGCCGATCAGCAGCAGGACGTCGTCCATCTTGTTCTGGCGCAGCAGGTCCGTAACCCGCGGCACGATGGCGTTGTGCGCGCCGCTGAGGATGGAAAGGCCGATCACGTCCACGTCTTCCTGCAGGGCGGCGTTGACGATCATCTCCGGCGTCTGCCGCAGCCCGGTGTAGATGACCTCCATGCCGGCATCGCGCAGGGCGCGGGCAATCACCTTGGCGCCGCGGTCGTGGCCATCCAGCCCCGGCTTGGCGACCAGCACGCGGATTTTGCGGGATACGTCGGCCATACGGGTAGGCACCCAGCGATTAAGCTAAACCAGCCGCGCGTTACATTCAACCGCAGAGGCAGATAACGCGCGAAAAGGCAAATCGGCAAGCGGCGTGACCAGGCTTATTGCTTACAGCTTATTGCTTAGAGCTTGGTGTCTAGAGCGATGGGAGGACCCAGGTTGGGGCATGAGGTTCTTTCTCAGTATTCCACGCTGATCAGGTACAAGCCGCGGGCCGGGGCGGTGGCGCCGGCCGCCGTGCGGTTGCGTGCCGCCAGAATGCGGCGCACGTCGTCCGGCGTCAGCGTGCCTTTCCCCACCAGCAGGAAGGTGCCGACCAGGTTCCGCACCATGTGGTGCAGGAAGCCATTGCCGCGCACGGTATACACCAATTCCTCGGCGCGGCGCTCGAAGCCAGATTCGAAAATGGTACGCACGCCGCCGGCACTGTCGTCTTCTTCGGCGACGCTGGTCGCGCCCGGGGCGCGCTCGCGCCGCTCGGGATCAACCGCGGCAAACGAGGTGAAATCATGCTCGCCGACGACCACGCCCGCGGCGGCGGACATGGCGGCTTCGTCGAGCGGATACGGATGGTGCTCGACGTAGCGCGCCAGGAAGGGAGGGCAGACGCCGCCGCGATAAATGCGGTAGTGGTAGGTCTTGGCCCGCGCCGAGCGGCGGGCATGGAACCCGGGCGCCGCCTCGTCCACCGCCAGCACCCGCACCGCGGGCGGCAAGGCGTCGTTGAGCGCGATCTTGAGGTTGCCGGCCGGGATGGGAGAGGCGGTGGGCCACGAGGCCACCTGGGCCAGCGCGTGCACTCCGGCATCGGTGCGCCCGGAACCTTGCGGCAGCGTGCGCTCCCCGGTGATCCGCTCCAGGGCCTGCAGCAGCTCACCCTGGACCGTGCGCAGGCCGGGCTGCACCTGCCAGCCGTGGAAGTCGGCGCCGTCGTACGCGAGCGTGATCTTCAGATTGCGCGGCATGCTGCTGGCATTTCACCACAGGCTCCGGTGCGGTCCAAGGGAGCGCTAACCCTGGGCGCCCGACGCTCGCCGCCGGCGCCCCAGGGGGGGCCAAAACACCGTTTCCGGGACCGCCCGGCTTGTTATACTGTCGGTTCGCTGTTTGTTCCCGCAAAGCGACCTGGGTCGAGCGTTCTCGTCCGGGCGGAATTTTGCGAAACTTCCGCCACCGAACATCCGTATTACCCGGTGACAAACAAACGGACGGGGAGTCTTTTCTTCATGCGAAACACTACCGGAGATATGCCCATGCGCGTGACTCGAGGCACCAGTTTTCTGATCAGGGTTGTAGCCCTCATCCTGGCCGTCGGCCTGAACCCGAATGCCGCCCTGGCCCAGCGGACCGACTATTCCAACGGCGCTCGCGCCTTCCCCAATGTTTTTGCGCCTTACGAACCGCAGCAGGTGCCGGAGCCGAACTTCGCCAACACCAACCGGCTGCAGCAGATCACGCGCGCCGGCAAGATCTATCTCTCGATGAACGACGCCATCGCCTTGGCGCTGGAGAACAATCTCGACCTCGCCATCGCGCGCTATAACCTGGCCATCGCCGATACCGACCTGTTGCGCACCAAGTCGGGTTCGGGGGCGCGCGGCGTCTCCACCGGCATTGTGTCGGGCACGCCGGGCGGCAGCGGCACCAGCAGTGCGGGCGCCTCCGGGTCGGGTGCCGGCGGGACCTCGACCGGCGCCGGCGGCGCGGGCGCCGGCTCGTCGGGCATCGTCGCCTCGACCGCGGGCACGGGCGCGAGTGTGGACTCCTTCGATCCCATCATTGGTTCCAGCATGACGATTGAGCACGCCACGGCGCCGCTCTCCAACACGGTCACCACCGGCGTCGCCATCTCGCAGCAGAACACCGGGATTGCCAGCTACAGCTATTCGCAGGGGTTCCCCACCGGCACTCTTTTTCAGGTGGGCTTCAACAACAGCCGCACCACCTCCAACAGCACGCGCAACACGCTGGTGCCGGCGCTCTCCTCGAGTCTGCGCCTCTCCTTCCGCCAGCACCTGACGACGGGATTCGGCCTGCAGCCCAACATGCGCTTCATCCGCACGGCGAAGAACAACAAGGAAATCTCCGACGTTGCCTTCCGCCAGCAGGTCATCGCCACCACCGCGCAGATCCAGAACATCTACTGGGACCTGGTGAACGCCTACGAAGATCTCAAGGTGAAGGAGAGCTCGCTGGCGCTGGCGCAGAAGACGGAAGGCGACAACCGCAAGCAGGTGGAGATCGGCACCCTGGCCCCCATCGAGATCGTGCGCGCGCAAGCCGAGGTGGCGGCGCGCAACCAGGACCTCATCATTTCCCAGACCACCCTGACCCTGCAGCAGTTGCTGATGAAGAACGCCATCACCCGCAATCAGGGTGATCCGGCGGTGGCTGCGGCGGAGGTGATCCCCACCGACGCCGCGGTCGTTCCGGTAAACGAAGAAGTGACCCCCGTGCAGGACCTGGTGGCGGACGCCTTGCAGCACCGCCCGGAACTGGTGCAGTCGCGCATTGACCTGGTCAATCGCGATATCACCAAGAAGTCGGCGCGCAATGCCATGCTGCCCACGGTGGACCTGGTCGGCTTCTACGGCACCTCGGGCCTGGCCGGGCAGATCAATCCCAACCTGGCGGCGGGCACCTCCACCGCCGGCCTCGTCAGCACCGGTTATGGCAGCGCGTTCTCCACGCTCTTTGGCGGCGACTTTCCCGATTACCAGATCGGCTTCAGCGTGAGCATCCCGCTCCGCAACCGCGCCGCCCAGGCCGATCAGATTCGCTCCGAATTGGAGTATCGCCAGGCGCAGACCCGCATGCAGCAGCAGCAGAACCAGATCATCATCGACGTGCGCAACGCGCAGTTTGCCTTGCAGCAGAACCGCGCCCGCGTGGTAGCGGCGCAACTGCAGGTCGAGCTGCAGACCCAGTCCCTGGATGCCGAGAACAAGAAGTACGCGCTCGGCGCCTCCACTAACATCCTGGTGCTGCAGTCGCAGCGCGACCTGGCCCAGGCTGCGTCCAACCTGGTGGCGGCCAAGGTGGCGTATGAGAAGTCGCGCGTGACCCTCGACCAGGTCACCTCGCGCACCCTCGACCACCTCGGCATCAGCCTCGGCGATGCTGAAACCGGGATCGTGCAGCACATGCCGGCGGTCCCCGGCGTGGCGCCGCGCAGCGACCAGGGCGACAAGACTGCGCCGCGCAGCCCGGCCCCGGCGGCGGTGGTGCTCCCCAGCCTCCCCGCGGCCGCCCCCGCTACCCCGCCCGCCCTGCAGCCGCCGGTGAATACCCAGGCGCCGCCTTCCCTGCAGATGCCGTAGCCTCAGGCAGTAATCTCCAGACCGGGAGCGCCGCGCGCGCTCCCTTTTTTTGCGCTCGCGGAGCGACGTAGCTCTCGGGTGGACGCGGGCGACTCGCCCGCGATTCAGCGACGCTCTGGATTCGTCGCGCCCACCGCCACCTTGACAGCACGCGCAGCGGACACGTAGCTTCCGTCCGCCGCTTCCCGGCAATCCTTCCATGAGGTGGCGCCATGCTCCGAGGTCGAGGTGGGGACGGTTCCCGCACGCGGCGTGAATTTCTGGCTACCTCGGCGGCGGCCGCGGTTGGCCTCGCCGGAGGGGTGAGCCCGCTGGCGGGAGAGACCGCAAGACCGCCGCAAAACCCGGCTACGCCGTTTCCCAAGGGTTTCCTCTGGGGCGCCTCTACCTCCGCTTACCAGATTGAAGGCGCGGCCCGGGAAGACGGGAAAGGCCCCTCCATCTGGGACGAATTCTGCCGGCGGCCCGGCGCCATCTGGGAAGCCCAGTCGGGGGACATCGCCTGCGACCACTACCATCGTTATCGCGAAGACGTGCGGCAAATGCGCGCGCTGGGCCTGGGCGCCTATCGCTTCAGCGTCTCCTGGCCGCGCATTCTCCCGGCGGGAACGGGAGCGGTCAATCCCAAGGGCCTGGATTTCTATAGCCGCCTGGTGGACGCGCTGCTGGACGCCGGCGTCGCCCCGTTTCTTACGCTGTATCACTGGGACCTGCCGCTGGCGCTGCAACAGCGCGGAGGATGGCGCAATCGCGACGCCGCCGACTGGTTTGCGGACTATGCCGCCACGCTGGCGCGGGCCCTCGCGGATCGCGTGCCATTCTGGCTCACCATGAACGAACCGCGGTCGTTCATCGGGTCGGGGTACCGCAACGGCGAGCATGCGCCGGGCGAGAAGCTGTCGCTGGCGGAAGCTCTCCATGTCGGCCACATTCTTCTGCTGGCGCATGGCAAAGCCGTGCAGGCCATCCGCGCCCACGCCCGGCGGCCGCTCCAGGTAGGGATGGCGCCCGACGCTTCTCCCTCCATGCCCTGGTCCGACGCGCCGCCAGACGTGGCCGCCGCCCGCAGCGCCACCTTCGGCGCTCCTCCGGAGTACTTCCGGCCAGAATTCTGGTGGCGCAGCAACGCCTGGTGGATTGATCCCGTGTTCCTCGGCGCTTACCCGGCGGAAGGGATGGCCGCCGCGCAGCAGGACGCGCCGGAAATCCTCGCCGGCGACATGGAGACGATGGCCCAGCCGCTGGATTTCTTCGCGGTCAATATCTACGGCGGGCACCCGGTTCGGGCGGGCGCCGACGGCAAGCCCGAACGCCTGACCTGGCCGGCCGGCTTCCCCCTCTCCGCTTTCGACTGGCCCATCACTCCCGACGCGCTCTACTGGGGGCCGAAGTGGCTCTACGAGCGCTATCACCTGCCCCTCTACATCACCGAGAACGGCCTCTCGTGCCGCGATTGGATCTCCCTCGACCACTGCGTCCACGATCCCCAGCGCATTGACTTCATGGCGCGCTACCTGGGCGCGCTGCAGCGGGCGATGCACGAGGGCGTGCCCGTACGCGGGTACTTCCATTGGTCGCTGCTCGACAACTTCGAGTGGGCGCAAGGCTACCGGCAACGCTTCGGCCTCATCTTCGTGGACTTCGCAACGCAGCAGCGCGTGCTGAAAGATTCGGCGCACTGGTATGCCAAACTGATCGCGTCACACGGCGCGACCCTCGCCGCGGCAAGCGAACCCTGCGCGCGGCCATAGAAAGCCCGGCCGCGGCGTGCCCCACGTCTGCCTTGGTAGGTCAGCGCTTCAGCCCTGACTCGCGAAGCGACCCTGCCTTCATGTGGACGCGGGCGACTCGCCCGCGATGGTCATTGCTGGGTGTAGCCCGGCCGCCCTCGGCCGGGCCCAGCCAGCCTACCAGCGCGCGTAGCGCGCGGCACATCTGTAGCCCACGGCTCTGACGCCGGGAAAGGGTCTACGGGTTTGTCCTTCCGATGAGCCGATGAAACCGATCAGCCGATGAACCGATCTCCCGATCTCCCGATGAACCGATTCCTCAGCGCCGTAGGCGCGCCCGAGAATAGCCCGGCGTTTTAACGCCGGGGAAGGATTGGTTGCAGCAGGTCCGAGTCCCGTAGGGACGGCACCCACACTTCAAGGTCAGAATGGAACAAGACCACGGCCGCCCCAGCAGCGCGCGTAGCGCGCGGTACATCTGTAGCCCACGGCGTAAGCCGTGGGTTCGCGCGGAACCAGATCCCAAGCCCGCTTTAGCGGGCGACACTACCGCGCCGTAGGCGCGACAGAGAATAGCCCGGCGTCTAAACGCGGGGGAAGGATTGGTTGAAATACCCCCGAGTCCCGGCGCGGACTGAGGCGCGAAACTGGGTCGCGGGTTTCGACAGGCTATTTGGACAGGAGCGCTTCCCTCACCGTTCCTCCAGCCTCACCAGGTGGAGCACGACGCTGTACCGGTGCTTTTCTTCGGCCTTGAGCACTCTGCCCTCCGCCGCATGCTTCCTGACGAAGTCGTCATCGAAGTTTGGGGACAAGAGCGCAAACAGGGTGTACTCCCCGGGTCGTGCGCTCCTGATGCTGAACTCCCCCTGCGGATTGGTTTGCGCACCCAGATACATGCTACCTCGCTTATTGAAGCCATCCTCCGGAACCCCAACCACCGAGGCATTGGCCACCGGCTTGTCGTGGGAATCGAGCACGATGCCATTGATCCTTGGGGCGAAGCCGCTGAGCACGATTTCCAGCGGGGTACCAGCCATGCCGCGCGTAATCCTGATCTCCGCATCCGTCACATCTTTGTCGCCGAGGGACGCGGACTTGAACTGAGCAAACGCATTTTCCTCCCCGGGCGAACTAAACCTTGCGTACGCGGAAAAAATCCGCCACGTCCCGGTCGGAACCTGCAGCGTGAATGTGAGCTCTTTTCCAAAACGCGCCCCAGGGGGCAATTGCGTCCATCTCCCAATGGGGGGCGGTACGGCTTGCAGTGACAGGGTGCCATTCGTGATCGTCGCTCCCGGAGGACACTCGCAGCGCACGCTGCCCTTGATCGTGATCACCTCCGGGCGGGCGCCCAGCGCTACATCGACGCCTTCCACGTCTTCGTTAGCGACGTCAACACTGGCGCGACCTTCCCAGGGCGGCGCTCCCTTCAAGGCAGTTGGCGCCACGGCGATCACCACGTACTTGCCGGGCGGCACATTCTTCACTTCGAAACTACCGTTCGCCCTCACGCTCCCTGGCCTGGAAAAGCCAACCTCAAATGGGGACTTGACGGAGACGCTCTCCCTCTCCTCCAGTGACACCGACAACGCGCTGCCGGCCGGGGCGCGCACATGCCCACGAACCGTTACTCCTCCCGCCGGCTCCATCGTGAAGTTCACCCGCAGTTCATCTCCGGGCCTTACCGGAAGACCCACCGCCGCCTGCCGCAGCAGCGTGCCCGGGTAATATGTCGGCGGATAGACCTTGCCGGGCCCCGCGCTGCGCGTTGTGCTTGCCCTGACGCAATACTCACCCGGCGGCAGGCTATGAATGCGAAATTCGCCGCGGTCATCCGTGGTCATGCTGCCAGTTTCCCTGAGGATCGTGCCGGAGGTGTTGCTTTGTGGATAGGCGGTCACCTCCGCCCCTTCCATCGGTTCACCGTTCTCATCGACGACGCGTCCGGTGATGGCCGCCGCACCCTGCAGCTTCAGCAACACTCCGTCCACGTGTTCGCCGGATGAGAGCTGCTGCTGAGCGCCGTCAATGGCTGCAACGCCTGCATACCCCGTTCTGCGCGCGCCGAGGGAGCAGTGTCCGGCCTTGAGATTGGTGAACTCGAACCGGCCGTCCTCGCCCGCAACGGTGGTCCTGGTTTCGGTCGTCCCCCCGCCGGACCATAGCAGAATTACCATGGCGTGCGACAACGGAAGTCCGTCCGACGACGCCACCCGGCCGGAAATCGAAGCTGGCTTTCCCTCCACCGCCAGACTCGGCTGCGCCACCGCGGCCTCTCTCGCCGGTCGTGCCGGCTGCATCGTGAAGTTGACCCATAGTTCATCTCCCGGCTTTATCTGTAGAGCAGCGGCGTCTTCCAGGGGCCGTACGGCCGGGTAAAACATCGATAAGTAGGTCTTGCCCCCTGCCGCCGAACCGGCTGCGGTCACGTAGTAGTATCCCGGCGGCAAACCATACAGGTGAAATTCGCCGCGATCATCCGGCCTTGCGCGGCCAACCGGCCGGAACGTTGCTGTGTCGCTCGTCCCTTCACTCGCCCTGTACCTTGTTGTCCCGTCTCTTTCTGTAAACGCGCGGTACGTCGTCTTGCCGGAAGTGCCTTGCACCGGCCCAACCGTGTCGTGGAAGAACGCGAAGACGTCAGCCTCCATCGGTTCGCCGTTCTCATCGACGACGTGTCCCCTGATCACCGCCGCGGGATACATCTTCAGCAACACCCCTTTGACCTGTTCGCCGGCCGGGACTTGCACCTGAGAACCGGGAAACTGCTTGCTCATCTGCTCCGCGTAGCCTCTTTTTTCTGGTCGGAGGAAGTACAGCCCGGGCTTGAGATTGGTGAACGCGAACCGGCCCTTCTCGTCCGTGATAGCGGACTTGACGTCGTCCAGCCCCGCCGCCCACCGCAGGGCCACGCTGGCGCGTCGCAACGCCTGTCCCTCCGCGTTCACCACCGAGCCGGAGATCGAAGCCGTCGCTGCGCCCGGCCCCGGAGTTTGCTGCGCGGCCGCACTCGCCACCAGCAGCACCACTGCCAATCCATAGGAAGCCACTTTCATAACGCCTCCTGGGAGCGGGCCTCATTGACTAAACCGAGTAGTAGGGTACGACCAGACGATTGTTCCACCAATCCTTGGCCAGCGACATTCATTTCGTCCGCGTTTGATACTAGACACGTGCATCCACAAGCAGGGCACATGAGGCCGCAGCAGTTGGCAGCGAGGTCCCATTGCCCAACTGCTGACGGTCGCGCCTCCTATTTATAACTTTAAGATTTACAAACACTTATGTGCTTGATTTCCCGGCAAATAGAGTTCTTGCCAACCTCTTTCCGCCTTGCTACCCTCGCCTTGCGCTCAGGCGCGCGGCCCGCTTTTGGTCGCATTGGTTCTTTGCCATCGCCCGCCCCCGGCTAAGTCCTTTAGAAAACATATTTTCCCGAAATCTGTTGCTAACTCCTTTCGATCAACAGATCGCCGGGGGAGGGGGAGGGGGATATGTCGGAAACCGTAACCCAAACGATTCGCAGGGCTTTAGCAAAGTCCTTCTCGCAGACGGAGAACGCCCGCCGTTCTCCCCGCTGCATGCACGTCAAGGCCGACGGCGTGCGCTGCGGCTCGCCCGCCATGCACGCCCAGCCCTTCTGCTACTTCCACGAGCAGATGTCCCGCCGCATGGCCGCCCACTTCCCGCCGCTGGAAGACGGCAACGCCATCCAGCTCGCGCTCATGCAGGTCATCGAAGCGCTCGCCGCCCGCACTATGGACCCGAAGCTCGCCGCCACCATTCTCTACGGTCTCCAGACCGCCTCCGCCAACTTGAAGCACGTCCGCTTCGAGCCCTTCAAGGAGATCGTGACCCGCATGCCCATCGACGAAGCCGCCGCGCCCTCGCCGCGCAAGCCGGTGGCCGCGGCCACTGAACCATCCGCCACCAGCGGCGCAGCGGAAGCGGAAGCGATCAGCTAGTCCGTCGCCTCGGCGGGCGCCGACCCGGGCAGCCGAAAAGTCCGCGGCGGCCAGCATGGGCCGCGCCCAGGCAGTGGGCCCCGCGGGCGAGTAATTACCTTGGAACTTCGTGGACGCGGGCGACTCGCCCGCGTCGATTTCCCTCTGGAATCCAACCCCCTCGGCGCCGTGTCCCTGGCGCGCGTGACCCGCGTCACCGCCCCAACCTTGTAACATCGGGATTCATGCTGGGTCCGGCAACGCCGGCGGGAGGTGCCCGTGCGCAGTTTTGAGAGCCTGTCGGAACGCGAAATCCTGGCGCTCGCCATTTCGCTGGAGGAAGAGGACGAGCGCGTCTACGCCGACTTCGCCGAAGGGCTGCGGCAGGAGTTTCCCGCCTCGGCCGCGGTCTTCGACGGCATGCGCCAGGAGGAGATCGGGCATCGCCAGCGCCTCATCGACCTGTATCGCGCCAAGTTCGGCGAGCACATTCCGCTCATCCGCCGCACTGACGTCCGCGGCTTCATCCGCCGCCGACCGGTGTGGCTGGTGCGTCCCCTCGGCCTCGATACCGTCCGCGGCCAGGCCGAGAGCATGGAGATGGAGACGCGCCGCTTCTACGAGCGCGCCGCCGCGCGCACCCAGGACGCCAGCCTCCGCCAGCTCCTCGATGACCTGGCGGTGGAAGAGCGCGAGCACGCGGACCGCGCGGAAGAACTGGGCCGCGAGCAGTTGCACGCTACCGCCCGCGAAAAGGAAGACGAGATCGCGCGCCGCCTCTTCGTCATGCAGATCGTCCAGCCCGGGTTGGCGGGACTGATGGACGGCTCGGTCTCCACTCTGGCGCCGCTGTTTGCCGCCGCCTTCGCCACCCATAATACGCACGCTGCCTTCGCCGTCGGTCTGGCTGCGTCGCTGGGCGCCGGCATCAGTATGGGTTTCGCCGAGGCGCTCTCCGACGACGGCGCGCTCACCGGCCGCGGTCATCCCTGGGTGCGCGGCCTGGTCTGCGGCCTGATGACCGCATTCGGCGGCCTCGGCCACACCCTGCCGTACCTGATCCCCACCTTCTCGGTCGCTACCAGCGTCGCGGGCGTGGTGGTGGTGGCGGAACTCGCCGCCATCTCCTGGGTCCGCCACAAGTACATGGACACCTCCCCCTTCTCGGCTACCGTGCAGGTGATGGCGGGAGGCGCGCTGGTGTTTGCTACCGGCGTTTTGATCGGCAGTTCATAATGGCGAGCGCGTCATCGGCGAGGACGCAATGAGCGAGGTTCCGCAGAACGGCTTGGTCGGCTTCATCCGCAGGCTGCTGCCGTGGACCACCGTCGTGGTGGTGCTGGTGGCGCTTTACGTCGGCTGGATCATGTTCTCGCGCTGGCAGCAGGATCGGGAGTACGAACGCCAGCAGGCGGCGCGGCGCGCCGCGCAAGCGGAGCGTGCGCGGACCACTTTGAGCGACGAGTTGAAGATCCTGAGCTTAACGCTCAGCACCGGCACCATTCGCCGCGGGCAGAGCGCGCAACTCTGCTACGGCGTCGCCAACGCCAAGAGCGTGCGCTTCGAGCCGCCGGTCGAACACGTGTGGCCCTCGATGAGCCGCTGCGTCGACGTCTCCCCGCGCAAGGACACTACCTACAAGCTCATCGCCGAAGACGCTGCCGGGCACACCGCAACCTTGGAGCTGAAGCTCTTCGTAGTCGCACCCTAGGCGCCGCGCAGTGGCCAGCGGCGCCCACTTCGGCTAACATCAGGAGCACGAGGTGGGACGCGGCATGTTCAGCCAGCCGGAACGCAGCGGCAGAGCGCGGTGGAACACTTCGCTCAGCGTCTCCGCGGCCGCTCACCTTGCCGTCCTGGGTTTTCTGCTGTGGCAGCACCGCCCGATCTTCATCAGCCCTTCTTACATGGCCGCCGGCGATTGGGGCACGGCGACGCGCATCGTGTATCTGGCGCAACATGGGTCCGGCGCCGAGCAGGGCGGGGAAGCGCAGGACGCGCCGCGGATCAAGTTCCCCAAGGTGCGCCCGCAGCCCAAGCCGCGGCCGGAAGAAATCAAGGCCGACGGCAACACACCGCACGATTTGCCGGGCGTCGCGCCGCGCGCCGGCTCGCCGTATGGCTCGCTGACCACCGGCCCGATCACCGGACATGACTGGCGCCCCGCCCTGCCCGTGGCTTTCGCCGACCCGGTGATTCGCCGCTCCGAGGTGCCCCCCGGCACCGAGGGCAACGTGATGATCGAGATCACGATCGACACCGCCGGCGACATCATCAGCATGGAAGTACGCCAGAAGATCGGCTACGGCGTGGAAGAGAAGGTCCTGGCCGCGCTGCAACGCTGGCACTTCCGCCCCGCCACCATGGACGGCGTCGCCATCGCCTCCAAGCAATACGTCTTCTTCCACATCCCCACGAATTCGTAGCTTCTTCTGAACACATCCCGAGCGCAGCGAGGGAGCCCTAACCGCCAGATGGGGTGTCATCCTGAGCGGAGCGGCGGCGCAGCCGTCGCGAAGTCGAAGGATCCCTACCTCACCACGCCTTCTCGCCGGAGTAGGGATGCTTCGACTTCGCCGTCGTCCGGTGGGACGGCGGCTCCGCTCAGCATGACGGTGTCGGCTGAGGATGGCCCGCCTAAGGAGTCCCCAGCTCCTCTTGGTGCGCCTCGCGCCACTGCGCTTCGGAGACCACATTCAGCGGCGGCAGCTTTTTCTGCTGCAAGCCGGTGTTGATGGTGGTGAGCTGCTGGCTGGCCAGGGTGTTGAACTCGCGGATCACGTCTTCGAGTTCGCGCGCCAGCGCCTCGGTACGCGCCACCTGCGAGTCGGTGGGCCGGCCATCGTAGCCGTTCACGTCGCCGTAGAGCCCGCCGAGAAACTCGCGCAGCCGCTCTTCGCCGGTAATCGCGCCCCCTTCTTTGGTAGCGACGATGCGGGTGCGGATCTTGTCCACCGCCGCCGCCAGCGCCGTCAACTGCCCGCGCAGCGGATCGTTGGCCGCCAGCCGTTGTGCGCGCATGGCGGCGCCGTCGCGCACCCCGATGATCGCATCCACCGCCCAGCTCATGTGGTTGAGCAGGCCGGCCAGCTTGTTGGCCAGGTCAAACTGGGCGCGCCGGTCCGCCAGCGAGTGATTCAGGCGCGGATCGAGCACCACATTCAGCTCCGTGGTGTAGACATGCTCGCCCTTGGTCATCCTGACGGTGTAGCGCCCGGGCAGGACGCGCGGCCCGTAGGCGGCGCCAAACAGCGCGCTGGCCGCCGGCGGCACCTTCGGCGGCTTCAGCCGCATCGACCAGGTGGTGCGATTCACCCCACGCCGCTTGCTGCTGGCGACGGTGTCCACCAGCTTCCCCTGGGCGTCGAGGATTTCGATCTTCAGGTCGCCGAAAATGTGCCGCGCGCGCTGGTAGTAGGGAATGTAGACGTCGACGGTGCGGCTCGGCCCGGAGTATGAGTTGTCGCCGTCGGCCCAGCCGCCGTTGGCGTCCAGCCGCTGCACCGCCGGGGGCATGGGCAGGAACGCCGCTTCCGCCGCCATGATCTCCGGGGTAAGCGCGCGCAGCGGCGAAATGTCGTCGATGGTCCAGATGCCGCGCCCATGCGTGGCCAGCACCAGGTCGCCGTCGCGCGGCTGCACCACGATGTCGCGCACCGCCACCGCCGGGAAACTGTTCCCGAGGTACTGCGCCCAGTGCTGCCCGCCGTCAATGCTGATCCACAGCCCCAACTCGGTGCCCAGGAAGAGCAGGTTGCGGTCCACCGTGTCTTCCTTGATGACGTGCGCATAGCCGCGCACGCCGCTCGCCTGTGCCGGCAGCGCCGTCCAGGTGCGCCCGAAGTCGGTGGTCTTGTAGGCGTACGGCTGCATGTCGCCATAGGTGTGGCGATCGAAGGTGGCGTACGCCGTCGCTTCGTCGAAGCGGCTGGCCTCGACCCACGAGACCCACGACGCTTTGCCCACCCCCGCCACGTTGCCGGCGGCGTTGGTCCAGTTCTTGCCCGCGTCGCGCGTCACCTGCACGTTGCCGTCGTCGGTCCCCACCCAGACCACCTGCGCGTTTTTCGGCGACTCGCTGATGGCGTAGATCGTGGTGTGCATCTCGGCGGCCGAGTTGTCCACGGTCACGCCCCCCGACTCTTCCTGCTTCTGTTTCTCCGGATCGTTGGTGGTCAGGTCCGGGGAGATGCGCTCCCACGACTGTCCGTGGTCCCGCGACCGGAACAGGAACTGCGCCCCCAGGTAGAGCGTGTTCTTGTCGTTGGGACTCACCTGGATGGGCGTGTTCCAGTTGAGGCGCAGCTTCTTCTCGCCGTAATTCGGATACGGCTTGATGGCGCGCTGCTCGTGCGTCCAGCGGTTCACGCGGCCGATTTCGCCGCCCTGCGACTCGGCATAGATGTACGCCGCATCCGCCGGGTCTTCCCACATCCAGAAGCCGTCGCCGCCGTACAAGTTCTCCCAGCGCTGGTTGGTCACGCCCCCGGGATATGACGAGTCGCCCACCCACGAGCTGTTGTCCTGGAGGCCGCCGTAAACGTGGTACGGGTCCGCGTTGTCCACGCTCACGTGGTAGAACTGCGAGACCGGGAGATTCATCATGTGTTCCCAGCGGTTGCCGCCATCCAGGCTGCGCCACAGCCCGCCGTCGTCGCCGGTGAAGCAGACATTCGGATTCGCGGGGTCGATCCAGATGTCGTGAAAGTCGCCGTGCGCCGAGTTGCCCACGCTGCCGAAGCTCTTGCCGCCATTGGTGCTGAGCAGCAGCGGCCCATCCATTTTGAACACCTTGTTCTCGTCCTTGGGATCGACGATGAGGTTGGCGAAGTAGAAGGGACGCCACACCATGTACTGGCTGGCGTCGAGCTTCTCCCAGTTTTGCCCGCCATCGTCGGAGCGGAAGAGGGCGCTCTTGGCCGATTCGATCACCGCGTACACCGTCTGCGGCTTCGACGGCGCCACCGTCAGCGCGATCCGCCCGTACGGCTTCTCCGGCAGGCCTTGGGCGCTGGCCGCGGTGAGTTCGGTCCAGTGTTCGCCGCGGTCGGTGGATTTGAAAATGCCGCTGCCCGGCCCGCCGGAGCGGAAGGTCCAGCCCTGGCGCCGGAAGTCCCACAGCGAGGCGTAGAGGGTGTTCGGATCTTGCGCCGGCATGGCCAGCATGGCGCACCCGGTGGCGCCGTTGGCCCCGGCCAGCACCTTGCGCCAACTCTTGCCGCCGTCGCTGGTCTTGTAGACGCCGCGCTCCTGGTTGTCGTCCCACAGGTGGCCGGTCGCGCACACGTACACCGTGTTCCCGTCCTTAGGATCGACCAGGATCTTGGCGATGTGCTCTGAATCCTTCAGCCCGACGTTTGTCCAGTTCTCGCCGGCGTCGGTGGATTTGTACACGCCGTCGCCGATGGAGACGCTGTTGCGCACCCAGCTCTCGCCCGTCCCCACCCACACGTTCTTGGAGTTCGAGGGATCGATGGTGATGGCGCCAATGGACTGCACGGGCTGGCTGTCGAAGATGGGGCGGAAGTTGCTGCCCCCGTTCACCGACTTCCAGACGCCGCCGCTCGCCGCCCCGGCATACACCGTGATCCTGCCGTTTTCTTCCACCGCGGCCACCGCCGCGATGCGGCCGCTCATCGCCGCCGAGCCGATATTGCGCGCCGTCAGCCCGGAGACCGTGCCCGCGTCGTACCGCACCGGCGGCTGGGCTGCCGCGGTGGCCGTCAGGAAAACGCCGAGCGTCAGCAGCGAGAAGCAGCGATTCACGAAATGCAGGCGATGCGCGATCATCGTTCTTGGTCCTTTCGGTTGCTGGCTGCGGAATCAACCCACGGGCGGCTCACGGTTGCGGCGGCTTGCTCCCGGCTGGCGCTTTCGCCGGCGGCGGCGGTGCGGCGGCGGCCGCAGCAGCCGGCATCTTGAACTGGCTGTCGTCGAGCGCGACGTTGGCCTCCAGCTTCTCCACCGTCACCTTCGAGCGCGCGTCCGGATTGCGCTTGGGTCCGGATTCAATGGAAAACGGGTAGTAAACGCCCGCCACCTGCTTGTACGCGCCCAGGTCGCTCACGCTCTCCCGGATCGACCCGCGCACAAACACCTGCCGCTCGATCCGCACTTCCAGAAACGAATCCGGGTCGAGCAGGTAATAGAAAATGTCGCCGTTCTTGAGCGTGACCTTCAGCCGGTAGACGTCGTCGCCATCCACGCTGTCCTTGCCCAGGTACTCGATGGTGTTGCCTTTTTCCTTGTAATCCACGAGCGGCCCGTAGAAGTCCGCCTGCTCCACCAGGTCACGCAAGTCGTCCTCGCCCACGAGTTCCGGGTCCTTGCGGCCTTCGAAGGGCGAAATCTGCCAGCCCGCAGCGCCGTCGTACGCCTCGATCGCCGTCATGCCCTGGATGGTGAAGCTGGAGCGAAACTGGTTGGGCGCCTTGGCTTCTTCTCCCACCTGGGCGGAGAACGCCCCTTGCTGCATCTTGCCGCTCATGCGCCTGGTTTTGATCGCCTTGATTTTCTCGATCCCGCCCTTCGCCTGCAGATTGCGCTGCACCAGTTCGTCGGCGGTCTGGGCAAAGGCGCACGCCGCGAGGCATGCCAGCACTGCGCACTTGAAGACTGCGCACTTGAGGAAAACACGCATGACCGTTGTTCCTTTCCTTGGTTGCCCGCGCCAGCTTGCGCACGCGGCGACAAAAGCCCCTCAGTTTACAACCTTGGACGCACCGCGACACCTGCGGGCAGCAAGAGAACGATGCCCCTCACTCGCCGTCGACGTCCGGGAGGCCGCCGGCCCGGCCAAAAAAATCGGGGCCCGTACGCGACGGGCCCCCTAGGGGAGGGGAACAGCGGGGAGATCAGGGGGTCTCGGCGTGGTGGCTGCCTGGCCGGATCCCCACTTTGATGACACCGTCGCGCCGCTCGGAGAAGAGGGAGTACGCCGCGACGATGTGCGACAGCGGAAAACTGTGCGTCAGCAGCGGCCGCAGGTCCAGCCGCCCGTGCCCCACCAGTTCCATCAGGCGGCGCATCCGCTCCTTGCCGCCGGGGCACAGCGTGGTCACGATGCGATAGTCGCCGAGGCCCGACCCGTAAGCATCCACGGGAATGGTGAGCGCATCGGCGTACACCCCGACGCTGCTCAGCGTCCCGCCCGGGCGCAGCACGCGCAGCGCGGCTTCAAACGTCTGCTGCCGGCCCAGCGCCTCGATCGCCACGTCGACTCCGCGCCCCTGGGTGAGCGCGCGGATATCGTTCACCACGTGGTCGCGGCGCGGATCCAGCACCACGTTGGCGCCCATGGCGGTGGCGGCGCGCCGCCGGTAGGCGTCGGATTCGACGGCAATGATCAGGCCCGCTCCCCGCAGCCGCGCCCCGGCGGTGGCGCACAGCCCGATCGGCCCCTGCGCAAACACCGCCACCGAATCGCCCAGCCGCAGGTCGGCGCTCTCCGCGGCGCTCAGCCCGGTGGACGCCACATCCGCCAGCAGCACCACCTGCTCATCGCTGAGTTCCACCGGCACCTTCGCCAGGTTGGCCTCGGCATGCGGCACCAGCAGGTAATCCGCTTGCGCGCCGTCGCGGGTGTTGCCGAGCTGCCATCCGCCCGCCTTGCCGCCGCATTGCGACCAGTTGCCGTTCAGGCAAGCAGAACACTGGCCGCACGGCGTGATGGCGCCCACCAGCACCCGCTCTCCGGGCGCGTAGCCGCTCACCCCGGGGCCAAGCTCGTGCACCACCCCCACCGCCTCGTGGCCGAGAATGCGCCCTGGCTCGACCGGGTGTTCCCCGGCCACGATTTGTACGTCGGTCCCGCAGATGGTGGTGAGCGTGACGCGGATCACCGCTTCCCCAAAACCCGGGCGCGGCACCGGCACCTTTTCCAGCACGATGTTGTGGGGCCCGCGGAACACCAGGGCCGACATGGTGCCGAGTGCGCGCGTCTTGGACGTCAAGTCCTCGGTCACGATCGCGGTCGTCATAGTCGTCTCCCGATGAAGCTGCCGGCTCGGCGCCGGCGTGAAGCAGCGGCAAGCCCTCTGCCCGCGGACCCGCCCGCCGCCGCGGTTGGCCGTTCGCCTTAGCGGGCGGCCGCCATGCGCGCGCGCGGCACCGTCGCCCGCGTGCAGCGGTAAATGTCCTTCAGGGCCACGCACACCCGCTCCGCCGGCGCGGCATTGCGGCGAACGATGTCGTCAATCGAGACGATGCCCAGCAGCCGCTCGGCGTCGTCAATCACCGGCAGGCGCCGCACCCGGCTCCCCGCCATCAGGGTCAGGACGCGGTTCACGCTGTCGTTCGCCTCGCAGCACACCGCCTCCCGGGTCATGCATTCGCTCACGCTGGTGAAGCGCGGATCGAGCCCGGCGCCGATCACGCGCAGGCACAAGTCGCGGTCGGTCACCACGCCCACCACCCGCCGCGTGTCGGCATCCTGCAGCACGGGCAGAATCCCGACGTTGCCGAGCTTCATGGTGTTGGCGACGGCGTACGCGTCCTCCTTGGCCTCGCACCACAACGGGCTGTTGCTCATGATGTCCTTGGCGGTCATCGCTTGCTCCTGTACCGCTCTCTTGTTCATGCTGCGTTGGCCTCCTCGCCGGCGTGCGGCGATGGCGAACTCTGGTTCAGCGTTTGTTGCAGCCACTGGTGCACTGCCGCGAGCATCTCTTCCTCGGTTGCCCAGCGGTAGAGTTCGTCGAGCGTCTCCCCTTGCGGGCTGAGCGGGATGAGACGGCAGGCGAGCTTGCGCTCGCGGTCGGCCTCGGGAACGAATTCACTCCACGCGCATTCCGAGCACGGCACCCGAGGGCCGGCCGCGCCGTGGTTGGGACACCGCGGCGAATCTTCGAAAAAGAGCGCCGGCCGCCAGCGGCGCGTACGCCGCTCGCCGTAGCCGCCGGCTTCCAGAAAACCCAACTCCGCTTCCAGCAGTTGTTGCACTTGCTCTCGCGTCCTCATCGCCAACCCCTCCACCGCCAGCGGCGCCGGCGGCGGCTCCCGCATTACTGTGGTTGACACGCGGTCAGCACCGGACAGCGCGCCGCGCGCACCACGCGCGACGCCACCGACCAGGGCACATGGCTGGCCAGCGGCGTCGTCTGGTGCACGCCGAGCACGATCAGGTCGGCCGCCAGCAGCGCCGCGATCCGCAGAATCACTTCCGCGGGATCGCCAAATTCCACCTCGAAGCGCACTCGCCCGGGCAGCGCCCGCCCGGACGTCAGCCAGCGCAGCTTCTGGCTCTGTTCCTGCATCACCAGCGCGCGCCGCTGCGGCGTCGCGTGTTCCGGCTTGGCTACGTGCAGCAGCGTCAGCTCCGAGTTCTGCTCCTGCGCGAATTCGACGGCATAGGGCAGCGCGTGCAGCGAGTGCGCGCTCAAGTCGGTAGGGAAGAGGATGCGCTCCAGGCGGCAGCGCACCGCCAGCGCCTCGTCGACATAGGGGCCCACGGTGAGCACGGGGCACGCCGCGCGGCGAAAAATCTCTTCCGCCGCCGACCCCAGCAGAAACTTCTCCAGCCCTCCGCGTCCGTGCGTCCCGGTCACCAGCAGGTCCACCTTGCGCTCGGCGATCAGCGCGCTCAACTCCCCCCACAGCAGCCCTTCGCGCATCACCACCTCGTGCTGGATCTCCGCCGACCGCAGCTCGCACGCGATGCGGTCCAACTCGCGTTCCGCCGTCACCAGATCGAAATCGTGGAGGTTCACCATGCCGTCCGCCGACACCGGCGGCACCGGCAGCGGGGTCAGCACGTGCGCCACGTAAAGTTTGGCCTGGTGTTGCTCCGCTACCGCGCGCGCCACGTGCAGCGCCACCTGGGCGCTGGGCGAAAAGTCGGTGGGGACCAGGATGTTGCGAATCGAAACTGCCGTCGCGCTCAGGAGCTCCGTCATGCCTCCCTCCCTGCGACTTACCAACTCCCCTTCACCCTGCGCCCGGTGCACACCGCGGGCTATGACAAGGGTCACGCTGCCGTGTGAGGATGTCAGTTCGAGGATGTCGGCGTCGTTCTCGCGTGCCGTCTGGCGCACCGTCTTCACCGCCAGAACTGACGGTGGAAGGCAGGGCAAGGCCCCGGGCTTTCGTGGGGGGTGCGGCTCCCGCCTGAGTAGCACCAAATTTCCTGGACCGACCGCCATCTGGTGCCGTCGTCCTATTGGAAAACGTAGACCGCTACGCTATTCCATACCCGCCCTTGGCGCAGCCCCCGTGCGCGACCCTCGAATCACCCGTAAGACATTGTAAACAGGCATCCTTAATCCACTTGCCAAGCGGAGACTTTGGATGTTAGCGTGCATCCGCTCAATGCACTCGTGCGCCTCAGGCCACGAGGGACATCGCCCAGGTCTTTCGGTTGCCGAAAACGCAAAGCCCTTCAGGAGGGGAAATATGATCAGCGACTTTCGTCGAATCGCCGGGATCTTTTGTGTGGTCGCACTGCTCACAGCAGCCGCGGTAGCGCAAATCTCGACTGGTTCGATTAACGGACAAGTCACCGACCCGAGTGGCGCCGCCATTCCCGGCGCGCAGATCACGGCGGTGGACTTAGGCACCAGCAAAACCTACACCGGCGTCTCCGGCTCGGATGGCAACTACGTCATCAACGCCCTGCCCTACAGCTTCTACAAAGTCACCATCAAAGCCAAAGGCTTTGCTGACCTGGTGGTGGACAACGTGCAAGTCAACGTCGGTCAGATTGCCAGAATCGAAGGCAACATGAAGGTGGCTTCGGTGGGCACCGAAGTCGTGGTCAGCGGCGAGCAGAGCGCGGTGCAGACGGAGTCGGCGGAGATCAAGAACTCCATCGACACCCGCCAGATTCGCAGCCTGCCGCTCAGCACCCGCAATCCGCTCGACCTCATCAAGACCATGGCCGGGGCCACCATTACCGCCAGCGGCACCGGCGGCGACTACATCATCCACGGCCTGCGCCCCAACACCGTCAACCTGATGCAGGACGGCGTGAACGTCTCCGACAACTATGTGAAGACCAGCAGCTTCTTCTCGCTGGTGGGCGCGCCGGTGGACTCGGTGGGCGAATTCACCGTGACCACCTCCGCCGCCGGCGGCGACTCCGGCTTTGGCTCGACCCAGGTGACCATCGCCACCGCCAGCGGCACCAACACGCTGAAGGGCTCGGTCTATTGGTATCAGCGCACCAGCTTCCTCAACGCCAATCCCTACTTCAATGGCCTCACCGGCCAGCCGAATCCTTTCCAGTTGCAGAACCGCATCGGCTACCAGATTGGTGGACCGGTGATTATTCCCAAGTTGTACCACGGCAAGAACAAGACCTTCTTCTTCCACAACTTGGAAATCTTCCGCCAGCCGGCGCAACAGAACACCAACCGCCTCGTCATGTCCGACGCCGCGCGGCTGGGCAACTTCACCTACACCCCGACGTGCGGTGTAGGTACGCAGCCGGCCTGCCCCGCGGGCGTCACCCCGGGCGTGGCCCGCACCATCAACCTGTTGAGCTTTGGCACCATCGGCACCAGCGCCACTACCCCCACCATCAACTCCAACGTCATGGGCTTCTACAATTCCGTCGTGCCGTCCCCGAATAACGACACCTGCGCCAACAACGACGCCATCAACGTGCGCTGCTTCACCTGGAACGCGCCCAGCTCGACCAAGTCGAACCGCTACGTGGCGCGCATTGACCAGAACCTCGGCAGCAAGCACGTTGCTTCCGCCACCTACAACGCGCTCCGCACCACCACCTTGGGCGACTTCCTGAACGGCGACTTCAAGTTCTTCCCCAAGGCGTACGACGGCGGTCAGGGTGGCATTCGTGAGCTGTTTGCCTGGGCGTTGCGCTCCACCTTTGGCAACAACCGCACCAACAACGCCAGCTTCGGCATCTCCCGGGCGCCGGTGGATTTCATCCTTACTGATCCCGGCTACAGCGATACTGGCGGCTACCAGATCAACACTGGTGGCAACCTGTCGAACATCAGCGTGACCTCGACCAACCTCCCGCAGGGACGCAATACCCCGGTGTGGGAAGCGCACGACGACTTTGGCTGGGTACGCGGCCACCACAACATCACCTTCGGGGGCGTGTATCGCCAGGTCCGGGCCACCAATTACCTCTACAACGCGGTCATTCCCAACGTGAACCTGGGCACCAGCAGCACCAACCCCGACAGCCTCAGCGCGCGCGTCCCGGGCGGCCTCACTTCCGCCGCGCTGACGGCCGCGTCGTCGGTCTTTGACACCCTCACCGGCCTGATCAGCTCGACCGTCCAGGGCTTCAACCACACCTCGGCGACCTCGGGCTACGTGGCCGGCAGGCCGCGCCTGTTTACTCCCATCCAGCACAACTTCGGCTTCTATGGCCAGGACAGCTGGAAGTTCCGTCCCAACCTGACCATTACCGCCGGTTTGCGCTGGGAGTTCCAGGGTGTCTTCGATACGCGCGACGGCCTCGTCCTGCAGCCGGATGACCGCATGTTGGGCGTCTTCGGTCCGGCGGGAGTCGGCAATGTGTTTAACCCCGTCGCCACCGCGGCGGCGACCGACGTGCTGTTCGCCCCCGCAGGCGGCCACAACAACAAGCCGCTCTACAACAAGGACTGGAACAACTTTGCGCCCACCGTCGGCTTTGCCTGGGCGCCGGGCAAGGAAGGCAAGACGGCCGTCCGCGGTGCGTTCTCTTCGCACTTCACCACCGACGGCTTTACCAACTTTGCTCCGGCCTCCACCGGCAACACCGGCTTCTTCTCCACCGTCACCAACTCGCTCACCACGGGCGTCTTCAATCCCGCCAGCGTCCCGCTGCCCGCTACTCCCGCCGACCTTATTCCCGTGTCGTCGCGGCTCAACTTCGGATCCGGTACTGCCGCCTCCGTCAACACCAGCGACGTGATCTTCAACCCCAACATGCCGGTGCCTTACGTGCTGGAGTGGAACTTCGCGGTGCAGCGTGAGGTTCCCTGGCACCTGACGGTGGAAGCCCGCTACATTGGCAACCACGCGGTCAAGCTGTATCGCACCACCAACTACAACGAGCAGAACTACCTCAACAACCCCTACACCGCTTCCGCGGCCAACGGCGGAGCTTCGGTGGCCAACCTCCTCACCGAGTTCGTCAACGCCCAGAACAACCTGACCATCTGCACCAACAACCGCGTGGCTTGCACCGGCTCGGCGTCGGGCGCCCTGCGCTTCAACCAGGTGGCCGGGTTGGCCGGCATGGTGCCGACCCCGATCCTCCAGTCTCTGTTTACCGGCCTCGCTGCGGGGTCCGGCTTCCAGAGCTCAACCTTCGTCCAAAACCTGCAGCAGAACAACATCTTCACCATGATCGATACGCTGCGGCGCAGCGCTACCTACTTCACCAACCGCACCAACAACTTCCCGCTCAACTTCTTCGTTCCCAACCCGTGGGTCAATAACAGCACATTGGTCGACAACAGCAGCTGGTCGAACTACCACGGTGGGGAATTCGAAGTCCGGCGGCGCTTCTCCAACGGCCTGTTCTTCCAGGCCAACTACACCTTCAGCAAGGTGATCACGGACCAGCGTTTCTTCTCCAACCAGACGGAGTCGCAGAACTACCTCTTCTTGGCGAACCGCGCCCTGGATAGGGGCCGCGCCCCCTTCGACGTGACCCACAACATTGCCACCAACTTCCTCTACCCGCTGCCGTTCGGCCGGGGACAGCTCATTGGCAAGAACGTCGGCCGTGGGCTCGACATGGTGCTGGGTGGCTGGCAGGTCCAGGGGGTGGTTACCTGGAACAACACCAACGGTCCCACCAGCTTCACTTCCGGCCGCCTTACGGCGTCCTCCGGCCTTACCACCAACGCCGTGCTGCGCAACATGTCGCCGAGCCAGTTGAAGAGCCAGTTGGGCATCTTCAAGGTCCCCGGGGCGGTGTTCTACATCAATCCGGCTTCCGGCTTGATGAACATCACCACCACCACCTCGGCCACCGGCATTCCCACCGTCACCAGTACGGCGGTGATATGCACGGCGGGCCAGACGACTCCGTGCTTTGACTACTCGGCGCCGGGCCAGTATGGCAACCTGTCGTTCCTCGACTACAACCTCCCCGGCTTGGTGAGCGCTGACGCCAGCATCATCAAGCAGGTGAAGTTCAACGAGCGCGGCACCAACCTGGAGTTCCGGTTGGAGGCATTCAACGCCATCAACCACGCGAACTTCACCACCCCGTCGACCGGCATCACCAGCAGCACTTTTGGCCGGTTGACGGGGCAGCTCGATCTGTCCCGCGGCGGTGGCCAGACGTCCCGCTTGATGCAGTGGGCCATCCGCATCAACTTCTAAACCTCGCACCTGCAAGCAACCGTGGCCCCGAAGATTTTCGGGGCCACTTTTTTGTCGGAATGTGGTTTACTCGGGGGATGCAGGGAGGGCAGCCATGGTCCGCAAAATCGCAGTTTTTCTGCTCTTTGCCGCCGCCGCCACCACGCTGCTGCACGGCGAGGATTTCTGGGTCAAAAAACAGTACAAGGACTGGTCGAAGGAGGAATGCAAGCGGCTGCTGACCAATTCCCCGTGGGCACAGCGTTCCGATCTCGCCCAGGTGAACATGGTCCGGGTCGCCGACGCCACCGCCATGCCCAGCCTCGCCGATGTCACCTCGCAAACCCCTTCGGGCGCCGGGTCGGATCGTACCAGCACGCAGATCAATTACGTCGTGCAAATCCGTTCCGCGTTGCCCGTACGCCAGGCCTGGGTCCAGCAGCAGATGCTGGCCGCGGTGGCGGCTTCGCTTCCCGCCGACCAGCAGAAGGAAATGAGCCAGCGCGCCGACGCCGTTCTCGGCATGAAGTACAGCGACGTCATCCTGGTGCATGTCATTTACGGCAGCAACAACGCCCAGGTGGATCGCGTGCTCGCGAGCTTCTGGCAACACCAGACCCTCGACCAGTTGAAGCTGACCGCCACCCTGATTGTCAGGGGAAAGCGCATCGCGCCGGTGAACTTCCAGGTGGTCGAGGGCGCGGGGCGCGAATTTGCGCTCATCTTCCCGCGCATCGTGGATGGCGCCCCGGTGGTGACCGCGGACGATAAGCTGTTCGCCGTCGAATTCCGCTCGCCCGGCCTGGGAGGCTCTCCGGGGGGCACTGCCAGCTCGCGCCGCGGGGGCTCGCAAGCCAACTCGGCCGGTGCCATGGAGGCTACCGAAATCGCGCCAGAGAAAATTTACGTCCCCTTCAGACCCAAGGATATGGTGATCAAGGGCGAGTTGGTGTACTAGCGGCCTCCCAGCAGCCAGCAGCCAGCAGCCAGCAGCCTTCTTGTCATCCCCAGCGTAGCGAGGGATCTGGGTTTTCTGAGAACTGAGAACTGAGAACTGAGAACTGAGAACTGGCAACTGCCTCACCATGAAGCGCCGCCCCACCTCAGAGCGCGCTCGCCAGCCCCGCGCCCCGCGCCTCCTCATCTCCTCCGGCACCCCCTGGGAGCCCATCGTCGGCTACTCCCGCGCCGTCCGCGTCGGCAACGTGGTCCACGTCTCCGGCACCACCGCCACCGGCCCCGACGGCCGCCTGGTCGGCGTCGGCGATCCCTATCGCCAGGCCGTTCAGACCCTGCGCAACATCGAGGCTGCGCTCAAACGCGCCGGCGCCAGCCTGCGCGACGTCATCCGCACCCGCATGTACGTCACCAACATCGCCGACTGGGAGCTGATCGGCCGCGCCCACCGGGAGTTCTTCGCCGCCATCCGCCCCGCCACCTCCATGGTCCAGGTCGCGCGGTTGATTGCCCCCGAGATGCTGGTCGAAATCGAAGCCGAGGCCATTGTCCCGGCTCCCCCCAGCGCCTCGTCATCCTGATCCCGCCAATAGCCAACGGCCAACGGCCAACGACCAACGCGCGGTCGTTGCCATCTCCTCAGTTCAGCACGGCGAGATTGAAAGCCTGGGTGCGAGACGTCGTGGCGGTGCCGCGTGCGATCTTGCAAAAGTGGGCGACGGCGTGGTTGGTCGCATCGGAGTAGGCGTTCCACAGGACCTGGCCCCAGCCGGTGCCGGCGGTCGTCGCATTGCCGACCGCCGAGATCTGAATCACCGTCGCCGGGCTCGCGCCAGCCAAGGTGAAGCCGCGGGCGATGCAACGAGACTCCAGGATCGCCGTGTTGGACGCCAGGGTAAAGGTGCCGACCACACTGGCCGCCGCGGTGCTCAAGACCCGGATGTTAAACACCTGCGGGTTGGTGGGGAAAATCGAGGTGTTGCTGAAATGGCAGAAATGCACCGTCACCTGGTCGGCGGCGTCCACAAATGCGTCCCACGTCATTTGGTCGAGGTTATTGGCAACCGGATCGCCGGAGGGGCTGATGACCGCCACCATCGCGGTGGTGGCGCCGGGAATGGAGACCGGCGAGGTAATGCAGGAGCCCGCGCTGGGCGCCGTCGTGAGCGTGAAGGTGGCGGAGAGGCTGCCGCCTCCGCCGCTCGCCGCCGCCGCCGGCGGCACCGAGAAAAACGGCCCGAAATCGTCCCCCACGCCAATTACCGCGATGGGCGCGGGCGCGCTGATCACCACCTTGCCCACAAACCTTCCCGCCGGCAGCGCACTGGAAAAGAGACTTTCGATACTGGCAATGCCCTGCCCGAAGGCCACGAGATTGACCGGCGCGTCGGCGCCTGCCTGGTTGCCGGCGGAGTCGAACAGCTGGAGGGTGACGAGGTTCGCCGAAGCAGAGCGATTGGCGATGGCGACTCCCAGGGTGAGCGAGGTCTGCTTTTGCAGTTCCACCGGCAGGGTGAAGCTGGTCTGCGGCGCCACGTCGTTAAAGCCCACGGTGTTGAGCACGTTGCCGGCGCTGGGCGAGCTGCCGATCTCAAAAAACAGATTGATGTTGACCGGCTGTTGCGAGCCGACCATGGCCCAGTGCACGTCGCAACCGCCGGCGTTGCGGCCCGCTTCCGGCGTCTGCAGACGCAAAGTACCCTTCGCGGGAATGGTGTTTGGAGTGCTGTCGATCAGGACTCCGGTTTGCGAGATGTTGTTGAAGGTGATCTGGTTGGCGCTGGCAGTGGACGTGTTGACGATGGTGAACTTCGTCACCGCACCCGTGCCGAAGCCGCAGCCGCCCCCGCTCAATATGTGCGGAATCACCTGCACGAAGTTTCCAGCGGGCACTGGACTCTGCGCCCGCCCGCTACCTGTCAGCCCCACAAGCAGGGTCACCAGTCCCGCTGCACGGCACACACCACTGAAAGCAACCGAGAGTCGCATCGCCCCACCTTGCGCGCAACGGCGCGCCCTTCTTGATTTGCCGGGAAAGCCGAGTGTACCGCAGGCGGAGGCGTCAGCCGCGCCCTTTGGCGCTTCTAAAGAGCAAAGCAAAGGCCAAACGTGACGCCCGGACGGGCCAGTGTTTTGTGTCACTTAGCGCTGTTTTTGGAGGCTTTGGAGGGGCGATCTTCAGCTTCTGCAACCACCGCCTCCCAGTTTCGGGAAGCACCTAACCAAAAACCGGAACCTGGGTAGCCCAAGGGCAAAATGCGCGGCCACTGACCAAGGCTTGAGTTTGGGAAATGCAATGAAGAGGGAGGAGGGAGACGAACCGCCGGCGGGGTGTGTCCCCGCAAAGTGCCTTAGGTTACTGCCTTGATATTAAACTTTTGTGCTTGTCCAGTAACTAGATAGGCACACATCCGCCCGAGCACTTTTTTGGGAAAAACCCTTTCGGACCGAGGCCCAGTCCACCTATACTACCCCGCGAGCTAGAGCTCCCCCGACAACCCTAAGTGCTTCCGGAGACCCTAAAATGAAGAAACTCGCGCGCATTCTTGCCCTTGCCTTGCTGGTGGCTGGCTCTTATTCGGCGGCCAAGCCCCAGAACCTGATGGCTGGGCTATTCGGCTACGGCGGTCCGATCCCGGTTTGCGATCCCAGTCTGCCAAACTGCCACATCGATCCCAAGTAGTTTCCGCGGCCGCCCGTTACGAAGGTAATGGTCCGTCAGGCCGGTAAAAGCTTGTCTCGCCGGCGGGGGGAGAGGTATGCTTCCCCTCCAGCCCATGACGTCCTTTTTCTTTCACGCGCTGTGGTACATCCAGCCGGTGCTGGAGATCGCCCTGGCCGTGTTTCTTTTGCGCGGCAAGCTGCACCGCCGCTTCCCGCTCTTCTTCTCGCTGGTGCTCTACATCCTGGTGACCGACCTGGTCCTGATCGGGGCGGCCTCCTTCAGCTACCGCACGTACTTTTACACCTACTGGGCCGTCAACTCGGTGGCGGTGGTGCTCAGCTTCGCCGTCATCTATGAGCTGTTCATGGCCATGTTCGGCCAGCACCACGGCCTGAAGGACTTTGGCTCCACGCTCTTCCAGTGGGCGGGCGTGGTGGTGGCATTGATGGCCATCCTGATGCTGGCCACTACCGCCGGGGTCAAGGCGACGCTGATTTCCAGCATCGTCATCAGCGTGCAGCGGGCGGTCATGGTGATGCAGTGCGGCCTGCTGCTCATGCTGCTGTTCTTCATGAAGCACCTCGGCGTCACCCCGCAGCATCGCGTGTTCGGCATGATCCTCGGCTTCGGCCTGAAGGCTTCCGTCGAACTTATCCTGCTGACGCAGCGGACCCGCTTCGCCTTCGGCGATACGGCCATGAACATGATTTACATGTTCAGCTTCGACGTGACGCTGCTGATCTGGGTTGCCTACGCGCTGCTGCGCGAGCCGGTGCCCGTGACTTCCAACCTGCTGGTGAAGACGCAGCGCTGGAACGATGACCTGCTGCACGCCGCCGCGCCGGCCGCCAGTGAGACCGTACTGCTGGGCATCGAAGGCATCGTCGATCGCGCCCTCACCAAGGGCAACGGTGGCTCCATCAAGAGCGGCATTCGCAAGTTCCTGTAACTCGTCGCGTCGCCTGCACCGCCCGGCCGCCTGCGGCCGGGTTTTTTGCTGGCTGGCGGGTGACGCTTGCGCTCACCCGTCCCCTTGCGTTTCACTGGCATCACGCCATGCCGACTGCGGCCCCCCCTCAATCCGCCCGCACCGATGCGCCTCCCCCCAGGCGGCTGCGCGCCTGGCTGCGCCGCCCGGTAGCAATGGTGGTAGTGGCGCTCGTCCTGCGCCTGGCCGCCATGACCGCGGCCCACACCTACCGCTTCAACCCGCGCCAGGATAGCTTCGGCTTCGGCTGGGAGACGGGGCGCATTGCCCGCGCTATTGCCGAAGGCGAGGGCTTCAGCTCGCCCTTCCAGGGCCGCACGGGCCCGACCGCGTGGGTGGCGCCGGTCTATCCCTACCTGGTGGCGGGGATTTTCAAGGTCTTCGGCGTCTACACGCCGGCCTCCGCGTGGGTGCTGCTGGCCCTCAACAGCCTGTTCTCCGCGCTCACCTGCTGGACGATATATGGCATCGCCGCCCAAACCGTGGGGTTGCGCGTCGCCCGCTGGGCGGGATGGACGTGGGCCCTGCTGCCCTACTCGATGTACTGGGCGATTCGCTGGGTGTGGGAGACCAGCGGCACCGCCTTTCTGCTGAGTGCCGCGCTCCTGGTGTCGCTGCGGCTGGCACGCTCCGACGCATGGCGCGACTGGGCCGCCGCCGGAGCGCTGTGGGGCGCCATCGCGCTCGCCAATCCCTCGTGCCTCTCGCTGCTACCCTTCGCGCTGGCCTGGCCGGCGTGGCAGCTCGCGCGCGCGCGGCGGCGCTGGCTGCTTCCCCTGGCCACCACCGGGCTGGTCGCGCTGCTGGCCGTGATGCCGTGGCTGGTGCGCAACTACCGCACCTTTGGCCAGGTCGTCTTCATTCGCTCCAACTTCGGCGCCGAACTGCGGATGGGGAACTCGCCTGCAGGCGAGGGCCTGTGGATGTTCTGGCTCCACCCCAGCCAGAACCCGGTTGAATTTGCCCGCTATACGCGCCTGGGCGAGATCGCCTACGTCCAGGCGCGGCAGCGCGAGGCGCTCGCCTTTATGGCGCAGAGCCCCGGGCGCTTCGCGGGGCTCTCGCTGCGCCGCGTTCTCTATTTCTGGATCGGGACGCCGCGCAACTCCGAGTTCCCCTTTAGCGTGGAAGCGCGCAGCGCGCTCTTCTTGCTGTCGTCGGTCCTCGCCTTCTGGGGCCTGTGGCTGGTCATCCGGCACCGGCGTCCCGGCGCTTTCCTGTATGCCGCGACCCTGTTGGTCTACCCTCTGCCGTATTACCTCACCTTCCCGCATCCCCGCTATCGGCATCCGATCGAGCCCGAGATGGTGATCCTCGGCTTGTACTTGCTGGCGCAGGTCATTCGGCCCCGGCCGCTGGCGGTCGCCGGCGAGGGCGCCGCGCCGACATTGCCTAAGTTATAATCAGGGTTTCACCCGAAAGTCTGGAGCGCTTCTGCATGATCAAGTTTCTGCAAACTCCCACCCCGACGAAGAAGATCGTCCTCGGGGGCCTGCTGCTGATTGTCTGCGTCTTCATGGTGATCAGCCTTATCCCCGGGGTCGGGTCGGGCGCCTGGAGCGGCGGCGGCAGCGGCGCGCTGGCCAAGGTCGGCGACCAGGAAGTCACCCTCACGGAGGTGCAGAACCTGGCGCGCCAGATCGGCCGCCGGCAGTTTCCCAAGGGCTACCCGCAGGAGTTCCTGCCTTTCCTGATGCAGAATGCCGCCAACAGCCTCATCCTGCAGAAGGCCATGATCGCCGAGGCCGAGCGCATGGGGCTCAGCGTCGGCGACGCCGAGCTGCGTGACGAGCTGCGCCAGGGCAATCTCGGCCAGCAGTTGTTTCCCAACGGCAACTTCATCGGCCAGGATGAATACGAAAACTTCGTCGCCCAGAACTTCAGCCTGACCAAGGCGAAGTTCGAGGAGGCGGTGAAGACCGACCTGGTGATCCGCAAGCTGCGCAGCGCCATCGCCGCGGGTGTCACCGTGGCCGACGCCGACGTGCAGCAGGAATTCCAGCGCCAGCACTCCAGGGTGAAGCTCGCGTACGCGGTGCTGACCACCAGCGACCTGGAAAAACAGATCAAGCCCACCGACACCGAGCTGAAGGCGTTCTACGACAACAACAAGGCGCGCTACGAGAACTCCGTCCCCGAAAAACGCAAGGCCAGGTACGTGGTGGTGGACATCAACAAGCTGCGCGACCAGGCGAAGCCGCAGATTGCCCCGGCGGACATCGAGCAGTTCTACAAGTCGCACCAGGACGACTTCCGCGTCCCCGACCAGGTCAAGGCCAGCCACATCCTCATCAAGACCCCGCCCCCCGGGCCCGACGGCAAGGTGGATGAGAAGGGCGTCGAGGACGCCCGCAAGAAGGCGCAGGACATCCTGAACAAGTTGCGCGGCGGCGCCAACTTCGAGGAACTCGCCAAGAAGGACTCGCAAGACACTCCCAGCGCCACCAAGGGCGGCTCCCTGGGATTCGTCCGGCGGGGCGCGACGGTGGCGGAATTCGAGCAAGCCGCTTTCTCGCAGCCGGTGGGGAAAATCGGCGACCTGGTCAGGTCCGCCTTCGGCTTCCACATCATTCGCGTGGACGAGAAGCAGGAAGCGCACCTCAAGCCGCTGGGCGAGGTCAGGGAGGCGATCGTGACCACGCTGGCGCAGCAGCGGGCGGTCGCGGCCGCGGACGCGCTGGTCGCCAAGCTGCTCAGCCAGGCGCGCACTGCCGGCCTCGAATCCGCTGCCGGCAGCAATCACCTCGCGGCCATCACCAGCGACTGGTTCGCCCGCACCGACGCCCTGCCCGGCGTGGGCAGTTCGCCGGAATTCATGGGCGTTGCCTTCAACCAGCAGAAAGGCGCCCCGCCGGAAAGCGTCAAGCTGCTGGCCGGCAGTTACGTGGTGCTGCAGGTTACCGACATCAAGCCCGCCGCCACCCCGGCCTTCGAGGAGATCCGCGCCCGCGTGGAAACCGATTTCAAGGGCCAGCGCGCCGGCGCGCTGCTGGCGCAGAAGACGCAGGAGCTGGCCGATCGCGCCCACGCCGAGCACGACCTGAAGAAGGCGGCCCAGGAACTCGGCGCCACCGTCAAGACCAGCGAGCTGGTCACGCCCAACGATCAGGTGCCCGACCTCGGGGCCATGTCCGGCCCGGGCGAGGTCGCCTTCAGCCTGAAGGTCGGCGAGATCAGCGGCGCGGTGAGCGCTCCCCCCAACGGCGCCGTCTTCCAGGTGCTGGAAAAGCAGGAAGGCGCGCCCGCGGAGTTCACCAAGGCGAAAGACGAAATCCGCGACACGCTCCTCGACCGGAAGCGCAACGACCGCCTGAATCTGTTCGTCACCGACCTGCGGGCCCGCATGGAAAAATCGGGCAAGATCAAGATCAACCAGGCGGAGTGGAAGCGCGTCATGAACGCGCGCGGCGAAACCTAGGAACCCGAATCCTCGTTCTCTTGGGTGGACGCGGGCGACTCGCCCGCGTTTCTTCTTGCAGCCGTCTCCCGCGGGGCTGCCGAGGCCGATCAGGCGCGCGTTTTCCCGAACATCAGGCCGCTCAGCCGCGCCACCTCTTCCCGGGCGACGCCCTTCGTCACCACCAGCACCTGGAAAGTTTCCCCCATCCCCGCCGGCGTGAGCAGGTGCTTGAGCTGGAGCGCCACCTTGGTGTGCTCCTGCGGCCCGCGGCACTCCTCGAAGGCGTCGGCAAACTGGTTCTGCTCGCCAATGCCCAGCAGGAACTGCGACTGCGTCACCAGCGGCTGCGCTTCCATCCCGCTTGCTTCCGCCAGCGCCGCCAGCGCGGTGAAGTTCACGTGCGCAGTGATGTCCTGCTCCCCCGGCGCCTCATACGGCGACGCGCTCACGGTATGCCGCCGGTAAGCCGTGATGGTGCCGCGATGCCGGCCCGCCAGCAGCTCGGCGCGGGTGTAGCCGTAGTCAATCCACACCGCAAAGCCGCGCCGCATCGCGCCTGCCGCCGCGCGCACGTGCTCGCCGTACCCCGGGGCCGCTTCCACCCGCTCCTCGGCTTCCGGCGGCACGCCGTAGTGGTCGAGGAACGCGAGACTCTCCGGCCGCGCCGCCACAAACTCTTCGACCAACGCTCCCTCGCGGACGTTGATCCGCAGTTCGCCTTCGGGCGCCAGAACTTCGACGGGCAGCGCGTCGAAAAACTCATTGGCGAAGACGATGGCGGCGTCGGCGGGCGCAAGCTCGGCGAGCGACGCCACGATGCGCACCTGGCCGGCGGCCAGCGGCTCCGCCAGCCGCACGGCCAGCTTCTGCCGCAGCGTCGCCGAGCGCTCCACCAGGGTGTAGCGCAAAGCGTGCGCAAAATCAGGGAAGCGTTTCGCGGACCAGGCGAGCACGTCGAGCGCAAATAATCCGCGCCCCGGCCCCAGCTCGATCAACTCCAGCCGTGCCGGCGCGCCCAGCACCCGCCACATCTCCTCGAACTGCCGCGCCAGCAGCCGCCCAAACACGGCGTGCACGTCGCTCGCAGTGTAAAAGTCCCCCGCTTTCCCGAACTGCTCCTGCGCGCGCGCGTAGAAGCCCAGCTGCGGGTGATACAGGCAGAGCTCCATGTAGCGCGAGAAGGGAAGCGGCCCGCAGTGGCAGATTTCCTCGGCGATGACCGCGCGCAAAGACGCGGGCTGGGGCGGCGTCATGCGCCTCCGCGAGGTGCGTCGGCCGGCGGGGCCTCGTGCTTGTTCTGCGGCGTGCGCACGAACATTTCGATCAGGTAATCGTGCAGGCAGTCGAAGAGCTGGCGCTGGAACGTCCACGCGAACTGCGGATGGTCCAGGTCGCGCGGGTGCATCAGGAAATAGTAAGTGTGGACGGGAACGGCCGGGTCCCGGAACCGGATGATGACCTCCACCGCTTCGCCGCTCGCCCGCGCGTCGAACTCCAGCAGCGGATGCTCGTAGTAGCGCAGCTGCTCCAGCACGCGCTGCAAGCGCCGCGGCGCTTCCTCGTCGCTCATGGCCTCATTGTAGCGGCGGCGGCCGGCTTTGTGCCGCGCCCGCCACCTGCTAGAATCCGGCGCCTCACCGTTAGGAGGTTTTGCTATGAAGAGGATGATCGTCGTTGCGCTCTGCCTGTGTGCGCTTGGGGTGCTGGCCTGCGCGCAGGAAGCCAAGCCCGACGTGAAGTCGCTGGAAGCGCGGGCGGTCGCCGTCGTGCGCACCATCAACACCGCGCAAGTCACCTACGCCGCCACTTATGCCGCCCAGGGCTTCGTTTGTTCGCTGACCCCGATGATGGAAGAACAGGCGGGCGCCAAGCCGACCCCCGAGCACGCCGGCCTGATCTCCAAGAGCATCTACGACAAGGACCGCATGTACCGCTTTGAGGTCAAGTGCCCGGCCGGCAGCAGCAAGCCGGTGAAGGCCTACACCTCCACCGCCACGCCGCTGGTGAAGGGAGCGCGCGCGTTTTGCTCGGATCAGAGCGGCGTCATCCGCACCTCGGCCGACGGTAAAGCGGAGACCTGCCTGGCGAAGGGTGAGCCGTTGTTGTAGCGGCTACTCGTAGCGCAGCGCCTCGATGGGATCGAGGCGCGAGGCCTTCAGCGCCGGCAGCATGCCGCTGATCAGGCCCACGACCGTGAGGATCACGGTGGCGATCACCAGGGTCGAAGTGTCGATCGCCAGGTGGATGTCGGCGGTCTTCGCGTCCGCATCTTCGATGAAGGCGCTGAACAGCGGCAGCGACCCGACCGTGGCCGACACCAGGTAGGCCAGCGCGATTCCCAGCAGTCCGCCGGCGAAGGTGATGGCCAGCGCCTCCGCCAGGAACTGCACCAGGATGTGCCGCCGCCGCGCCCCCAGCGCCTTTTCCACCCCGATCTCGCGCGTGCGCTGCGTCACCGCCACCAGCATGATGTTCATCAGGCTCACTCCGCCGATGCCCAGCGTCAGCACTCCGACAAACGTCAGCAGCACCTTGATGGCGGTGGTCAGGATGCGGATCTCCGCCAGGTCTTCCAGCAGGTTGTCGACGAAGATGGCGCGCCGGTCCTCGACCTTGTAGCCGTGGTGCGCGGCCAATGAAGCGCGCACCGCCTTCTCGATCTGCTTCGACTTTGCCCCCTCGTAGTTCATCCAGATGCCCGCCAGGTAGTGCGTGTCGTGCACCGCCCCGAAGGAGGTGAAGGGCGTGAGGACGAAGCTGTTGTCGTTACTGTCGCCCTCCTGCACCTTGTGCTTCATGACGCCGATCACCGTGTAGGTGACCCCCAGGATGCGTATCTCCTGCCCCACCGCCGGCCGCCCGGAGAAGAGTTTCTGCTTGACCTGGTCGCCGATGAACGCCACCCGCGCGTGCGCCGTCAGGTCTTCATCGTTCAGCCCGCGGCCCTCCTTCACCAGCATCTTGCGGATGTCCTGGAAGCCGGGGTAAACGCCGCGCACCTCGAACTGGAAGTTCCGGTTCTCGTACTGCACGGTGCCGCCGCCGACCGCCGACATGGGCGTGATGTACTTGATGCCCGGCACCTCGGTGACGATGTGCTCGACGTCGTCCAGGGTGAAGCGGATTTGGGTGCCGGCTTTCACCCCGCCGGCCTGCAGCGTGGTGCGGCCGGGGAACACCCCGATGGCGTTGTTGCCGAAGTTGGCGAACACCATCATGACCGCGCGCTCGAAGCCGTCGCCGTAGCTGAGCAGCAGCACCACCGTGGCGATGCCCCACGCCATCCCCAGCATGGTCAGCAAGGCGCGCCGCCGGTCATGGCGCAGCGCCGAGGAAGCCTGTGCGAGCAGGGCGCGCAGCATCATGCTTCGTGCCTCAAGGCTTCCACCGGCGTCAGCAGGGCCGCGCGCCGTGCCGGGTACAGCGCGGCAAACGTCCCGGCGACCGCCAGGGAGAGGATCGCGACCGCCGCCGACGCCGGCACGATGTGTGGCGGATCGAAGCCTTCCGGCAACTGCACGTTGGTCATCAGCGCCATCAGGCCCAGCGTCGCTCCCAGCCCGATGCCGCCGCTGAGCAGCGTAAGAAACGCGCCTTCCAGGAAGAACTGCGTCAGGATGTTGCGCCGAGTGGCGCCCACGGCTTTGCGCAGCCCGATCTCCCGCGTGCGCTCACTCACCGCCACCAGCATGATGTTGACGATCCCAATCGCCCCCAGCGCCAGCGTCACCGCGCCCACGCTGCCCAGGAAATAATCCATCGCGTCCCAGATCTTGCCGATTGTCTCCTCGTCCGCCACCGTGTCCTCGTCCTCGAACGCTTCCTTGACGCTGGCATCGAAGCCATGCCGCCGGGCGATGATGCGGTGCACTTCCAGCTTGGCCTGCTCGTGCTCCCCCCGCGTGCGCGGCTTGTAGTTGAGGTAGCCCACGGCCCGGCGCTGCATCTCACCGCGCATGGGGGAGAGCGTGAACATCGTCTGGATGGGGATAAAGACGCGGAGGTTGGTGCCGTTGTTGCCCTCGCGCCCAATCCGCCGCAGCTTCCCGATGACCTCAAAGCGGGTGCCGTTCAGCAGGATGCTGCCGCCCACCACCGGCTTGCCGGGAAAGAGCTGCCGCGCCGCCTCGTCGCCGATGATGGCCACGTGCCGCCGCTCGTTGTCGTCCTCCTCGGTGAACCAGCGCCCTACCTCGATCGGCATGGTGCGGATGTGGTTGTAGCTCGCGGAGGTGCCGGTCACGCCTCCGGCCAGGCTGTTGAAGTCGCTGACCGCGCGCACGTCGCCGCGCCCAATCACCGGCGACACCGCCCCCACGATCCGCGCTTCGTCACGGATCGCGAAGTAGTCCCCGTAAGTCAGCTGGTAGAAGCGCCCGGAATTCATGTTGCCGGGGATCACCGGGGTGCGGGCCCCGAAGATGAACATGATGTTGTCGCCCAGGTCCGCCAGTTGCCGGTGCTGTCCCGAGCGGAAGCCTTCCCCCAGCCCCACCAGCAGCAACAGCGAGCCCACGCCCCAGGCGATCCCGAACATGGTCAGGAAGGAGCGCAGCTTGTGCGCCCACAGGGTGCGCAGCGTCTGGACGAAGATGTCGAACAGCAGGCGCATGAGTGCGAAGCGGGGTCCCCGCGATAAAGACGTTTCTCCCCGCGCGAGGTTGCGGTCGGATGCTGTGAAAGTACCGGCTTTTCGCCTGCGCGACAACCATCGCGGCGGGCCGAGGAATGACTACTTCGGAGCGCCGGCCCGGGCCGCGGCCGCCTCGGGATACTCGTAGACGCCGCGCCCCGCCTTGCGTCCCAGGCGCCCGGCCTTGACGTACTGCACCAGCAGCGGCGCCGGACGGAATTTTTCTCCCAGCGTCTTGTGCAGGTATTCCAGGATGTGCAGGCGCGTGTCGAGCCCCACCAGGTCCACCATCTCGAACGGCCCCATGGGATGGTTCAGGCCCAGCTTGATGGCCTTGTCGATGTCGGCGGCCGAGGCGATGCCTTCCTGCAGCATGTAGAACGCCTCGTTCCCGAGCATGGCGTTGATACGGCTGGTGATGAATCCCGGCGCCTCGCGGATCACCACCGTTTCCTTGCCCATGCGCCGCCCCACCTCCACCGCCGCCGCCAGCGTCTCCTCGCTGGTCTCCAGGCCGCGCACGATCTCCAGCAGCTTCATCTTGGGGACGGGATTGAAGAAGTGCATGCCCACGCAGCGCGGCGCCCGGTAGGTGACCGAGGCAATTTCGGTGATGCTGAGCGACGAGGTATTCGACGCCAGGAGGGCGCCCGGCCGGCAGATTTTGTCGAGCAGGGTGAAGATCTCGATCTTCGATTCCATCTCCTCGGGCACGGCCTCGATCACCAGGTCGGCATCGCGCGCCGCCTGCTCCACCGAGCCCGCGTACTCGATGCGCTGAAACGCCGCGTTCGCCGCGTCCGGCGCGACCTTCCCCAGTTCCACCGCCTTGTCCAGGTGGCCGCGGATCTCCGTCTCCGCCTTGCGCAGCGCCGCCGGCAGCACGTCTTCCAGGACGGTGCGAAAGCCGCCCAGCGCCGCCGCGTGCGCGATGCCCCGCCCCATGATGCCGGCCCCGATCACCGCCACCGTGCGTATTTCCGGCATCGCCTACTTGTTCTCCAGTTGCTCGAGCACCTTGAGATAGTTGGGATCGGCCTTGCGCATGTAAGCCGCCAGGCGCAGCCGCTCCTCCTCGGTGATGAACGAGAAATTGGCGGTGATACGCCGCAGCGTGGCCGCAATGTCGTCCACGTAGTTCATCATCCGGATCAGCTCTCCCGTTACCACGGTCTTGCTCCGCTCTTGCTCCATAGGACACATGCCTCCCACGGCGGGCCGCGCCGCTCCCTGGCCAAACAGCCATTGTCGTCTGTCGGCGTTGGTTTAGTAAAGCCGCCGGCCCCGGGCGTCCGCGGGCGCGGCTACAATCAGGGCGTGCTCCGCGACCCCAGCCTGGCCCCGCTCTCCCGCCAGCACCAGCACGCGCTGGCGCTGTGTGTGCGCATCACGCGGGCGCTGGCGCCTCCGGAACCGGGAAAGCGGCGCGGTTCCCCCGCGCCCGCCGCCTGGGAGCGGGAAGTCGCGGCGCTCTTCGAATCCGAGATTCGCCACCATTTCGACGCCGAGGAGCAGGTGCTGTTTCCCGCCGTGCGCCGCCGCGACACTCTGGAGCCGCTCGTCCTGCGCCTGCTCGACGAACACGCGCGGCTGCGGGCCGCCGTCCGCGCCGCCGCCGCTAGCGCCCTCGGGCCTGCCGGCCTGCTCGACTTTGCCGCGCTGCTCTCCGCTCACATCCGCATCGAGGAAGGCGAGCTCTTCGAAGCCATGCAGCGCCTGCTGACCGCGCCGGAACTCGCTGCGCTGGGCGCGCAGGTCACCGCCTTCTTCGCCGCCCGCGGCCTCGCCGGGCCCGCCTGCGGCCTGCCGTAACCGTTGCCGCTCAGGCCGCGAACTCCTCGTGCGCTTCCCGGTCGTGCTGCTGGTGGGCCGCGGCGGCAGCGCGCACCGCGGCGTCGCGGTCACAGACCTCCGCCAGCACCCCCAGCCGCGCGGCGAGTTCCGGCCGCAGGGCGCCGGCCTCATAGCGCCACGTCCAGTTGTCCTCGGGATGGCTGGGGACATTCATGCGCGCGTCGCTGCCCAGGCCCAGCACGTCCTGTAGCGGCACCATGCACAGGTCGGCGACGCTCGCCTCCGCCGCCCGGATGAACCCCCAGGGCACCTCCGCCTCGCTGTCTTCCAGCCCAAAATACGCGCGCGCGTGCCGCTTCTCGTCTTCGGTGGCCAGGTTGCGCCACCACCCCAGCGTGGTGTCGTTGTCGTGGGTCCCGGTGTAGATCACGGTATTGCGCTCCAGCCGGTGCGGCAGGTGCATGTGCGCGCCGGGGTTGCCGAACCCGAACTGCAGCACGCGCATCCCGGGCAGGCGCAGGCGCTCGCGCAGCGCGTGCACCTCGGGCGTGATGATGCCCAGGTCCTCGGCGACGATCGGCAGCTCGCCCAGCGCGGCGCGCAGCGCCTGGAACAGCGCATCGTTCGGTCCCTTGACCCAGCGCCCGTGGACGGCGGTGGTTTCGCTCGCCGGGATTTCCCAGTACGACTCGAAGCCGCGGAAGTGGTCGATGCGGATCACGTCGCACTGCTCCAGCGTCCAGCGCAGCCGCTGGATCCACCAGTCGTACCCGCGCTGCGCCAGCACCTCCCAGCGGTACAGCGGATTGCCCCAGTACTGCCCGGTCTCGCTGAAGGCGTCGGGGGGCACGCCGCTCACCACCTCGGGCTGCAGCTTGTCATCGAGCCGGAAGATGTCGCGGTGTACCCACACGTCCGCGCTGTCGAGGTTCACGAAGATGGCGACGTCGCCCAGCAGGCGGATGCCGCGCCGGTGCGCCGCCTGCCGCAGCGAGCGCCACTGCTCCGCGAACGCGAACTGGATCACGCGTTCGACTTCCACCTCCTGCCGCAGCTCTTCGCGCGCCTGCGCCAGCGCCGCCTCGTGGCGCCACGCCAGCTCCCCTGGCCACTCGTTCCACGGGCGCTGTGCGTGGTGCTGCCGCAGCGCGTGGAACAGGACGAAGTCCTCCAGCCACCACGCCGCCTCGTTGCAGAAATCGTGGAAGCGCGCCCGGTGCGCCCCGGAAGCGTGGCGCAGGAAGTTGCCCGCGGCCTCGCGCAACAGCGGCAGCTTGGTGGCGCGCACTTCGTCGTAGTCGATGTGCCCGTGGCGCGCGGGCAGGGAAGCCAGGCGCGCCGCGTCAATCCAGCCGCGCTCCGCCAGCCGCTCCAGGCTGACCAGCAGTTCGTTGCCCGCGAACGCCGAGATGGAAGAATACGGCGAGTTGCCCAGGCCGACCGGGTTCAGCGGCAGCACCTGCCAGGCGCCCTGCCGCGCCGCCGCCAGGAAGTCGAGGAACTCATACGCCGCCGGCCCAAAGTCGCCGATGCCGCCGCGCGACGGCAGCGACGTTGGGTGCAACAGGATTCCGGACGTCCGCTCTCCCAGCATGTTGCACCATGATATCGGAACGTCTCCGCGCCCTCGCCAAAATGAAAAACGCGAGCGTTAGCCCGCGTCTTCGCAACCTCGTCACGTAATAAGCAACCGGATTGATACAGCAAGGAAGAAGAAACCCGCAGCGACAAAGCACGCCGCCAGTATTCGAATCCGCCGAACAGATTTGGCTGGTGGAAGTGAACCAAGTTGTATCTGTTTGTCGAGCAATTGGTGAAACAGCAATGGCCGAATCATCATGAGAACGCCCAGTACGACAATGACGATACCGGCTATCGCTCCAAACAATCGTCACGCTCCGGGATATCAATGGATGGCACTTAGAACTACCTTAACAAAGACAACAGTAAAATAGATGGCGGCGATTAGAAGTATTGCTCCTGCGATTTGTGAGTCTAGGCCCCGTTTGTCCGGTTCCGCGCGCCGCGGCCATCTATTCAGAAGACGAATTAGCTCCGTATAGCGCGTCGGTCTGCAGACCATGAGCAATGAAACAACGAAGAAGATCGCGGTTGCGAGCCCACCGACAATAAGAAGAAGTATTTTCACAAACGTTCAGTACGCAAAACAGATGCCATGATAGCTGTGGCCGCTGGCACTCCTGTAGCGGCCATTGTAGCCACCGCCAACCCAAATGAAAAACGCGGGCCGGTAGCCCGCGTCCTCAAAATCTCCAAATCTCTAAATGGAAAAATCTCCAAATTCCTAGTTCTGTCCTTCGCTCGGCTTGCTCCGCTGATAGGGCGCGCTCAGGTACTTCCGGGCCTCGCTCATCGCCCCTTCGGTGTCGTCGTTGGTCTGCAGTGCCTGGCGATACTCGTTGGTGGCGCGCTCGCGCTGTCCGGTGACGTCGTAAATCTTGCCCAGCTGGATATGGCTCCACACCTCGGTCCAGCGCGGGTCGCCGTCGCCGTTGAGCGCTTCGCGGTAGGCATTGGCCGCCGCCTGGTAGTTGCGCTGCGTGAAGAACACTTCCGCGATGCGGTAGTGGCCCAGCGAGCTGGCTTTGTTGGACTCCAGCGCCAGCTGGAACTGCCGCAGCGCCTCCGCCAGGTCGCCCTGCTGCACCAGTTGCTGTCCGCGCAGGATCGCCGTCCGCACCTTGACCTCGCCCGAACTCTTCAGCACCCAGTTGTTGGGGTCGATCGAGATGCGCCGCGGCTTGCCGAACGTTTCCACGCTGTACGGCGAATTCGTCCCCTGCACCTCGATCCGCCGTATCTCCGTCTTGCCGTCGGTGTCGATCTTCAACTCCACCGGCATGCGGAACAGGTCGAGGTCCTGCGAGATTTCTCCCACCACGCGGAAGCCGTTCTTGACGCGGTACACCGTGTACTTGTTGCGGAATTCGGGCGCCCCGGTGGAATCCAGCCACTGGTTGAGGAAGCCGGAAAGCTTCGCGCCGCTGGCATTGGCTTCCGCCGTCTGCCGCAGGTCGTCGACCGTGACCGTCTTCCACGCGTATTTCGTCGCAAAGTCGTGCAGCGTCTTCTGGAACGGCGCCTCGCCCATTTCCCAGCGCAGCATGTGCAGGACCATCGCGCCCTTGTCGGTGGTCAGCGACTGGAACTCCGGCGAGAAGGGATCGAAGCGCCCCACGCTGGAGAGCGGCACGTTGTCATACGCCAGCGCCCCCACCGCCATGTCCTTCACGCCTTCCTCGAACCCCGCCTGCCCCGCCGCCGACTGCACGTACATGGCCTCGGCATAGCGCGCCATGCCGTCCCCCAGCCACCAGTCTTCGCGCGTGGCCGGCGAGACCAGCACCCCCCACCACTGGTGCGCGATGACGTTGGCCAGCAGCCGGTACTCGACCTTTTCCGCGATCGCGCGCGACGCGATGGCCGCCATCCCCGGCGCCCACGCCGACGGCACCGTGTCGTCCGGCAGCTCCACCAGCTTCAGGTCCGGCGCCGGCGCCGGTCCGTAGGTCAGGGAAAAGAACTGGAACTCTTTGCCCGCCGTGTCCGCGTACGGCGACGCCAGGTTCTTGTGGGCAGCCTTGAAATAAACCTGCAGCGTCACCCCGCCGGCATCCTGCTTGTAGTCCCCGAATTGCCCGGCGATGATCGTTCCCGGAAAACTCGGTTTGTCCCAGGTGAAGGTGTACATCGTCTTGCCGGCGGGAGGAACCGCGGGCGCCCGCGATTTCGGGACTGCCACCGCGGGTGGCGCCCCCACCACCGCCTTGCCGCTGCCGATCACCATCAGGTTCGTGGGCACGGTGATGCTGATGGTCGAGGTAAACCGGTTGGTGCCGTAGCCCGCCACCGGAAACCAGCGGCCCGCGTAAAGCAGGTAGGAGGTGTCCTCGCCGACGTACGCCAGCTTCAGGCCCGGCACCGGGCTGTCGTCGCCCGATTGCAGCACGCCGTCGTACTCGAACGTCAGGGTGGTGCTCTGGTCTTTGGGCAGGATGGCCGGCAGCGCCACCGTGACCGTGGAATTCTGCGTGCTCCGCTCCGCGGTCAGCGGCTTGCCGGCGGCGTCCTCCACCTTGGTCACGTGCAGCGCGTTGTGCAGGTCGAAGGTCGCGCTGTTGAGGTCGTCGAGCGCGGTGAACTTCACGCGCGCCCGCGCCCCCAGGTGATGGGTGCGCGGCGTCAGCTCCGCCTCGATGACGTAATCATCCACGCGGAGGCGCGCCTTTTGCTGCGCCGCCGCCGGCGCTACCAGCGCCGCCAGGCAGCTGAACCACACCGCTGCACGAACCAGGGAACGACCTGCAACACTCATGCACGAACTCCACTCGGGGCTGACTCTACAGATGCCGCGCGGCTTACCGGGGATAAGGAAAATTGTGGCAGAAAAGACCTGGCAGCACCAGCGGCGCCGCTGCCGGTCACCGCTTCCTCTACCTCTTATAGAACGCCGGCCCCAGAAAAATTTGCGTTCTTCCATTGTCATCCCGGACGCAGCCGGGCATCGGGGTTTTTCTTGGACCGAATGTGCAGGCCGGGTCAGCCGCTGCTCGTTCTCGAATTGTCATCCTGAGCGAGCGCGAGGAAGTCCGCCACGGCGGACGACCGAGCGCGAGTCGAAGGATCCCTACCCTGCCTGCGCCGCCACGCCGTCCCAGGGCTTTTCCACGAAGATGCCGGCGGCTTCTTTCATAAGGGCAAGGCTTCATCCGTGCCGCAGAACGCTTAGACTACAGGCCGGCTTTAGCCGCTGAGGGAAGGCGTTGGCTGTTGAGCACTATAACCCCTTCCGCTCCCGCTCCGCCTTACGCAGCCCGCGTCGCCGCCCGGCATCGTCGTAGCGCCGCTTCTCCTCTGCCGTCTCGGGCACCACCGGCGGCACCGGCAGGCGCCGCCCCACCCGGTCCACCGCCACGAACGTCAGGTAAGCCGAGCTGACGTGCTTGGTCGTCCCCTCGATGTAGCTCTCCACCCACACCTTCACCCCCACCTCCATCGAGGTGCGGAAGGCGCGGTTCACAGAGGACTTCAGGATGACCAGGTCGCCTATGTGCACCGGGGTCACGAAGTCGAGGTGGTCGATCGCCGCTGTGACGGCATAGGCGCGGGAGTGGCGGTGCGCCGACATCGCCCCTGCCAGGTCGATCCAGTGCATCAGCCGCCCGCCGAGCAGGGCCCCTAAGGGATTGGCGTCATTGGGCAATACGATCTCGGCCATGGCCGACTGCGACTCCGCCACCGGCCGCGGGCTCAGGTTGGTTGCTTCTGGGCTGCTCATTTGTTCCACGTGGAACAATAGCACGCAGCTATGAGGCCGCGCGCGGCCGGCGCTCCAGGTAGCCGGCCAGGTAGCACTCCAACTGCTTCTGTATGCGTGCGTCCGGATGCGGGACCGCGAATCTCCGTGTCTCCCGGTCGAACTCCACCACGCCACTGCCGGCGGGAGCGTGGTCGCGCTCCAGCACCCAGGTGACCACCAGGCGCTCGGCGGCGTCCAGCGCCACGGCAAAGCGGACGGCGTCGGCCAAGCGCTCGGCGGGCAGGCGCGAGCAGCGCGCATACCCCAGGTTGCAGCGCTCCTGCAGGTCGGCGTCGGTAGGGGGCAGGGCGTCGTATCCGGGTGCGCCGCAGTGCCCGCCGAAGCCCGCGCCCAGCGGCAGGCGCCCCGGGTGCGGCCACAGCAGGTCGTCGCGGCGGGCGGAAGGGATAAAGTAAGGGCAGGCCATGAGCGCTCGCGCAGCCGATTGTAGTCCCGGGAACGGTCGGCGCAACCGGCACCTCGGCAAGAAGCAAACCGCAGAGGGCACGAAGGTCACACGAAGGACACGAAGGAAACCATGAGCCGACTGGAGCAACTGCAGGAGCTGCACCGCGAGTATCCCGCGGACGCTTTCACCCACTACAGCCTGGCGCTGGAGTACGCCAACAGCGGCCAGCCGGAGACGGCGATCGCCGAGCTGCGCCAGCTGCTCGCCGCCAGGCCCGACTACATCCCGGCGCACCAGATGCTGGGCCAGACGCTGGTGCAGCAGGGACAGCGCGAGGCAGCGCGCGCGGCGCTGGAGCAGGGCATCGAAGCCGCCGCGAAAGCCGGCAACCTGCACGCCGCGACCGAGATGCGCGGCCTCCTCGAAGAGATGTAAACACCCGCCACAGAGGTACAGCGGGAACACCTACCACAGAGACACAGGGACACCGAGAAATCAGTGATTTGCGATTTCTGATTTGCGATTTGTGATTTTACGGCTTGCCGCGCGTGGCTTGCGCCGCGATCACCTGGTCGGCCGGGCGCAGCGCGCGCAGCATCATCCGCTCCACCAGCGCCGGACAATTCTCGTACAGCTTGATGGGCAGCCAGTACCACCAGGGAACGGCCACCTGGCGCTTGCGCTTCCAGCAAGCTTCGACGACCGCCGCCGCCACGCGCGCCGCGGGAACGCTGTAGCGCGCCGAGGCGCCCATGCGCAGCGCCCCGGGCGCGCGCACGGCATTGGCGGCAAAGTCGGTGGTGATGTACCCGGGACACACCGTCAGCACGTTCACTCCCGTCCCGCGCAACTCCAGCCGCGCCGCGCGCCCGATGGCGTTCAGCGCGTGCTTGCTGGCGGCATACGCGCCCATGTAGGGCGACGCGATGTGTCCCGAGACGCTGGAGATGTTCACGATGGTGCCCGCCCCCTGGCGGCGCAGCACCGGGATCACCAGCTGCATGGCGTCGATGACGCCGAACAGGTTGGTCTCGAACAGGGCACGGCAGTCGTCCAGCTTCATCTCGGCGACGGAGTCGATGAGGCCGAAGCCGGCATTGTTCACCCAGAAGTCGACCCGGCCGAAGCGTGCCAGCACGGCGCTGAGCAGGGCTTCGAGGTCGGCGTGGCGGCGTACGTCGCAGGCCAGCGCCAGGGTGCGGTCGAAGTGCACGACCCGGTGGCGCGCCTCCTCGGCGCGCTGCAGGTCGCGCGAGGTGAGGACGACGGCGGCGCCCTCGTCGGCGAAGTGCTTGGCGATGCTCTCGCCGATCCCCATCGAGCCCCCGGTCACCACCGCGACTTTGCCTTCCAGTCTCATGCGACCGCTTGTAGATGACGCCGCCGCGAAAGTCAACGCCGACTGCGAAGGCCGATTCACCACGGAGGCACGGAGACACGGAGTAATTCGTTGGTGGTGCTCCGCGATTGCCCTATCCGCCACAGCACATGGTTGTGTGACGGCGGTAACAGCCGGTCGGCTGGGCGGCGGCTAGGCTGGCTTGTTTGCACCTCATCTGACGCGAGGCGCCCATGAAGCCGCCACTTCGGCGCCGAGTGCTGCGGCCTGCTGCGGCGCTGGCGCTCCTCCTGTTGTTGACCGTCGTCCCTCTCGCCGCGCAGAAGGCTGCGCCGCGGTATGTGGTGATTGCGCCCGTCGCCAACCTGTACCGCTCCGCCACCGAGGATGCCGACGTCGTCTCGCAAGCCATCTGCGGCAGCAACGTCGCGCGCCTGGAGAAGAAGCGCAAGTGGTTCCGGGTGCGCACGGCCGACGACTACACCGGCTGGGTGCGCGCTGCGCTGCTGAAGAAACTCGACCCCGGCCCGTACGCCGCCGGCGGCCCGGTGGCGGAGGTCACCAGCCTGGGCGCGAACATCTATCGCGAGATGGACGTCACCAAGCATGCGCCGCTGCTGCGGGTGCCGTTCGAGACGCGGCTGGAAATCACCAACCCGCAGGCGGATAGCAGCGGCCGCTGGCTCGCGGTGCGGCTCCCCGACGGCCGCACCGGCTACCTGCAGAGCGGCGACGCTGGCGCCGACCCGAAGGCGCTGAGTGCCGCCGAGACCATTGCGCTGGCGAAAAAGTTTTTGGGCGTGACTTACACCTGGGGCGGAACGTCGAGCTTCGGCTACGACTGCTCGGGCTTCATGCAAATGCTGATGCGGCGCCGCGGCGTGCTCCTCCCCCGCGATGCCGGGCAGCAGGCGGCCTGGAGCGGGCTGATGCCGGTGGAGCGGCCGGACCTCCAGCCCGGCGACCTGCTCTACTTCGGCGCGGCGGCGGAGAAAATCACACATACCGGGATGTACATCGGGGAAGGACAGTTCATCCACGACACCACGCGCACCCAGCCCATGGTCCAGATTGGGCAGCTCGACGAGCCACACTGGACGCGGCTCCTGGTGGCGATACGGAGGCTGAAATGAATCGTCGCGAATGGTTGAAGAACGCAGCCGCACTGGGTGCGGCCACCGCACTGCCGGCGGAGTTCGCGGCTGCGCAGCGCACACCGTCGCGCCCGGCAGGCAAGGCCTCGCTCACCTGCGAGATCAAGCGCCTGAAGCTGCGGCACACCTGGACCACGACCATGGCCTCCGACGATTTCCGCGACACCGTGCACGTGCGCTACGTCAGCGACGGCGTCACCGGGTACGGCGAGGGCGCGCCCATCATCCGCTACCAGGAGAACGCGCAGGGCGCGGCCCGGGCGGTACAGGGATTCACCGAGCGCGTGCTGGCGTACTCGCCCTGGGCCTTCGACAAGATCATGGCCGCCTTCAACCAGGCGGTGCCGGGCGAGCATGCCGCCAAGGCGGCCGTCGATATCGCGCTGATGGATTGGGTGGGGAAGAAGCTGAACGTGCCGCTCTACCGCTACTTCGGCCTCGATCCGCGGGACACGCCGCTCACCACCTTCTCCATCGGGATTGACACGCCCGAGATCACCCGGCAGAAGACGCTGGAGGCGCAACCCTACCCGGTCCTGAAGGTGAAGGTCGGACTCAAGACCGACGAGCCGACCATCGAGGCCATCCGCAGCGTGACCGACAAGCCGCTGCGCGTGGACGCCAACGAAGGCTGGACCAACCGCGAAGAGGCGGTGCGCAAGATCAACTGGCTGGAGAAAAAGGGCGTGGAGTTCATCGAGCAGCCGCTGCCCGCGGCTACCCCGCCGGAAGACATCCGCTGGATCCGCGAGCGCGTGAACATGCCCATCTTCGCCGACGAGGCGTGCACCGAAGCGGCGGCGATTCCCCGGGTGCTCGAGGTCTACGACGGCATCAACGTGAAGCTCGACAAGGCGGGCGGCATCATGGAGGCGTACCGCTGGATCAAGATGGCGCGGGCGCTGGGGAAAAAGGTCATGCTGGGCTGCATGATCTCCAGCTCGTGCACCTGCACCGCCGCCGCCCATCTTTCGCCGCTGGTGGATTACGCCGACCTCGACGGCAACCTGCTCATCGCCAACGATCCGTATGCCGGCGTGACGGTGCAGAACGGCAAGCTGATTCTTCCCGCAGGGCCGGGGCTGGGCCTGAAGGTGCTGTAGGCGTTACACAACAGTGAGGGTGTGATGTCTTCTGTTGTCGATTTTTAGGCCCTCCCAAGTAAACGTTTCGGAAATTGCCGCAGTCAAATCAGTGCTGTCCTGCCCTCACATCCGACTGCGGCGCACGAAGGAGAATGGGCATGAAGAGGACGCATGCGGCACTCGCCGTCCTGCTGCTGTTTGTGGCGGTCTTATTCGCGCAAAGCCCAGCCGGTCAGGACAGCAAAGCCGGGCAGAAGCCGCCTGCCCAGGGCAAAGCCGAGCAGCCCCTCCGGCTCGACCAGCAGCCCCCCGCCGAGCAACAGCCCGCGGTGACCTTCACTACGAAGTCGGAATTAGTGCTGATTCCGGTCATGGTCAGGAAAGATGGGGTTCACGTCCCCGGCCTCAAGAAGGGCGACTTCCGCGTGCTGGAGAACGGCGTGGAAAAGAAGATCGCCATCTTTGAGGAAGTGCGGACCAGCAAGCCCAACGCGGTGGCGCCTCCCCCACTGGCGCCGGGCGAGTTCAGCAATGCAGCGGCGGTTGGCCAAACCGCGCCCCAGGGCCTCACCTTGATCGTCTTGTGCGGCTACTACGGTTCGATGACGAACCAGCTCCTGGCGCAAGAGCAGTTGCTCAAGTACCTGGAAAGCTGGACGAAGACGCGCGAGCCGATCTCGGTGATGGTTCTGAAGCCGTTTGGCGAACTCTATTCGATCTACGACTACACCAGCGACCCCAACCTCCTGGTCGCGGCGGTGCGGAACATCGATGCCCGGAAGATCGCCAGCAAGCACGCGCGGATCGTCCCGCCCGATGCTTCCCAGGCGCCGCGCACTCCCGAGGCGCAGGCCATCGAGCGCCTGACCACCGAGCTCTCCGATTTCCGGAGCTTTGGCGGTTATACGTTGACACTAGCTGAGTATGATCCGAACGCCGACTACGAGATTCTGGACACCATGCGCTGGCTGGCGCAGGCGTACGGTGGAATTCCCGGCCGGAAGTCACTGATCTGGGTGGATGGCCAGCTTCCAGACGTCGCCCCTCACCCTGGTCTGGTTAGCGGCGAACATCTTCTCAGGCGTGACTATATTGAGCGCACCTGGAAGATGCTGAACGCCGGCAACATCGCGGTCTATCCGATCGATTCGCGCGGCCTGGCGAATCCGTTATTCACCATGTCCCGGTCAGCGCCAGATCCCGGATACTATCAAAGTGCGATGAGAACATTCACTCAGAGTCAGAACAGCATGTGGTACTTTGCCGACGCGACCGGGGGAAGATACTTCACCAACCGCAACGACCTCGACAAGGCCTATGAATCGGCGGTCAAGGATTCCGGAGACTCTTACCTGCTGGGCTACTACTTCAAGCGCGACCGCCCTGCGGCGGCCAAGTCCAAAGACAAGAACTATCTGGACTACCGCAAGCTCCAGGTCAAAGTGGCGATGAAAGGAGTGGAAGTCCAGGCGCGCCAGGGCTTTGCCGTCGGCGCGGGGACCGACCTGCAGGACCTGGCGAAGTCCGCTCGCGAGGAGGAAGCGACCGCCATTCGCTCGGGGCGCGATTACACCGCCATCCAGTTCAGCGGGAAGTGGGGTCCGGTCACCGCAGGCAAGGATGGGAAAAAGCTGGTGGAATTCGAATTGAAACTGCCGGCGGGGTTCGCCCGGCTGGATGAAGCCAATGGCAACCGCCTGGACGTGGATTTCGTCGCCGCGGCCAAGAGCCCGACCGGCGAAGTGGTAACGCAGGCGTCGCGGCAATTGCAGGTCCGCATCCCCGCCGCGCAGTTGCCGCAGTACTTCAGGACCGGCACCGTGTACCGCTATGTTCTGGAATTGCCGCCCGGAGAATACACGGTGCGTTTCATCGTGCGCGACAACCTCACCGGCCAGATGGGCAGCGTGACGACGCCGCTGAAAGTGAGCTAGACGATGCGTTATAAGAAGACAACTGGTTTCATCATCGTGTTGACGGTGATTGCAAGCAGCTATGGATGGCAGCGACCGGACGCTGTAGCTCGAAATGAGGCAGCACTTAGGGCGGCGAAGAACAGCTGGATGCTAGTGCCGGTGGATGTCCGTAACCAGCAGGATACCGCAACATCAGAAACGCGGCGCGCGCGTGATGATTACTGGGATGCTCAGATCGGAGCGCCTGTTCCGTTGTCAGAAACCCCAGACCACAACGATGGCGATTTCGCCCGGCGGAGATGTTGCAACAGCGCCGGAATTCCCTGTCCTTCGCAATGGCGTTTGGGTAATCGGAAGATTTGAGGGATACCACACTTTTCTATCGACAAGTGAACGCTCGATATACACCGAGATCAACTTCCGCGTTCTCCACGTTTTCGGTCGCCCGGGGGTCGCGTCCTTGCAACCGGGGTCTCTCATTGACATTGGCCGCCCCGGTGGCACGATTGTGGCCCCGTGGAGTCAATCTTTCTCTCGCCACCTCTATCCTCGCGACTACGATTTCCAGCCACATCACTCATATCTGGCGCTGCTTCTCTATCAGCAGGCCGGCGCCTTCTACATGGACGGTCCTAGAAGGTGGGATCTGACTGGTGGCACGGCGCTGGCTGATACGGCATTGGACCATCATCGTGCAGAGCACGGGAACTCTGAAATCATTGGACTCACGACAGAAGAGCTGATTCGTTTTCTGGATCGCAGGTTCGCGAGCAATTAGCCGCTGAAGGGCAGCTAGAACAGACGGCAGTTGCCAGTTTCCAGTTCTCAGGAAACCCAGATCCCTCGCTCTGTCACCCCATCAAGCCAAACCCGGGCTCGATGGGGACCCCGGCACGCTCGGGATGACAACGCTGGCGCGGCGGCGCGTATAATCGGGAGCAACGGTGGGGGTCCCGGTTGCATGTCCTTTCCACGTAATCTTCCCAACACGCTGGGCGAACTGCGGCGCAGCGAATACAGCGAGCAGCGCCTGCGGACGAGCCGCGTCAAAGACGAGCTGCGCGAAAACCTGATGGCGAAACTGCGCAGCGGCGAGGCGCTCTTTCCCGGCATTGTCGGGTACGACGACACGGTGGTGCCGCAGCTGGTGAACGCCATCCTGTCGCGGCACAACTTCATCCTGCTGGGGCTGCGCGGGCAGGCGAAAAGCCGCATCCTGCGGGCGCTGGCGGGCCTGCTCGACGCGCAGCTGCCGGCCCTGGCGGGCTGCGAGATCCACGACAACCCTTACGACCCCATCTGCCGGCGCTGCCGCGAACTGGTGGCGGCGCAGGGGGACGACACGCCCATTGCGTGGCTCACCCGCGAGCAGCGCTACGTCGAGAAGCTGGCCACGCCGGACGTCACCATCGCCGACCTGATCGGCGACATCGATCCCATCAAGGCGGCGCGGGGCGGCCACCAGCTCTCCGACGAGCTGACCGTGCACTACGGCCTGCTGCCGCGCGCCAACCGCGGCATCTTCGCCATCAACGAACTGCCCGACCTGGCGGGCAAAATCCAGGTCGGGCTGTTCAACATCATGCAGGAAGGCGACGTGCAGATTAAGGGCTACCCCATCCGCCTGCCGCTGGACGTGGCCCTGGTCTTCACCGCCAACCCGGAGGACTACACGGCGCGCGGCAAGATCATCACGCCGCTGAAAGACCGCATCGGGAGCGAGATTCGCACGCACTACCCGGCGACGGTGGACGAAGGCATCGCCATCACCGCGCAGGAGGCGTGGACGCGGCGCGATGGCCTGCGCCTGCACGTCCCCAAGTACGTCGGCGAAATCATCGAGCGCATCGCGTTCTGCGCGCGCGAAGACAAGAAGATCGACAAGCGCTCGGGCGTGAGCCAGCGGCTGCCCATCAGCTGCCTGGAGAACGTCATCTCCAACGCCGAGCGGCGCGCCCTGGCCGGCGACGAAGACAATGATCGTGCCGCGCGTGGCCGACATCTACGCCGCCATGCCCGCTATCACCGGGAAACTCGAGCTGGAGTACGAAGGCGAGATGAAGGGCGCGGACGCGGTGGCGCGCGAGCTGATTCGCCTCGCCGTCGCCAAGACCTTCGACCAGCATTTCGAGGCCTCGCAGTTCGGCCCGGTGGTGCAGTGGTTCGACCTGGGGGGCGAGGTCAAGCTCGACGACGACGCCTCGGCGGCGGAGGCGCTGGAATCGCTGCGCGGAATCCAGGGACTCTTCGAGAAGCTCGGCGCCGTCGGGGTGAAGGCGAAAGACAAGCCGGAGGTGGTGGTGTCGGCGGCGGAGTTCGTGCTCGAAGGCCTGCACGCGCACAAGCGCATTGGGCGCAACGAAGAGCGCGTCTTCACCGCCGGCGAGAAGCAGTCGCGCCGCGCGGAAGCAAGCGGAGCGCGCGGAGACGAGCCGGGCGCCCGGCCGCGGCGCTCCTTCAACTAACGGTGACGCGTGCAGACGGCGCTGGGGTTTCGCACACATTCCGGATGGGCCGCGCTGGTGGCCATTGGGTCGTCGGCGCAAGGCCCGGTGGTGTGCGACCAGCGAAGGATTGTGCTGGCGGACCCGAGGGTTCGCGGTTCTAAGCAGCCGTATCACGCCGCGGAACCCCTGCCGCTTCCCCAGGCGACGGAGTTCCTGAAGCGGTGCACCGATTCGACCTACCGGCTGGCAGTCGCGAATGTGACGGCGGCCTTGGATGATTTGCAGCGGAACGGACACGAAGTTGTGGGCTGCGGAATGCTCACCGGTTCCGGGCGAATGCCGGATTCGGTGGAAGCAATCCTCGCGTCGCACCCGGCCATCCATACCGCCGAGGGCGAACTGTATCGCAATGCGGTGGCGCACGCGTGCGAGCGCTGCAACCTTGCGCTGACCAGGGTGCGCGAGAAGGAAGCTTTTGAAATCGCCGAGAAGAGCCTCGGTCTGACACAGAAGCAAATCGCAGACCGGATCAGCGCGCTGGGGCGGACCATGGGGCCGCCATGGGCGCAGGACCAGAAGCTGGCGGCACTCGTAGCCTGGGTCACTTTAGCTAACTAGAAACTAGAAACTCGAAACTAGAAACTGCTCTCATGAAGCGCATCCGCTACTCCAAATACGTCGCCGATCTCGCGCAAGAGATGAGCCTCGAAGACCTGCTGCAGGCGCTCTCCGACTACCTGCTGCAAAGCGGCTTCCCCAGCCAGTCCTGGTACGAGATGGGAGAGCACTCGCTGGAAGAGCTGCAGCAGGCGATTGCGGAAGCGCTGCTGAACAGCGAGGCGCTCGACGACGAGATGCGCGCCGAGATGCAGCACCGGCAGCTGGACGGGACGCTGCAGGAACTGGTCGAGCGACTCGTGGAGCGCATGCAGCGCGAGGACTACGTCACCATCGACCAGCCGCACGACCCGGCGCGGCAGGCGGGCGCGGGCGGGCAGGTGGGCGAAAACCAGGCGCCGGCGCGCTTCGAGGTCACCGACAAGGCGCTCGACTTCCTCGGCTTCAAGGCGCTGCGGAATTTGCTGGGCTCGCTGGGCAAGTCGAGCTTCGGGCGGCACGACACGCGCGACCTGGCCACCGGCATCGAGGCCTCGGGGTCGTCCAAGCCCTACGAGTTCGGCGACACGCTGAACCTCGACATCACGGCCACGCTGGCCAGCGCCATCGCGCGCGAAGGGCTGGCGCTGCCCCTCAACCTCGAATACCCCGACCTGCAAGTCCACCAGTGCGAGTACCAGTCGTCGTGCGCCACGGTGCTCATGCTCGACTGCTCGCACTCCATGATCCTCTACGGCGAAGACCGCTTTACCCCGGCGAAGAAGGTCGCCATGGCGCTCTCGCACCTCATCCGCACGCAATATCCCGGGGACTCGCTCTCGCTCATCCTCTTCCACGATTCCGCGGAAGAGGTGCCGCTGGGACAACTGGCGCGGGTGAAGGTCGGGCCGTACTACACCAACACGCGCGAAGGACTGCGGCTGGCGCAGCGCGTCCTGAACCGGCAGCGCAAGGACATGAAGCAGATTGTGATGATCACCGACGGCAAGCCCTCGGCGCTCACCCTGGAGGACGGCCGCATCTACAAAAACGCCTTCGGCCTCGATCCCCTGGTCGTCAGCCAGACGCTGGAAGAGGTGGCCAAGTGCAAGCGCGCGGGCATCCTCATCAACACCTTCATGCT